>NZ_LNSA01000013.1 GCF_001468465.1 Sphingopyxis sp. H115
GGCAAAAAACCTCTGCAACCAACATTGCCGCGCTGTTCGGACCAATGCCCTTCAACTGCTCAAGGCGAACCGCTTTCTCTCGGCATGGGAAGGTAGACTCCTCATGGAGCACAACTTCAGCGCGGTCCCGCTCGATGTCCTTGATCTGATCGTTGAGCAACGCGAGCCGTTCGAAACAGCGCTCAATTTGCCGACGAAGGTTTGGTGGCAAAGGCCGCCCATCGCCGGTGCGCATGTCGTCGAGCTGTTTTGACCAGTCACCGCCCTTGATGGCTTTGACAGATCGTATGCCCTGTAATGCAAGTAGCCCCCTGATCCGAGAGATAATTCGGGTGCGCTCGTGCACGAGATCGCCGCGCTCCCGCATTACTCGGCGCGCGTCCTCTTCCTCGGGAGAGGGCACGTCCACGACACGGCACACGCTTTTGTCGCCAGCGAGATAGGCTTTGAGGATCCCGATCATTGCTTCGGCGTCGATCCGGTCGGTTTTTGCGCGCCTGCCTCGCCGCGACACGAGGAAGCTGGCGGGATCCAGCACATAGGTATCGATGTCGTTCGACCGCAGTAGCCTTGCGAGCCAGAAGCCATCATATCCAATCTCGAAGCACAGGCGAATGGCGGCAGGTTCACCGATACGATCAGCGGCCTTGCACTCAAGATTGCGAAGGTGACTGATCAGTGCCGCGCTGTTCCCGGCAGGAATTGTCCGCAGCGAAGGCTTCGCCGCTCCTGGCGAGAGCGAGGCAACAAGCCAGTTGCGCTTGCTGAGCTCAACGCTGACAATGACAGAAGTCTTGGGGCAGTAATCTGACGACGAGTTCTCCATGTAGCGTTCTCCGTGGGGTTTGACGGAACAACGGCATAGCCGATCCGGCCTGCATAGGATCTATTACGACACCGAACTGGCATTCGGGTCCGAGGATCCGGCCAATCCAGCGATGACACAGCGCGTCATCAAGCTGATGCGGCCAGCGGACTACTGATGAGTTCAGGGGCTGACATGTCAGTGCGCCGCGGGGCATCGGCCCAGTTAAGGGTGGGGAGGTAACGAGCGCATGAGCAGGCACAAAGTACCGCTTCGTGACGGGATTGCTGCTGCCAGTGCCTATGTCGGATGGGACCGACCGCTTCAGACCTATTTCGCGCAGGTTCTGAGCGCTCCTGACGAAGACGGGGAGGAAATCGAACTCGTATGGGTCGGAACCGCTTTCGGAGAGCTGCCCCGCGCGGTTGACGCAATCCGCGCGCTCGAGCCCTATTGCCATATCGAGGCAAGTCTTGCCGCACAGCTCGAGATCGACAGGATGGCCTGCCTCGCCACGCGCGATGGACCCAATCAGCTCGAAGCCAAGGCGTTCATGGCGCGCCTCAACCAGATCAAGGACGGGTCCGAGCCCGAAGCTTAGGTCGGTACAGACCGGGCCTGGCTCGTAGCAGGGCCGGTTCAGCTCCAATCCAACTATCGAGACTCCTCAGCCCTCTGGGCTGGACAGGATGACGCGCGCCTGCGGTGGCTGGCGCACGGGCCGGGCCAGGGGCCCGGAGGAGAGGGGGGATGGGAGAAGGTGTTCCGGACAAGGGGTTCGGACGGCATCAGGAGAACTTCGACATGAACATCGGCACCCTCAAGGCCAACGCAGAAGGCGTTCACATCGGCCGCATCACCACCCTGACCTTCAGCGCGACGGTTGCGCTGCGGGCCTTCGAATCCACCAACGAGCGGGCACCCAAGTTCGACCTCATGGCGCTCTCGGCGGACCGCCGCAGCTGGGTCAAGATCGGCGCGCTCTGGGAATACTCGTCGAACGAGACCGGCGAGTGCTTCCTCTCGGGCCAGATCGACGATCCCAGCCTCTCGGCGCCGATCCCGGTCGCCATGTTCCAGCAGAACGATGGCAGCTACAACGTCGCCTGGCGCCGCTCGAAGCCCAAGGCCTCGCTCGACGGCTTCGGCAGCGAGAGTGAAGGCGCCCTGCCGCCGCTGACTGCCACCGGCGACGAACCGGCCAGCGACCGCAGCGTTGACAGCGGTGCTGCCACCGGCGACGGTCTGGGCGACAGCACCGCTCCGGCACCCAAGGGCAAGACGCGCGCGAGCGTCGACGCCTGACCGGGACAAGCCCCCCGTGACCGGTGCCGCGACCCGCGCCGGTCACATCGGGAAGGCCCGTCCGCGCATTCGTCGCGGGCGGGCCTTTTCTTTGCCCGGTGCTTGCAAGCCGAGCCGACCTGCAGCGGAAACTCTGCCTGCGAAAGAGAAGGGGGAGGTGCCGTTCAAGCAAAGGAGGCTTGAATGGCACAGACAAACTGGACTCTCGATCTTGGCGGGGCTCCGTGGAACGAAGACTGCGCGCAGATCGGCCACACCCCGAACTTCGACCTCGTGAATACCGCAGAAGTCACGCTCTACAGGGCTGCGCTGATCGCGGTCGCCGGGCCTCCGCCCGCCGGGATCACCCTGCGGATCAAGGCTAACGCCCATGATTTCGGGACCTACCGGACGGTCGAGGCGAGCGTCGACGACGAACAGGACGATGGCAGCCATGCCAGCTATCTCGAGACCCTCGAGATCGGCATCGCCTTCTGGCATCAGGCCGGGTTCGCACCGCCTGAATTTAGCAAGCTGACGGCCAGCGATCAGCTTGTGAGTTTCGTCGTGGATGCCGTCGCAAGCGCGCTGCGGATCACACGGCCGAGCACCACCGGGGCATTCTTTCCAGAATCCTCCGGGCCGATCCATCGCAACCTCACCGCAGCCTTTCCGGAAGCGGCACAGCGCGCCTTTTCCGAAGGGGCCGTGCCATGCTGACCGACAGCGAGCGCTTCGCCTTCAGCGCCTGGCGAATCCATGCCTTCGCCTCGACGGGCAATGCCTACGACGCCGTGCAGACCGACGAGACTATTGCTGCTGGGGATACGCTGCTCATCCTCGATGAGAGGGTTGTCGGTGTCGCGATGACCTGGCCGTTTGCTATCACCGCAGAGCCGGGCAAGCTTCACGCGGTCTGTGAGCCATGCGCTGGTGAAACCCTTGGGCACATTGAAACGGCGCTAGATGTTCCAGACGGGTCAATCGCGCGAGCCTGCCGCCTCGCACGGACACTGGGCTTTGCGATTGATGCGGGCCTCGTCCCCTTGTTGCCTGAGCTGCTGGCGGCAGAGGTGGACGGCTAGCGCGGCAAGCGTCGCCACAGAAATCTTGCTATTTTGGCAATAATTGCTATTTTGGTGCCAAGAGGAGATACCACCATGCCAGCGACGGCGAATGAGCACCCCAGGATTCCCCTGACCCGGTTTCACAACAACACCGGCGAGTTCCTTGATCTCGCAACCAAACAGCCGGTCGTCCTCACCAGCCATGGGCGCGAGCGACATGTCATCGCAGATAGCGAATATTTCCGCCATCTTGAACAGGCAGCACGCGGTGTGATCGCCGGCCACATGAATATCGAAGCTGTCGCTTCGTCCGACATGACCGAAGCCGATCGCAAGGCTTTCGCTAATGCACGGCCTTCGGCCAGTGAACTCGCCAATGACCGCTGGGAAGACTGACCGCCCCGCCGCAGGCCATATCCTCCGATACGTCTATCTCTTCGAGGAAGAGCAGAGACGGGGCCGCGACGAAGGCGTCAAGGAACGCTTTGTCGTCGTCGTTGGTGTGGAAGGGTCACGCTACCTGGTCGCGGCGATCACGACCAAGGGCGAGGGGCGCAAGAACGCTGTCGCAATCCCCGATGAGATCGCACGCGCAGCCGGGCTCGCTCCGGGCAGCGCCATTGTCGTTTCGGAATTCAACCGGTTCACCTGGCCCGGGTTCGACATCAGACCCCTGATGAAGCAGCCCGGGTACATTGCCGGACGACTCCCACCGCGGTTCACGGCAAAGACCATCGATGCCATCGCAGCCTGGGGCGCCGCTGCCGTCGATCGCGATTGATTGCCGCAACGCAGAGACAGGCAGCCCCCTTGGAGCCATGTCTGACCCCGCATCAAGGCCAGTATGGCGGCAACTTCGGGGATCGGCACCCCAGGTAGCCAAAATCGGGTCTTCCGGACGACAGCCACAAAGAGTCTATTCGCTCCCTAAAATCGGTGAGGACGGGCGATCGATCCTGCGATCATCACCGTCGACAGCAAGCTCCTGCGAGCCGAGACGCGGCGAGGTCGATGTCCAGGCGTGCGATAAGCTCCTGTGCCAACAGCACGTCCGCCGCCCAGTGCCCCTGCCTCTCTGGTCGAGCTTAGGGCCAACCTGCAGAAATGCGAGCCGTGTTGCCCGGCAAGCCGGGCTGCCCGCACCATCTCGCTTTCTGAGGTTTCCCGCGCGCCGCAGCGCGCGGTGTCCCAGCTCTCTCGCCGAGGCTCGATAAGGGCACCGGCGGACGAGCCGTCGGCACCAAGGAGGCTCATGCAATGAACATCGTCAACCTCGTCGGCCGTCTCGCCAAGGATCCCGTTGCCCGCGACCGCAGCGACACCCGCATCACCGAACTGATCCTCGTGACCGAGCGTCCGGTCATCCGCGACGGCAAGGTCCAGAAGGATCCGGGAACCGGCTACCCGGTCAAGGATGCAGAATTCCACAAGGTCACCGTCTTCAATGGCCTCGGGCTCCCGCTGCGCCAGCACAAGGCCAAGGGTGACCAACTCGCCGTGACGGGCCGCATCCACTACTCGCGCTGGCAGGACGCCGAAGGCAATGACCGCTATGGCTGCGAGATCATCGCCGAGAACGTCGAGTTTCTCTGACCGGGAGGGGCGGCGCGCAGGCGTCGCCCGAGCCCTTTCAGGGGGGCGACAGCTGGACACCGGTGGCGTCCAGCTTGGTTCCCCGGTGACCGCAGCTGCAGCGCAAGTGCCGCGCGACGATCTCCAGCTTCATCGGGATGGATTTGGCAAAGCATCGGTCTCGCAGTTTGGCCGCCGGAACGATCACAACGCGGCGGCATGCGAGACATTCAACCTGTGCGTTGAGGCCATGGCGAACCAGATCGGCCACCGTATCGAGACGCTTGCTGCCCATAGCCACGGCAGAACATCATAAGAACATTAGTTGTCAAGCGTGCTGCGGGGTTGCGCAATCGGCCTGATCAGAAAGACCCGCAAACCGAATAACAAGACACTTTGCGCCGAAGCAAAAAAGCGCAATAATCCCGCACATTGCAGCTGAGGAGTATGACATCATGGCACTCTTTAGGGTAAATCTCGACGAACAGCTCGAGGAGCATCTGGATAACGCAGCCCAGTACCAGCGGCACGATCGATCCGAAATCGTCCGACAAGCGCTGACCGAGTATTTCAGTTCAGCTCAGAACCACGTCCACGACGACGAAGCCATCTGGGACGAATGGCGCGACTTCTCCCGAACCGTGCTCGACGCACAACAAAAGGCGATCATAGCCGCCATCCGAACCCTTCCCGATGAGGCATGGGCCTCGCGGAGCGAAACGCTCGATCGCCTAACCAAGGCCATCGAAGACGTCGAATGGGACCAGGGCATTGAGCCGATCTATGAAATCTTGAGAGAAAAGGTGATCGAAAAATCGCTCGCCTTCGCCACTAACCCCGAGATCGAACCCACCAACCGAAGCTACCCGTTCGCGCCCATCATCCGCTTCGACATTGGCTTTGCAACCGATGACCTCTACTCGGTCCGGCTGCCGCTGATCCAGGCATTCTTCCAATACTACTGGGAAGCAGGCGAAGCGGCTTTCGATGAAATACCAGCCATCTGGGAAGCTGCCAAAGCGCGCATAGATGCTGGCGAAAGGCGCCCCTCAAATGAGGAAGCTGCAGCGGCGCGACGGACCTCTGGCTAGGAAATGGTGCTCTGGCAAGCGGAGTGGTTGATGTATCATCTTCCGTACGCGCGCCTTGCATGAGGCTACCGTCATGCAAGCGGCCTTGCTTCAAACTTGGTTGCCCCCTCGCAGGATAAACAGTGGGTGGCGTCTCCCGACCTCTGGCCGGGATCGCGCTCTATTCCGCCCCGTGCGCTGCGGCCCCGTCTTCACGAAGGCTTCGCGCACCCAAGGCTTCACCGAGCCCCTGAAAGGTCTCGGTCCTTCAGGTGACGATCGCTGACGCATTTGGCCGCTGGCCACGCTTGCGCGCTGCCGCCTGATGAGCGGCGCTCTCAAGCGGCTCGGGCTGCGCCGGGGCATTGCGTTTCTGATGGCCCGCCGGCTCTCGGTTCCGCCGCTCGCGGCCGAGTTGCCGCGCGCGATTTCACGTTTCAAACTTCTTCGTTTATCAGACCTTTGAAAGGAGATGAGATATGGCCAACGTCAGTGGGTCGGAGCGCAAACGGCGCAAGAAAACGCGCGAAGAGAATTCCGTTTGCGCACGCTGCAGCATAACGCTTAGCGACGGATGTGCGGACACTCATCATGATTTTGAGCGTGGCGATAAGCGATACACGGATGAAGCTCATCGACATGCTGTGTGCAAGCCGTGCCATCGAGGCATTCATCAAGTCTTTCCGCAACAAGCCGTCCCTCTTTCCGAGGTGTTGGCCAAGGAGGCATCAGGTGAGATCAAG
This sequence comes from Sphingopyxis sp. H115, assembly GCF_001468465.1. Lineage (GTDB taxonomy): Bacteria > Pseudomonadota > Alphaproteobacteria > Sphingomonadales > Sphingomonadaceae > Sphingopyxis. The sequence goes on from NZ_LNSA01000013.1 coordinate 6,542, forward strand.
ATTGCCAGAATCTGCTGTGCGAACTGTGCATAGACACCGCCGCCGCAGCCATCTCGGCTATTGTCGTTTCCGCGGCAAACTGCACGAAGCTGCCGGTCTGCTTCAAGTACGGCTCCTGCTCGTCACTTAATGTGGCCCGCCACTGGTATGGACCCTATCGGTCCTCCTGATCCAGACGGACCGCCTTTTCGATGAAGCCCTGTGGCTCTCTCACGAAATGCGCTGCGTCTGATTGCAGAACCGTCCTGACGACAGCTTCCCTGCTTGGCTGAATGATCGCACCCTCCGGCGTTGCAAAGACGCAGTCGAGTTGCCGCGCGACGTCGCAGACCCCGCCGACCAAAGGCAAAGAGAGATCTGCCGCGTCGAAGCGGACCTGGATTTCTTCGATGAATTCGTCATCGAAGCTCACCTGAATGTCGTCCGCAGGTTCGTCACCCCACACCCGGAGACCGGTGTACGATCGCGGCTTCTCGGGCAGCAGCATGTCGAGTTTTGCGAACAGCGCATCCGCCTTTGCGATGGGCAGTGCCAGAACAACTTCCTCGAGCTGCCCGCGGCTCATCCGTGCTGCGTGGACCCCTGCGATACGCGCCGCAGAGGCAGGGATGAGGTTGATGACGAACTGCCAGACGGCCATGGCCCGAACATAGCGTCAATGCGGGCTCCGACAATGGGCTCGTTCGCTAAGTGCCGCCCATGCGGGCAGGGCAGCGCCCCTTACCCGCGAACGCGCCTTTCCTTGCCAGGAAGGCGTTCGCGCTCGGAGCTTTCCGACCGTAATGCGTGCTGCTGCGAGCAGGCGGGTCATTCGGTATCCTCCGTCCGGTCAAGGATCGGCTCAGGCTGTCGCTGCGCTTGCCTTCACCGCCCGCGTGGCGGTGATGCCCGCTTTGCGGCATCATCCCTGACAGTCCGTCGTCTTGCGACCAGCCCCGCCAAACGGTCTCTCAAGATGGGGGGAGTTCCCGCTGTAACCCCTTCGCAGGGCCGAAGGGGCGGCCCGGTGTGGCGCTGAAGCGCCTGACCGGCCCTGCCTTCGTCTCACCTGCTCGAGGGCGGGAACGTCTCTTCCACACACACAGGAACACCTGCCGAAACCTATCGGCGGCCGCCCCTTGGTCAAGGATCGCGGTCCCCCCAATTTTCAGCAATCGCGGCTGTCTCGCTGCGCTCGCGCCACGCTTGGCAGAAAATCGGTTCCCCCACGCCCGCCATGGCGGCGGCGAGACGAGCTCGCCGTCCCTGACACGGTTCGTCCGGCCCGATGGGTTTTTGGCTGTTCCCAATGTGGGGACGATTTCAAAAATCGGAGGCTTTTATGACTTTTTTCAATTCGTTCGCAGATCTGGCTCAGGCACGGATCAATCTCGCCGATGCTCGTGAAGGGATCACGGAATCCTATGACGGAGCGTTTCTTGAACACAGCGATCTGGCAAAGCTCAACATCATCGAGGCTCCAATCGCCGCAGAGATGCCGGATCCCGACATGGCGCGCCGCGCCGTGGAGATGGCAATCGGAACGATCTTCGATGTCCTCAAGGACACGCGCATGGAGGAATTTGCGCAGCAACTCGCCTGGGGCATGGTCAACTCCTTCCACATGACCGCACGCCTGGCTGAAGGTCGCGAGGACGATGCTGCAAAGAAGCTGGGCGAAATGGCCCGCCACTTCGACCCTTCGGAGATTTACGCTGTCGAGCTCGAGGAAACACAACAGCTCTGCCAGACACTGCAAGGATGCCGCGAAGCGCTCGAGGCGATGCGCGATCATGCAGCGGACGTCTACCGGGTCGAAACCGGTCGCCCCTTCACGGCCGCACGGGGATCGCAAGTCAGCAAGAACGGGGTTACCGCAAGCCAGGTGCAGGCACGCGATTTCCTCGCCGCACGCGCCAAGGATCGCAGGGCACAATTCCAGCCCGATGGCCCGCTGGTGATCGTGTCAGGTGGCCAGAAGGATTGGCACGATTTTGCGATGATCTGGGCTATCCTCGACGACATCAAGTCGCGGATCCCGAACATGGTCCTGGGCACGACCGGCATGCGCAAGGGCGTCGACGCCATGGCCGGTGCATGGGCGCAGCAGAACGGGGTCAACACGATCCTGTTCGTCCCCGATCAGCGCCACGGCAACCGGGCTCCGTTCCTGCGCAACGAGAGCATCGTTAAGCTGAACCCTGTTGAAGCGATCATCGGTGAAGGGTCGGGCATCCAGTCCAACCTTGCACAGCGCCTCCGTCAGGCAGGCGTGCCGCTGCACATCCGCCGGATCAGTGATCAGGCGCAGGTTCGGTCGCGCAACTTTGCGTGAGCGCTCTTCGGAAGGCTCCGGCTTATCCCGGGGCCTTCCGCTCTTCTTTTGCGCAAGGGGCGGGCTCTGGGGGCATCGAACCCCCTTCGCCCGCTGACGCGAGCATCGCGATCCCCTGAGTTTATCAGGCGCGCTTGTGCCTTGGCTCGGCGCGCCTTGCCCATGCTCGATGCTTTGCATCTTGCGGGCATCGCTGCCGCACTAACTGCCACACCCGGACAATGGGTCGACCAGCCATCCTTGGGGTGAACCAGAACCACCTGGCGGCATTCTGCCACCAGCTCAGGTAGTGAGAAAGAAGAGGGGGATGGAGGAGACGAGCAGCGACAGGAGGCAAAGATGCTCGTCACATTCCGCGTCAAGGATATCGAGACAAGGCTCAATTCGAAACCGGCTCAGATATGCCCGCCAGAGCTCGCAGCACTGATGCGCAGACTGCACACCGCCAACAGCACGATCGATGCAGACCCAGGCGAATTCCTGGCCGCGCCCCTGAACTTCGAGATCAATGCCAACGCGCTTGCGATCGCCGAGTTCGCATCCTGTTTCGACCATCGCCCGGAAATGATCGCGATCGTCGAGGAAGCACAGTTTCTTGGACGAATGCTGCGGATCGAGCACCACCAATACGACGCACCGATCACGATGCGGGTGAGTGAGCACATTGCACTGGTAGGCGACATCACAATGAGCAGCGACCTTGCTGCAAAGGTGCTCACCTCGCTTGGCTACCACCGCCAAGAATCTGGCCAACTGTCCCTGCAAAAGCTTGGGACAGCGCTCGAGGATCACCGGACTTATGCGGCTTTCGCCAAGGCAGGAATCACTCCGCTCTTCGAAAGCCTCGCGTTCATCGCCGCCACCGATTGTGGAGAGCAACATCCGCTGCTCGAATGGACCTCATGACTATCCGGACAGCAGTTCACGAGCAGCCACGAACCGACTGAACTCGTCGCCATGTTTAACGCTCGATCTGCAAATTGCCTCCTGCAGGATCGAGGTGGAAAAGGGTGCCCGGCACGTTGCCGCGGTGCCCTTTTTTCATGCCCCCTGGGTCACGGCACTGCCGAACAACCACATTCCGGCACATAGCTTTCGCGAAGTCGCTGGTAACGCATGCCTCCCGCCGCAGGCACGTCCACCACCATCGCCATGAGCACCCCGCCAGCATACTGGTCAACCACTAATTTCCCGACCGAGAAGCCGTGCTGCGCCGGCTTCCGCACCATCGAAAAATTAGCGGTCAAGCCTCCGCTTCGCTCCGGTGACCAGCACACTGACGGGGCGCTGTTTCATGGCATGGCGGACGAGCCGCCGAGCGCCAGGAGGCAAGGTCATGTGCTACACAACAGAAAGCTACGAAGACGACATTTCAGTGCTTCGCCAGATCAATCCCAACATCATCGCCCTTGATGAAAAAACGCTCGAAGCTGAGCGGCGCTCCTACCACACATTCTTCGACGTCCATGTCGTCGAGACCCGGGACGGGTACATCCTCATTGAGGAGGGAGACTATGGCGAGCTGCCGATGCACCTGATCGATCAGATCGTCTACACCGCTACAGGCAAAATGGCCGATGAATTCTGACGAGACAGGGCGGTGGTCACCGCCGCCCAACTCGGCAAAAATCAGGCCTCACCCGCCGAGCTTTTCGAGAGCAGAAATCGCTACCTTTGGCTTCACTTTGACGGCTAGCTCCAGAAGGGCAATCGCCGTATCCTGACCGACCTTTTTGATGAGCCGATTCAGCTCTCGTTCTGCTTCCTCACGCTCAAGCTCTGCAAGCTTCTGCCGGCGCTCCTCCAGCTCCTTTTCCGCTGCTGCCAGGGCAGATCGTTCGCGTTCAAGTTTCGACACCATTGCGCATTCCTCCAAGCCTTGAAAGACCATGCGAAGATGCACCAATCGCAGGGTCTGTTCGAGGCATTTTTTTGCTTGCTGCTCTCGCGATACTTCATCTCGAAGCATGCCCAAATTGGACGCCCACCTTGATCGAACGTGGTGCCAATGACGTGACACAGCGGTCCACAGAGGCAGGCCAAACGTCTGTGGTCAGTTCGCGAGTCCGGCTCGCCGGCACATTCCCCCCGGAAGACCAGCTGGGCCAGTGATCCCCCTATGGCACTGAACCTAGCACAGGGCCTAAGTCCCTAATTTTATGCACACCGTACACCGCTGCGCGGTAGGCTGATGCAGCGAAGTTCTGCATATTTCACAATCAGTTAGGTAAGATTTTGCTCGAAATTCGCACGGTGCAGTCCGCTGCATACCGTCCAGTGCTCCATCATAAATATAAAAATACAGGGGCTTAGCGCTGCACCGGGCTGCATCTTCTAAGCTCTTGGCAAGGGGGCTGCAGCGTTATATACTCGGTCCTGCGATAGACGAACCACGCCTGAAAAGGTGTGGTAGTGGAAAAGAAACAGTTTCAGAGCGTCGGTGTAACGCTCAGCCCAAGGATGATCGACGTCGTCGATCAACTTGCGGCAAGCCGCGGTGTATCGCGGTCAGAAGCCATCCGCATTGCCCTTGAAGTCGGTATTCCGCTCCTGAAGGCGGGACTATCGCTCAATGCCGAGCGGGCTGTTACAATCCTCGAGCATACCCAGCTTGCGCTCTCGCTCATCGTCCAGGAGCAATATCCGGCTGATGCCGAACACCTGATCGCTCAGGCGCTCTCCAACGTGCGAGAGCATCATGGCTGAAGACATCAGGTTCAGCAAAAAAGCTGCCACTCTCACCCACGCTTCCGCGCGCGGAAAAGTGAAGCGGAACGCAGGCAATTTCACGCGCGGATCGCAGCTGTTCCACCATGAAATCCTGATGACCTGGGCGGGCATCAGAATGCCCCTCTACGTCTGGGTCGGAACCGCCATTCTTCTGCTGTGTGCCCTCGTCAGTTTGACCTTCAAGAACCACGAGGTGCAGCTCGTGCTTATGAAGCTCTACGCCGAGGCTTGGGGCTGGGTTCAGCTCAATCCGAACAAGCCTGTAAACCTGACGCTTCCATCGGGTCAGATGGTGCAAGGCACCATGTCCATGGTGCCCTATCATCCTGCAGTGGAAAGGGCGTGGGCCAAGGCTGTGCAGGTCAGCATTTCTGCGGGTCTTGGTGCAGCCTTTATCTGCGTCCCATTGACCGTCTGGTTCGTCGACTTTTCGAAACGGCGCGGCACCGACATTCTGACCGAGCGCCATGAGCGGGGGGCCGTGCTTGTGACACACAGCGAACTGGCCCAAGCCATCACCAGCCATAACTGGAAAGCGCATATCAGCGAGTGCCGCAAGCGCACGCCACCAGTGGACCCCGACAAGATCCTCGCAGAGCCCTTGAAGGACCGTGTTCGGGCGGGTCTGCATGCGCCTTACCGCCTGGCAGGTGTGCCGGTTCCTTGGCGTCTTGAGCAAAGCCATGCGATGTTCATCGGTACTACCGGTGCTGGCAAGACGACCGAGCTGAAGAAGATCGTCACGCAGGCGCGTGAACGCGGGCATCGCTGCGTCATTTTCGATCTGACCGGCACCTTCGTCGAAAGCTTCTATGATGCCGAAACGGACATCATCCTCAACCCGATGGATCGCCGCTGCGTGCCATGGTCGATCTTCAACGACTGCGACAATTACGCCGAATTCATGAGCGCTGCGACAGCGCTGGTTCCCAGCGGCCATAGCGCGGAAGATGACTTCTGGCAGAAGTCGGCACGCACCCTGTTCGTCGAGATGTGCGTCAAAATGATCAAGATGGGCGTGCGCTCAAATGGCGCGCTTTCCTACTTCCTGATGCAGTCGGATCTGAAGACGATCCATGCTCAACTTGAAGGCACGATCGCAGGTCCGATGATGTCACCCGCCGCTGCCAAAATGGCAGAGTCGATCCGGACCACCTTCATCGCCAATGCGAATGTTTTCCGCTTCCTGCCCGAACCTCCTCCGGGCGAAACCGGCTTCTCAATCAAGAACTGGATGACCACCGAGGTCAAGGAAGGGTCGATCCTTTTCATCACTTCCACGCACCCGGACCTGGTCCTCAATCGCCCGCTTTTGACGCTGTGGATGGACCTGGCCGTCAATGCGCTGTTCCACATGGGACGGACCCGAGATCTGCGCACCTGGTTTCTCATCGACGAAGTCCATGCGCTGCATCGTCTCCCGGCGATCGATCATGGTCTTCAGACCGCCCGCGCGTTTGGCGGAGCCTTCGTGCTTGGCATGCATTCCTTCGACAAGCTTGAAGAAACCTATGGCGAGAACGGAGCTACCAATCTGGCCTCGCTGGCGGGCACCAAACTGATCCTCAAGACGGCCGATCCCGAGACGTCGCGGCGATGCTCCGAGTTCATTGGCAACCGTCAGGTCCGGATCATGGATGAAGCCTATTCCTACGGCTATAATGACAACCGCGACGCCTCGACGATCACGCCTCGTACCAACGTCGAAGAACTCGTCATGCCGGTCGACATCAGCGACCTGCCCAGCATGCACGGGTTCGTGAAATTCCCCGACGGTTTCCCCGCTGCCAGGATCAGGCTGACGTGGAAGGATTACGAACCCCGCGCCAAGGGTTTCGAGCGTGTCACCGACATGCGCGCCGCCGAATACATCCCACCGTCCGGGGATATCGCGGAATTGGGGGGTGGGGATAGGGAAGGCGCACAACCTGACATCGCGCCTAAGGAGCGGAAGGATCGCGAAGAGGTCGCGCTGAGTGAGGCTGAGCGGGCGGCGCAGCAGCTGAGGGAGGCGATCGAGGGGCCATTGAACCCTGAGCGCGAGCTGACCGAGGAGGAGGTAACACGCAAGATTGAGGATGAAGAGGAGCGGGCAGACTTCGAGCGAAAGCCAGCGCAAGGGGAGCTGTATGGCTATAACCGCCCTGGCAAGAAGGACCAGCGCGACCGGCAAAACCTTGCCATGCGCGACAGCGAAGAGCGCGGCGCGCAAGCGAAGATCGAAGGGCCGAAGGGGCGAGCGCAGAACAGCAGGGCAGACGCGCAGGAGAGCGAGCTTTCCAAAGAGAACATGCGCGGCATCGGCAACGAAAAGCAGAGCCGTCAGGACCCTTCCATCGACGATGATCAGGAGCTTGGGCGATGAGCGCGGCCGCGCAAACTGGCCATGTGTCCCCGTCAATGTGCCCGCATTGTGCCGGTACGATCGGGCGGCGGATAAAGACCGTCCGAGCGGCTCTGGGTATCTCCCAGCACGTGATGGCATTGCAGCTCGGGATCGCGGACAAGACCATCAAGAACTATGAAGGTGGGCACAGGGATCCGCCCTCCAGCCTGATCGCTGCCATCTGCGAACAGTTCCGCATCGATGCCGCCTGGCTTCTGCTGGGCGATGCTTCGCGGCCGATGTTCCAGCATGAGCAGGCAAGGGTGGCCTGAGATGCTGTCGGTCGCATCGGTCGCATCTGCAGGCGGCGCCGCAAACTACTTTGCCAAGGACGACTACTATGTCGGCGATGGTCCTGCCGAGCTTAGCGAATGGGGTGGCGAGGGCGCGAAAGCGCTCGGGCTTGCAGGCCCAGTTGCCAAGGAAGACTTCGAAAAAGTCCTCGATGGCAAGTTGCCCGATGACACGGTCGTAAATGGCAATGCAAACCGCCGCTCGGGCATAGACCTCACATTCTCGATGCCGAAGTCAGCCAGCCTGCTGGCGCAGTTGGGCGGCGACAAACGGATTCTCGATGCACAGCAGGCCGCCGTCAAGGCGACCATGGCCTATCTCGAGAAGCACTATGCGCAGGCCCGCGATCGTTCGCGCAATGCCAACGGCGAGGGCGTGGTCACAGGCAAGCTCCTCTATGCCCTGTTCCAGCACGACACGAGCCGGGCGCTGGACCCGCAGAACCATACCCATGCTGTCATTGCCGCGATGACCCAAGACAAGGATGGCAACTGGAAGGCGCTGTGGAACGGAGAGATCTGGAAGAACAACACAGTCCTTGGCTCCATCTACAACGCCGCGCTGCGGACGAACCTCGAGAAGCTCGGCTACGAAACCCAGATCACGGGCAAGCACGGCCAGTTCGAGATCAAGGGCGTGGCGCGCGATGTGATCGAAGCCTTCAGCCAGCGTCGCCTGACCATTCTGGCAACGGCCGAGAAACTCGGGAAGAGCGCTAACGACACAGAAGCCTTGCGTGAAATCACCAAGCGCACCCGCGATCCCAAGCTCAATCCGGATGATAAGCAGGCGCTTCGGCAGGAATGGGCGAGGCGCGCTGCCGGGCTGGGGTTCGATGCCAAGGCGCTGGTCGAACAGGCGCGGGAACGCGGCTCCGAGGGGCGTGAAAGCCCTTTGGGGTCGCCGCAGCGTGTCCAGGAGACTCTTAGTGCGCTCCGCGACAGCGCCAAGCTCTACACTCGGCCAGCAGACACACTGACAACCAATGGCCTGCAACGGATCACTCTGACGCCCACGCAGCTGCGCACTGAGATGGCAACCGCTTCTGCGATCAGGATCATCGGCGAACGTGAAACCTCCTGGACCCGGGGCGAGCTGGTCAAGACCGCGCTCGACCTTGGGGTGAAGGGTGTGACCGCTGATGGGGTTGAAGCGAGGATTGGCGTGTTGGTGGCCGACGGGAGGGTGCTCGAGGGCAAGAGCGACAGGCTCGATGGCAGGCCTGAGAGATTCACCACGCCCGAGCATGTCGCAATCGAGCGGGCAACCCTTGCCAATGTCGCCGCCGGAAAGGGCGCAGGCCAGGCCATCATTGAAGCTGCCGAGGCACCCGGGCGCTTGCGGCAAGTAGCGGGCACCCACGAGCTCAATGCCGAGCAGATTGCCGCGGGAACTCTGGCGCTGGCCAGCAAGGACCGCACGATCGTGATCCAGGGTGTCGCGGGCGCAGGCAAGACGACAATCATTTCGGCCATCGCAAGCGTAGCTCATCAGGAGGGAAGGGAGGTGATCGGGCTCGCCTTTGCCAACAAGATGGTGAGCGATCTTCGCAGCGATACAGCGATCCGGGGGCCGGACGGTGAGGTTGTCAGGCAGGGTATCACAGCAAGAACCGTCTCATCCTTCGTGAATGAGCATCTGCGGCCCACGCTTGAGGGCTCAGGTCCGAAGTTCGAGGCATCACGAGAGACCTTGCGCGGCAAAGTGCTGGTCTTGGACGAGGCTTCGCTCGTTGCGAACAAGCCGATGAATGACCTGCTCACGATCGCCAACCGGCTTGGGGTTGAAAAGCTGGTCATGATCGGAGACCGGGCCCAGCTGCAGCCGATCGAGGCGGGCAAAAGCTTTTCGCTGATCCAGTCCGATAACCCCGCCATAGCCCGCATCGATACCAGCCTTCGGCAGCGCACCGAACATATGAAGGAAGCCGCTGGCCTCGCGCGCGCCGGAATGTTCAAGGAAAGCTTTGCCTCGCTTGGCGAGCGTGTGGTCGAAGCTGGCGCAGACCACCTCAAGGTCACCGCGCAGAAATGGCTGGAGCTATCGCCAGAAGACCGCGAGCGTACCGCGATCTACTCATCGGGTCGTGCAGCGCGCGGCGAACTCAACCGGATGGTCCAGCAGGGCCTAAAGGCAGAAGGGGCGATCCAGGGGGAAGGGCTGAGGCTGACCACGCTCCTCCCGGCCCATGCGACGCGCGAGGAGCTGCGCTACGCCTCGACCTACAGCAAGGGCCAGCTGCTCGAAGTGACGCGCCAGAACGCCCCCGGAGGGCTTGTTCGGGGGCGGTACGATGTCGAAAGCATAGACGTGAAGGGCCGGGTCATGCTGCGCGATGAAAGCGGCAAGCTGATCAAATTCGATCCGGCGGCGATCGACCCTTCGGACAAGCGCGATGCCTTGAGGCTCTCCGAAAAGCACAAGGAGACAATCTACGAGGGCGACAAGATCCGCTGGACCGAAAAGGATGATGCCAGGGGGCTGATGAAGTCCGAGGAGGCGAGGATCCTCGGGATCAGGGATGGGATCGTCACGCTCGAGAACAAGGCAGGCGAGATCGTAGAACTCAAGCAGAATGACCGCATGCTCGAGCGCATGGGCCTGGCCTATGCGATCAACATGCATCAGGCGCAGGGCGACACGCGCGACATGGCGATCGGTGAGATGCACTCATCGGCCAGGCACTTGTCGAACCAGCGTCTGGCGCTCGTCATGATGACCCGGGTGCGCGACGACATCATAGTCGTCACCAACGACCGCGATCGGCTTCTCGCACAGATCGGCCGCAACCCGGGCGACAAGACCAGCGCACTCGAAACCCTCGGCGAAAAGCAGGTCGAGGCCAAGCGCAGCGGCCGCGAGGCTGGCGAATTCCGGCCCACAATTCCCGATCATTTGAGGGCGCCCGAGGACAGGCAAGCAAATGCCTCACGGATCGATCCGGCGAGCCTTCGGGCAACGCCCCAGCTCGATGTGCCCGAACGCAACATCGAACGCAGCCGATAGGAGGAAGATCGTGACACAGATGGGCCATGCCAAAGCGGGCACGCCGCCTTCAGACACTTTCGAGATTCACCTCACGCAGCAGCTGACCCTGACCAATCTGGTGAACGAGGCAGGACTCTCGGAGATTGCGCGTGCCGCTGGCGGGGACAGCTTTGTGGTCTGCGACCTCAATACGTACGGGGTTCAGGGATGCGCTGATCTGCGAGCCGCCCTCCATAACCAGAAAATGGCCGCCGAGTTGGTGGCGATAGGTCTGATGATCCTTGTCGCAGTTCTGGTGGGCACGATCGCGGCCGCCTTTGTGAGGCTGGTGGCGCAGCGGGCGGCTCCTCCTTGGGAGCGGTGCGCCGTTGCCTTTATCCCGCTGCGCAGGGGTCGGGCAAAGCCCCGGAAAGATGCGGTCAACATCATAACCAGGAAGGAGAAGAGGCATGGCGCTTGAATACAAAGACGCAGGGACCGTCGGAAGCAAGCGTGGGGCGAAGGACGGGGCGCAGCACAAAAAGGTTGATCTGCGCGATCTCCACATCCGCAATGCCGGCGGTCAAAGTACCGTTCAGAAAACGAGCGAGTTCAAGCGCAGATCACCCAACAGCTACTTGAAGGGCGAAGCGGCAAACAATCTGGCACGCCGGGTCTTCAAAGAGCATAGGGCCGGAAAGTCGGTACGAGAAATCGCGGGCTGCTTTGAGCTTTCTCAGACCAAAATCCGCGTTCTCGTCAATCGCGGCCTCGATGCCGAATTTCGCGACGTGACAGCACCAAGGATGATCCAGCAATACTGCGATGAGGGACGACAGCTCGATATCCCCCTTAATGTACTTCTCGGTAAAAGAACGGGCGTCCATTGCTGGACCTCAAAAATGCTGAACGAGGGAGCGCTCCTGCGAGAGGTAAAGGCGCTCTATGAAGACTTCACGCTCGAGCACCTCCAGCACTGCATCTACAATTGTGACGCTCACCTAGCAAAGATCGAGGCCCTGATCGGGCCGCTGCAGTTGATGAGCGTCGAAGCATTTCATCACCGAGCCCGTCAACGGGTTGCGGCTTACCGGAGCCAAAATCGCTTCCACAAGATCCGCTATATCGACTGGGACACACGCCCTAACTCATACTTTGCTTGTACCAACCGATACGAACAGTGGCACGACTGGGTACTGCACCCCCGAGTGAACGAATGTTTCAACCCTAACCAAACACTACACGATATCATTGCAAGAATGGAATCGGTCTTCAGTGCAGCAATCTATTATAGGAATCAGGAAGCCGCCGAGGCTGAGTATCGGCACCTTGAGCGGCTTATTGCCGAAAACAACGGACCCAGAGAGTTTACCCAGTTCGTTGCCCAGGGGCGCGCCATATGGCGCAAGCGAAAGGCCGATAGAGCCGAAGCAGCGTACAATTCGACGCCAGACCCTATCGTCGAGGCTCGCCAGCGCGAATCCATTGCGAGAAGCCGGCTGATTACACACGCCGGCACGATAGCGATCCGGATGGCCCTGATGTTTGGCAGCATCATACTCCTCGCCCACGAGATGAGTGTGATCAACGACCCACAATATCTGGCTCGGATGAATGTTCCCGCAATGAGCTTCTACATCACCGCATTCATTGCCGGTGCTGCCGCCGTTGCGCTGGCGTTATTCACGTTCCAGTCGGCTCGAGGCTTCAGCCAGCAAATAAAGGAGCACCGGTCGGCCAAAGCCAGCCTCGACCACCAGATGGACCGAGGATCAGCGCTTACATGACGAACTGCACTTCAACTCCAATTTCAAGCGGCAGCCCTTCCCAAGCCCGATCCGCCAATGCCCAGAAGCAGTCGGCATGAGCCTGCGCCTGCGCATCCAATCTTCCAGACCGTCAATCACCACATGAAGGAGAGCATGAAATGGCATTCGATTACGAAGATGCAGGCACTTTCGGCAGCGAGCGCGAGGCAAAAGACTGGGCGCAGCGCAACAAGGTCGATCTGCGCGATCTCCACATTCGCAACGTCGGCGGCCAGCGGGTCGAGGTGGGTATCCGCAAGAGCGCCTACGATCAGCGCGAGAATTACGACAACCGGCACGGCCAGAGACAGGACGGCTTCTGGCGATGATGAAGTCCACCGCAGCGTGCCTGATTTGGACCACTGGCTTGTTGCACGACGCGAACGGAGCTCAGAATTTCGGCCTGATGGAGTTGTGGCGTATTGAAGCCGCTGGTTCCGCGGCTTCCAATATCTTCTTATGCAGCCAAAGCAGATTGCACGTTGCCAGGAAAAAGCAGGAGAGCGAAGGCATTTGCAATCTGCCGGGCGCTTGATTCAGACAAGCCAGTCACATCCCCCACCAAGGCCCCGCCATCGAAAAAGCTTTTAGGCTCAAGGCCAGAAGCGATCAGTTGATAGGTTCGGAACAGAACCCTTGCCATTTTCCCATCGGCAGACTGTCTGATCATCTGGTCATAATCAGAATCCAAGCTGATATGGTCCCAATGGACCGAGAAGTGTTTTCTTGCTTTTGCCACGTGCAGGAACGGTATCTTGCGGCGTTGGCACTCATAGAACCAAGCATCGCGAGCGGCCGAATCTCGCTTGTCGATCATTTTCCAAGCGGGGTTAGGCCATGGGATCCCTTTGAGGGGTCAGGACATAGAACGGGCACAGATATACGCTAAGCGTCTCTGCGCGCACTTATGGGTCGACTCTATGCGTCGACGACTCCAGCATTCCAAAGGCATCCATCGGACAGTTGTAGCATCGCCTCTCGTCGCAGAGCCGGCATATCGTCAGCGCCGAGACAGCGTCGTCAGACATCTGCGCAAGTATTGTCTCGGCAATACGTTCCAGCACGAGGCGGTCAGCATTCGAGACATGGCTAAGGATTTCGGATAAAGTCTCGTTTCTTCGTTGCAGGATCGCAGATAGGCGAGTCTCGCCTGCCTCAGTGAGCATCAGCGCTACTGCACGACGGTCCCGTAGCGCTTTGGATCGAACGGCGAACCCGGCTGCAACCAATCGATCGACAAGCCGCACCGTCCCCGCGTGGGACAAGCCTAGCACCCGTCCTAATTCGTCGATCGAAAGACCGGTCGCGTGACCGATGACGACGATCGCCGCGGTGGTTTCGCCACCGCCGGGTATCGTCGGGTCGAATGCCGCCTTCTTAATTCGATCGGTGATGCCCACTGCGAGGGCGCCGAACAGATTGACGAGCCGGTCCGAGAGTACGTTCAAAGGGTTGCCTCATTCATTGACGGCGTATAGTGTATGCGCAGCGCATATATCACGCCTGTCTAAGCATGAAGGCAGGTCATGCGCCATGATGAAAGCGAGGCACCATGTTTTCGACATTACACATAGCTGAAAAGACGACCGGCTCTCGCGGGTCTCTCGCGTTGCTGCGCTGGGCGCTGGTGGTCATCTTTCTCTGGTTCGGTTGCATGAAATTCACGAGCTATGAAGCGATGGGCATCGCGCCATTGATGAAGAACAGTCCGATCATGAGCTGGATTCCGGCCGTTTTTGGGGTGCAGGGTGGAAGCTATTTTATAGGCACCGTCGAGCTCGCGACGGCCGCTGCGCTGATTATCGGTGCTTTCAACAAGACGGCCTCCGCTCTCGGCGCGGCGATGTCATGCCTGACTTATGCCGTGACACTGACGTTTTTCCTGAGCACGCCTGGCGTCGCCGAGCCGACCGCTGGCGGGTTCCCGGCGATTTCGGCCGGAACCGGACAGTTCCTGTTGAAGGACCTGGTGCTTCTTGCGGCATCAGCGTGCCTTCTACTTGCGTCCATACGGACAGCAGACGCGTGACGGCAAACAGGTGATAGGCGACGCTCCGGACCTGCGCTTTTGCCGAACCATACCCGCCTCAGCCCATAACGATCGACAAACCCTGTCGCTTTGATAGGGTGTTCGAAAACATGCTTTCGAGGGTTTGTCGTACATGCTGGTCGGATATATGCGGGTGTCAACGACCGATGACCGCCAAACGGTCGATCTCCAGCGGGACGCGCTCGTCGCAACCGGGGTCGATCATCGGCATCTCCATACCGACAAGGCATCCGGCGCGCGCGACGACCGACCAGGCCTGAAAGCCTGCCTCGACTATCTGAACGCGGGCGACACACTGATCGTGTGGAAGCTCGACCGGCTCGGACGCTCGCTGCCGCACCTGCTGACGATCGTCACCGATCTGAAGGCGCGCGGCATCGCGTTCCGGTCGCTGACCGAGCAGATGGATACGACCACGCCGCACGGCGAATTGCTGTTCTCGCTGTTCGGTGCATTGGCACAATATGAGCGTGCGCTCACGCGCGAACGGGTGATGGCGGGACTGGCTGCTGCCAAACGCCGGGGACGCCAAGGTGGCCGCCCGCCGATGATCGACGCCGAAACGCTCGAGCGGATCACCGCCGCGCTGGATGGCGGGGCCAGCAAGGCGTCCGTCTGCCGGACCTTCAAGGTGCCGCGTTCGACCCTTCTCGGCACGCTTGCCCGGATCGGCTGGACCGCACCGGCCAAGGTCTAAGCCGATGCCGCGTCGCGCCGTCCTGTCGGACGAGCAACGCGCGGCGTTGCTCGCGCTTCCCGACGACGAAACCCTGCTCGTCCAGCACTGGACATTGAGCCGGGACGACTTGGCCATCATCGTCCGCCGGAGGCGACCGCATAACCGGCTGGGTTTCGCGATCCAGCTTTGCGCGCTGCGCTATCCTGGCCGTTTCCTGCGACCCGGTGAACTGATCCCTGATACGCCGCTCGCGTTCGTCGCAGAGCAATTGCAGGTCGGACCCGAGGTGCTGGCCGACTACGCGACGCGCGGCCCGACCCGGTACGAACAGCTCGATGCACTGCGCGATGCATTCGGCTTCATGCCGCTCAGTCGGCCGCTGCGAACGACGTTGCAGGAATGGCTCCTGCCGATCGCGCTGACGACGACCAGCGGGGCTAGGCTGGCGCGCGTGATGCTGGATGAGTGCCGGCGACGGCGCATCATTGTGCCGGGCATCAGTTCGGTCGAGCGGATGGTCGCACAGGCGTTGCTCGATGCCGAACGCCATGTCGCCGAGCATCTGACCCGAGGACTCGATGCTCGACAGCGCCGGCTGCTCGATGCGCTTCTCCTGCCCCACACAGGCACGAACTTGAGCGATCTGGCCTGGGTGCGGCAGTCACCCGGCAAGCCCGGCCGAAAGACATTCGCCGCCATCATCGAGCGACTGACACTGCTTCGGGCCATCGGGATCGATCCGGATATCGCCGTAGGCGTCCATCCCGAGCGCCTCCGACGCCTGTGCCAGGAAGGCGTGCGGCTGACCGCGCAACATGTTCGGACGCTGCAAGCGACGCGGCGTCGCGCCACATTGGTGGCGACCATCCTCGAAACCATCGTTACCCTCACCGACGATGCGGTGCTGATGTTCGATCGCCTGCTTGGGCAGATGTTCCGGCGCGAACAGAACAGCGCGGACACGACACTCAAGCGCAACCGGCGCACCATCAACGGCAAAATCCGGCTGCTTGCCCAACTCGGCGCTGCCTTGCTCGCCGCCAAGATATCAGGTGGCGATATCGGCGCTGCGGTCGAGGCAGCGATCGGATGGAATGATCTCGGCCGCGAGGTCGATGAAGCCCGCAAGCTGATCCGCCCCGATTCGGTCGATCCCGTCGCGGTCGCCGCGACCAATTACCCCGTCCTCCGACAGGTCGGTCCCTCGTTCATCGCCTCGTTCACATTCGGGGCGGTGCCAGCCTGCCATGCGCTCGCGCGAGCGGTCGCGATCATGCGCGACCTTCATTTTGGTCATCTGCGCAAATTGCCTGCAGGCACGCCAGTCGGCTTCATCCGGCAAGCTTGGCGTCGGGCGATCGGCACCGGCATTCCCGATCGCAGGATCTATGAATTGTGCGTGCTGGTCGAGCTTCGCGACCGGCTTCGCGCCGGCGACATGTGGGTCGAGGGAAGCCGACGCTATCGTGCTGTCGAGCAGCAACTCATTCCTGCCCCCGTATTCGCCAACATGCGCGCGGCCGGCCCCTTGCCGATACCGGCACCGGATACGGCCGATATCTGGCTGGCCGAACGACGCGCCCGCCTCGCCCGTCGATTGGCCGAGGTCGAGCGAAAGGCGGAGACGGACGCGCTGGAAGACGTGCAGCTCAGCTTGGGCAGGCTGCGGATTTCGCCCTTGAAGGCGATTACTCCCGAGGAATCCGATACCGCCCTTGCGCCGCTCTATGCGCATCTGCCCGCGATCCGCATCACCGACCTTCTTGCCGAAGTCGATCGATGGACCGGGTTCAGCCAGTGCTTCACGCATCTGCAAAGTGGCCGTGCCGCGGATGAACCACGTGCGATCCTCACGGCGGTGCTCGCCGATGCCACCAATCTGGGCCATACGCGCATGGCGGAAGCCTGCAATCTCGTGACCCAGCGCCAACTCGGTTGGCTCGCCTCGTGGCATCTGCGCGAGGAAACCTACGGTCGCGCGCTCGCCCGGCTTGTCGACGCCCAACACACCGCGCCGCTGGCCGCGCTGTTCGGGTCCGGCACCTCGTCCAGCTCAGACGGTCAGAACTTTCCGCTCGACCGCCGCGCCCAGGCAACCGGCGCAGTCAATCCGCACAAGGGGACAGAGCCGGCTGTCTCCTTTTACAGCCACGTCTCGGATCGCTACGCGCCGTTCCATTCCACAGTTATCTCCGCTTCGGCGAGCGAGGCGGCACAGGTGCTCGACGGGCTGCTCCACCACGGCGCCGATCTGCACATCGAAGAGCATCACGTCGATGGCGGGGGCGTCTCCGACCATGTGTTCGCGCTATGTCATCTGCTTGGGTTCCGGTTCGCGCCGCGTATCCCGAATATCGCCGCACGCCGTTTGCACCTGTTTAACGGCATCGAACCCGGCCCCGATATTGCGCCGCTGGTCGCGGGCCGCATCGACGAAGGTCTGATCGAGGCACACTGGGACGACGTGCTGCGACTGGGAACCTCGATCCGCACAGGCGTCGTCAGCGCCTCGATCATGCTGGAACGGCTCGGCTCCTATCCACGCGCCAACGGCCTGGCACTGGCGTTGCGCGAGATCGGTCGCGTCGAGCGTACCCTGTTCACGCTCGACTGGATCGAGCAGCCCGAACAGCGTCGCCGCGCCACCCGCGAACTCAACAAGGGAGAAGCGGAAAATGCCCTGAAACGCGCCATCTTCTTCCATCGCATCGGCCGTATCCGCGATCATGCGCTGCAAGCCCAAAGCCATCGGGCGAGCGCGCTGAACCTCGTCGCCGGTGCCATCGTCCTGTGGAACACGACCTACCTGCAAGCCGCCCGGATGCATCTCGCCAACCTCGGCCGGCCGGTCCCGCCGGACCTGCTGCAACACCTATCACCGCTCGGTTGGCAGCATATCAATCTCACCGGCGATTACCTCTGGACCGATCCCGATGCGCCATCCACCGCGCTCAGACCGCTTCGCCAGATGCGCGCCGTCGAAGGCACGGCAAAACCTTAGCGTATATCTGGGTCCGTTCTGTGTACCGACCCCTATCTGCGGAGATTGACGAGCACCAAGCGGCCGGAGCACCGCGAGGACTGCCCCTTCTTCCGCGACCAGGTCACGCACCGCATCACCGAGATCCGCTCTCGCGAGACGCCTGCTGATCCACCCACCGGCTATTTCGAGGTGCTGCGCCCAGCCCCGGAGAAACTGGCGCAGAGGCCCGAGGAAGATGCCAGCGACGATCGCACCCGCCATGCCTCCGTTCCGCGCCTAGCGCGGCTCCTGTGGCGCCTGATCGACGCTGCCGGCACCAACAAGGTGGCCCCCGTCGCGCACGAATACGAAACCGCCTCGATCAAGCTGGAGTTCGAGGCGCTCGGCAGAGCCTCGACCAAGATCGAGATCGCGCCGGGCATCGAGCTCGGCCGAGCGTTCTGGACCCACGCAAATGCGCTTCACAGCCGTAGAGCCTACGCCATGCTGCGCCAGCTCGCGAAATCGTGGCCGAGCGGACACGCGCCACAGGGCTTCATGGCGCTGTTCTCGCCACACGTCCGGGGCCACGTCGTCGACGTCCCCGGGGCCGAGGCGATCCACGTCGCCAACCGCGTGCAGTCGCCCTCCGTGCGCGGCAACCTCATCAAGGGGCCGTTCTTGGTGATGATCGTCGCGGGCGAGTATCCCGAGGCGCACGGCTACGCACCGCTTCGCGCCTACGCTCAACCAATCTTCTCCGGTCAGCGCTTCATCCCGGTCGACTCCGAGTTCGAACGGTCGGTCCTTCGCGAGCTGTTCAAGGCCCGCCGGCTACTGGACGCCGGGGGAGTGGATCTCGCGATCGAGAAGCCCGTCTTTGACCGCCTCACGACCCAGGGCTCATGCCGACCCGACTTCCTCCTCGAGGCACGCTCGCGCCTGACTGGCGAGATCAAACAGCTCGTGGTCGAAGCGATGGGCTTCAGCGACGACGACTACCTGACGTCCAAGGCGACGACGCATCCGCGTATGCGGCTCCTTGGACCACTCCTGACGATCGAGCCCACGGATGTCGAGAAGGACCGCGTGGGCGATCTGATCGCGAGTGCTCTCGATCTCTGAGGCTCAGTTCCAGCTCAGGCTCATGCCGAACGAGACCACGATCCCGAGCGTCACAGGGGTCGACAGAAGGTAGAGCTTCTGCCAGCGCCACCAGGTCTTCGGCAGGAACAGCACGGCGCCACGCACGGACCGCATCTCCTCCCAGGACCGCTCGCGATACAGACGGATTCCGGCGACCGAGACGGAGAGGACCATCGCGATCGCGCAGCACAGCCCCGTGGCGGTGTAGAGTGCTATCCAGTTGATCAACTCGACTTGGGTCAGGTGCGCCATGATCAGCCTCGTAGCCCGCCTCGGGTGATTAATGTCTCCGACCCTTGGCCGGTTCCGAACGGACCCTATCTGTTTACAACAGCATGGTGAGGATATGCTTAACCCCCCACCGCAACGAAAGTGACGCAAGTTCCTCGCATACCGCAAGCTAATGGTCGATAAACGGCTTCGCACGTCCTGCCGATCGGATCGCCGACCCACGTCCGCACGCCGAGCTGCCGAGGCGGTTTGTTGATGAACCCCGGCGTCGTCGTCCTCGTCATCATCTTCGAGGGCGTTCGGAAGGTCACGCTCCACGCGACCGAAGCGCAGGCGTGGCGGCAGCTGATGGAGTTCGTAGACCGACGCTGGGAACGCCGGTTCGGCCGAGCCCCCTCCCCTATCGAGCCCGAGGCGCGCGCGGACCAGTTCTTCCGCAACAACAGCGACGATCTCTACGCCATCATCGACGCCGACCTTTCCGAGCTGCAGGAGGCGCTCAGCTGACGCCGTTCTTCGCTTGGCCTGACGCACCATCCCGTCGTACAATCTAGGCGAGCGGGAGCCTCCTATGTTCGAGTGCCTTATCTTGGGCGACAGCACCGGCGTCGGTGCCGGTCAGGCGATCAACCGGCGCTATGCCCAGCAATGCGACGTGCAGGCCGTCGAGCGTGCTACAGCGGCGCAGATCCTCACCTGGAGGAAAACGGGCAAAGACTATGGCGCCTGTGTTTTCGCCATGGGATCAAACGACCCGGCCGGCGCCGCCCTCGCGACCAAACTCACGAAGATCCGCACCAGCCTCTGCTTTCGCCGAGTCATTTGGCTGCTGCCTTATGCAAGACCCCAGGCTTATACTGTCAGCTCGGTTGCCGCTCGCTTCGGGGACGAGACGGTCGACTTGAACCGTTTTGAGACGCGGGACCGGATACATCCGCGCAACTATTCGCAAGTAGCATCGGTTCTTCTGCGCTGAGCGCAGAATCATAAAAGAGGTGAGAGGGATCGAGAGGATCGGGCAAGCGGGAGTTGCGTCCCGCGGCCCCTGCCCTCACCCGCCGAGGCTCCGGTCCCGGCGCAGCTCGCAGGAGCTTGCGATGTCGCTACACCTCTTGATGATCACCTTCGGCGACAAAGACGAACTGTCGGTCCACCCGGACCACGGCTCCGCATGGGCGGCGCTGCTGGGGTTCGTGGACGATCGCTGGTCAGCCTTGCTCGGAAGCACAGAGGCACCCGATGACGAGAACGCGCGCGTCGACGCCTTCTTCGCACTTCCGGACGCCTTCTACCTGATCGGCGAAGTGGTGGCGTCGCTGCCCGCCGCCTAGCGTTCCTCTCCCTCAGCCAGGTCCATCAGCTTCTCGATGGCCTGCCAGTAAGGCAGCCGCTCCCGGTCGCAGTATTCGACGAAGCGCCCCATCACGCTCACCGGGCCTTTGACGCTGACCTGGTGGAGCTGCTCGCCCGCATAAGCCGACTTCTGCCGGCGCGGCAATGCCGCAGGCGCGGACGGCTTGGAGAACCCGTGTTCGCGCCCGATGTCATCTACCGCAGCCGCGTCTCGGCGCTGATCCGTTCGGCTGCGTTCAGCCCGGGTGTTCGGCCGGATGTCCGAGAGATCGTCCAGCCCAAGTTTGATGCCGTTGCTCATGCCGTCTGCTCCACGACAGCGTTCTGCCGTCTGATTTCCGTCACGACCTCCTGCACGAAGGCGGTGGCATTGATGCGCGCCTTGTCCAGCCCGGTCGCCTGATCGTCGCCGAGGCTCCAGAGCGAGCGGTAGTGTGTGAACATCGCGCGAAACCCCGCGCGATCGTTCAGAGCGGTCTCGAAGGTCGGGATACCCGCGCCCCGAAACTGCGACCTGATTTCCTTCTCGTCGCGCGTCGCGATCGCAGGGTTCACGCGCGTAAACAGCATGCGATACGGGATCTCGCGGCGAAGCGCCCTCCCCTCATCCACCACCAGCTTGATCGCCCGGCTCGCCTGTCGTGCGTCGACCGGCGACGCCTGCAGCGGGATGATGACCAAGTCGGTCCGCGAAATCGCGCGAGACATGGCCAAGTTCGCGGTTCCTTCCAGATCGACGATGACGAACTGGCTGGAGGCTGCCGCCTCCTCGATCTCGTCGATGATCGCGTTGTCTGACGGGAGTGTCCGGCACTCGAATCCAGGATCAGACGTCTCGCTCGCCCACGTCTCAAGCGTTCGGTTCGGGTCGCCGTCGATGACAGTCACCGAGGCCCCGGCTTGGCTGAGACCGCTGGCGAGCACCAACGCCGACGTGCTCTTACCTACCCCGCCCTTGGGGCTTGCAAAGCTGATTACTGGCATGCTCCAGCCTTCCTCGTCATCGCTGCGCTACACTGGCGCAGCCTTCACACGACAGGCGGGGAGATTGCCCGCCCTGACTACGCCATGCCAGACCACACATCGCTTGGCAACGCTATACATGGCAGGGCATGGATAGGATACGCTACTAAGGCGTACTAAATGCTACGCAGGGCTATGCCACCCCAGCCACCGCATGGCAGCGCTACGCTAGAATATGGTAGCCACCGCTATGCACCGCTCGGGCATGCCGAGCATTCCGAGCGGTTCAGCTGCGATGCTTAGGCCTTCTCTTGGTACCATAGTCTACCACTGGCCGGAGCGAGGGGAGGGGGTGCAGAATAGCGAAGGAGCAGAAAAGATGCCCTATACCGCATTGAAACCAAGCCAGGAACTCGTCGACATCGTCGGCTCGCTCGGTGGAGTTTGGCACGGCTATGTTGCGACATGCCGATGCCCAGCCCACGTCGATCGGACCCCGAGCCTGTCGCTACGCCAGGGAGATCGCGGCATCCTCGTGACGTGCTTTGCGGGCTGCGAGGCAGAGGACGTCCTGCGCGAGATTCGTCGCATCCCGGTGACGAGGCGTTTCGAGCCCCCGAAGGCCGACATACGCCGCGGAACCGGGAACGTCGAACGTCTCTGGGAACAGGCCCGCGACGTCATGCAGACGCTCGGCGAGCGCTACTTGCAGCGACGCCACATCGTCGCAGGACCGGCCGATCTCCGCTTCCATCCGCGATGCCCGCTCGGACCCAAGGGACGTACCGTTTTCAAGCCCGCCCTATTGGTCGGCGTGAGGGAGGGACATCGGCTCGTCGCCTTCCAGCGCATCTTCCTCGACCCGGCAACCGCGGACTACGAGTGCAAGGTCATGCTTGGACAACCGGGGCAGGGGGCGTGGCAGGGACGACCGCTGCAAGGTGACACGCTCGCGATCGCGGAGGGGTTCGAGACGGCCGCGGCCTTCACGATCCTGCATGGCGTGCCCTGCTGGGCGACCCTCGGCGCTCGACGGTTCGATCATCTCGGCCTGCCGTCGGCGCTCGCCAATCTTCTACTCGCACAGGATAACGATCCGGAGGGCGAAGCCGCTGCCGTACGCGCAGAGGCTCACTATGCACGTCCCCGGCTCAACATCCGGCGAGCGCCACCACCAGGGCGCATCAAGGACTGGGCGATCGTCCTCGATCGCGAGCAGGAAAGGGGAGGGGGGTCGAGTGGATGATGCTGCCGTTTGGGCGGCCGATCCAGGAGACCCCCATGACCGACCTATTCTCGACGGCCGAGAACGCCGACCGAAGCGCCGCGCTCCTGCTGCAGGATCGACTCCGCGCCGGCGACAGCATCACGCGGGCCGCCCTCAATGAGGCCATGACGAAGGCCTATGGCGGCACCGACGCGCAGGGATGCTGGACCCAGCGCGAGAGCTTCGAGGTGCTGGAGCACGCGCTCGCCGTCCACCTGCGGACGGTCCCCCACGCGCTCCACGCCTTGCCCGATGTTGCCCACGCCATCCGGCTCATGGCGGCGCTACCCACCCAGACTGTCCGGAGCGAGGAGCAGCTCGAATGGCAGCAGTTCTCGACACCGGCAGACATCGCCGCTCTGGCCGTGCTCCTGGCGAACGCACAGGAAGGCGACGTCGTCCTCGAACCCAGCGCCGGCAACGGCCTGCTCGTCGCGCAGCTGCGCCAGGACGTCACGCTTCAGCTGAACGAACTCGACCCGGCTCGACGGGCACGGCTCGCCCACAGCTTTCCCGGCGCGCCGATCACCGGCTACGACGGCGCAGCGCTGACGTCGCTGATGGCATCGTCCGAGCGTCCCACGCTGGTCCTGATGAACCCGCCGTTCTCGCGCTCGCTCGGCCGCGGCGCCGACGACTTCGCGGCCGTGCGCCACCTACAGGCAGCCTTGCGCCGCCTGCGCACCGGAGGACGGCTTGTCGCGATCATGCCCGACTGGTTCGGCCCCAGCGCGCGTCTGCGTGACCTGTTCGACTCCACGCTGCGCGATGTCGCGGTCCGAACCTCGATCCGCCTCGAAAAGTGCTACACGAAGCACGGCACCTCGATCGCGGTCCGCCTCTACGTCATCGACAAGGCACCGGGCACGACGATCCCCTCGACGATCCAGCGCTCGTCGGTCGCCGAGATCCTCGACGCGGTGACGATCGTCGACCGGCTGAAGCCGAAAACGGACGTGCCAATGGCTCCTGTCCGGAAGACCGGCACGACCTCACTGTTCCGTGCCGTGAAGAGCACGCGCCCTGCCGAACCGCGCGCCTATCATGCCCCCGTCCGCAACGAGGTTCTCCCCGTCGATTTCACGCCGCTGGAAACCCCGGCGCCGCTTCTCGGACAGACGGGCGTCTACCTGCCCTATCGGCCGAGCCGCCTCGTGTTCACCACCGCCGGCGAGCATCCGACCGCACTGGTCGAGTCCGTGGCCATGGGCTCGATCCCCGCGCCAATCCCCCATCATGTCCCGCGCTTGCCCGAGCGGACGGTTGCCGAGCGTCTGCTGTCGGCCTCGCAGCTCGAAACAGTCGTCTACGCCGGCGATGCTTGGACCCAGATGATCCCGGGCCGGTTCCGCCCGAGCAAGGAGGGCGTCGGACTGGACCTGTCCGAGGACGGCCGCGAGTATCGCAAGGGTTTCTTCTTGGGCGACGGGACCGGGGCGGGGAAGGGCCGGCAGATCGCCGCCTGCATCCTCGACAACTGGCTGCAGGGCCGCCGCCGCCACATCTGGATCACCAAGAACGAGCCCCTCCTCGAGGATGCCCGACGGGACTGGACCGCGCTGGGCGGCATGACGGCTGACATCCAGCCCCTTACCAGCTGGAAGATCGACGAGGTGGTCAAGCTCGACCAGGGCGTGATCTTCGTCACCTATCCGGCGCTCCGCTCTGCTCGGGGTGATCACACCCGGCTCAAGCAGCTCATCGATTGGGCACGCGAAGACTTCGACGGTGTCATCGCCTTCGACGAGGCACACGAAATGGGCGGCGTCGCAGGCGGGGAGGGCGCTCTCGGCGCGAAAAAGGGTTCCCAGCAGGGCATCTGCGGGGTGCTGCTCCAGAATAACCTGCCCGGCGCGCGCGTGCTCTACGCCTCGGCGACCGGAGCCTCCGACGTCAACAATCTCGCCTACGCCGTCCGGCTCGGCCTCTGGGGACCGGAGACCGCCTTCGCCGACCGCGAGCAGTTCATCAGCGGCATCCGCAAGGGCGGGATCGCCGCCATGGAGCTCGTCGCTCGCGACCTCAAGGCGACCGGCCTCTACATGGCGCGCGCGCTCAGCTTCGCCGGCGTCGAGTACGACATCCTCAAGCATGCGCTGACACCCGACCAGATCAGGATCTACGACACCTATGCGGATGCCTGGGGCATCATCCACCGCAACATGGAACAGGCGCTGGAGCTGACCGCCGTCGTCGACTCCCTCGAGAACGCGACGCTCAACAGCGGCGCCAAGGCGTCCGCCCGCTCGCGCTTCGAGTCGACCAAGCAGCGCTTCTTCGGCCAGGTCCTTCTCAGCCTGAAGATGCCGACCGTCATCGCCGCGGTCGAGGAACACCTCGCCGATGGCAAATCGGTGGTGCTGCAGCTCGTCACGACCGCGGAATCGATCCTCAACCGTCGCCTCGGGGAGCTCAGCCCCGACGAGCGGGCAGACCTCGAAATCGACCTGTCGCCACGCGAATATGTCTAATGTGGAGCTCCACATTATACTGATTACCGGAACTTCCTCAGGCTATGGGAAGGCGACCGCACAGCTCTTTCTCGATCAAGGTTGGAACGTCGTTGCGACAATGCGGGCGCCTGACGAAAGCGTGTTCGACAAGCCCGGGGACCGGCTGAAAGTCCTGCCGCTGGATGTGACCAGCGCTGAAAGCATTTCTAAGGCTCTCGCCGATGCCGTCGCCGCCTTTGGACGGATTGATGTGCTGGTCAACAACGCGGGCATCGGCTTGCTTTCCGCGTTCGAGTTTACGCCTGACACCGTAATTCGGGAGATGTTTGAAACAAACACTTTCGGGGTGATGGCGGTCTGCCGAGCGGCAATCCCGCATATGCGCCAGCATGCGGGTGGTGTGATAATCAATGTGACCTCCAGCACGGCGATCGCCCCGATGCCGTTCGTTGCCGTGTATACGGCCAGCAAGTGTGCTGTTGAAGGGTTCACTGAGGCGCTTTCGTATGAATTGGGCCTGGTTGGCATCCGGGCGCGGATCGTAGAACCAGGCCTTGCACCAACGACCAATTTCAGAACGAACAGCGCCAATCGCATTGAGGGACTGACACCACCGCCATACGACGCCTTTGCGCAACGCTATTTCGCCAAGTTGCAAGACTATCCAACCGCGTTCACGAGTGTGAGCGAAGTCTCCGAGGCTGTTTTCGCTGCTGCGACGGAGGAGGGCGATCGGCTGCGCTTTCCGGCGGGCCCCGATACCGCGTTGTTCGCACAATTGCGATGGATGACCTCGGAGGAACATTATTTGGCACAGATGCGGGCGATGTTCGGGCCTGATCTTTCTGAGTAGTGTTTTCTCTATGCGAGTGTCGCTTCTCCACGAGCATCGTAGCCGCATAATTGGCGCCGTCCCGCGGTTCGCGGCGGCGGAAATGCGCAGTCATTCCCTGTTGCGCAGGTCGCGGCTGAGCGTCGGCCGGCCACTGCATCGGCGGGCAGGCGGAGGGGGACATGCCTGACTTGGCTCTTGACCTCCGCTTTCTCCGCTACGCGATTCTGGTTGCGGAACACGGAAGTTTCCGCCGTGCGGCCGATGCGATGAATCTCTCGCAGTCGACGGTCAGCCGTCGAATTCAGTTGCTCGAACGCAGGGTGGGCGTGCCGCTCTTCGAACGCAGCAGGAGCGGAGTGCGGCCGACGCCAGCCGGCGAGCGCTTCATACGGGAGGCTGCATTTGGCGCTGAACACATTCGCCAAGCTGTCAGCAGCCTAAGCATGGAGAAACGAGGCCAGATTGGGGAGTTGAAAATCGGGCTGATGGCCTCGCTCGCCAGCGGTTTCTTGGCCGACGTGCTCGAGGCGTTCCATTTCCGGTTTCCGAACATCGATATAAAGATCGAAGAGGCGACGGCGCAGGCGACTGCCGCCGGCGTGCTAAGCGGTCGGCTCGACGCGGCATTCATTCCCGGCGAGCCGCGTCTTCCCGGTTGCCAGGCGATGCATCTCTGGGGTGAACCTCTATACGTCGCAGTTTCAAAGCACCATTCCATGGCGGCACGCGTCGGCGTCAATTGGGAGGATCTCCGCGACGAGACATTCCTTGTCGCAGCGGACGTTCACGGGCCTGAGGTCGAGGCGATCATCGTGCGGCAGCTTTCCGGTTTGGGTTTTCATCCGCGGATCTCGGTGCAGCGGGTTGGCCGCGAGAACCTCCTCAACATGGTGGGCATGGGATTCGGCGTGACCTTGGCTGCGACCTCCACTCAGGGCGCCTCCTATCCCGCGGTCATCTTCGTTCCGCTTGCCGAAGGGGGCGAGGTGTTCAACTCAAGCGTTGTTTGGTCGACAAACAACGTCAATCCCGCGCTTAAGCGTCTGCTGGACCTTAGCGCATCGATCGCAAAAACGCACCAGCGGCGGTCCTCAACGGTCCTAGAGGCCATTCAACGGTTGACATAACGAGATGACTGGTCATTTATTAACGTCATGCCACGTCCACCGAATCCAGAAGTTCGTTCGCGCCTCATCGAAAAAGGCGCAGAAATCATCCATCGCCTTGGCTTCAACGGCTGTGGCGTGCAGGATATTACTGCCGCTGCCGGAGTTCCGAAGGGATCGTTTTACAATTACTTCGAAAGCAAGGATGCGTTCGCGGCAGCGATACTCGATGAATACTGGCGCGCAATCGAATCCAATTACGTGTCCATCCTGGAAGACGATTTCGTTAGCCCGTTAAAGCGCGTCGAGAGACACTTTTCGGAGTTGATTGAGTATCATGAGCGACAGAAATTCACGTTTGGCTGTCTGATCGGCAATCTCGCGCTTGAGCTTGCGGCGCAGAGCTCGATTGCACGATCAAAGCTGAAAGCTCTCCTGAGGACTTGGACAGCCGCCCTTGCAAAGTGCCTGTCGGCCGCGAGCGAAGCGGGAGAGCTTCCCCTCGCGCGCGAACCCCAGGACCTTGCGGCGACGCTCATCGAGGCCTTCGAGGGCGCGGTGATGGTGGCCAAGGTCGAGCAAAGCGGAAGAGCTCTGAGGCGATTTGGCACTGTTGCCCTGCCTCGGCTCCTCGCGTGAAAATCGTGTCGTATTAATAGACGACCAGTCACTTTAATACGTCGCCAGCAGATGGCGCCTTCCTCTTCTGAAAGGAGAAGATCATGACTGAACTCTACGCAGATCCCGAAAATCCGGTGCTTCCAAAAAGCACGTTTCAGCTCGACCTGAAGCGAGCTGCCCTCGTGGTGATCGATCCGCAGAACGACTTCTTACATCCCAGCGGTGTGAGCTGGCCGTTCTTCGGCGAGAGCGTTGTCGAGAACAACACCGTGTCGCACATCGGCCAACTGTTCGAAGCCGCGAAGGCAGCGGATATCACCGTCGCCATCTCGCCCCACTTCTACTATCCATGTGACCATCATTGGCAGTTTGGCGGTCCACTGGAAAAGACCATGCATGCGATCAACATGTTTGGTCGCAAAGGCCAGTTTACCGTGGAGGAATTCGAGGGATCGGGCGCGGATTTCCTCGAAGACTACAAAAAGTACATCCACGACGGCAAAACCATCATTGCCTCGCCGCACAAGGTCTACGGCCCCGAGACGAACGACCTCATTCTCCAACTGCGCAAACAAGGTGTGTCACAAGTCATCCTGGCCGGCATGGCCGCCAATCTGTGCATTGAAGCGCATTTGCGGGAACTGATCGAACAGGGCTTCGAAGTGGTGGTCGTTCGCGATGCGACAGCCGGCCCTCGCGTTCCGGAGGGCGACGGCTACCTCGCCGCCCTGGTGAATTTCCGGTTCCTCGCGCACGGCCTTTGGACGACCGCGGAAACCGTCTCACAACTGAAGGGCTGAGACGCCCGCACCTGCGCACATGTCCCTGTGGTCCCGGCATTGCCGGGACCGCATCCCGTTAGCGATCATCAAAGAAGGAGAACGGATCGATGAGGCGTGAGGAACTGACCGAAAAGATATTGGACATCAAGCGCGAGCGAGGCTGGTCGTGGAAACACATCACCGGAGAGATCGGTGGTGTGTCCGAGGTGCTGATCATCGGCGCTTTGCTCGGGCAGATGAAGCTGATCAAACCGCTCGCGAAGAAGGCTGCGGCGCTGTTCGGCCTGTCGGAGGCAGAAGAGCGTATGCTGAACGAGGTGCCATATCGAGGCATGCCCATGCCGCCGACGGACCCCCTGATATATCGCTTCTATGAAATGGTGATGGTCAACGGCCCCGCGTGGAAGGCACTCATCGAGGACGAGTTCGGCGACGGCATTATGTCCGCAATCGATTTCGACATCACGTTCGAGCGTGAGCCGAATCCAAAAGGTGATCGAGTGAAGATCGGAATGTCGGGCAAGTTTCTTCCCTATCGCTACTACGGAAGCGAGCAAGGCATTCCCGAATATGGCTATAAGGAACCCGAATGATCGTTCGCCGGGGCTCCCTTGGGCCCTGCCGACGATCAAGAGGAAGTAACGTGCCGCGCGCGACGTGCCTTGGCGAAGCCGCGATCGGTCGCGATGAAGCGTTCGATCATAGGCGCAATCAGACGTGTTGGATCGGCGACCGGCTGGCCGGTCTCGCGGCCGTGAACCTCAGCGTAAGCGACAAGATCCCGATAGACCGTCGCCGGTAATTCCGCCGTCACCTTCACGGGCTTGTCGTCGGCTATCATGCCGAGTTTCAACTTGGTCACATCAGCCTCCGTAGGGCTCGAGAATAAGATCACGGGTTACGATCACCCGGACCGGGAATCCGGGTCGGATGGTGAGCGTCGGGGCGATGTTGAGCTGCCGCCGGATGATCTGCTGGCCTGCGTCGTTGATCGTGTCTTGGCCGCCGTTGCGGATCGCCTGGATCAGCCGGTCGTCATCATTGGTGGCCAGTTCGGCGCCGACGCTCAGGAGCGTCGAGAGACCGGCGGCCTTGGCGAGATCCCACCAGTGATAGTCGACGCCGTCCTGCAGGCCGGCATAGCCCTCGGCGTCGGCGCCGGGCTGGCGCTCCAGCACGATGCTGCGGCCGTTCGGAAAGATCAGCCGATTCCACACGAGCAGGACGCGGCTCTGCCCGAACTGGACGTTGTTGTCATACTGGCCGATCACGCGCGTGCCCTGCGGGATCAGGAGGATCCGGCCTGTCGGGCTGTCATAAATGTTCTCGGTGACCTGGGCGGTGATCTGGCCCGGAAGGTCCGATCGAACGCCGGTGATGAGAGCGGCCGAGATGACGGCGCCGGCTTGAAGGATATTCGGAGAGGCCGGCGCGGCGATGCGGTCGGCCGCAACAGTGCGTCGGTCGACCGGCGCGTTGAGAAAGGCCTGCTGCCGATCTTGGGCGCTCGGCGTTGCCGGCGGCGGCGCGAGCCCGAGGCTGGCGAGGTCCGGTGGCGCCTGGTTCGGCGTGTTCGCCGTGACCGGCGCGGCATTGCGCGCCTCCGCCGCCGCGAACAGACGGCTGGTGCGGGCGGTCTCGATCTCCTGGAGCCGGCGCTGCTCCTCGGCGCTGAGGCCGGGCTGCGGAGCGGCGACGCCGGGATTGGGCACGGGCTGGCCGCGGTTCTGGGCGCTGACGATCGGCCGGCCGAGGTCGCCCGGCAGCGGCGGGCCGAGCTGCGGCACGCTGCTATAGTCGCGCGGCAGGCCCTGGAGGCCATCCGCCGTGTTGCGGTTGTCGGTTGAATAAAGCTCCTCCGGCGCCCGGCCGCCGTTGCGAGTCTGGAGCGCATAGACCAGCGCACCGCCGATCCCGAGGCTGGCGACCAGGCCGAGCCCGGCGAGCACCTTGCGCGACAGCCGCGTCACGCGCGGCGCATCCGCGCGCAGCCGCATCGGCGCTGCCGCTTCGGGCGCCGATCCGGTCAGCGGCGCGGCCGCATCCTCTCCCTCGTTCCGGTCTTCGCTCACGACGCCGGCCTCCCGTCGGTGCGGGTGATCCGGACACGCTTCTGATTGTCGCCGGAGCCGAACCGCAGCTCGGCGGCGGCGAACAGCCGGTCGACGATCATGTAGTTGGTGCGGACGCGATAGTTGACCAGCTCCGACGTCTTGCCCTCCGGGCCGACGACGAACAGCGGCGGCATCTCGCCCTGGCCGACGCCGCGTGGGAATTCGATGAAGACTTGCCGGCCGTCGTCATAGGCCCGCAGCGGCCGCCATGCAGCACGGTCGCCGGTCACCTCGTAGCGGAAGTTCAGCCGTGCGAGATCGACGCCGGTGGCCACCGGCTGGGTGGCCTGCGCCTCGGCATTCTGCCTGCGGAGCGCGATGAGCTGGTCCTGCGGATACTGCCACGAGACCGAGGCCATATAGGTCCGCTCGGTCGAGCGCAGCTCCATATGGTAGGTGCGTAGATTGGTGTTGATGACCAGGTTGGTCATCAGATCCGCGCGCGTCGGCTTGACGAGGATATGGACCTGCAGCGTCGCGCCGGCGCCGCTCTGCGTGTCGCCGATAATCCAGCGGACCGTATCGCCGGCCGCGACCGGCCCTGAGCCGACGAGCTGCTCGCCGGGTTGGAGCGCAATGTCGGTGATCTGCCCGACGGCGGTGTAGACCTGATAGAGCGCCCCTTGCGTGAAGGGATAGACCTGCATCGAGTTGATGAAGCCGTCGCGCACCGGCTGAATACGGGCGGCGGCGTTGGCCTGGTTGACGCGCGCGGTGGGATCGGCCGGCTCCGGAGCGCGGCGCGATTCCTCGACCGGCTTCATCTGACCGGGCAGCGGCAGCGGTCGCGGCAGCTCGACGACCCGGACCGGCGCGGGAGGATCGACGGTCTGCACGGCGGCCGGAGCGTCGTCGTAGCTGATTTCCGGCGGCGGCGTCGCGGTGGCGCAGCCGGCGAGCGCCGTCGCCGACAGCAGCAAAGCCGCAAATGTCTGAATGCGCAAAGCCGGCCTTCCGGCTTTACGGAAATACGGCTTTGTCATTGCCCCAGCTCCCGTGACCATGAGATTGCGTTGACGTAGATCCCCAAGGGATTGGCCCGCAGCCGGTCGGCATTGCGGGGAATCTGGACGACGATCGTGAGGATCGCGGTCCAGCGCGTGGTGTCGGCGAGCTGGCCGTTCTCATACCGGCGCTCCGTCCAAGCGACGCGGAACGAGTCCGGCGACGCACGGATGACGCTCGAGACATCGACGGCGATCTGCTGGCGGCCGACCTTGGTGAAGGGATCGTTCGAGCGCGCGTAATCGTTGAGTGCGGCCGCGCCGCGATCTGTCGTGAAGTCGTAGGCGCGTAGCCAGTTCTGGCGGACGATGATCGCGTCGGCTGGGATCGAGCGGACCTGCTCGATGAAGCGCGCCAGGTGGAAGGCGATCTGCGGATCGGTCGGCTGGTAGTCGGCGGTCGCAGGCGCAATCGCTTGCGCCTGGCCGAGCCGGTCTGTCTGCACCACCCATGGCACGACGGTTCCCCGAGCTGACTGCCAGACCAGCGCAGCGGCGAAGCCGGCGCTGAGGAACAGCGATCCGAAGGCCATATAGCGCCAGTTCCTCGCCTGGACGCGGGCCGAGCCGATACGGTCGTCCCAAACCTGGGCGGCGCGCTGATAAGGGGTCTCGGGCTCGGGAGCCTTTCCGTAATGCGTAGAGGGTCTTCGGAACATCAGCGGTCGCTTTCAGAGAGGTTGATGGAAGAGCCGCCGCCATGGCTGTCGCCGCTGCGGACGGCATGGACGGTGGTGGAAACGGCGTGGCTCATCTGCTGGGAGCGTTTCATGCGCTGGGCCCAGGCGGGCGGCGTGTTTGAATTGCCGGCGGCGGGCGCGGCCTCGTCTGAGCCGCCGCCGATGGTGCCCATGGTCGAGGAGCCGCCGGTCGCCTCGAAGGCGGACTTGGCGCCCTCCGAGAAACTGGAGCGCATGCTTTCGGTCGAGCGTTCAGCGGCGCGGCGGAGCGGCGATGTTGCAGCGGAACCGGCGGCCCGGGCGACGCCGCCCAGGCCACTGGCCACACCTGAGGCGCCCGACTGCCCTGCGGCGCCCAGGCTGTAGGCGGTGGAAGCGCCGCCCGCGAGGGCGGCGCCCCCGCGAGCGGCGGCGGCCGCGCCTCCTGCCAGCGCGGCTCCTCCGGACGCCACCGCTCCAACCGTGGCGGCGCCTGCGGCGACCATGCCGCCCGCGGCTAGGCCGGTTCCGATGGCGGCGCCCGCGCCGAGCTGGGGTCCGCCAGAGACGAGACCGTTGGCGATGCCCGGACCGAAGATGCCAAGACCGAGCAGCGTCAGCGCCGCGAGCACGATGGCCATGGCCTGATCGATGGTGGGTGTTGCCCCGCCGAAGCCGGCGGTGAATTCGGAAAACAGGCTCGACCCGATGCCGATGATGACGCCGAGGACGAGCACCTTGATACCTGAGGAGATGACGTTGCCAAGCACACGCTCGGCCATGAAGGCGCTCTTGCCGAACAGCCCGAACGGGATGAGCACGAAGCCCGCCAGCGTGGTGAGCTTGAATTCGATCAACGTCACGAAGAGCTGGATGGCCAAAATGAAGAAGGCCAACAGCACCAGCGCCCAGGCGAGCAGCATCACCGCGATCTGGATGAAGTTCTCGAAGAAACTCCAGTAACCCATGAGATCGGATATGGAATCGAGCAGTGGCCGGCCGGCATCGAGGCCGGTCTGGGCGACGCGGCCGGGCCGCATCATGTCGGCGACGGTGAAACCGGTGCCGGAGGCTTTCAGGCCGAGGCCAGCAAAGCTCTCGAAGATGATGCGGGCCAGGTTGTTCCAATTGCCGATGAGGTAGGCAAAGACGCCGACGAACAGCGTCTTCTTCACCAGGCGCGCCATGATGTCTTCGTCGGCGCCCCAGCTCCAGAACAGCGCGGCGAGCGTGACGTCGATCACGATCAACGTCGTGGCGATGAACGCAACTTCGCCGGAGAGAAGCCCGAAGCCGCCGTCGATGTAGCGGGTGAAAACTTCCAGGAAGTGGTCGATGACGCCGGTGCCGCCCATGATCTCAGCGCGCCTCGTTCGTGTGGGAGTCGACGGCCGGCACGGGCTCCTTGACGATGGGCTCGCGCGTGACCGGCGGATTCTGCGGGATGTCCTGCGGACCGGGCGCCTGCGGCGCCGGCTGCGACGGCGTGAGGAAGCGGTCGCGGTTCTCCGCCCAGGTCTGCAGGCACTCGCTGTCGCTGGTGCCGGCCTCGCCGAGCCGCTGGCAGCGGCGCAGCTTTGCCTTCAGCGGATCGGCCGCCGCTTCCGCGGGCACCGCGATGCTGCGGTAGATCGGCGGCTCGTCCTTGCGGGCGAGTTCGATGGCGGTGGCGGTGACGGCGAAGGTCACGAAGAAGATGGCGCCGATGCGCGCGAGGATCTTTCCGTCCATCGTCGCGCCCTCAGTTGCCGTTCTGGAACATCTGCGCGTTGCCGGGCTGGTAGCCCGAGCCGGGCGTCAGGAAACGGCGGCGCTGCTCGCGGCCCTGTTCGGCGGCCGCCGACCGCTCGGCTTCGGCGAGCGCCTGGGAACGGCCGTTCGCCGAGACGACGGCGGTCAGGTCCGCGAGCTGCTGGGCCTGGAGTGCGAGAAGCTGGTTGCCCGCCTGGGTGGCCTGCAGCGCGCCGGTGGCGCCCTGGCTCTGGCCGACCAGCGCCGACATCTGGGTGCGGTTGGTGTCGATGTTGCCGACCACGCCGGCCTGGACGCGCATGGCGTCCTGAAGGCCGGAAACGGTGTTGTTCCAGCGCTCTTTCGCCTGGGCGATGAGCTGCTGATTGGACGCGCTCATCGAGGCGCTTCCGGCCCCGTAATTGGTGCGGAACGCCTGATCGATGTTCTGGACATCGTAGGCGATGCGCTGCGCCTGCTGCAGAAGCTGTTGGGTGCGCTGGACCGATTGCTGGAGCTGTTGCAGCGAGGAGAACGGCAGGCTCGCGAGGTTGCGGGCCTGGTTGATCAGCGAGGTGGCCTGGTTCTGGAGCGAGGTGATCTGGTTGTTGATCTGCTCCAGCGAACGCGCCGCCGTCAGGACGTTTTGAACGTAGTTCGTCGGGTCGTAGACGATCCATTGCGCCGAGGCCGGCGCGACTAGCACCGGCGACGCAGACAAAGGGATGGCGAGGACGGCGGCGGTGATCGCCGCGCGGGGAATGCGCAGTTTCATGGCAGGCTCTCCAGGTTGGTGAGGTCGGGAATGAGGTCGACCGCCCATGTCGCGCCGCGCAGCCGCAGCCAGGCGGCGAGGAATCCCTTGCGGCCATGCTCGGTGACGATGCGGTCTATGGCGGCCTGGTCGGTCTTCGACGAGGCGGCGCAGAGCGCCAGCGCGACGTCGGACAGGCCCAGCTCGAACAGGCGATTGCCTCGGCGGGACTGGCAGTAGTAGTCGCGCTTGGGCATCGCCCGCGCGAGGATCTCGATCTGGCGCGAATTGAGCCCGAAGCGCTGATATATCGCCGTGATCTGCGGTTCGATCGCGCGCTCGTTCGGCAGTAGCAGCCGGGTCTGGCAGCTTTCGATGATGGCTGGCGCGATCGCCGAGCCGTCGATGTCGGAAAGCTGTCCGTCGTCAGAACATTTGGCACAGGTCGCGGCGTAAATTAGCGGAGTGCGGGCCTCGTCTGTTGTTGGGTTTTAGGCGGCGAGCTTACGGTGTTGCAAGCGCCGATGTTCAATGGTCTGTCGCTTGATCCTTTCGCGTTGTTTGATGATGGCTGGTGCCCTGCCGAAGTAGGCGTCTGCGGGCGTCACGTTGTTTAGGCTCTCGTGGTATCGGCGGTGGTTGTAGTGCTCGACGAAGGTCTCGATCTGGGCCTCAAGGTCGCCGGGCAGGAAGTAGTTCTCGAGCAGGATGCGGTTTTTAAGGGTCTGGTGCCAGCGCTCGATCTTGCCCTGGGTCTGGGGGTGCATCGGGGCGCCGCGCACGTGGCTCATCTTGTTGGCCTCGATGTATTCAGCCAGTTCGCCCGCGATGTAGCTGGGACCATTGTCGCTGAGCAGCCGGGGCTTGTGCAACACCGTGGCGCTGTCGCATCCGGATGCGACCAACGCTACATCCAGCGTGTCGGTCACATCCTCGGCCCGCATGTTGGTGCACAACTTCCAGGCGATGATGTAGCGCGAGAAGTCGTCGAGCACGGTGGAGAGATACATCCAGCCCCACCCGATGATCTTGAAGTAGGTAAAATCGGTCTGCCACATCTCGTTCGGCCGGGTCGTCTTGGTATGGAACGCATCAGCCGCTTTCACCACGACGTATGCCGGGCTGGTGATCAGATCGTGGGCCTTGAGCAGGCGGTAAACCGTAGCTTCGGACACAAAGTATTGGCGCTCATCGGTAAATCGCACCGCCAGTTCGCGCGGTGACAGCTCGGACTGCTCCAGCGCCATTTCGACGATCTGGTCCTGCACCTCGGGCGCGATCCGGTTCCACACCCGGCCTGGAGCCGATGGCCGATCCGCCAACGCCTCCGGGCCGCCTGCGAGGTAGCGGTCATACCAGCGGTAGAACGTCCGCCGGGCGATGCCGAGTTGGTCCAGCGTTCGCTTGGCAGGCAGGTGGGACTGCTCGACGATCCTGATGATCTCGAGCTTCTCGGATGCGGGATACCTCATTCTTCGTCGCCCCCATCCGCGATCATGCTTTTTTTGAGCAAACGGTTTTCCAGCGTCAGGTCGGCCACGCATTCCTTCAGGGCGCGGGCTTCGCGGCGCAGATCCTGCACCTCGCCAGTGGTCGCGGCACGGGCGGTATCACCGGCCAACCGGCGCTTACCTGCTTCCATAAACTCCTTCGACCAAGTGTAATACAGGCTCTGGGCGATGCCTTCCTTGCGGCACAGCTCTGCGATGCTGTCCTCACCACGCAGGCCGTCCAGCACGATGCGGATCTTTTCTTCGGCAGAGAAATGGCGCCGGGTTGCTCGGCGGATATCCTTGACCACCCGCTCAGCTGGGGCCTTCTTGGGAGGGGATTTTTTCACGGAGGGTTGGGTCTTCATCTTCGTTCCTTCGTCACTACGACGAAGCCCCAACCCTCCTTAAATCACAACCTCAAATCTGTGCCATTGGTGCTGACGGGGGACAGTTCGCCAGACAACGATTTCTCGGACATAAGCGGAACATGGGCTACGCTACACGCTTCAACCGCGCCATTGGCTCGTTGAGTGGGTGGAATTCACCTGCTGGAAGTCGCCTGGCCTGCTCCCAGAGGTAATCGCCGGTCAGACTGATGTGCGCCCAGCCCATCGGAGAAAGGTGCGCAAGCAGTGCCGCATCGAACGTCGTGCCGACAGCGTTGAGGTGCTTGGCGGCGCGGTCGAGATAGACCGTGTTCCAGTAGGAAATCGCCGCGATCAGCAAGTTCAGCCCAGATGCACGAAATTCCTGATTTTCCAGCGAGCGATCGGTGAACCGGCCCTGCCGGTTGGTATAGATGGCGGCGGCAAGCGTGTGCCGCGCTTCGCCTTTGTTGAGACCGGCCTGACAGGCACGGCGCAGTTCCGGTTGTTCGAGCCAATCGAGCGTGAACAAAGTGCGCTCGATACGGCCCAGTTCAGCCAATGCAAAATCCAGCCTGTTCTGGCGTTTGTAGGCGGCAAGCTTTCGCAAGATTACTGACGGCGCCACCGTGCCATCCTTGATTGAGGCGACAATCCTGACGATGTCATCCCAATCAGCCTCGATCGCTGCGGTTTTGATGGTGCGGCCCATCAGGCTTTCGATGCCCTTGTATGTCGATGGCGCAGCGATCGAACCCAGTTTGCGGTCGGCAATATCGCGCAGTCGGGGCGCAAAGCGGAACCCGAGCAGGTGGCAGAGTGCGAAAACATGATCGGTCGCGCCGCCGGTATCGGTATAGTGCTCATGCAACGGAAGGTTGCCAGCGCCCAGGACAAGGCCGTCGAGCACGTAGGGCGCTTCACCTGCCGTCGCGGACATGATCCGTGATCCGAATGATGCGAAGTGATCGGAAAGGTGGGAATAGATTTTCACGCCAGGTTCGGTTCCATATTTGGCATTGACGTCCGCCGCCCCCGAACGGCTCCGCCCCGACCGGAAGAACTGGCCATCGGACGACGAACTGGTGCCAGCACCCCAATGCCGCGCGAAGGGTAACTCGTGGTGGGCTGAGATAATCATGGCCAGTGCGGCCTGATAATTGTCGGGGGAAAGGTACCAGTTGTGGGTCCATGCGAGCTGGGCATAGCTGACGCCTTCGCTGGCATTGGCCATCCTCTCCAGCCCGAGGTTGGTGCCGTCAGCCAGAATTGCGGCGAGTACCGTGCTGGGGTTGTCATGCTCCTTGCCTGAACGCAGGTCACGGAATGCGTTCAAAAAACCAGTGCGTTCGGCGACTTCAAGCAGCAGCTCGGTGATGCGCACGCGGGGAAGCAGGGTATCGAGCTTACGATCGAGGGCTTCAGCTTCCGGTGGGGTGACAGGCGGCATTTTCTGAAGCTTGAGCCGGTCTCGTTCGAGCGACACTCCCTCAAGCTTGTTTGCTTTCAACTGTTTGGCAAATCGGCGCAGCCGCCAGTCAAGATTTCGTGACCGGTCAGCGAGGTAGGACGCAGCATTTGAATCGAACGGAAGCGCATCCGCCACTTTGGCGGCGTCGCGCCGACCCAGCAAATAGGCATCGAAGCGCTGATAGTTGCGGGTTCCCTCGATCCATACATCACCGGCGCGCAAACGATCACGCAAGGTTGCCATGATCGCAATTTCATAACGTCGGCGGTCGATACGGCCGCTTTCGGTGATGAGACGCTTCCACTGCCGATTGGGGAATGGCAGTGGAACGCCATCGGGAAGGTCGCGCGACTTTCGTGTGTTCGCATCGCGAATGACATCGATGGCTTTGATCAGTGCCGTCCCTGTTCCAGACGCCTTGAAGGTGAAGGCGTCCAGAAATGCCGGGCTGAAACGCCGTAGCGTGGCGTAACGCTCGGTTGCCGTTACCAGTGCGTCCTCGCCGGCAAGATCAGCAAGGGCATCTACTTGGGCCTTTGCCGCAACAAGCCGGTGCCAGCCCACCGCTTCGTCAATCAATTCGAGCGGATCGCCGCCATTCTGGACAGCCTCATCAAGTGCTGTAATCGTGGCGCCAAACAGCCGCATGAGTTGCCCCACCGACTGAATACTATCTTGGTAGCGACGCTCGCGCCCACGCCGCGCGCGCGTGAACATGCCGCCGATAAGTCGGTCAAACATTTGGATCGCGCCATCGGCAAGTCTGGCCTCAAGGTCGATCACTGCGGCCGTCAACGTCGCCCGCCTGCGATTGACGCTGTAATCCGAAAGCAGGAATGCCGGTGCCACGCCGCCCTCGCGGACAAATTGGGCAAAGCGGAATTCCGGAATGGCGCCCCCAACTACCGGGTGGATACCTATGCCGCGAACATAGCGCAGGCGCTCAAGCAAGCCATTGATATTGGCCGCAGTCGGGGCTTCTTCGAAATTACGCAACCACGCCAGCGGTGTCATGCCGAAATCCGGGTTGTTGATTACGAGTTCGTCTAGCCGTGTCAGTTCAGCAGAGCTGAGGCCTTCGACG
This sequence comes from Sphingopyxis sp. H115, assembly GCF_001468465.1. Lineage (GTDB taxonomy): Bacteria > Pseudomonadota > Alphaproteobacteria > Sphingomonadales > Sphingomonadaceae > Sphingopyxis. The sequence continues at coordinate 46,164 of NZ_LNSA01000013.1, forward strand.
ATTGCGGCTGCGGCAGCTTTGCGTGCGCGTGCCCGGCCAGCAAGACCGGCGCGTTCCAGTGTGTCGCCTGACGGAAGAATGAACCGCTCACCCTTCAGGCCAACCATGAGGGCGCGAACAATCGGTTCACCTCTGTCTGTATACTCGGCGGCTTGCGCGGCAAGATTCAGGGCAAGTGCCAGGTCGCCGCGTCGAAACGGGCGTATGCCAAGATAACGCGCCACGAGATCGGCATGATCGGTACGGGTTTGCGCGCGCTGACCATATGCAGAGAAGGAGGAAGGATCGACGAATAACTGTGCCGCGAGGTACTGAAGAATGACGTCGGGAAGCCCGATCTCGGGTTGCAGACCAAAGCCGGGATGTCGCATCAAAGCGATTTGTGCAGCCAGACCGAGGCGATTTGCTGGACCATAGCGGCGCCCAACCAATTCAACATCTTCCGCAGAAAGGGTATAATGCCCAATGATCGCGGTTTCTTGGACAGGAGGATCGAACAGGCGCCGGCGCTCGTCTCCGGTCAGAAGTCGGCGTCGTGCCATTTTGCTCTCCCGCTGAGGCGAATAACAAAATTGACACCAAAGCGGCTTGCACTGGAGGGAGGCCATTCGTTGCCGGTTGATCCCCGAGCAATCACCCGGCGCAGCAAGACAGTTTGGCGACATCCTTATCAAACGTTTGGGCCGCCAGTTTGAGGCCTTCCACAGTGGTCAGGTAAGGAAATATCGTTGCACCCAATTCCAGGGTGGTCATGCCGTGTTTGATCGCCAGCACCAGTGTCTGGATCGAATCCGCGCCTTCGGGTGCCATGATCTGGCCGCCCAGCAAACGGTCGTTCGCCTTGTCGGCAATCAGTTTGATGAGACCCCGCGTATCGCGTGCTGCCAGTGCCCTTGGCACAGCATCGAGCGGGAGCAGCGAAACCTTGATGTCCAGGCCTTGCGCCCGTGCTGTCGTTTCAGTGAGGCCGGCGCTGGCGACTTGCGGGTCGGTGAAGACGACGGATGGCATGGAGGAATTGTCGTAGCGGTATTGGTTGCCCGTCACCGCGTTGCGCGCGGCCAGTTTTGCGCCATAGGCGGCCATGTAGACGAACTGGTCCCGTCCCGTTACATCGCCCGCCGCGTAAATGCCTGGAACCGACGTTTCGAGGTGGTCATCGACGACGATTCCACCATTACGGGCAAGCACTATGCCGCGCTCCTCCAGCCCAAGCCCGTCGCTATTGGGTCGGCGTCCGGTGGCGATGAGCACCTGTTCCGCCGCGACGGTGTCACAATGCCCCTCGCAGGTCAATTCGACCCCGCTCTGTGTTTGGGCGATACGCTGATAGCCGACACCTGCGCAAACCCGCACGCCCTCGGCTTCCAAATAGTTTTTCAGCGCGGCACTCACTTCCGGGTCCATTTCGGGGAGCAGGCGGCTTCGGCAGCAGATGGTGACATCAACGCCCAGACGCGAAAACATCTGTCCCAGTTCTACCCCGATCACCCCGCCACCGATCACCAGCAGCGATTTGGGCAAGCGATCCAGCGCCAGCGCCGATGTGCTGGTTAGGTAGGGCACGCTGTCCATCCCCGGAATCGGCGGCACGGCGGCGTGCGCACCCATCGCCAATATGACCTTGCCGACCTTCATGGGCGCATCGCCGACAATCAGCGCACCATCGGCAAAGCGTGCCTTGCCCTCGATATAGCTCACACCTTCATAGGCGGGCAGCAGATCGACATATTTTTTTTGGCGCAGCGTCGTGACAAGATCGTCCTTCGACGCCGCCAATACGGACCAGTCATCCATCTGGACAGCGCCCCCAAGGCCGGGAAAGCGCGCGGCGGCAAGCCCACCATGCACCGCTTCGGCGGCGCGGATCAGCGTCTTGGAAGGAACGCAGCCAACATTGACACAGGTGCCGCCAATCGTGCCGTGACCGACGAGCGCCACTTTCGCGCCCAGATCGGCAGCGGCGATCGCGGCGGAGAACCCGGCAGAACCCGCGCCGATGACGGCCACGTCAAATCCTTCCTGCCCGGGGCGGTTGCAACAGTCGTTCATTGCTTATCGCTTTCTTGAGGCGCTGGCGGCGCCCCGCTCAGTTTTGAATAGCGCGCGCCGGATAACCCGCGTTGGTTGATGCAGCGGCAATCGCAGCAGCATTGGTGCGGCGCGGGTTATAGGTTGCGCGCGCGATCTTGGCTGCGAAATCGACCGTGACCGCCGTTACCCCGGCGACGCCTTCCATCGCCTTCTTCACGGTGATCGGGCAGGTGGCGCAGGTCATGTTCTCTATGGCAAAGGTGGTTTGCTTCTGAGCGGTTGCGGTAGCCGCGGGGCGATCTTGCGCCGTGCCACTAACTGCATAGGCGACCCCGCCGCCAGCCATAGCCAGCACGGCCATAGCGATACATACTGTCTTTTTCATGGGTATTTCCTTTCAATAGAACCAGGGTGCCCACCAGTCGATGGTGAGCGCCAGGATGGCGACGGCAAGGCCCAGCCACAGCACCGCCTTGGTGGTCCAAGCCGATTGTGGACGAGCGCAGTAGGAACCGTCTTCACAGGGCGGTTTCGGCTTGAAATAGACATGCCAGAAGCCGTAGCCGAGCAGCGCGAGCGTTACGCCTGCGACATAGGGCTTGTAAGGTTCGAGCGCCGTCAGGTTGGCGATCCACGCGCCGGAAATTCCGAGCATAACCAACAGTAGCGGGACGACGCAGCAAGCCGAGGCGAGCCCCGCGCCGATCAATGCGCCCGCCGCAACCCAGTTTGCCTGCTTCGGCTCGTGGTTTTCGGTGAGGGCTGGCTGTCCCGCTTCCGGCGTTGAGACCATGGCTTGAATCCCTTGTTCCAACTGAGTGATTCGCAGTGTAGGCTCTGTAGCCACTACAGACTCAAGAGGTATTTTCATGGAGCAACAGGTCGGCATCTTGCGTGCCCAGCTTGCCCGGAAAACAGGCTGCAATCTCGAAACCATCCGCTATTACGAGAAGGTGGGATTGCTGCCGGGGCCGCCTCGCAGTTCCAACGGCTACCGCGTCTATTCGCCGGAACTGGTGCAAAGGTTGCAGTTCATCCTGCGCGCGCGCGACCTTGGCTATGCAATGGATGACATACGGTCATTGTTGTCGCTCACCGATACCGGTGCACAAACCTGCGCGGAGGTTATGGCGAGAACCGAACTCCACCTTGAAGATGTCCGCCGCCGCATTGCAGATTTGCAGAAGATAGAGGTGACGCTGGCGACCACGTTAGCCAGATGCACTGGAGATGACGTTGCCGAATGTCCCATCCTGGAAGCACTCCAGTTTTTACCCCATCAAGGCAATTGACGCCATCTTTGAGGGATTTGATTTTGTGATGTCAGCTTGGAGTATAGCCTAACCGGACGTCAGGGCGCTACCGCGGTTTCTGTCAGATTAGGGTACTAAACGGAATTTGTTGACGAATGTCGTTGCGTATCATAGATTTCAACCTGACATTTTGATGGAGAGAGTGCGCAGTGAAGGGGCAACGGATCGGCTATGTCCGGGTCAGCACGTTCGATCAGAATGTGGATCGCCAATTGGAAGGTCAGTCGCTCGATCGGACCTTCACCGACAAGGCATCGGGCAAGGACGTCAACCGCCCCCAGCTTGAGGCTCTGCTCACTTTCGCCCGCGAAGGCGATACCGTCGTCGTCCACAGCATGGATCGGTTGGCCCGCAATCTGGATGACCTGCGCAAGCTGGTCCAGGGCCTCACCAAGCGAGGTATCCGGATCGAGTTTGAGAAGGAAAGCCTGTCCTTCTCGGGGGAGGACTCCCCGATGGCCAATCTGATGCTCTCGGTCATGGGTGCGTTTGCTGAGTTCGAGCGCGCCCTGATCCGCGAACGGCAACGCGAAGGCATTGCGATCGCTCGGCAGCGCGGCGCCTATCGGGGGCGGAAACGGTCGCTCTCGGATGAGATGATTGCCGATCTGCACCGCCGCGTTGCCGCCGGTGAACGCAAGGCGACCATCGCGCGCGACATGGGCATCAGCCGCGAAACCCTCTACCAGTACCTTCGCGCCGCTGCCTGACACCAATGTTCACATTATGTCCGGAAAATCGTTGTTCAGCGTACAAAGCTTGAGGTGACGCCTTGCGCAGGTGATCGCCCAATGGCGCGGGGATGATCGTCGGCAGACCGACGGGATCGATGGGAAGTTTATCGCGGGAACGAGGCGGGTAATTGGTACACGGATACCAATCGCGCACGTTCGCTGTCGGTGATATATTCGCGCCAAGGCTTTGCGACGGTCACGCGAAGCCGGGAGCCCTCACTTTCCAGCCTGATATTCCGAATGTCGGCCGCCGCAGCGCGTTGTTCCGCGTCATCAGCGTGAAACGCAGCGCCGGTTGCCCAAAGTCGGGCAGGCCAAGGCGCTAGAAAAATCGCGAGAAGCATGCCAATCACGGTGCCGGTGACGGGCGGCAGCGCAATGACCGCGATAAGCCAGATTGCCATGAAGCATATAGCCGCGCGCGCGAGGACCAGGCGCGGTCGACAGCAGCTCATGAATGCGATCGCGAGCCAGTGGAACGGGGCGCTTATCAGTACGAGTAGCCCAAGCAACCCAACCGCGCTCGTGATCAGGAACGTGAAAAACGCGAGCAGCTTGATCATGGCTCGGCTACCGTCACGGTATCGGTATCTTCGGGCGCCGGCGACGCGTCTGGTGTGTTCTCCGTCTCGGTCTCGATGTCATCGAGGAGGGCTTTGTCGAGTGTCCGTACCAGCAGATTTGCGACCGACTTCCCGTCAAGAGCGACGATACCGCCTATCGTCTCGCGCCCGTAGCTATCGAACTTGGGCGCCTCACCTGGTTCCTGCCATTTCTTTCCGGTGACAGCAGGCTTCAACTGAAACAGGAAGCGGTCGGGGTTGAGCAGCGCCAGCGAGAGCAGCTCGCCCTTTTCGCTGTGCCGAATATCCGCGATCGCGCCGATATAGCCGATGCCCAGGTTGTTTTGCTGAAAGGTCGTGAGAACGTGGCAGACGGGCCTATAGCCATGCTGGGTCGGTCTGAGGTAATGATGGTAGACCCACCCCTGACCATTGAGGTCGGCGCCGTCGAACACGAGGTCGAAGCCGTCATTTGAGACGAACTTCGCGACCAGAAACGATTCCAGAACAACCAGCATGCTGAACATGGCCAGTTCGTGCATCTCTAGATGCCCGCCGTCGGCATATTGCACCATCGCTGCGATCGGATTGGCGAATACGGGCTGAAGGAGCCCTTCAGGCCGAAGCAGCGTCTCGATTGGCGTCCACATCATTCCTGTCGCGGGCAGAACATCCGAAATGGCAATAAACAGGCTCCGCGCCAGCTCGACACACGACCAACCGAGAAAATGGGCCATGAGAGAGACTCCCACGGCGAGCAGCAACGTTGTTGCGGATCCGAGAGGCAATTCGGGCCGTGCGGCGCCGCTACGCGCGCCTTTCAGATTCCAGAATCCGAGAAAGGTCAAACCGGGTAGCAGAATGAGCATGCTGGCGAGAACGGCCAGCGTGAGCGTCATGAATCAGCTCGCGGCGATATATTTGAAGCGGCCAGTCTGGGGATTCTTGGTGAGCTTCGCAATCAGACCGCGCCGACGGATCGCGGTGCGCTCGTCCTGCAGGCGCAAGAGCTCGACATAGCCGCCGACCTTGCGGGCGGCTTCGGAGGTTTCTGCCTGTTCGCGAGGGGTGGTCACGCTTGCCATGGCCCCAATCTAGTGCGTCCGGCAAAGAAGGTAAAGAGTTCAGACTTTCGCCTCGACGTTGCATCCCGAGGGTCCGGATACGTGTCCGCCCTAGAACTTGAACTTGACCCCGACCATGACGCGGTTTGCAGTATAGCCGTTGGCCAGCGAGCCAGAGTCGAGATGGACATCGAGGCTCACGCCGTTTCCGACATCGATTTCGGCGCGCGGCAATCCTTCGGTAACAGCATAGGTGTCAGGCAGGCGTCTCGCCCGATGTTCCTCGGGATCGGGGGCGCAAACCACAATTTCGTTCCCCCTTCCTTCAGGACACCGGGGTCGGATGGTTTTGAGGTCAATGCGTTCAGCCGCTCGATCGACGCGTTCGAGATCGAGCGAAGGCGCCTCTAGGACGGGCGGCACGGGCGGCTGTTCCGCGAACGGCATTTGCCGATTCTAGCTCTAAATTTAATGCCGGTCCACCTGGGCTATAACGAGCCGGCGAAAAGCAAGCGCATCCACGATGATGTCCCATGTTTCACCGTTTCCAATGAAGATCCCCATTTCATCGAATTCCCGCCCAACAGGCGGCGCATTGCAAATCATTGTCATTGCTGACATCTCTTGCGGCGAGGCCATAAGCTGCATGAGCGACAGGCGAAGGTTAGATCATTATTGCGGGGTGTCGGGATGAACTGGGCTTCACTTTCGCTAGTTGCCATGATTGCGGGTTTGCCGATGACAGATATCGCGGAAGCAAAGCAACGAGATCTGACGATCGACGACGTTCTAGCCATCGAACGAGTTGATGAGGTTGCCCCGTCGCCCGACGGAAGCGTGACTGCCATCGTCGTGCAGCGATCCGCAACCGATGGCGAATCATATGGTCGCACGCACTACGAGATAGACCCGTCGCGGAATGGCGTGTGGATATCAGGCGAGGGACAGAGCGAAGCTCGAAGAATCGCGCCGCTGGTAGCGAAGGGCGCTGGGTTCTGGTGCGCGCAGTGGTCACCGGATGGCGCCAAGTTGGCGATGCTGTCGACCCAGGCGGATGGCAGCGAACCGTCTCAGGGGGACAATGTTCGGATCTATGTTTGGGACAAGGCTTCCGGGGCGTTGTCTCGACTGGCAAATGAGGCCGTGGTTACGCAGTCGCGATATGGTTCGTGGTTCAACCGCCTTGATGTTCGTCACGCCGGCCAAGATATGGGCAAGGCGAAGACCTGCAGAGTTGGTGAAGAAAATGCGCCGTTCGCTTGGCTCGACGGTGATCGACTTATGGCCCTTACCCTCGCTGACGGCGAGGTTTCGACGTTGCTCGATGAATATTCGAGACCAGTGCGTCACGCAGAACTCACGCGCGAGCGTCTTCTCGACGGGCAAGTGCCGACGGCGACTGCTGTCGGAAGTGGAGACGCAAGGACGACATGGCAGCAACCCGCAGGGCAGCCGACTCTTCGTGTCTATTCGGTGTCGAAACGGACCTCCATCGCTCTTGGGCAAATTCCGGATTATCCATTTCGCGGCGACCTTGCGGTTAGCGTTTCGCCGGACAACCGGTTCGTTGCCATATTGGCGACCGAAGCTGCACTGGCGCCCGGCGCGACTCCCGGCTCGGTCCGGATGGTCGATAGTTGGCAAGTGCAGAAGCGATTGGGAATCGCCGAGCTCAACCGCGAAAGCAGCGTGCGTTGGGTTGAACTGCCGCAAGAAGCAAAATTGCCGCTCGAACTGTTTGAGTGGTCGCCCAACGGGCGCAGCGTCGCATTTCGTGCTCGCGCTGACGCGGCCTCGCCGGAAGCGCACTTGTTCCGTCTCGACCTCGAATCTGAAAGAATCCGCAGCGTCGGTAACGAGCCAGTCGGGGCGACGTTTCTGAGTTCGCTCTATCCAATTGCCACCCCGGTGCGCTGGCTGGATTCAGAGCGATTGTTGGTCACGCGGAAGTCGAGTTCGGAGGCGGACGCCCGCGAAGATTGGTTCGTCACGGGAGCAGAGCAGGCGAGTGTTAACATCACTGCAAACTTGACGACGCCCGCGACACAATTCGTCCAGGGACCGAAGGGCAATCTCTATGGCATAGGGGACGGCAACCTTCTCACCCTAAGCAGCACAACCGGGCAAATTGAAACTCGAACGCCCTTGTCCATGCCAGGCGAGACCGCGGTGGTCGGCATCCAGGAGTCGATAATCATCCTGCGAGGCCAAGCCGAAGATGGACGGATCGTGGTTGCAGCCGTCGACGTTTCCTCGACGCCGGCGGTAGTTTCGAAATTCGAACTTCCCGAAGGTGCCGAGCTGAGCGCCATCAGCGGATCGCCCCCACGGGCCAGTTACGTCAATCAGATGTTGGATCGAACCGAGGTCGGCGAATTCGACATTTTGACAGGGAAATCGCGCACTCTAAAATCCATTTCAGGTTATCCGAAGAACGTGCGCTGGGGCGAGCGCGTGCTTCTCGACTATGTAGGCACCAAAGGCGAGCCGCTGAAGGCCGTAGCCCTGATGCCGCCGGGCTATTCGAGTGATGTAAAATATCCAGTCTTGACGTGGGTCTATCCCGGCTACCGGGTTTCCGGGGCCGACACCCATGTGCTGGATCCATATCTTCCCGGAATCTACAACCTGCAACTCTACGCCGCGCGCGGTTATATCGTTTTGGTGCCCTCATTATCGCGCGGTGCCCCCAAAACGGACGAGAATCCCTTCGCGCAAATTACTGCCGAAACACACGCTGCACTTGATGCACTCATCGCCAAAGGAAATGCAGACCCCAAGCGGGTTGCGATCATGGGACAGAGCAATGGCGGATTTGGCGTCTATGCCATTTTGACGCAAAGTGATCGCTTTAAGGCGGGCATTGCAATCGATGGCGTGACAGACTTCGTTGGTTTCTTCTCACAGTTTGACCCCACCAGCCGCGGATACGACGGCATCGAGCATGAAAAGTCGGTCAACTGGGCGATCGCGCAGCGGTTGGATTTCACCGATACTCCGTATCGAGACTACTCCCAATACACGAGCAAATCGCCGCTATTTTATGCAAGCCGGATAAATACTCCCTTGCTTCTGGCGCACGGGGAATATGATATACGGGCATCGGCAATTCAGGCGGATCAGCTATTTTACATGCTTTATTCTCAGAATAAAACAGCAAGGCTCCTGCGCTATTGGGGGGAAAATCACAGCATCAGCCTGTCTCCAGCTAACGTCCGCAATCTCCTTGATGAGACATTCACGTGGTTGAGGAAATATGTGAAGTGAGGTCATCGGTCGATTTTCGTGTTGTCCATCACTCTCATCCGACGCCAACCGGATCGTTTTGATGTTTCGCGAAGAAGTTATTGAGGGACGGAAGGCAAAGTTTCGGGGACGGGCCTCGATCGCTATTCCGCTGTCATGGCGAATCGTTACAACGTTTGCAGTAGTCAGCTTGGTCTCGGTGCTCTGTTTTCTGGCGATCACCCCCTTTACGCGATCCGTCACTGTTGAGGGTTCGCTAGCGCGTTCTGCGGGCGTGGCGGAAATTGTTGCCCCGCGGCTCGGCACGGTAAGTGATGTCCGGGTGGTGGAAGGGGAACACGTAAAAAAAGGGACGGTGCTCGCGACCTTAGAAACCGACCGTTATGGTGAGGGGAGCGAGGGTTTCGGTAAAGTCGTGACCGAGGCAATCGCAGAGCAAGCGAACTTGACGGCCGCCCAAGCGGCTGCGGCGGGTAGCAAATCCGGCCTGGACGTCCGGTCAGCACAAACCCGGGCAGCGGCGATCGGCGAAGAAATCGCGTTGATTGAAAAGCAGATGGCCGCCCAGCGGGGCCTGATCGAAACCGCCGAGCATGACTTAGAGAGAATTCGAGGGATCGCGAAGAACGGATTTATCAGCCGCCGAGACGTGCAGATCCGCGAGGAGACGCTCGTGTCCAGGCAACTCGCCCTGTCTCAATCCCAGCAACTCTTGGTCTCCCGCCGTCTCGCCAGGGAAGAGGCGTTGAATGAAGCAAATAGCATTCAAGTTGCTGCCCGATCGGAACAAGCCAGGCTTGCCGTTGCCCGCATGGACTTCGAACGCGCTCGCGCTGAGGCCGAGGGGGATCGATCCTACTCCCTGCGGTCCCCAATTGCTGGACGCGTAACGGCCATTGTTGCGAACGTCGGCAAATCCATGCCAGCAGGCGACGTGTTGATGTCGGTAGAACCGTACAGCTCCAAACTCGTCGCGAATTTGCGCATTCCAAGCGAGGCTGTCGGTTTCGTTCGAGAAGGACAATCAGCGCGCTTGGCGATCGACGCTTTCCCGTACCAGCGATTTGGGCATATCAACGGGAAGATAATTTCTGTCGCGAGCGCCCCGACGATTGCTCCCGGCGCCGCTGGCAAGCCGTACTTCCTTGCCAAGATAGAGCTCGATGAAACTAGCATCAGGGCGTTCGGAAGGAGGGAAAGCCTGAAATCTGGCATGTTGGCCGAAGCTAAGGTGGAGATCGCGCGCCAATCGCTCTTCACGTGGCTCTTCGAGCCTCTGTTCGCCGCGCGGAGCCGATAGATGATTGACTTTTTTCCCGCTCGGCAGAAGCGAGTCAGGCTGATCCGACAGACGGAAATAGCCGAATGCGGGCTCGCCTGCATTACAATGGTGGCCAATAGCTTCGGGTTTGATACCAATCTGGGCGGAATGCGTAGGCATCTCGCATTCAGTCAGCGCGGGACGACGTTCGCGACGCTGATGGAGCTCGCCGATCGCGTGGGTCTTGTGTCTCGGGCAGTCGAAGTGCCACTCGAGGGGCTTGAACAGTTATCAACGCCCGCAATCCTGCATTGGGATCTAAATCATTTCGTTGTCTTGGAGCGTGTAAGGGGCCAGCGGGCTCTGATTCACGATCCGGCAGGGAATACGCAGTGGGTGCCGCTGACTGAAGTCTCGTTGCATTTTACAGGCTATGCGCTTGAGGTTCGGCCAGGCGCCGACTTCGAGCCCCGTCGCGATGCGGAGAAAATGGGGCTTTTTGAGTTGATTAAGGGCACGGTTGGCCTAAAGTCGGCACTGTTCCAAGTCGTTCTTCTGACCCTATTCTTGCAAGCCTTCGTGCTTGTGTCGCCGTACTATCTCCAAATCTCTGTCGATCGAGTGATCCCTCAGCAGGACAATGCGCTGTTGATGGCGCTGGCCTTGGGTTTCTGTCTCTTTGTCGTGATCAATGCGGTGGCATCCTGGTTGAGAACCTTGGTTTTGTTGGTTGCGGGCACGACTTTAGGTTTCAATCTGGCGTCTGACCTCACGCGCCACCTCTTTCGCTTGCCCGTGGACTGGTTCGAGAAGCGGCATACCGGCGATGTGCTTTCCCGTTTTCGATCCGTAACGCCTATTCAACTGCTTCTCACCGAGGGAGCAATCGCATCGATTGTCGACGGCTTGATGGCCGTTTTCACGCTGACGGTGATGTTTTTTTATAGTGGTCTTCTAGCGATCATCGCGCTCGTGTCGTTTGCGGCCTATCTTTTGGTTAGGCTCTACCTGTTTCGCCTGCAGCGGGACGCTGAGGAGGCATTAATCGTCACGGTAGCCAATGAGCAGACTACACTGATCGAATCCTTAAAGGGCATCACCACCTTGAGGATTTTCGGTCAGGAAGCCGTGCGGCACGGTTATTGGCAAAATCAACTTGTCGAAGCAACGAATGCAAAAGTTCGTGTTCAGCGGATCGTGGCGCTGCAGCAGTCCCTCAACATTCTTATTCTGGGTATCGAGAATGTTGTGGCTGTATGGATCGCGGTGCGATTGATTATCAGCGGCGACGGCTTCAGCGTCGGGATGCTCTTCGCTTATATGGCCTATAAAGTGCAGTTTATCGACAAGGCCTCGAAGCTTGTAGATCAGTTGATGGCATTCCGGATGCTCAACCTGCATCTCGAGAGACTTGCTGATATTGCACTCTCTGACGTGGATCGTACCTTCGAAACAGCGAAGGGCGATGTAAAGGCGGAAGTAGAAACCATAGAGCTGCAGGAGGTTTACTTCCGCTACTCGGAGAGTGAGCCGCTTGTGCTCGAGAACGTGTCGCTGCGGGTTGACGCAGGGGAGCATGTAGCGATCACGGGGCCATCCGGCGGCGGCAAATCGACATTGCTGAAGGTTCTTCTCGGCCTGATCGAGCCCACGGACGGCAAACTATTGGTGGATGGGCAGCAGCTCGGCGGACACGCTCTCAAGGCGTATCAGCGGAAGATCGGAACAGTGCTGCAAGAAGACGAACTCTTCTCGGGCAGCATCGCCCAAAATATCGCGTTGTTCGAAGAGGACATCGATCTGCCCAAGGTACACAGGGTGGCAACAATCGCATCCATTTCGGATGATATTTTGGCCATGCCACTCCAGTATGACACGTTGGTCGGTGATATGGGCTCGACGCTTTCCGGGGGCCAGAAGCAACGCATTTTGCTGGCGCGGGCGCTTTACCGCGAGCCGCAAATTCTTGTCATGGACGAGGGGACAGCGCATCTGGATTCGGCCCACGAAGCGGCCGTCAACGCCGCCATCCGTGAATTGAAGATCACGAGAATAGTGGTGGCGCACCGCAAAGAGACGATCGAAAGCGCTCAGCGTATTCTCGTATTGGACAAGCACTCGCTCAATCCGCAAATAATCTAGATCCCTTTCGTTCCCATAGCAACGCTTTGAGTTCTAATGACTTTGCGCTTGACTCCAACTTTGAGGAAGCGCAGCCTCCCCTTGCTCTTAAAGGAGCATGAAGGAGAAATCGCATGTTTAAGAAGCAGAGTTCGATTTTCCGTAGCCGACCGCGCGAATTGAGCGCGGAAGAAATGAAGAAATTGGCGGGAGCGGGGCCTTTCGAGGAGCCGAAGTTCGGAAGCAAAGCCCCGTACGATATGGACTACGCGACGCGCACATTCAATTAATTTGCGTTTCGTTCGCGAGCCGCAGCTTTGCTGTTTTCGTAGCCGCGGATCACATTTTGTAAAGGACGCTGAGCATGTTCAAATTCTCGACGAAGAAGTCTGACGGTTCCGTATTTCGTAGCCAGCCGCGCGCGTTGAGCGCCGAAGAAATGAAGAAGCTGGCCGGCGCGGGGCCCTTTGAGTTGCCTGCACCCGGTGGAAGCAAGGCTCCGTACGACATGGATTATGCGACCCGTACATTTAGCTAAGAGCAACATACTCTTCTGAGTCGCCACCAGGCACATAATTGCCCTTTGCGGCCCAAACTCTGGGCCCCGTTTGCCATCATGGAGAATGAGATGTTCAATCTGAAGAAAGACAGCGGTAGCAATTCGGTTTTCAGGAACCGTCCCCGTGCATTGGCTGCCGACGAATTGATGACGATCGCTGGCGGTGAGTGGACACGTCCCAAAGACACGATCAGCAAGAAATCCCCGTACGACATGGATTATGCGACGCGCACGTTTGGGTGATACCCCGCGAGCGACGATTGGATGAAAGGATTTCATGTGTTTAAGCTCACGAACAGGAAACCAGCCTCATCGATTTTCCGGAATCGGCCGAGGGCGTTGGCCGCTGATGAGGTGAAAAATGTCGCCGGTGGTGGAGGCGGTGACCATACATCGAAAAAGGCGCCTTACGACATGGATTATGCGACGCGTCATTTTTGATTAGTCGGCGCTGTATTGTCGGAAGACTGCTCCTAAGCGGCTATCCAATGCAGCGCAGCGGGATTTTGGGTGGCACGTTTGTGCCACCTTTTTTTTGAGGGGCGGGCAATGCTGACAGCCAACCTATCGTTCGAAGACCTTGGCGCAAACTGGGATGTGTCAGACACCACCATCCAAATTGGCGAGAGCAAGATCGAAATTTTTAAATCGTCCCAGTTGAGTTGGTCGACGCGCCGGTTCGACGGTGGGCAGCTGCTGTGGATCGGAGAGATCGCAGATCCTTTTGAGGCGGCCGATGCCGCGAATCCGTCGTCGGATCTTTACCGCGACTTCGATGCAGCTGAAGGCATATGTCTGATCGTCCACGGCGATGATCGGGTTGAACTAGTACGAACGTGCGCGGGAAATTGCCCAATCTACTTGGCCCGTGGAAGAGGGCGCGTCGCAATCTCATGGAGATTTGAAGACGCAGTTGCCGTGCTGGACCGTGCGGAGCCCGACATCCTTATGTGCCAGCGTTATATCGAAGACGGCATGAACCAAGTGCGAGACCAGATTATTTCGGGCGTGCAGATGCTTTGGCCGGCGGAGCGGGCAATTATAGGTCAGTCATCGACGGAATTCGAGCAAATGCCAAGCCCTCAAGCGTTGTTGCCCGCGCAATTCGCGGACGGGGCAGTGGCAACGGGCGAATTTCTGAGGCTCATTGCCGAAGCCATGTCTGAGAATTTTGCTCGGGCGAATGGCGCCCTTGTCGAATTGAGCGGAGGTTTGGATTCCTCCTGTGTTGCATTTGCCGCAGCGCTGCTCGAACGGCCGACCAGTTCATGTGGTGTCATTCACACGGGTCCGGTCGGGGTCCAACAGACCAGCCGGCGGAATGAAATTATCGAGCTGTGCCGGCTGCGGGATTTTACTTATCCGGCGGCGAAAGATTTGACCTATCAGTCGCTCGGCCTGCCCGGCTTTGGGATCACGCCATTTGACGAGATGTACAGACTGCAGTGCTCCAATTTGCTTGAGCGCGTCCGGGCCGAGATTCCCGAACTCGATCTCGTGTTGACCGGTATGGGGGGAGATGAACTGGTCAAAGACTATACGTTGCATCGGACTGACTACGAGGTTGCTGGTTACACTTCGTCATCTGCCGTGGTGGCCGCCGCTTGCCGCAGCGATTTATTTATGCGCCTCGGATTGTGGCCAAAGAGCCCGTTGATCTCGAGACCTGTTGTCGATTTTTGCCGCGCGCTCCCAAAAAAAATACGTGAGGATCGACAAATTCACAAACTGGCGCTGGTTCGATCGGGAGTGAGCGACGCTTTTCTGTTCCCGCGGTACTATGAGCATTTTGGATATGTATCCGACCTCAGTGCCCGGAGTTTTGATTTCGACGATTATTTTAGCACCTCCGCAATTCACGATTGGCGAATCTACGATATCGACACAGTTCTAGAACAGGCGCGAGAGGCCACGCTCTACGGCTTCACGCCCGAGCTACGAACCACGCTCTTCTTTCTATGCAAGTTGGAAGCCGTCTTGCGTAGCTACGTGTAGCGGGGAGAGCCAGACGGGTTCGATATGCGTAAAAACGATGCTATGCCTCGCGGATGACCTTTGAAATCGTTCCGGGAACCGAAGCGCTTCTCGTTGAAATCGAAGCGCGGCTCGATGCGGAGAAGCGGCTCACAAGGATGGCGAAGCCGCACACGTCAACCGGTCTCAGATGGGCGCGCGGGGGCGCCGATGAACGATTCCGTCACGGCACGGTAATAGGGAATTTTGGCGATCATCTGCCACAGCTCGATAGGGAGAACGGCCGCGACTGGGCGTTGCCCGTCGTCAATGTAGATTACGCGCGAACCGGCGTCGGCGATTGCGTTGACGAGATCTTGCCCGCGCAGTTGCGCGCGCGGGCGCGTGGGGGAGGGGTTCTGGTTCATCGGCGCGATCTCGCAGAAATGTCTTATTTGTCAGTGAGTTTCGTTGCCTAACCGGCGGTTGACGTTTCCAGAGATGAAACAGTCAGGGCGTAAAATCGCGCTTGCAATCAAAGTAATTCGGGTTGCCGATCATTTGGCCGCCGTTTTGGAACCCATAGTTCGTCTGTTGGCTCGACGATGAGCCGGTTGGCGGGGTACTGCTTTACCAGTTCCAGCGCTTGGTCGGTCTCGGCGTGGAGCCAGCTGTCCCAATCGTCGGGATGCAGTATGACCGGCATCCGGTCGTGGATCTCCATCATCTCGGGTACGGCATCGACCATGACCATCGTATAGCTGTCGCCCCATTCGTCGGTCGGCCGCCAGAAGCCGGCGCAGGCGGCGATCGGCTGGTCAGCGACGCGGACCCACGTCCGAGTCATGTTCGGGCTGGCGCCGACGGCCTCAGCAAAAGCGGTGATCGGTATCAGGCATCTTTGTCCTGGCTGGATGAACCACTCGTGCCACATCCCGAACGGGTTCATCAGATGATCGTCGCGGGCGTTGTTGACCTTCAGCGGCTTGTTCAACTCGCCGGTGCGTTTGTTCTTCAGATATTTGGGGAAGCCCCACGTCATCGCGTCCATCACGCGTTCGCCGGCGTTCTCACGAACGATGAAGCCGGTGCCACCCTTCCACACGTCGCCGGTGCTGGCATTTGTCGGTTTCGGGCGCCGGGCCTTGAAGTGGGAGGCAACTTCGTCGACCGAAGCCTTGAGCGTGATCTGATTGCACATCCTCGGCTCTCCGCTTCTCAGGCGGCGCCGAGCAGCCCTTCGATACTGGGCTGGATCGGCGGCATGATCGTGAAGCTACCTTCGGGGAAGGGGCGCAAGATGTCCAGCGGTGGGCGCGCCTGCTGCAGCCAATCGAACCAGTCGTCAGGATCGACCACTGCCACATGGCGATCTTTGTGCTCTGCAAGGTCGGGGTACGCCGGAACGGTCAGCGCCGCGAACGCATCGGGATAATCGCGCGTGCCGCGCTGCCAGACGCCGGCGATGCAGAAGAAAGGAATGTCGGTGACGAGACTCGCGGCATAGAGTGTCTTGCCGTCGCGCTTGATGCCGAATTCATTGGCCAGGATAAGGCAGGGGCTTTCGATCCGGGCTGTTTCCGATTTGAGGAGCGGAATTTGTCCGATCTCCGGGTCGCGCGACCGGAGACCCCAATGCGCTTCGATCTGCTGTTCCTCCTGACCGTCCCATATCATGATGCGATGACCACCGCGGCCTAGCCCCTGAAGCGTGTCGTCGAATTCAATGTCCATCGGTCAATCTCCTATGTCCTGAAGCGCCGCATCGCGCGTTTCCATTCGCGATCGTCGGGCATTTCCAGTTCGATGACCCCTTTTTCCCATGGGACGGTCTCGAGACGCAGCGGTTGAACGCGGCGGCCGATCCGCGCGGCGCATTGCCGGCACCAAAAATGGCGCGTCGCGTCGCGGAAACTATCGTTCCACCCCTTGCGCTCAAACCGCCACCAGAGGCTCGCCGCGTGAAATTTGGCGCTATGCCCGCACCGGCATGTGACCAGCACAGCATAATGCCAGACGGCCGCCTCGAATATGTGCGTGGCGCGACGCAGTCCATCCCTCGTATTCTGCACGTCACAGCGCCAGCGCCTGCTGCTCGCCGGCGATCGCGCGGGAGACGGGCGGCGATAAATGATCGACGATCGCGCCGGCGAGCTCCATCGCAGCATCGATACGAAGATGCTCGCGCGGCTCGGTGAGGCCAAGTTTTGCCCACCCCGGGGCAGCCAGCAGAGCGTCGGCGATCGCATTTTTGTCGAGTCGGTTCATTCCCATATCGGAACATAAGAAGAACATTAGCGCAATGCGGATTCGACGGGCCGTTTCGAGCGGGCAGGACGATGCGCCGTTCGGGATTGAAAAGGAATGACTCTTTCTGTCGAGCCCCGCGGCGGCGCACCTCCTATTGGGACTGGATCCGATAGGATGTTCCCAAGCGGCTTTCGGCGCTGTTCCGTCGCGCAAGGACAGAACGGACATAGCGATCGGCTTCGGTGCCGTGCGGGAATGAGCGGATTTTGCGCTGACCTGCAGCTCCGATCCGTCCCCAACGGGTCTCGACGATGATGGAACCGAAAAGGTCAATGCTCGCGAGAATGCTGTAGCGGCGATGGATGTTCCGCGCGGGATTGCGCGCGATCAGCTCGATGTCGATTTCATCGAAAGGCGTGCCGGTTTCCATCCGCGTAGTTTAGTCCCGGTGCCCCGCGGCGTCGCACGAATTTTCTAAATCGATCTCGGCACAGTGATTCAGCAGCTCGATCATGGACGAGGAACAGTGCAGCGGATTTGGGGCAGGGCATCATAGCGGCGAACACTGACAGAAATTGCCTGCTCCCATTGGGGAGCATCCGCCGGCATAGCCGGCGGTCCCGACCGTGAAGGCCGGCGCTTTGGAGTTTTTAATAGCGCTTTTCGTGAGGGGCGATCTGCCCCTTTATGTCGAATTCATTGGCCGACCAGGCCAATTCCCTTTGAACGTAAGAGAATCTGACTCAGATTTGAGCGGTTGAGTATCTTTTTGAGACTCGCGCTCCTCGATCGTGCGCGCCATGCGGGCAAGGGTGTCGAGGAGAGCGAATTCTTCGGACGGTTTGTTCTGGATCCGACGTTGCTGCATCCTGCGATGATCGTTTTCTTCGGCCTGCAGGCGGACCAGCTCGTCGTCGGGAAGCGGGCAGGGCGTGCGCTGGCCGTTCAACCAGCGATCCAGTCCAGCGGGCCATTCCAGGCGGTAGGCATTGGAGGTCTGTTCGAAGCGAGGCCCGGGCCCGTCGCGCTCTAGGCGTTTGCATCTGCGCTGGATGAGCAGGAAGCCGGCGTCCCTCAGCTGCGCGATCGCGCGCGCGACCGTCGCGCGAGCGAAGCCGGTTTTTTCGATGAACCAGTCATAGGTCGGGTAGATCTCGCCTTTGCATAGACGGCCCAGCTCGCAGAGCAGTTTGAAGATGGCCGTCGCGGATTGCGACAGTTGCGGTGGCAACATCGATGGCGGTGCCGAGCCTATGGCTGAAGCTCTTGCTTGCCGGCGATGGGCGCGGAGCTCGTGACGGCGTATCCGCGCCAGGTCGACCGCTGCTTGATGTAACCGATCTGTCTCCCCCTTTTGATAGGTGCGCCAGAAGCGATGCTCGAAGCTTCCCTCCTCGAGACTGCCACGAAGCACGGCGGCGCCGGTCTTGTGCGCCGAGCCGGATCGCGTTGGAACGCCCGCGCGCCGAAGCACGCCGGCGGCCGCCGAAGCGAAAATATGCGTCATCGTCTGTCCTCCATCGGAGGGCAGCTGAAAGCGGGCAAAAAAATCCCGTGGCGCGAAGCGCGCATCATTGACAAAGATGTCGAAGGAGGTTAGCTCAAGCTTCCAGCTTGTTGTGGAAGCCAATCAGGAAGTCCTAATTCCTGGCTAAACTCGATGCGATGCCCGGCCTTCGTGCCGGGTTTCGTTTATCCGCTCACGGCGCCCCCATTCTTGTTGATCCCTGAATCGGAATTGCGATGGTGCGCGCTGGCGGATTGCGACCGCGCGCGCATGAAGATTGCCGCCCCGGTCAAGGGGCGGCAATCGAGAGTCGGATTCATGGTGGCAAAGAGAGTCGAAGATGGGCGCGAAACGTGATGCGCGGATCTCATGCGTCCCCCGTCATTTGCTTCCGCCTATGCCGGCGCTCCGTCGGAAATCACCGATCCAAACAGCCCGCGCAGGCGGGGGCGATGCCTGCGCGGGCTCCAGTGGCCGATGATTGGATTCAATCACGCGCCAGTTGGTAAGGATCTTCGTGACGTAATTTTGCGTTTCGGTGATCCGCGGAACGCGGCGGACAGTTCGAACGCGCCCAGGGCCGGCGTTATATGCAGCCAATGCAAGATCGACGCGCCCGAATTCCTTCAGCTGCCAGCTCAGATAGCGTGCGGCGCCACGAAGGTTTCCGTGCAGGCTGTAGCGATCGACACCGAGCTGCTTGGCCGTTCCAGGCATGAGCTGACCGAGCCCGAACGCCCCCTTCGGACTTACCGCGACGGGATTGTATCGGCTCTCCTGAATCAGCATCGCGTCCATCAGGCCAATAGGGAGTCCGGCTTCGCAAGCGGCGCGCTGAACGAGTGGATAGAGCAGGCGCCTGCGTTCCTCGGCCGTGCGACCGAGAAGGCCGGACGATGAATACGCTTTGGGCGAGCAGTTTCCGATCGTGGGCAGTCCAAGCGCAAGATTGGCAAAATGATTGGTCGACTGCCCCGAGCGCATCCATCCGGGAACGCGGATGGAGCGCACAATTCCATAGCTGTCGGGGCTAATCGCCGAGAATGTGTTAACGCTGGGCGCCGTGTCTTCGCTTCTCCGCATGTCGCGGAAGTCGAGAAGCATTCCGTTCGATACAGCGTCGATGGGTGCGGTCGGCTGGGCAACCGGGGTCGAGGGCGCGGAAAAGTCGAGGAGTGCAACTCGCCGGACCTGCGATTGCGTTTCGGCGTGTGCCCCGGCGCTTAAAGCCAGTTGCCCAATCAAACACGAAATTATGGCCCCCCGCTTCATCATTAACGAGGGGTTCGGAAGCTGAGGAAGGGCTGGCGGAATCGCGATCGCGGTCCGAGTAATTCCAAGACTAGCAGCTGGATCTTCTCGAACAGGGCATTGGCCTCCCATTCACGAAGATCGTCATGGAGTTGGCAGTCGTCGGAAGACAGCGTCTGCGCTAAACAGGGCACGAGCAACGCCAACAGCTTTGTCGGCGGCTCATCATATGCTTCGACGGACTGGAAAATTTCTACCGCGAGAAACGCGCGGACATTATCGATGCCCAGCGCGTCGGCGATTTCGTCGAGCCGATCTCGTTTCGGAATCGAGCGGCCTTTCAGGAAGGCGCATATTCCAGAGTGATGGGCATCAAGCTTTGTAGCAAGCTGCCTTGAAGACAAATTCTGTCGTTCCGCTTCCTGTCGATACAGGTCCGCGTAGAGTTCTATTACACTCATCGCCCCATCCTTGTTGAACGCAGTCCATATTTTTATGACTTTCGATTAGCAAACTTGCGACGCCACGTTGCCAGCAGAATGTACGGAATCGAAAATGTCAATATTAGAGAGCGTTAATCGGACGGTTTTTATTCTCCTGTGATCGTCGAAAATGCGAGCCGGTGCAGCTCAATGTTCGAGACGACGCGTCCTGCTCGGGCAGCAAGGCGGTATCGCGCGGCGCTCAGAACGTCATTTGTCGGCTTGCTGAGGTGAATCGACACAGCGATGTCACCTTGTAAATCACGTTTGTTAGCGTAGAGTAGCAAATCCTTAGTAGTAAAGGATTCGATCGCCTCTAGACGATGCTTCACGATATAATCGAAAAGCTCGGCTGGATTTTTGATTTCTCGTTCAGCTATTGTTAGCCTGTACATGGCAAGCGCAAGGCTTTGCAGGAATTTGTCGCTGACTTTGTATTGGATTGAGACTCGCGATTTTCTCATGAAAAGTCGTCAGCTATGATACCCAAAGGTGTGAACGAAAGCCGCCGAACCGGCTTCGCATCATAGCTGAGACTGTCGCGTTAAGCCGCCAGCGTGGCGCGCTAAATCGACGCGGCGTCGCAAAAATGCGACACACTTTTACAACGAATCACGACAAAAAGAACAATTGCATCCAGATTGGTGCATTGTCGCGTAAGATTCTTGCTATTTGCTTGACAGCCCCTCGCCCCGGCGAGTCCCAATGGGAGCGGCGCCCATGCGGCGTCGTTTCAACAGATGGGAAATGAACCATGCAAACCATGACCATGACCAAGGACCGGGGGCTGTTCCGCAAGGAAAATCTTCCGCTTCTGGCAGCCGTCGCGTTCCTCGCGTTCGTGCTGCTCGCCGGTCCGGCATTCGCCGGCACCGACACCACCTTCGATACCGCGTTCAACAAATTCACCGCGTTCCTCGAAGGTTCGGGCGGCAAGATCATCACGATCATCTCGCTCGCGCTTGGCCTCGCTGGCATGGCCTCGGGCCGCTTCAGCCTCGGCCAGATCGCTCTTCCCGTCGGCGTCGGCATCGGTGTCGGCACGGGCGTTCCGATCGTCACCTCGGCCGTGACGGCGATCATCTGATCTGGGCGCCCCGGAAGCGCACCTCAAGTGCGTAACCGGGCAAATGGGGCGGGGCGGTTATGGATCGCTATGTGATTCCCGGGAAGCTGGATGAGCCCGAACGGATCGGGATCTGGACCATGGACGAATTCGTCGCGATGGCCGGACCCTTTTTCATCGGGATCCTCGCACAGCATATCATTTGGGGCATTTGTTTCGGAATCTTGGGTTGGTGGGTCCTCCGTAAAGCGAAGGCGGGACGTGCTGGTTCATGGCTACTGCATATGGCCTATTGGTATCTTCCCAGCGGTGTCATGGGCATCCGGGCCGTTCCGCCTTCATATCTTCGATTGATGGCGGGGTAAGCGATGGAAGCGGGATTCAGCCAGGCGCAGGCGCAGCGCGTTCTTAAACAGCGCAACATGCTCGTGCTTGCGAGCATTGGGCTTGCGATCATCACGATCTTTTCGCTGGTTGCTGCATCGGCGCGCGATCGTGAAATTGTGCTCCAGCCGGTGCTGACGCGGCAGATCGAGATCAGCAGCGCGGGAGTGAGCCGGGAGTATCTTGAGCTCGTCACGCGCGATGCTTCGGTGATGATGCTCAATCGAAGCCCGCAAAATCTCGACTATTGGATGGAGTCCGTTCTGCGGATCGTCCATCCTTCCGCCTATGGGCGGATCAAGGGTGATTTGCTCAAGATCGTCAACGATCAGCGGGGCTCGAGCGTCTCGCAATTTTTCACGATGGAAGCCATGCGCGTGGATCCGAAGAGCCTGACGTCGGAGGCGACGGGCACCCTCCACACGATGGTCGGCCGTCAGGAAGTGGGCGCGGTGAAGCGCACTTTTCGTTTCGAGTGGAATTATACGGGCGTCGAGCTCCGGTTGACCGGTTTCGGCATCGTGGTTCCCAACAAGCCGGGTGAGGACGCGCCGATCGGCGCCATCGCACCTGCTCCCCAATGATGGAGATGCTCATGCCTTTGGCACTTGGCACCGGCGGCGTGCTGGTTTCGTCGCGCTCGCTCGATCGGCTTCAGCGTGCGCTCGGCGTCACGATGATCGGCGCTGCGTTCTTGATCGCGCAGACTGCGCGGGCGGATGAAACCGTAATGGTCGAGGACAATTCGCGCGTTGCGTGCGTGGCGTCGGAAAAGGATCTGACGCGCATCAGCCTGATTGGCGACGAATTCGCGAGCGTGTCGAAGGTGCAGCCGACGAACCCACTCGATGATTTTTCGGTGGTGAACGAACCGACGCGCGGCGACATTTATCTGTCGGTCCCGGAAGGCTTTCGCCTGAAGCTCCTGTCGTTCTTCGGAACGACGAAGAAGGGCTATGTCTATAAATTCGGCTGCCGGATCGAGGCAATCGAAGCGCAGCAAATCTTCGTGTCGAACCCGCTCGCGATGGCGAAGTCGGAAGCCGTCACAGAGTCGGAAGAGGCCGCGCCTGACGCCGACGAGACGGCGGTGCGACTGATCCAGGCAATGGCATCGCAGGCGATTGTTCCCGGCTACCGGATGCGCCGTTCGGCACTCGTCCCGGTTCAGGCTGGGGACCTCACCGTCCAGCTCGTCGCCGAATATGAGGGATTGGATGTCGTCGGCCGCGTGGTGCGGATCGAGAATAGTTCATCAGCTCCAGTCGAAATCACCGAAGGGCGCATTGCGCCCTCCGACGCGCTCGCCGTGTCGATCGCCAACCCGAAGCTGGCGCCGCGACAGGCGACGTCGGCCTATGTCGTCACCCGGAAGGAAGGGAGCTAATCATGGCAGGTCTGGGGTCATTTCTGAAGCGCGGAGTGCCGCGCGGTGAAACCGCGGCCGCGCCTTCGGTTCCGGAAGGCGCGAGCCTCACAGTGAATGAAGGCGTCGAAAAGCGGCAGCGGATGCTGCTGTTTGGCGTTGGCGGGCTCTTGCTGACTGCAGCGGTCTACTGGTTGTTCTTCGCCGGCGACGCCGAGACGGATCCGAATGCGCCGAAGGACATGGCCTCGGAGAACATCAAGGTCTCGACCGACGATCTCGCCGCCCGAAATCTTTCGGAGAAAGAATGGCTGTCGATGTCGGAAAATCGGCTGACGCAGCAGGATAATCAGCTTCGCCGGATGCAAGGGCAGGGCGACCAACTCGACCAGATGCAGGCGCAAATCGACGCGCTGCGCTCGGAAAATCAGAATATGGCATCCGAAGGGACCCGGGTTCTTTCCGCCTATGACGATGAAAACCGCTCCCTGAAAGAACAGCTCGCTGCGGCGCAGGCTGGTGCCCGCCCGTCGGCGGGTCCGACCGCGCTCTACGGCGCCGGTGGGCCTGCAGCATATGATCCGGCGGGGGGCGCGGCGGTCGCTGCAGCGCAAGCGCGACGCGAGCTCAAGGTTATCAGCTTCGCGGCAACGCCGGCGTCGACGGGCGGCGGATCGAAGGCGGCCCCGACCGGCAACCTCTTCGCGTCGGATAGCCCCAATTATTTGCCTGCTAACAGCTATGCCAAAGCGCGGGTGATCGTCGGCGTCGATGCGGCGTCGAACGTCCAGTCGCAGTCGGATCCGCTGCCGGTCGTCCTTCGAATCGTGGGGCCGGCGCGTTCGGTCGCGCAGAACGGCAAGGTGCTGACAACCCGGATTGACGGTTGCCTGGTCAACGGGGCGGCGCGCGGCGATCTCTCCTCCGAGAAGGTCTATGTGAAGCTCGCCAAGATGACGTGCCCGCAGCCGGGAGGCCGGTACGCGGAGAGCGAGGTCAAGGGCTTCATCGCGTTCGGCGGCAAGACCGGCGTGCGTGGGCGCGTGGTCAGCCGCGAGGGGAGCCTGACGATGCAGGCGTTCTTCGCCGGTCTCGTCGGCGGCATCGGTCGCGGCTTCTCGGCCAACTCGAACAGTTTCCTCTCGGGTACGACGACCGTCGTCAACGGCGAGCGTCAGAAGCTGTCGACAGGCGACATCGCCAAGGGCGGGATCGGCGAAGGCGTGAGCCAGGCCGGCGACATGCTCTCTCAATATCTCATCGAGCGCGCTGAACAATATCAGCCTGTCATCGAGATGCCGACCGGCGTCGAAGTCGAGATCGTGTTTCTCGACGGCGCATTCATTCGCAATTGAGGAAAGGGCTGAACATGAAGCTCAAGATTGGTTTAGTCGCCGCATTGCTTCTCGGGGGCGCCGCGACGGCGGTTTATGCCGCCGATCGGCTTGAGCCTGGCCGGGTGTCGGCTCTGCTCAAGACGCGCCTGCCGAAGACCCAGGTGTCGGCGATCGACTGTGAAAAGGTGGCGGGGCTTTGCGAAGTCGTCGCCGGCAAGACGCTCTTCTACGTCGACGGGAGCGCTCGCTATCTGATCGTGGGCCGGGTCTATGACATGGAATCGCGCCAGGACCTGACGGCCGCAAAGCTTCTCGAAATGAACCCCGACATGTTGCTCGGTGGAGCGGCAAAGGCGGGTCTTGAAGAAGAAAGTGAAACGCCGGTCCCGCAGATGGCGGCCGCCGGTCCGGCAGGTCGAGCAGCACCGCCGCCCGCTGCCGCGCAGAAGGTCGACCTGTCCAAGCTCCCGGCGACGGGCGCGATCGTCTGGGGCAATCCTTCGGGCACGCCCGTCACCATCTTCACGGATCTTCATTGCGGCTTCTGCCGTGCCCTTGCCAACGAACTTGAGCAGATGAATGTGCGCGTGATCGAGCGTCCGATTTCGACGCTTGGAACACGCGATCTTTCGAACCGCGTCTATTGCGCCAAGGACAAGCCGCGGGCCCTTCGAGCCGCTTATGCGGGTGCGGAGGTGGCGCCGGCATCGTGTGACACCAGCGGTCTCGACGCCAATGAGAATTTTGCGCGATCGCACGGGTTCAGCGGCACGCCGGTGCTCGTTCGCTCGGATGGCACGGTTCTGGAGGGCTATCGCCCGCGCGCGGTGCTCGAGACCTGGCTGAAGGGAGGCCGCTGATGGCTCCCGTCGATCGATTGGGCGGGGCGATTTTTGTCCTGTTCCTCGCGAGCCAGGTCGGGATGATCATCATCGTCAATTCCTATTTCGCGGAATTCGGACCGGCAGGTCGGTTCGCTCTGATGTTCGCGTTTTTCAAAGCCGTGGCGATTTGCATGATCCTGTTCGCCAGCATGGCTGGTGGAGCCATGGCGCTGCGATCCGTTCGGTCGAGGCGCGCTCAGATTCTCGAAATCGGCAACGGAAGGAGCTGACGATATGCGTAGCTTGGGTCTGGTCGCAGGTGCGTGCCTCATTTCCCTCGGCGGGTGCGCGTCGATGGGTGGCAATATCAAGGGCAATTTCATCTGCCGCGCCCCGGACGGGATTTGCTCGCCCACCTCGAACATCGACGATCAGGCCATTGCGGCGATGACAGGCGGGGCCGCCACCGGCGCTGTGGCGGGTGCGGCGGCTCCGAATGCTTCGGTTCCCCAGTCCGCGGGTTCGCTGAAAGTGGTCTTGCCGGCGAGGACCGATCGTTTCGGTCGTTGGCGCGACGAAACCGTCGTCTACGTTGAGCCTCAATTTGCCTCGGCTGCGAACGGCGATAGCCAAATTGCGTCAGGCTCGCCGCGGCCCGCGCGATTGTCGCTGGTAGAGCTTGCCGCCGGCGCGCCGGCCCCTGCTGAAATCGCTAGTGCCGCGGTGCAACCGACTGGCAAGGCCGTGACGGGGGAGGCATTTCGCGCCGAAGTCGAACGCCGTCTGGCGGGACGGAAAGGCCCGGAGCCCGTCGAGGTGCCCCCGTCGAACGGCCCGGCGCAAGTCAGCGACGCCGGCGACGCCGTTGTGTCGACACCCGCGCTGGCCGCTCAACCGACGCCGGACGGCAACTGATGGCGGGCTGGTTCGACAAGCTGCTGGGCGATTTGCTCGGTGGGCCTCGCAAGGTCGATAAGGCGGTGCCGTCGACCTCGATCCCGATGTTTGCGGATTGGCTGCCGTATCGCAGCTTCGATCCGAAGACCGGTCTCTATTATAACAGCGCGTCGCGCGGCTTCATTCTGGAGGTTTCGCCCCTCGTCGGCGCCGACGATCGGACGAGCGAGATTATCTCGCAGTTCCTTTCCGAAGGCATTCCCGACAAGACGTCGATCCAGATATTGCAGTGGATGAGCCCCCGGATCGCCGAACGAATGGTTCAGTGGTTCATCCCGCGCCAAATGGCGAAAGGCGTTTACGAGCGGATTGCACAGCATCGCGCGGATTATCTCGAGGGAGGGGTGTGGTCGAGCCTGTCCGCCGACGCTCCGTTTCATCTGCGATCGCACCGGGTTTTCATTTCGCTCGGCGTGCCGGAAGGTGCGAAGGTCACTGACGAGGAGCTGATTACGCTTCGGGAATCGATGGCGTCGATGCTCCGCTCGATCGACGTCGAGGCGCAAATCCTCGATCCCGTTGGACTTCTTAAGCTCGTCGATGATCTGACGTCACCGACCACCGTCTCCGGTGAAGATGTCGTCGATTATAACCGCTTCGATCCGATCGCGGACCAGGCGGTGCGCCGGGATATGGAGATCGTTACCGATCCCAACCGCATCCTCATCCGCACCGAACGATTTCGCGCGCTCGGCGCGCTGCAGGACGGGGTGCCCGACATCGGCGAGATCGTGCCCGACCGGTTCGATATTCGCTGTTACGCGATCCGCAACCTGCCGCCACGCTGGGCTCCGTGGGATACAGTGAAGCTGATTGGCGATCCCTATTTCGACAAGCTCCGGATGCCGTGCCCGGTGGCGACGATGCTCACCATAACCTATCCTGATGAACAGGCCGCCACCTCTCGTGCGGCCTTCAAGTTCATGCGCACGACGAGTCTGGCGAATTCGCAGAGCGCGAAATTCACGCCGCAGATCCGCGACCAGTCGCGCGAGTGGGAATATGTTCAGGACCAGCTCCGGCAGGGCCAGAAGCTCGTTCGCGTCTTTTATAGCGTGATGAGTGTCTCGCCCTACGGCGAGGGCGATCGCCACGAACGCAATTTGAAAGCCGTATACAAGGCCGCGGGCTGGGAGCTTCAGGACGAACGCTATCTGCAAATGGCGGGGCTGATCTCGGTTATGCCGCTGACCATGGCGAATGGCCTCGCGAAAGATTTCGAGCGACTGAAACGCTTCCGCACGATGCTGACCACGACGGTCGCCAACATTGCGCCGCTGCAGGGCGAATATAACGGCGGTCCGATTCCGCATCTCTTGCTTCTCGGCCGCCGCGGCCAGCCGTTCTTCTGGTCGCCCTTCGAGAACACTGCCGGCAACCACAATGTCGCGGTGTTCGGAAAGTCGGGTTCGGGCAAATCGGTCGCGCTGCAGGAAATGACCTCGGCGCTCGTCGGCGCCGGCGCGAAGGTCATCGTGATCGATGACGGCCGCAGCTTCGAGCATAGCTGCAAACTGCAGGGCGGGGCATTTGTCGAGTTCACGATGAGCTCGGGCTTCTGTCTCAATCCCTTCTCGATGATCGACGCTGATGAGGCCGCGCGCGACGAAGATTATCGGCTCGACTGCATCGCGATGTTGAAAGCGATCATCGGCCAGATGGGTCGGCATATTGACCGATTGAACGATACGGAGCGTGGTCTGATCGACGCGGCCGTCAACGCCGAATGGGAAACGAACGGCACCCAAGGTTCGATCGACGGTGTTATCGAGGCGCTGAACGCCAGACAGCATATACAGGGCGAGGAGCTCGCGATCGCGATGCGGCCCTTTTCCAGCGCCGGCACCTACGGTCGCTTCTTCACGGGTCAGTCGACCTTGAAGATCGGCGCCGATCTGACCGTGTTCGAGCTCTCGGATCTGTCAGCGCGCGAGGAACTTCGTTCCGTGGTCCTGACGGCGATCATGTTTCTGTCGAGCCAAGCGATGCGGAAGGATCGCAGCACGCGGAAGGCATTGCTGCTGGATGAAGCGTGGCAGCTCCTCAAGGGCGGCTCGATGGCTGATTTCGTCGAAACCTACGCCCGTACCTGTCGCAAATATGGGGCGTCTCTGATTACCGCCACCCAGTCGCTCAATGACTATTACAAGTCCGAAGGGTCGATCGCGGCGCTCGAGAACAGCGACTGGTTCGTGATCCTCCAGCAGAAGCCGGAAACAATCGCCGATTTCAAGAAGCTCGATCGCTTCGATATGAATGATGCGGTCGAAGCGATGATGCGTTCCCTGAAACGCAACGGCACCGAATATTCCGACATGCTCATTAAGGGCCCGGAGATGCTGGCGATGGGTAGGTTGGTGCTCGATCCCTATTCGGCGACGCTCTACTCATCGAGCCCGCAAGTGTTCGCGGCGATCGACGCGAAGACGGCCTCGGGCATGAGCATGGCTGAAGCGATCGAGGACGTCGCGTTTCCGGGCTCCGTAAAGGGCCGCCAGGGCGGCGGCACCGATTATGCGGTAGCGGCGGAATGAGCGCCGCGCAGCCTTCTGCCATTGGCGCGGGCTCGGCTCCTGCGCGGTCTGCTCGCGGTACACTCCCCGGGCGATCGCTGTTCCAGGACATCGCCTATTCGTTCGTATCGGTAACGTGCTGGCTCGCGATCAACTGTCTGGCTGCCGCCGGCCTCTTGCTCGGCTTCTTCGCACTGATGGCTAACCTCAGCGTCGACCAGTTTTTTGCCGAAACGGCGAACCTCTCAAATCATTATCTCGCGGCCGACGGCGATCGGCGCGGCGAGTTTGCGGAGCTGCTTCTGTATCTCTTTGGCGGCTTCGTTCTGTTTTTCTGCATCGTGCGGCGCTCGGCGCTGCTGTCGGTAGCCGCTACAGCCAAGGGGGCAATTTCCAATGACTGAACAACTCGCATTGACGATCGGTGGAGAGCCGCTCGTTCCTTCGGCCGAAGGCGAGGCGGCGCCTACGGCCCGCCGGCGCGGATTTGCCGGTTTCAGCTGGGGTCAGATTTTGGGGGGCACGGCCCTCGTTGCCGCGCTCGTATGGGGCGGGTGGGCAACCCGCGAGCTCATGATTCTCAAGGAACGGCGGATCGTCTCGATCAGCCTCGCCGGCATGGCGAACGATTTCATCATGGCGGAAGCGCGCTCGGGAGCTAGCCCGGAACAGGTCGATTCCGACACGCGGCATTTTATGTCGGCCATGCAGCGCACCCTTCAGGACCGCGCGGCCGCCGGCGAAACGATCGTGGTGAGCGAAGCAGTGGTGGCGGCCTCGATGCCGGACATCACTCCCGATGTGCGCGCAGCGGTCGGCGAGTTTATCAAGCGCAATCCGCCGCCGCGTGTGGCGGCGGCCGCTCCGGCTCCCGCAATGCCTGCTCTGATGCCGTCGACGCCAGCGGCACCGCCTGCAGGAAGCTCGCCTGTCTTTGGTGGTGGTGGTCTGCTGCCCGGCGGCGGGCAGTGACGCGATGGGCGCGCTGCGATCGCCTTTCCTTCGCAACACGGTGATCGCGATCGGTCTGGTCGCGGCTACCAGCGCGTGGCTCTCGCTGGACAGCTACGCGCAGCGGCACGGATTTTTCATCAATCGATCACCGTCGCTGCCCAACTGGGCCTATTATTTCGAGCGCGGGAAGTCCGTAAAGCGCGGCGAGGTGGCATTCTTCGCGCCACCGTCCAACCCGCTTGTCCATGCTCATTTTGGCGCCGAACCGCCGGTCTTTGGCAAGATCGTCTATGGAATGCCCGGTGACACCGTCTCGCATCGTGGTTCGGACGTTGTTGTGAGCTGGGCTGCTGGCGCCGGCAATGACGCACCATCGGAGCAGCTGGTGGGTAAGCTGAAGCCGGTATCCTCCGTAGGCGAAAAACTGGCGCCGGGGCCGACGGGCGTGATCCCGAGCGGATGCTATTACATGGGCAGCCCGCATCCCGACGGCTTCGATAGCCGCTATGCCGCCATCGGCTTCGTATGCACCCGCCAGATTGTCGGAGTATCGAAATGGTCGCTGCTATGACACGCGCCGTCCTTCGCCGCACTGCGTTGGCCACGGCGCTTGTGCCGTTCGCGCTCGTCGCAAACATGCCGAGCGCCAGTGCAAAGGATTATGGTCAGCAAGGTGCCGTGTTCCGGATTTCCGAGCCCGATCTCCTGCGCACGATCGAGCAGAAGCTTCGCACGCTCGAGGCGAGCGGCGGCATCGAACGGATGAACGCGGAACTGACCCGACGCACGGAAGCTGGCGTCCGCCGTCCCCGACCCGTCGTCGGCATCGCGCTTGCCGTTCGCGAGCGGAGCTGGATCTTCGACCCGACAATGCAGGTCGACAAGGATATTCTCGACAACAAGGGCAATGTCATCGCGCGCGCTGGCCAGCGCGTGAATCCTCTGGATTTCGTGACGATCCGTCAAAAGCTCGTGTTCATCGACGGCGATGACCGCGACCAGATACATTGGGCACTGCGCCGCTTCGATGACCGCGGCGCCAAGCTCATCATGGTCAAGGGGGCGCCGCTTGATGCGATGACCACCCATCAGCGCCGCTTCTATTTCGACCAGGGCGGGTTTCTTGTCGGCCGCTTCGGGATCCGAGCGGTGCCGGCGGTGGTCGAACCGAACGGGAAGACGATGCGGGTTTCTGAAATCCCGCTCGGTGTGGGGCGCAAATGAGCTCCCGCCTCTCCAAATCTGTCGGCGGGATCGTCAGGGCCGCTCGCACGTCCGTTCGCGCCGCGCTCGCGGCGCTGACCTTCGCGATCCTTGCTCCCGTAACCGCTGGGGCCGCGGGGATCGATGGGACGCCGGGGAAGTGTACGGGCAAGTTCGTGAACCCCATCACGGACGTCTGCTGGTCGTGCCTGTTTCCGTTGTCGGTGGGTGGCCTGAAGATCATGCCGTCGGATCGACCCGACACGGACAATCCCGATCTCCCGATCTGCGCTTGCGGGTCGCCGCTCCCGCGCATTGGTGTAGCGATGGGCTTTTGGGAGCCGGTACGCCTTGCCGATGTCACGATGAAGCCGTGGTGCTTTGCGAGCCTCGGCGGCAAGAAGATCTCGCCGGGGTTCAATATCGGCCACGGCCGCGCGGCGGATAGCGTGGACGGACATGATCGCGGCGCGAAATGGCACGTCCATTGGTATGTCTATCCGTTGCTCTACTGGATGGAGCTCCTGACGGACGTTGCCTGCCTCGAGCAGTCGTCATTCGACATCGCCTATGTCACCGAAATCGATCCGCTCTGGCAGGATGATACGCTGACGGCGCTGATCAATCCGGAAGTCGCACTCTTTGCCAATCCGCTCGCGCAAACGGCGTGCGCGGCAGACTGTGGCGCCGCCACCGGTAAACTTCCGCTCGACCCGCTCTTCTGGTGC
Organism: Sphingopyxis sp. H115; assembly: GCF_001468465.1. Classification (GTDB taxonomy): domain Bacteria; phylum Pseudomonadota; class Alphaproteobacteria; order Sphingomonadales; family Sphingomonadaceae; genus Sphingopyxis. The sequence continues at coordinate 77,834 of NZ_LNSA01000013.1, forward strand.
GCTGGCTGCCTCGGGCCGATGTATCCGATGAACGGAAACATCTCCGCGCACATCGGCCACGTTCAGTCGAGCCGGCTCGCACTGTCGCGCTTCGCTTTCAAGCTTCATCGGCAAGGTATCGCGTGGGGGACGATGGGCAAGAAGGGGCTCTGCGGCAAATACATCATGCCGATCATGAAGAAGCAGCAATATCGGTTCCAGGCCACGGTGCCGTCGCCGATGGTGAAGGGACGCTGGGCCTGCCCGCCGATCGGCGCCTCCGACATGAAGCCGGGATCCGGCAACACCTATCCCGCCGTTGGCGAAGACATGGGCTATCTTGTTTGGAGGAAGCGAAATTGCTGCGTCCTTTGAAAAACCTTTCCGAAAAAGGGAAGTTCTTTGCCGGTGCCGCGATCCTGTCGGTTTGCGGTGGCGGCATTGCCCTCGCGCAGAACGTCGAGGGGCTCGACATTCAGCAGATTATTGGTCGCGGCGAAGCGGCCGATGCAGACGCGGAAGCGCTCATCCGCGAGGTTTCGCGCCGCGGCGATGAGATGCGAGCGGAGGCGAAGGATGCTGCCGACGCCGGCAATCGCAATCTGGCCGAGAATAAGGGTGTGCTTGGCGGCGGACCAACGGGGCCGATCGATTTCGACCAGATGCTTGCCGCGTCGACCGATCTCGAGGCGAGCGACAAGGGGGCGCCGCAGCTCATCGTCTTCGCCTCCCTGTCGATGCCGGAACAGAGCCTGAAAAAGCTCATTCGCGATACCGCGAAGGCGGGTGGAACCGTCGTCTTCAATGGTTTCCCCGGCAACTCCATGAAAGCCTTTCAGCAGGGCATCATGAAGGTGGTCGACAACCAGGACGCTTACGGGAGCATCGGGATCGACCCGCGACTGTTCCGCGCGTTCGATGTGACCGCCGTGCCCGCGATCGTCGTCGTGACGTCCGATTTTGAACTGTGCGACGGTTTCGACTGCCGAACGATGGTTCCGCCCTTCGACCGGATGACCGGAAACGTACCGCTCGAATATGCGCTGGAGACCTTTGTTGACGGGCGGGGCCCGGGATCGGCGATCGCGAACCAGGCACTGTCCCGGTTGAAAAGGGGGCAGGGGTCATGATCTATGCTATGAATGGCGCTGCAATTGACCAGAGGGTTGGAACTGGCTGTCTCGGCCGTCGCTTCAGCCGCTCGATGGTCGCGATCGCGGCCGCGCTTTCTATGGCTATCGGTCCGATGCCCGTCGTTCGGGCTCAGACCGCCCCGTCGGGCGACATCACGTCTGCGCAGAAAGACGGCGAAGCCTTCGCCAAAACGGGCAAAGAAGGCGCAGCCTCGATTCCGGATCAGGAAGTCACCGGGGACGTCATCCCCGGGTACTCCACCGCTCCAAGCGATCTGTCGAATCTCTTCGGGAGCGATGACGGCGCTTTGAACTCCGCCGGTGGCTCGGCCGTCGGCAATGAAGCTTGGGAAGTCATGATGGGCGCCGATGCAAATCGCGCGACTGTCGACCCTGCGTCGTTCGAGGACATCATCAAGAAGGGCGAGGAGATCAACGAAAACGCCGGCAGCTCCGAGCTCGGCGAAGACATCAGCAACACGCCGGGAACCTGCGAAGAGGTCAAAGTCGGCGAGAAGCAGGATTATTACGACGCGACCTGCGATGTCGGCGTCACCGTGACGACGCCCGATCGCGTCGAGGAGCTGAGCTGCCCCGATGGCTATACGCTGGTTGGGCGGACTTGCTCCAAAACGCTGACGCAGCCTGCGGACGTCACCTACACCTGTCCGGACGGCGGTGTGCTGCAGGGCACAACCTGCGTGGTCACTCAGCCGGCGTCCGTGTCGAGCCATAGCTGTCCCGCGGGCTTCTCGCTGCAGGGGACAAATTGCGTTCGCACGACGACTGAACCGGCGGTCATCACCGGCTACAGCTGCCCGGCAGACTATATGCTCGAAGGAGATCGTTGCGTCCGGACGCTCGAGCAATCGGCGACGCCCAACTACAACTGCCCTGCAGGCTATGTGCTGGAAGGAACCACCTGTCGGTCGAAATCGACCTATGCCGCGACCGCAAGCTATAGCTGCCCGGCTGGCTATAACCTCTCCGGCACCACTTGTTCGCGGACGCTCTCGCAGCCAGCTGATGTCTATTATACCTGCCCTGCGGGTTACGATCTGAACGGCACGACCTGCACGCAGACCGGGACCTATACGGCGGTTCCGAACTACAGCTGCCCGTCTGGTTATACCTTGTCGGGCACGACCTGCACTGCAACCGGAAGCTATGGTGCTACGCCCAATTATAGCTGCCCGAATGGCGGCACGCTGCAGGGCACCGAATGCGTCACCTCGGGAAGCTATGCGGCGACCGCCAGCTATAGCTGCCCCAACGGTGGAACGCTGAACGGCACGAACTGCATGACGACATCGCAGACGCCGGGCACCCCGGTTTACCAATGCAGCGGTTGGGCGATTCCGATGGATCTCTATACCTTCGAGGGCGCGCCCTATTGCGGCATGGCGAAAACAGGGAAAACCTGTCCCACCGGTTGGATTGGTTTCTACAAGGAAGGCAAGGCTCAAGGCTACTCCGGCACGAAGTGCTTCTTCCACCCGAAAGTCAATTACACTTGCCCCGGCGCCTATGTCGTCGAAGGCTCGATGTGCACGATGGTTTCGGCAACGCCGGGGACTGTCTCCTACAGCTGCCCGAATGGAGGAACCCTCAATGGTACGACGTGCCAAACGAGCTCGAGCAGCCCCGCCACCGTCACCTATAGCTGCCCGAGTGGCGGCACGCTTGCCGGCAACATCTGCAACACGAGCAGCTCGTTGCCGGCAACGGTCACGCATACCTGCCCTAATGGGGGCACGTTGAACGGAACGACCTGCACAATCGTCACGTCGACGTCTGCGAGCCCGGTCTATTATTGTCCGTCGGGCTATAATCTGTCGGGAACCACTTGTTCGCGAACCGAAGAGTCGAGCGCGACGGTCACCTACAGCTGCCCGAACGGTGGCTCGCTTTCGGGTTCGGTCTGCACGATCGATCTCGCTCAGCCGGCGGACGTGACCTATAGCTGTCCATCGGGCTGGGAGGTCCAGGGCGACAAGTGCCGGTCGGTTCTCTCGCAACCCGCGACGCCGATCTTTTCGTGTCCGTCGGGGTACAGCCTCAGCGGCAATATGTGCAGCAAGACCGAAACCCAGCCTGCGACGCCCAATTATAGCTGTCCGACCGACTTCACTCTGTCGGGTACGACCTGCACCAAGACCTATCCCGCGCAGCCCAATTACAGTTGTCCCGCGAATTATACGCTTTCGGGGACAACCTGTTCGATGACGCTGTCACTGCCTGCAACCGTCACGATGGTCTGTCCCCCGGGAGCCACCGAGCAGAATGGCACTTGCTATGGCGAGAGCGCGGGCCAGAGCGAATGCGCGGAGCTCGAGGCCAATCCAAAATGCAGCCATGTGCGCGATACCTGCCTCGACGAAGAGCCGAACGGCCCCTGCAAGGTCATGGAGCGGACGTTCAAATGTCCGATCCCGAATTCGCCGCCGACCGATGTGAAGGAATATGTCTGCGGCGGATCGATGTATTGCATCAACGGGAGCTGCAGCGAGATTGAGGACGAAGCGTCGAACGAGTTCAAGGATGCTCTCGTTGCGATGGGCGCGATCGACCAGGTCGGTAAGGAATTCGACCCCGACACCTTGGGTCTGTTCAAAGGCACGCGCGAGACGTGCCACAAGCCCGTATTCGGGCTGGTCAACTGTTGCGCCGGCAAGGTGTCCGGTCTGTTCTCGGGCGGTGTTGCCGCCGCAGCTGCATGGGCCGGGCTTAGTGGGGGTCCGGCGGCGCTGGCGGGCGTTGCCACCCAATTCTTGACCACCTTCCTTTGCTCGAATGAAGAAAAGCAGCTCGACGTGAAGGATCGCCTCGGTCTGTGCGTCTCGATCGGCAGCTATTGTTCGTCGAGCTTCCTCGGCGTCTGCCAGACCAAGCGCAAAGCCTATTGCTGCTTTGAATCGAAGCTGACGCGCATCCTGCAGGAGCAGGGGCGGCCGCAAATCAACAAGCCGTGGGACAAACCGAAGGAGGAGCAGTGCAAAGGCTTCACCGTCGAGGAATTCTCGCGCCTTGATCTCAGCAAAATGGACTTCTCGGACATCTACGCGGATTTTCTCGAAGCCGTGAAGCTGCCCGACGAAGCGCAGATGGCGAGCGACATCCAGGCGAAGATCGACGCCTATTACAAGCAGCATGGACCGGGAGGGAATTGACAGGATGACCGACTCCACGCCGATCAGGGCCAACACTGAGCCTTCACCGGCAAATAATCCACCGCGGTCGCTGCGCGCCGTGGTGGCAGAGCGTTCGGATTTTCCGGACGTCATGGTCCATGAGTGGACCGTCTTGAAGCTGTGCAGCGGTGACCAGCCGCTGGAGGCCGATGAGATCAAGTATTTGGTCGACGGATTTTTTTCTCCGCCGCTGACGATGCTCGACCTTGCCGAGCTCGTCGATAGCCTCGTCGAAAAGGGCTGGCTGGGCTGGCAGGGAGATCGCTGGAAACTCCAAGCGACGACCTTAGGGCACGAAGTTTTAGCGCGCATCGGAGGCTCGTTCAGGCTAGCCGACTTTTCGGCTGACTTGGTCAGCATGGCGAAAGGGAGGCCGGACAGATGATCGTCTGCGAGGCCAGCAAGGGAGATGCCGCGCATGGACAAGGACGAGTTCGATCGCTTGAGCCCCGAGGAGCGCAAAGCGCATCTCGAGCGGGTCGAGCGCATCATTATGGCGCCAGGCCACTGGCCCGACGTAAACAGTCTGCAGCTCGGTTTGCTGCTGCGAGCCGGCGGGGACGTTCCGGTTCCGCCCGACGAAATCATGCTGTCGATGCAAAACTGGTTCGGAATCAATCCGCAAGAGTTGGCGGACATCTGCAAGCCGATGATCGAAAAGGAATGGCTCTCGGTGGATGCGGAGGGCGCATTTCATACCACCCCGCTCGGGCGGGAGGTGCTCGATATGCACAAATCCCCGCTCACCAAAGCCGTGATGTGGTCCATCCGGAGCGGGCTTACCAACATGGAGGAGAAAAATGAGGACGGCGATCCGTAACGCAACTGCATTTGTCGGCGCTATCTTTGTCGCCGCGGGCACTCCCCTCCACGCACAGTCTCACCCCGATTCGGGTGAGTCGCAATCCTCGGCCGAAGAGCCACTGCCGGATGCGACAGACGAATCTCCCAATCAAGACTTCTACTGCGGTGCCCGGAAACTCGGGACCTGGTTCTATTGTGACAAGCCGAAACCGCGACCGAGTACCAAACCGGCGCCGGCAGTTGCTTCGGCGGCCGCCAGCGAACGGCTTGCGGCGATCAGCAAGCAACTGGACGAGCTGAAGGCACGAGCGATCCTCGAACCCTCGGAGCAGAATGTTACCGCCTATATTCGCTTCCAGCGCGAACAGCTCGATCGCGCGTCGACATTCTCCGATGTTTGGCAGCGCACGATGTGGCAAAATCCCGAATTGGACTACACGCTGCAGCGCCCGGTATCGACGCTCGCGAAACGAGCATGGATCGACAACCGCAAAGCCGAACAGGAAGCAGCGCTTCGCAATCTGTCGCGCCGCTATGGGATTTTCTATTTTTATGCGCAGAGCTGCGGAGCGTGCGACATTTTCGCTCCGATCCTGAAGTCGCTTGCGACTAGCAGCGGTTTCAATGTCGTCGCTGTGTCGATGGACGGTGGTCCGAACGGCGTGTTTCCGAATTACGTCGTCGACGTCGGTCAACACGCCAAGATGGGGCTGACCTCGAAGGCAACGCCGGCGCTCGTTCTCTATGACACCGTCAACCGGCGCCCCATCCCGATCGGCACCGGCATCCTGTCGGCCGACGAAATCACCGAACGCATTTTCACGCTCACGAGCACCAAAGTTGGGAGCGACTTCTGATGACCGGAATCACATTCATCGCGCGGATCCGCGTAGCAGTCTCGCGCATCCGCATCGGCGTCATTGCCCTGTCGGTGGCCGCCGCGCCAGCACAGGCTGGCGTTGGCGACGAAATGAGCGATTTCTTCAACGATATGGGTGCTTCGGCGAATGCGACCGGCGCGACCGCCTATCAGGGTCAGTCCGCCGGCTATTATTCGCTGGGCTCGGTCTGGGCGCGTTTCCCACAGAAGAGCGTCTATCCTGCGAACATTCAGCTTCCGAAGGTTCGCGCCGGCTGTGGCGGTATCGACATATTCTCGGGTTCGTTCTCGTTCATCAATATGTCCGAGTTCGTCGCGAACCTGAAGGCGATCGCCAACAACGCGATCGGCTTCGCGTTTAAGCTCGCGATCGACAGCATCAGCCCGCAAATCGGCGGGGTGATGGATCAGCTTCAGGACATTGCCAACAAGGTGAACCAGTTCAACATGCAGAGCTGCGAGTCCGCCGCGGCGGCCGTCGGCGCGGTATGGCCGAAGGTCGATGCGGCCGAAGACCGCATCTGCCAGTCGATCGGCACGTCTGCTGGTCGGTTCTCGGACTGGGCGAAGTCGCGCCGGGGATGCGGCAACGGTGGCGAAAGATCTTCCACAATCAATTCCAACACGGACCCCTCGCTTGCGGCAATGACTCCGGGGCCCAAAAATTACGCCTGGGACATGATCAAGCAATCGCCGCTCGAGAGCGCCGATCGGCAGATGCGCGAGTTGGTGATGACGCTGACCGGGACGATCGTCGTCGGCAAGCGGCCGTCCGACAATGATCCGCTGCCGATCATTTATCGAGGCGAGGGCGATCCCGCGATCCTTGATGCGCTCCTCGATGGCGACAAGGCGATCGACGTCCTCGGCTGCGACGAGACGGACAAGTGCCTGGGCCCGGGCAAGCGCACGATCCCGGCGCTGGGAGGGACAGCCCTCCGCCCGCGTGTTGCCGCTCTCATCCAGTCGATGAGCGATAAGGTTCGCACCAACGCGGCGCTGACCACGGAAGAGAAGAACCTTCTCGGTGTCGCCAGCATCCCGCTCTATAAGGTTGTCGCCGTGCAGGCGGCATCCGGCTTCAATCTCTCACCGGGCGAGCTGAATTCGCTGGCGGAGGTCACCGCGATCGATCTTCTCAATTCGATCGTCCAGCGGATGCTCGACCAAGTTGCTGCAGGCCAGTCGAACAACAGCAATCAGGCTGACTCGGAGAACCTTCGGCAGTTCAACGAGCAGCTCGCGCGCGTCCGCCAGCGGCTGTTCGAGCGCGAAAGCACGGTGAACCAGCGCGTTACGCGGACGTTCGAAATCGTCGATCGCGCGATGATGATCGAAAGCACCCTGCAGACACGGATGGCGCCGGGAATGGCGGCCTCCCTCAACTTTTCCCGCGCCTTGTCGGCGCAAGGTTTGCGGCCCTGATTTCGGGCTGAAGGAGCGCGTGCGATGATCGAGGTCTTCACGGTCGGGGGCGGGGAGTATCTCGTCAACGTCTTCAACGCGGTTGCGTCGTGGGCGGGCTCCGGCGGCTACCGGGGCCTCATTCGCGTTGTGATGGTTATGGCCTTCACCTGGGCGCTCCTGGTCACGGCCTGGAATATGGATCCGCGTGCACTGCTCAAATGGTTCATGCAGGCGACCCTGATGTATATGGTGGTCATGGTGCCGACGATCTCGGTCAAGGTCACCGACCGTACCAACCCGGGTGTGACAGCGGCCGTGGTCGACAATCTTCCGATCGGCCTCGGCCTGGTGGCCGGCTTTACCAGCCAAATCGGCGACTATCTGACGCGCGCGGCCGAGACCGTTTTCGCGATGCCTCAAGTCCTCAACTATTCGACTGGAGGCATGATCTACGGCGCGAAGCTCCTCGATGCGACGCAGGGCCTTCGGATCGACGATCCGGTGTATGCGACGAACCTCAACGAGCATTTCAAGCAGTGCGTCTTTTATGACATCCTGCTTGGCCGCAAGACCTATGACGACATTCTGAAATCTCCGGATCTGCTGAGCGCTATGGGGCCGGGGTCAGTCGCCCTTTCGCAGCAATATATCTATCCCGACGGGACCTCGGGGATCGTCACCTGCGAGACGGCCTACAATTTCATCCGCAATGGATGGAACGGTTATTACGCGGTCGCGGCACCCAAAATTGCGGCACAGTTCTTCCCGGGTATCCCTGTCGCGCAGGCGTCGACACGGCTGAACAACGACATGGGCGGCATGACCGCCGCGGGGATGGGCTCGAGCAGTGGCCAGCTCATTCGGCAGGCTATGTTCATCAACGCCTTGACGGAAGCTCGGGACAGCTTTGCTAGCGGTTCGGCGCAGGGCGCGATCGATGCGTTCGCGCAGACCCGTGCGGACATTCAAACGCGCAACACCTATTCGACGATCGCGTCGGGCGCGATGAAGTGGGTTCCGCTGCTGAACATCGTGCTGACCGTCGTTTTCTATTCGCTGTTCCCGATCCTTTTCCTGTTGATGCTTCTGCCGACGAACGGAATGACGGTCGCGAAAGGTTACATCACCGGCTTCTTCTATCTTGCCGCGTGGGGGCCGCTATTCGTCATTTTGAACATGATCTTCATGTCGCGATGGCAGGATTCCTTGGCGTCATGGGGCGCGAGCGGCGGCATGACGGCGGCAAACTTCTCCGGCATCTCGGCCGTCAATCAGGATGTCGGCGCACTTGCCGGCTACATGATCATGTCGGTGCCGTTCATCGCTGCCGGCATGGCGAAGGGGGCAATGGCGATCGCATCGCACTCGGCGAGCTTCCTTTCGCCCAGCCAAAATGCCGCTGAACAGGCCGCGGCCGAAGCGACGACGGGCAATTACTCCTATGGCAACGCGTCGCTGATGAATCGCCAAATCAATACGCTCAGCCGCGATCAATATTCGACCGCGCCGAGCTTCCATACCGGCGCCGGCTCGATCCAGCAGCGTTCCGGCGACGGCGCGTTCACCCGGTACAACGAGGATGGCACCTTCGCATACGACACGAGCCAGGGCATTTCGAACCTCGGCTTCGCGATCTCAGCGAGCAAGGATTACGGCTCGCAGCTGCAGAAGGGACTTAGCCAAGGTTCGGGCGTCGTCGAGCAAAAGCGGGTGGCGGCCAACGATAGTTGGGCGACGACACGCACGGAGTCGGCCCGTCTCTTCGATACGGCGCAGACGTCCGCGAGCGCGACTACCGAAGAAGGCCGATCGCTGCAGTCGTCGATCGCGCAAGTTCAAGATCTGTCGTCACAATGGTCGAATACGCTTCAGACCCAGTTTGGCATGACGAAGAGCGAAGCAGATAAATTGGCTCGTGATACGGTTCTGACTGGCAATGCCGGTATTGGAGCATCTGGGTCACTTAGTGGCAAAAAGGGTCCCTTCTCGGGCCAAGTTGACGGGAAAATGAGTATCGATGGCAAGTCCAGCGATACTCGGATTTCCGAACAAGGTGTTTCAACTCAGAATGCAAACACTGACGCCTACCAGTGGCTCGAAAAGGAATCGAATTCGGAAGCCGCGCGGCAAGCGCGCGAGAGCTTCTATCGCGCAACCACTTCGTCGACCGACAGTCAGGTACGTGGTCTGGGGCAGGAGGTGTCACAGGATCTGAGGCACTCACAAAGCCTCAGCGAAGAAGCCTCGCGCGCGGAAGAACAGTATCAGCGCTGGTCGAGCGAATTTTCGCAGTTTGAGCGCGACGGCTACGCGTTGAACAAGAATTTGAGCCAAGATTTTGTCCGCTATGCTCAAACCGCGATGATGGATCCGCAAAATCGTCATCTCGATCAGAGCTATCACCCGGGTCTGGTCAACATGACAACGACGCAGGCGATGACCCAAGACGCGTTGCTGAAGCGATTCATGGACGATCGCGTTGATCAGATGCACCGCGATCTTGGCGTTGTCCCAGACGCGCCGGCGGCGACGATCGCAGGACCTGCGTTCTCCACGGCCGCCGACATCCGTGCGATCGGTGCTGCGGGCATGGCCGATATCGCATCGCGCGGCCCGGCGGTCGATGTTTCCGGGACAGCGCGCGATGTGGCCCTCGAAGATAATGTCAGCGGCCGTCTCGACGGTAGCGTGGCGCGGCTCGATGACTATGGACAGGGTATGAGAGCCACCTTGCTTGGCGATCGCCGTCAGGCTGACAGTCTTGGAGCGACAGCAGAGGCCCGGAATGACTCCTGGGTTATTCGCACAATGCCGGGAGTGGCCTCGGCGCTGACGGCGCTTGGGCTGGACAATGCGGCAGACGCCCCGCTCGGCGGGCACCGGGTCAATCTCGGCGGCGTGGCCGCTGCCGCCGGCCTCGGCGTAAAGGGCGGAGCCAATCTCAGCTCAATGGACTCGAGTATGGCGCCGGCGCTGACGGCCGCTGCGGCGTCTGCTCACGCGCTCGGGCTGCCTCAACGCGTCGTAACGTCCGCCCGCGACAGTCAGCATTCTCGCGGTAGTTTGCATCCCGAAGGGAAGGGGCTTGATCTGCGCGGGAATGACATCAGCGTCACTCAGGGCCGCCAGTGGGCTCGCGACGTTCGCGAACGCCTCGGACCAGACTATGACGTCAATTTCGAGACGTTCCGCGACAATCCCGCGAACAATCACCTGCACATTGAACATGATCCGAAGCCGCGCGGAGGAAGAGGCCGCAAGCGTTGAGTTTAGCGGCCAGCGGCAACTAACCGCTGGCCGTGGTCAATGTGTTCCGAAGACCAAGATGAGCCCGAAATAGGCCGCAACTAGCGCAAGCCCGGCATACAAGAGGCGCGTGCCCCAAGGCCCGAGCTCCGTCATTTCTTCACGATCGACCGATACGCCAGACACATCGCTGAAAGCCTTTCGGCCGTAGAGCGGATGCGACGGGTCGTAGAGCCGCCTGGAGAGATCATCGTCGAAGCTATGGTCATTCATGGCAAAATCCTTCAATGCGAACATACAGGAAACACCCCAGAACGGCAAGGTTCCTGTATGTTTGCAGGGAAGGGCCAGGAGGATCCCGCTAAGCTGGCGGCGATGGCTCGCTCGATGGTCACGAGGATGGTACGAGCTCGGCGAGCTCACACCCGTCATTTCCACACAGCAGCCGGAGCGAGGGCTTTCCCCATGCCTGAGCCGCACAGATGGGACAGCGAAACTTGACTCGATTCGATCGATTGCCCGCTACTGGCTCTAGCACGTCGGCGATCGCCGACCCGAGCGCCGCGGCCGAAGAGGTCGGCCGCGTTGGCGCCGCCTCGGTCGGCGGAAAGCGATCGCACCATGATATTTGAAAGTCGCGCGTCAGCAGCTCGTCGGTAGCCAGCATGAACGGCCCTCCCGGGATTGGATAGTCCGCCATCTTTTGGCCGGTCCTCGCGCCGCCAGGCGCGCCGGTGCTCGACGGCATGAGACCGATCGCCTCCATCTTCTTGGCCCACTCCTGATTATGATACCCGGGCCGCGAAGGATTACCGAAGTGGGCCTGCCAGGCGTGTACCATTTCGTGGACGATCGTCTGAAGGATCTCGAGCAGCGGGACCACCGCGAAGTAGGAAGGGTTGATGGCAATTTCGTCCGTCGATCGCTGGTCGACCGTGTGAACAAAACGGCGGCGCGAGAAATAGCCGTAGGTCCGCTTCTCACGCTGCATCGTGATCAGGCAATAAGGCAGTTCGCCGGCGAACAGAGACCGATTGTAATGATCGAAGGCGCGCTGCAGCTCGGCGTAAGCCTGCGTTGTGGGATCTTGCGCCGCAGAATCTGATGGATTATTTTGCACAAAACAAAACTGGCATATTTTGATTCCATGCTCAAGCCACGGGACAAAGCTTGCGGCCGCTGCGTCTTTGCCAACGGTCGTGGAATTTTTACCAGTGCGACGCTATAGCGCGCGTGTCAGAGTCGATGAACTATCACCGTGATATGCCCCTGTCGCGGCAACGGCAGGGGCAAATTCATCCACCGCGATGCGCTTCTGCCGATCTGAAGCGGCACTCGGTCGGAAAGACATGCAATCCGCGCCGCGACCGCATTCATTGACCATTATGGAAATACGGCCTATATTGGCGGCGCAGTTGGAGATCTTTAGGATCATCTCAGAGGGCACGTCGTTCCAGCGGCGTGCCCTCTTACATATTGAGGGTGGACGTTCCAGCGCCCACCCTCGCACCCGTTATTTACGGGCTACCTCGATGATTTTCAGCACCAAGGTCGCGAATGCGATGCAAAGCATCGCAACGCTTATTACAGTCAGAGTTTCAATAGGTATCACCTCCTGAAGACGGCGCTTGGCGGAACGATTCCGCTGCCGTCACGCTCATCTGGCGAGAGGTGATCCAAAGCGCCAGTCAAATCGACTGAACCGCGCAGAACCAGTGAAATCTCAGAAGAATCCGCGATCACGGCTATTGCGCAGCTCGACATCGGACATCCGTGTTGAACCACGGCGCACCCAAGCCCGCGCTTTCCCGCCCGATGTGGGCTTTATATCCATATCGCGAAAATCGACATTGTTCTCGCGGGCCCAGTCTTCCGCGGCTTTCTCCGATGAGAATTCGCCAACTTCATCAAAATCGAAACCGCTCATTGCCCTGGCTCCTTCCCGTTCGCACTCGGAGCAGCGCCGGTCGGCGCCGGCGCCGTGTCCACGGTCTTCTTGTCGGCCGCCGACGGCGCGAGCTGGATTCCGTCCTCCCACGGTGTGCCGGTAAACTCGGGCTGGCCTTCGACATAGGTCACGGTCGCGCCCGTGGTCGACCGCACGTACCGCACGACGTCGAGGATCGTCTTGTTCGTCCAATTGTCGCTGTTCCCGACAATGGCCTGTCCGAGCGCCCGACCAAGCCGCGCGTCGAGACCTCCACCCTTTTCCTTGATGTCGATCGCATAGACGTCGAGCTGGTAGCCCTGCACATAGGGAAAGAGGCACATCGTGATCATCAGTTGCTGCGATCCCCGAACCTTCCTCACGGCCGAGCTGATCCAGACGGCGCCGTCGCAGCGCGCCTGCTTGATCGTCGAAAGCTGCGACGTCGAAATGAAGCCGGCATAGGGGCTGTTCTCGAACGGATTGACGAGGGTGAAGCGCCCCGGAGTTTCCGGCGCCGGCCCCATCACGATCGGCGTGACCGTATTCGATTTCGAGATATTCGGGTTAATGCCGTCCTGAAGAATCCGGATCATCTCACCGCGCTTCACCGCGGTCTTGAAGTCGAAAATGTGGTAGAGCTCCGTGGTGCGGCTGCTATCCTGCGCGGCCGCGGCGATCGGCGTTATGGCGATCGCGGCGGCAATGCCGGCGAGGGCCACAGTCGAAATTTTGGTCTTCATTGCCTTCTCCTCATGTCGTCGTGTTTCATAGGTGGTTCGCTTCTCGCACCGCGGACCTGCAGCTTCGCAAGATTGCGTCTCGATCGTCCCATCGGGCCACGTAGCTCGCGCCCGCCCGCAACATGAGACAGCTAAGGTTTTCACCAGATGTCGTCCGGACAACAGCGACCATCCGCCCCCATCGATCGGTCTTGATCGGCGTCACCGTCAGCTTGGTGCTGGAAAATCGCTGAAGAGCCGCACGCTGCGCGCGCGGATCGCCGGGAGCGCATTGCCGTCCCTGCCGGCAGTGGCCTGGCTGTTCGGCCGCATCTATACCGAGAAGCCGGACGCGAACGCGGCCGCAGCGCAGGGTGTCGCCATCGATCGCATGACAGCCCGACACTTCAACCGGCGCCGGTGGCCTCGAGGGCCGGGCCATCATTTCGCCGCCGCCCAGGACCAGCATGATTGTGCCGGCATATGCGAACATGGACCCATTCATGGGCGGTCTCCTCCTCGGCGAACCCATCGGGCCTCTTCGCGCACCGCGCGCACCAGGCCTACAAAGACATGGCCGACAAGATAGATGACGCCGATCCCCATTCCGAGCTCGAGCAACTCGGTCGAAGACTGCCAACGCTGAAGCGTCAGGATCCCGGCAAGTTCGCCAAGTTTAGAGGCGACGACGATCGCAGCGCCAAACGCTGCAACGCTGGCTCCCACGATCCAGAAGGCGGCTTCTCCTCTGCTCTTTCCGGTTCGGGTGATGAAGCGTGCGATTTTCAGCGACACGGCTGAAAGCCTTCGGTGCATCGCCATCGGCGTGCTCGCGATCGCGGCGAAGGAACGGCGTAACGTGCTCATGTTGGACGCTTTCTCGTTCATCATAGTTCGAGCCCCTTGGACCGATCGAGCTGAGGTTCTTCCCGCTGGGCCGGGGCGGGTGCCTTGGTATCCGGCTTACCGCTGCCCTTGTCGTCGGAATTTCCGGTACCAAGCGTATCGGCCGTTTTGCGATCGGCGTTGTCACCTTTCGATCCTGCGTCAACATCCGCCATGCTCCCGAGATCCAGCTTCCGCTCAAGGTCGCTGGCACGAGAAGCGGTGCCGCCGTCCCGATCTGTTCCGGGATCGCGCTGCGCGTCCTTGCCCGAAAGGATCTTTTCGACGTTCAGTTCACCGATCGCCTCGAGCGCAGACGTCTTATCTCCGCGGTTGTTCTCGAGCTGGCGGACGAGCTTGTCCTTGTCATCGGTAAATAAACGGACGTCGACCTGTTGGCGGGTGTGGTTGACGAGGAATGCTCGAGCATTGGAAAGGTTAGTTTCTCGGGCGCCCATGACAGAAAATACGGTCTCATTGGTGATGCCCTGCGCCATGTGGGTATTGATGGCATAGGCGAGGTCCATCCGTTTCAGCATCGGGTCGCCGTTCTTCAGCTCCCGAAGCTCCCCGTCGGACAATTTCACCACGATTCCTTCAGCACTGACTTTTTCGATGCTCGCGATCGTCGCGTTGATCATTCCGCGGCCGTCACGCTTATCGCTGTCCGTCCAGCGGATCCGCTCGCCTTCGTGGACCTCGATGCGCTTCTCATTGCTGAGCTTCAGCCGATTGAGCTTGCCGTTCGGATCGATCTTCATCGGCTCCACACGGTGTTTGCGGCCGCGCATGTCGCGCAGCTCGACGCGCCCGTTCTCGAAAACTCGTTCGATGCGGTAATCGCCCTTCGCCAGCCCAAGACCATTGTCGCGGCCGCCGACCTCGAGGAACTGGGCTTCGCGCCAATTCCGTGCGTAGCGATACTCTTCCCGGGTGAGCTGGAGCGTCTCGCGGACATTGAAAGCGCGACCCTCGCCCTTCAACGTGCCCTCGGCTTTCAGTCCGTCCTGGATAATCCGGTTTGCCTCTGCGCGGCCGTCGCGGCTCGACGGGAGCAATGTCGTCTTCTCGCGATCGTCGGCGGGCAAAGCGAGCCAGGCGTTCGCCGCATCGGTAATGCGATCCTTGCTCACGATTACGCGGTCACCCAATATCGCGATCGCCGCGCGCACGTTGCCGGCGTCGGCGAGATTCGCCACGAGTCGCATGTCCTCGGTCTTCTGCCGCATATTGATATTGACCTCGCTCACGGGGAGCTGGTCCTGAATCGCACGCGCCTGCATGACCGAAAAGCTCTTGCCGGCGTCGATCGGGTTGAGCTGCTTGCGGTCGCCTATGATTGCGAGGCGACCGACCTCCATTAGGTTCGCGATCGCCGTAAGCTTGTCCATCCGCTCATTTGAGATCATCGACGCTTCGTCGAGGATGAGGTAGGTGCCGGCGAGTTCGGCCTTTCGTGCCTCGAGGGCCTGGGGCGACGCTTCGCCGGTCAGGAATTTCTCGTTGGAATAGATGAAGCTGTCGACGGTACGCGCCTCCATTCCGGTGTCGGCCCGAAGATCGGCTACCATTTTGTTCTGGAACGCGAGAGCCTGTGCATCCCCCCGCATGTCGGCCGTCAACAGCACGGCCTTCGTATCCTCGGCCCCGATGACCCGTGCTGCCGCGTCGATAGCCTCCGCCTTGGCGACGGGCTGGAGCATCGTTGATTTGCCGGCGCCGGCGCGCCCCTGGACGAGTACGATGCGATCGGGAGACGACACGATCTGGATCGCGGCCGCGAGCTGCTCATGGTTGAGCTCGCGCGGCGCAGCCAGTTCCTGCAGGCGGGTCTTTGCAACGTCGGCAGACATCAGCGGCCGTGCGTCGCCGGCGCCAGTGTCCATCGCCTTGAGGATCCTGCGTTCCTGTTCGATTGCCTCCCGGGTTGTCACCATGTCGACGGCCTTGTCGAAGCGCTGGGAGGTTTCGGGAACGATCTCGCCCTTTTCGACCAACTCGGCGATGCGCCGCTCTACACGGTCCGGCGTAACGCCCTTTTCGCCAAGGTCGATCGCCGTTTTGACGACATCCGCGGTGCTGAAGACGGCTTCGCGCTCGCTTAGTATCCGAATGGCGCTGGCAGTTGCAAACTGGGCCCGGGCCGTCGCCGGCGTCCGTGTGAGTTTTGCAAGGCCGGAATCAACCAATGGATCGTCGGGCCGCTTCAGGTAATCGACGAGGCGATCGCGCGTTTCCCGGATAGCGGAGCTGACGGCTAGAATTCCCCGCTCGATCGGCGATGATCGCTCCTGCGACTTGGCGAGAGCCATCGCGTAGATCTGGTCGCCATTATAGCGATAGACCCGCGCTTCATCTCGCCACCGTTCGGCGAGCTCCGTTCGGTCGCCGGCGTCCAATTTGGCGTCGCGGGTGCGCTGGGTGATAGCGCGTCGACCTTCCGGGCTGTGAACACCGAGTTCTTCAGCCTTTGCCTTGATGTCATTGCCGCGCTTGGAGAAGCCGTCGAGGGCCTCCTTGTTGATGCGCTCGCCATTCGGTCCGAGAACCTCGAAGGCGCCATGTTTCCCGGTTAGCTCTGTCTTGTAGCCCAAGCCCTCGAGCTTTTCGCGGAGGATCGCGTTGGCCATCGAACTAAGCGTAGCACTGGCCCGGTACATCGCCCCGTTATGCCATGCTCGCCAGCCGTGGTCGCTGGTGACCTCTCCGGTCTTTGGATCGACGCGATCAGGGTTGCGGAAGCGTTCGGGCAGCCGGGTCAGATTGGCGATTACGGCATGGATATGGCTTTGCGGATCCGTCGCACGGCTCGTGTCGTGTTGGAAAAGCGCGTAAACGAGATTGCCGGTCCGAACCGCAATATCCTTCCCGCCGACATGAACGCGCGCTTCGGCAAGATTCTTTTCGGCCCACGCCATCGTTTCCTTCACCGCCTGGACGTGCGCGGCGAGAATACGGGTATCGCCAGAGACTAGGGCAAGGAGCGAGGCAGACTTCGGCATCGAAAAGGTGAAGTCCCGGCCATAGTCGCGCGTCTCCGGATTGCTGACCTGCGTACCGTCAGGCAATTTGCCGTCGAGGATTTTCTCGAACACGCCCGCCTCGACGGTTCCTGACAATCCGAGATCGCGGGAGCCCTCGCCCATCCAGACCGACGCGGCCTCCGACTGTTCGGCCGTGTAATAATTGTCGTTCGCGAAATAGTCGGCGGCCTTACCGGGCGAATGGACGCGGCCGATCGAAACGGTCATTTCGCACCTCGCCGGAGCTCGAGGTCCTGCATCATGCTTTCTATCGACAGCCGCGGTTCGGTCTCGGGCCAGAGCATAGGTTTGAGGCGAGCCGTAGACGGGCCGAGCCAGACCATGCGCACAGCCTGGGCAGCGAGGCGACGTCCGAGCTCACTCGCATACATGGACTCAGCCGCCGCGATCTGGGCGGCGATTGACCATCCGTCGAGAAGTCCCCACTGCCCGTCGGCCGCGATTGCCCACCCCAGGATGAGCATCTCGAGAACAAACGCCCGATCGGCCATACAGAGTGCACAGACAATGCCCCTCGGCCGAGTCAGCACGCCGTGCTCGTCGAAAACGGCCGACCATTCCTCGATATGCTGCAATGCCATTCGGGCCGCGGAAAGATGAGCCGCGCGGAGATCGTCGCGTCTTTTACCTTCGGGATGCTCCGCCAAATCGAACGGCGGCGAAAAGATCAACGATATGGCCGCGACGGTTCCACTGGTCGAGGTGGCGCGCTGCTGAAGCTCGATCGCCGGCGCGATCGCCGCTCGAGCTGCATTGTCCGCGGCGCAATCTGACAGTCGAAGTGCCTGGGCGCCGGCGCCGAGCCATTCAATTCGCCGACCTGCATCGGCATGTTCGGCAAATCGACTCTGCAGCTGCGCGAGATCTTCGAGCTGTGAGAATCCGATCATGACCCGCACCCCGTCATTGCTTCGGACCTTTCCAGTCCGCAACAGGATGGCCCAGATGCCACTTGCCACACCGGTCGCATTCATAGGGCTGCAGCAGTCCGATCTTTCGCCGGCGATCCTTGTGAGGGGCAAAGCGACTTTTGCACGCGCGCATCAGGAGTATCTTTGCGGTTCTCGCCGCGACGGCCGTTCGCCACCTCACCAACCCGGGGCAGAGCGGACTTGGCGGAAGAGGCGAACAGCTCATGGTCGCTCAATCCATATCCATGTCGAGATCGTCGCTGCCGCGCGCCATGCCGTCGGCGCCAAGCTCCGCGCCGCCGGCGCGGCGCTGATCGGTCTCGCCAAAATCCATACGGGATTCACGACGGGCCAGCTCGCCGCCCTTTTCTTCCACGGGATCTTTCGAACCGCGAAGCTGCTCCCTGTTGGCGAGGGCATCCTGCTGGCCGCTGCCCCCCGTGCCGGCATTGCGAGGCGTGGTCACCCTCGGATGGTCATCGTCGATCGAACGCTTCGCGAGCGAGCCGCTGGCGGTGCCTTTTTCGGTTGCCCCCGTCGTCGCGATCTGCCCACCAACCTGGGAACGACGTACATCGAGGACGTCGCGCGCGCGAAGCTCTCGCCCATCCTGCAGGTGCGAAATCTCACGGCGATCTTCCCGATCTGCTTCCGGTTCAACGCCGGGTTCGGGTCGATCGGCTGCAATGTCCGGTCCACCCCCTTCTTCCCCGGTCTCGTCGTCATCATCGTCGTCGACGGGAAGAATGTCCGGCGGTGGTTCGGCTTCGATGAAGCCCTCGGCAACAGCGGGAAAACCGACGTAGGGGAACGACACCAAGGCGGAAGGAAACTTCTCCGGGAAGCGGATATAGGCATTCAGATTGGGGAGGCTGGTGATGTCGTCGGCGATCACCAGTGCCTCTTCCTTGGTGGTAGGCGAGATGGTCGAAGCGTCACGGGTCTGGTGCGCGCCATAGCTATAGGACTCGTCCATTGTGCGGACCTTCCGGAACCCGATAAGCCGCGAGCATTCTTCTGCGGTCTCCCGCTCCTTGACGCGAAGAATGACATTCGTGTTCGCCAGACTGATGATATTCTGCGCGCCATCGTCGCCGTAGGTTTTGCGCAGACCCGCAAAGTTATGCAGTCCGAGCAAGAAGGCACCGCCAAAGCTGCGGGCCGTCTGCAGTCCCCGTTCGAGCGCGGGTAGCTGGTGAAGCGCTGCCAACTCGTCGAAGATAAACCAGGTACGAAGTTGCCGCGTATGCTTTAGGGTCATGATCGTATTGATCGCGATGTTCATCCAGAGTGTGAGGAGCGACCGCGACATATCGAGGTGGGCGTATTGCGCCGTGATGAAGAGGATGGAGGCTTCCCCATTGTCCCGCTTGATCCAGTCCTTGATCGAGAATTGTTCGCCGCCGTCGGGCAGGAACCGAATGGCTTCCGCGTTGGCGTTGAGCACCGCACGGATCGATTGCGCCATCTTTGTGGCATCCGGCGATACGAGCGGCTCGGCTACCGTCCCCATCAAACTGGCGTAAATCTTCTTGAGGTTTGCCTTCAGCAGTTCGTCGCAAAGATGCTTGTTGGTGCCGCGTCCCTTCTTGCGCAGATTGTCGCACATCTCGACGAGCAGCGTGCGCGCCGCCTTCTCCCAGAAGCCGCCATCGGAACCATGATCCGCCGGGATAAGCGCGGACGCCGCGTTCAC
This sequence comes from Sphingopyxis sp. H115, assembly GCF_001468465.1. Taxonomy (GTDB): domain Bacteria; phylum Pseudomonadota; class Alphaproteobacteria; order Sphingomonadales; family Sphingomonadaceae; genus Sphingopyxis. The sequence goes on from NZ_LNSA01000013.1 coordinate 97,659, forward strand.
CAGCTCGCTGCGCGAATGGCAGTCGTTGAACAACGACCAGGACTCGCAGCGTGCATCGTTGAGGTTCAAAACGAAGTCGCGCTCGGGATCATAGAAGGCTTCCATATAGTGCCCCGTCAGGTCGAACAGGACGCATCGATCGCCTCGCTCGATCGCCTGGGCCACGACCTGCCGGATGAGCGTTGTCTTCCCTGTACCGGTCGTACCGGTGAGCATGACATGGCTTTGTTCGAAGCCGTAGGGGAACGGCAGGGTCGCAATCTTGTACGGCAAAATCACCCCGGCCTCTTTCCGCTGGGCGATCGGCAACGCCTCGACCTGCGCCAGCGTAAGATCGGGAAAGGCTTCCTTCGCGCGAGCGCGAACGCGCTCAAGGTTGTGACGATCGAGCATCATCTTGAGGACGTCATATTCGACGATCTCAACCCCGCGTTCGTGGTGATCGGCGAGGATAGATTCGCCCCGCTCGCGGGCCCATGGAATGAACCACCATGCAAAGGTGCCGGCGCCGATCGTCGCGAAGATGAAGCTCCCGAACAATGCGTTCATGAGCTTTGCCCATGCAATCTGGACGTCAGGTATATAGGATACGTAACCCATATAGGTTTGGTAGATGCTGCCGTCCCGAAGCGTCACGTTCGCGCGCTTCATTTCGTCGAGCCCGATGAAATCCCACGTCGCAGCGAGCGCCTTTGTTCCGAGCATCTGGAACTCATAGTCGTCGAGGATGAGGGTGAGTTTCAGCCACAAGAATGCGGCGAGCAGCCCGAACCATACGAACAGCGGAACGCGCGCGCCGCGCCACCACATCGAGAACTGGTGGCCGATAAGCTGAGAGCCGCGTGTGAAGTTTCCGGAGTTGCGATTGGCTTCACCGTGGCTCGACCAGGCGCGCGGATGTTTGGGGCGCGAGTGCTTATCCGCCATGATGGCGGTCCAATCGCGCATCGACGGTTGCGAGGAACTCGTCGCGCCGATCCGGGGCGTTCTTCTTGACCCATTCGTCAGCAACCAGCTGCGTATATTCGCAGATGATTGCCATGCGCTGGGGGTCGAATGCTTTTCCCGCCTTGACGTCGAAATAGAGCTGAAGCGCATCCCGAACGAGGCGCGCTGCGGGGATCGAATTTGACTCACACCACGAAGCGACCGCTTTGGCCAACTCCGGAGTGAATCTGACAGTAATACGCTCCAACCGTCCCTCCGATGGTGGACGGTTGGTGGGTTCCTGAGTGCGAAGGCAGGACGCGCATCTTCTAGCGCGAGGCGCCTGGAGGGTCAAGGTTTCGCGGGGGACCAAATAGCCACGGCATACTTTGGCAGACACAGGGGGCCGATTAACCGACGTTAATTCAATGGGTTATGACTGTCAGCCAAACGGCAGCCTGCATTGTCAGCCGTTTGGCAGACCGGGCAGACGTTTGGCTGACGCCAATTATAGGAGTTAAATCAATATGTTATGCCAACACAAAATTGCGGCTCGCCGCATACCGTGTGCATCTCAGAATGAGATATCCCCGAAGCGGGTTTCTCATTCTGCTTATCGAAGAGAATTCGGGCGTAGCCCGTCAGTTTGCCTGCACCTGGGCACATCGTGCCCGGTTCGGGCATGAGAGATTCGATCTGCGTGAGGCGTCAGCCTCGGCAGACATTTGCCGATCGTGAGACCGGAACGGTCGATGCGATCGGTGAGGATCGTTCGGTTGAACGATGCCGAACGGGTTCCGGACTGGAACCCCGACAAGGATCAGCCGGCCTGACGGATGACGGATTGATTGCGACACCTGTGGGAGCAATCGCCAAAAGACGTATTGCGCTTTTGGGAGCGCGAAGCGCGAACCCAAAACGCTGGCGTAGCGCGCCCAAAACGCAATTCACTTTGACGCCGGGGGCGATCAAACCGGAACGCTATCGGGTACAATATGAGTTCGCTGGAGTGGCCAGCGTTGAGTTTCTGACGGTTCCTATATGGGACTGGAATTTCATCGTCATCGTGATAGCAATGGGCGCAATGAGAACCGCTGAAAAGGAAAGAAGACATGCCAAGAGCCAAGAAGATCGAGGGCAATCTGGACGCGATTACCGCTAAGCGAGAGGCGTTGGAAGCGGAGCTTGCGGAAGTAACGAAGGCCGAACGCCGCGCTCGCGAGGCGGAGCTCGATGCTGGCCGCGATGTGCTGCTTGGTGCGCTCACTAAAGTGAAGATCGCTCGCATGGACCGGAGCGTAGCGACGGTCATTGCGAAAGCGATCGACAAGCATGGACCGACGAAGATTGCGGAAGCTCTCTCGGCACTTTGAAGCGGTCGGCGATGCGCAGGTCGCGAGCGAAGCAAGCGACAAGCGAGGCGATCGTTCGGCGGCTTCGCGTTGGACGCGTGCAACACGATCCGCGAGCATTTGTCTGCGATGCGCTGTCCGCCGGCGTAGCTCGGCGGCAAGCGAGCAGAATGTGGATCGGTGCAGCACATAAAGGAACCGCCGCCAGTGCAGCGGCGGTTCCGTCGGCGCTCAGTGCGCCGTGAAGCAAAGCTGCTCGTATCGGAAATCGAGTTCCATTTCGGTCTCTGCCAGTGTCTCGGCAAGATGATCCTCTTGCATCGAGATCAATCGGCAATCCTCGATCGTCATCGAGTTCCAGTCGATCATGTCCGCGAAAAATTCGGTGCGATCTATCTGCCGGCTGATTGAACGTGCGGCGCTTTCGAGATGAGCGATGCGTGCGTTGATTGCGAGTTCCATGATTGTCCTCCTTTGAAGCCTGTCGATGACAACGTCTCGGGGAGCTGGGGCGCCGTTCCGGTCAAGGACGGCGAAGCCGCCGCGCAGCGGGGAGTGGGGGAACCGATTTTTCTGAAGGAAAAATTGGGGGGACCGCTCATCCTTGACGGGGACGGTGACGCGGCTCCATGCTGAGTCTACAACAACAGATAAATTTCCTTTCGTCCGATCGCGACGGTGCAGCACTGCGATCGGCGATGCGCTGGTTGCGAGCGAAGCAATGCAACGAGCGAGCCGATCGCACGGAAGCGCGAAACCAATACCGGTGATGTCGAATTGATTGACGGCGATGCGAACCGGCGGGCCTTGTCCCGCCGTAAGCGAGGCGTCCAGTCGCGCGCGGGGAGCAAAGCGAAAGGGCCGGAAAGTTCCGGCCCTCGCTTGTGGTTTCGATAGCAGTCTGTGGGTCAATGGCGGGTCGTTGATCCTGCAGCGATGTCGGCCGTGAAGTCGAACATCGGCTGTTCGTCGGGATCGTCGAAGTTCAGCTCCATCTGATCCGCTGCGTCGTAGTCCAAAGCACGATAGGCGTCGTAGAGTTCGGGTTCCATGATGCGTCTCCTGAGAAGACTGAAGGGGCGGCCGAGACCGCCCCCGGGATGGTCAGAAGGGGACGTTGTCGTCCTGGTCGTCATCGTCGCGATCTGCGGGTGCGTCGCCGTTCTTGATGATGGTGGCCATCCGGTCGGCGATGAGGTCGACCGTGTAGTGGCGGGTGCCGTCGGCTTCGTAGCTGTTCTGGCGGACGCGTCCGGTGATGTGAACCAGGTCGCCCTTGCCGATCTTCGCGGCCCGTTCGTTCAGCTTGCCGAAGAAGGTGACGCGGTTCCAGTGGGTGTCGTCCTTCCAGCTATCACCGTCCTTGCGGGGGTAGTTGCTGGCGATGTCGATGTGGGTGACTTTCTCTTTGGCGTCGACTTTGCCGACGCGGCCGATGATGCGAAATTCAGCGATGTTCTGCATGATGTATCTCCTTGGGTGGTGTCGTTGCTGACGCACTTCGAGGAGGCGGCCGCTCGCCGCGGGCAAGCTGAAAAACGGAGGGTCCACGAAGTGGAAACCGTAGGCGCGCAGCGCCGGTTTTCTGCTTGAGGGCTGACAAGCCCGTCCCGCAATAGGCGGGCGAGCTGCCTACGTGCGTCAGACAGCAACGAGACGGCCCAAGGAGATGGGCAGCAACTCGACTTTCGTATTGGACGCCTCGTGCTCGAGGTCGATGGCATGAAGGTCGCACGTTCCGTCGCCGGTCGCCCTATGGAGAGATGTTCAGCGGGACGCTTCAGAAACCGATTGCCCCCGGCGATCGTCGAACCTAGATCCGCGATCGGGCGTCGTGGTGCCCTTCCCCTCCCCGGCCTACGCCATCAGCTTCACCAAGCAGGGTCTGGAGCTTTCGGTCGGCTATTCCGAACGGTGGGTGGGATAGATACGGCGCTGGATCACATAGCCGAAGACGTCTTGGAGCCTGACCTCAGTCCATTAGGTCGTTGAGGGCGATTGCTTCCGGCGGCGCTTTGGCGGTCCGGAGGCTCCGGACGGCTTCGTTGCTCAGTTCCTCGGGAGAGAGTGCAATATGCTGGCGGTTGCGATCATGCGCGATACCGCGCAGCGCCATGAAGAAACCAAATGACCCCACGCCGCCCGAGTAGGCGCAAAAGAGGCCCATGCCGTATGCGCTATGTGCCGCGATGGTGTAGATAGCCAGGGGCATCAACACGAAAGAGGCGAGACCTGTAATCCATGCGAGGAGCCACGTAACTCGGCGGACGAAGCGAAGCCAGCGAGGATCGTCGTCGAATTCGAACGACGGCTCCAGCGACAGCCAGAAGAATTGGGTCGCTTCGTCGGGCACGGTGACAAACAATGTGCGTGCGATCCGACCGGCAAGGTTCCTGACTGTAATCATTTGGCGTCTCCCCGTTCCGATTTTCGGATCATCGGCGGTATACATCGCTGCGATGTCCTATGGTAAGAACAAGGACCACCAGTTTGCCATCTTCAATTTCGCAGATGATCCGAAAATCCCCGACACGATAGCGCCACAAGCCTGCCAGCGGCCCTTGAAGCGCTTTGCCCGTTGACCTCGGGCCCTCGCCATCGGCGACACGCTCGCGAAGAAAACTGATGATACGCTGGGCCGCTTGCCGGTCCAGCTTCTTCAGCGACTTTTCCGCCGCGCCAGAAAGTTCAATTGTCCAAGCCAAGACGGCGCTCCACGTCGTCGAGGCTGGAGATGGTTTCGCGGCCCGCCCGAATGTCTTCAACAACCTTGGCGGCAAGGTAATAGTCTTCCATGTCCTCGATGCTGCGCTCGATCATCTCGCGGATGTAATAGGCTTTGGTCCGACCGGTCAGGTCGGCCAGCCGATCAAGCCGACCCTCGGTTTCAGCATCGAGTCTTACGGATGTTGCCATGATGGCGCTCCTGTTTGAATAGATGTATTCACAGTATCACAATCGATGCAGGGAAGAAAGCGGGAACTCGGCAAGCGATCGAGAAACTGCCCGCGTGCGGGCTGGATCACGGCATGAGGGCTCGGCCCTCTACGCCGGGATCCACTGCCGGCGACGACTAGTCGAACAGCCGCCCGACCAGCTCGGCGCCGTCGTCCTTCAGCAAGATGACATCGCGAAACTGTGCGGGGGTCAGGCGCTGCGAGCTTCCATCGCCGAACCGGAGATCGTGCGTATCGAAGGCTTTGCGATACTCGTAGATTCCGAACGTCGGTTTGATGAAGTTCCAATGGCGAGCGAGCGCCGAGCCGGGCTTGACGAGTGCAATACATTCGATGTCTTTCGCCGGACGCTCAACGGGAGATTTAGGCTTCGGCATGGGTAGTTTCCCCTCCTGTTATTTGCGAATCCTAGCAGGTTGCTCGAACCGGGCTTTCAAATTGCTGCCACCGGCCTGAGAAGACGTGCCCGGTTCAGATTCGCGCAATTCTATAAAGACGTTCATCTCCGCTCTTTCGGCCCCGACCGCACGCCGCGCCGCTTGCGGCGCATCGAGCTGGAGCGCGCGGGCGGAACGTCCGCGCTCATTTCCGCACGGCGCCTACGTTCCTCGCGCCCCCATTCGGCGAAAAGCGGACTGATGTGGGTCTGGATCATCACGTCCAGCTCAAGGTCGGGCATGGCCGCGATCTTGGCTTTGCGATCACGCTCCCATTCGACATCGCTGCGCGGACGTACCTCGCCTTCGTGAACGATCAGTCGGCCGTCACGAAACATATTGATGTAGGTCAGCAAATAGCCCGCATTGCCGGGGCATTTGCAGCGATCCCAATAGCGGATGAATGCGGCGCGATCCGGTTCGGCGATCGCGCGCAGCTCGGCGCGCGCGCGCCACCAGTTTCGAGCCTCGCGATCGCGGTTCGCTTGCTGGTTCTCGACGAATGCTCTGCCGCGCGCGTCGAGCAATTCCTCCGGCGTCGGCTGGCTCTCGGCGATCTCGGCGGCGAAGAGCGGGAATTTCTCGCGATCCAGACGCAGGCGGCGTTCCGCCGCCTTCAATTTCCGGTTCGTCCGCTCATAGGCATAGATTCCGTGGTGTGGAGTGAAGCGCATGGCATTATATCCGACGCAGCGCGGCCACGGTGGGGTGGATACCTCACCGGCTGCGGTGAAAAAATATGTTGAAGTGACGAAGGGGGCTTGAGAGCTAGTCGGGCCGCCAGCGCACGACCAGATCGGCCATTTGATCGCGATACTGATCGCCAAACGCGTTGATATACACGGCCCCGCCGTGCTGACCGAGAAAGGCGAAGACAGTCGCAATGTCGGCCGCAACATCCCGGTCGACGCCGAACAGGTCGGTCACCGGAAAATGGCCCCATTGGTCGCCATCCCACCATGCGAGCAGGAAATTCGCGACACGGGCAGATTGACCCGTGTCCGACCGCGCGACGTCGAGCAGACGGTTAAGCGCGGATTTCACCTCGGGGTGCGCGAGAATTTCCACATTCATCGGTTCGGCTCCTTCGGTCGGTGTATCAAGAAAATCGAATGTCGTCAGTCACCGGGCCTGATCGTGTTTCGAGGCGCGCGCGAGTTCATGAAAACGCCAAGCGACATTTTCCGCGAGCACTGCGAGCCGGGGAAGGTCGCAACTCTGAATCTCTTCCTCGATGCTGATCCGGCGGAGGCTTTCCGCTCGCTGCGCGTCTGCGTCGGTCGGCGCCGCCATCGGCGCTGACGGTGCCGCAATCATTGAAAACCGCGCCCACTGTTGGGTGAGCCATGCAATCAGGCCCGGCTTGTCGGTCGGAACGTCGATCTGTTCCCAGGTCCCGCCGTTCGCGCGGACCAAGCCCGCTGCGTCGCTTTGATTTCCCGTCCATTCGCCAGTGCTGGTCAGATAGAGTCGCATCGTAATTCTCCCGATGGGCGAAAGCGATCAGGCGTGAGCCTGATCGCGGATCGCAAAATCTGCATGTTTGAAGATGGTGAGCGGGACGCCAGCGGCGCGAAGATTCTGCGAGAGATTGATCTGGATGCCGCTGCCTTCGCAAATGACCGCTTCAACGGGAAGCAACCGCTGAATGGAACGATTGCGCTCGAACGCGGCGCGGTTCCCAAGCCGACGGTTAAGCCCAAAGGCGACAAGCGGCACCCCGCGCGCGGCGGCCCATGCCGCGCCGATGGCGTCGGCGCCCTTGTGCTGCCCGGTCGTGACAAGCGTCATTGCGGGAATGCGGGCCTTGATGGTGTCGAGGCGGTCCCAAATCGCCTGATGTTCGGTCCAGTCCTGACCACCCGACAAAACAACAACCGGACCGGTCGGGGCGTGTGCTTCCCGCTTTTCCGCTGCGCGCGCCGCGAGATAGTCGCGCGCGTCGATCTGCGAAGCGGTGAGCGTGCGGCTCGTCCGGCTGCCGGTAGTCGCGGACCAAGGTCGGCCGCATTCGACGCGGTAAATCTCGGCCGCATGGTCGCGCATCATTTCGATCGCCGCGACGGCTTCGTGCAGGGACTGGCAAAGACGCTGCGTTTCCTCGACCTTCACCGCATGGATTTCGGAAGGGTCCATGACGCGGGCCAGCTCGCCAAGTTCGCGCGCGGCGTCATCCTCTTGCCGCGAAAGTTGCTGCGCCACCTTGTGGAAGCTGTTGACGATCCCCCAAGCGATACGAGGTGCGACAAGTGCAAGGCGCGTATCGGCAAAGAGGTTGAAAATCTCGCCGGTTACGTGGGCCGCAACGGCGCGCGCTGCGTCGGCGTCGGGCAAGTCGTCGGCCGTCGGTTCGTCGTGGATGGAAAGCTGGCTGGCGGCAATTTCGCTGGTGAAAGCGCCCGCGAAGGCGTCGGCGCTGGTGAGGCTGGCATAATGTTCTGCGAGGTCGGCAAAGTTATCGAAGCGGGCCATGATGAAATTTCCTGTTCGCCGCTTCGGAAAATGGATAAGCATCGAAGCGGACATTGACCAATGTTCAGCCATGAGAGGCCGGAAGAGCTAGACCCTCTCCCGGCCTCCTTTATTCAGGCGGTCGCCTTGTCGGCGGTTTCACCCCCCTTCCCTGCTGCGCCCTTGCCCTTGCCGCTCTGCGGCGCGTCGGGCGCGGTGCTGTCACCGAGACCTTCCTGCGGGGCGGCTTCATTGTCGCCGCCTTCGCCCATCGGGGGCAGTTCGGTTTGCCCAGCGGGCATGTCCTGCCGCGCGCGGCGGCGCGTCCATGCGACCGCAAAACCTCCCTTGCCGTCACCGAACAGAGCAATGTCCATCGGCCGCGACATGCTCGGATCGTCGATGCGGCCCTGATAGAAGACCTCGCCGCTCGAACGGATGACTTGCTCGAACACCGCGCCGATCTTGATCCAGGTCCGCGCGTTGGTGAGTGCCATTACCTCGAATTTGGGAGCCTTCGGGTTGTCGCTGACGAAGCGGCGCAAACCGATGGTGTTGGAAAAGGCGAGCGTATCGATCTTGCCGATATAGCCGCCATTGTCCGCCGGATTGAGAAAACCAATATTCGCCATGTCTGTTACTCCAGATATTAGGGCAATGCCCCCGTTGATGAAGTCAAAGCGGCGTTGCCGTCTTGACCATTACTTAATAGCGGCGGCGTCAAATCCGGTCTATCGCATTGTTTTCTTGACGAAATTCCGATCCTCTTTGGTGAGCCGGAGCATCAAACAGACGCGCGGTAGCGCGGCCAACGAAGATCTCCCGGCCCGACCAGGGCCGGTTCCATATCGGTCGGGGAAAGCGATGCGATGCCCTCACCTGTCCATCCCCTTCGGAGCCGCCGTCGCAGGCCCCAAGAAGCAGACGGGGGATAGCGCGGGGCAAGCTGAAAAACGGAAGGTTCCGACGCGCAGCGGTGGAAAGCCGTAGGCCCGAAGGGCCGGTTTTCTGCTTGAGCGCCCGCAGGGCGCGTCCCCGCGTGCCGCCGGATGCGACGCCGGGAGCCTGAAAGGCGGCGTAGAAGGGAGAGGGGCAGGTTTGCGCGCACCCCGGCGCCTCGGCACGCGATTAGCGTGGCGAGGCCTCGAGAATGACGGCGGGCGCCAAAGGGCGGCCGACCATCTTCCCATGCCCCTGATCGTTACCCGAAGGGACGAGACCCGCAGGGGCTCGGCGAGCTTGGTCGCGATCGCAGAATCGCGGCCTTAGCGAGTAGAGCAGGTTGCCGATCGGCGTATGCCGCTCGGTGGCCCGCCTTTCCGTGCTCCAATTCTCGGATCAACCCCCTCCCCCAATCCATCAGCCGCAGAATCCCGCACTTTCCGGACGAAATGTCGGGGGATATTCGCGCCAGCGAGACTTCGGCGGAGCCGTATTATTGACGTCAGACACACCCCCCTTTCTGGGTATAGCGCGACAGCGAAAAGTCTGATTTCATTGACCTCGGTCGTTCGAGGCCCTCGCCGGACCGCGACCGAACAACAGCAGGATGAAGACGATGATCGTGACAACGAGCTTGTCGCGCCGGGGCCTTGTGCGCGCCGGCGGAGGACTTTTGCTGACCGGCATATTGCCGATCGACGACAATGTGAGCGATTGGGGGCGCAGCCTGCAGGGCCGCGGCGCGGATCGCTTCGAGCGTGCACAAGAATTCTACCAGGGCGTAGCCGCGGGACTTTATCGGGATCCGCGCGACCTTCTCTATCAGGCGGGGATCGTGGCGCAGCTCGGCATCGGCGCATATTTGCTCGATCTTGGCGCTTCGGACGATTGGTGCCGGCAGCGGATCGGCCTCTTCGTCGACAAGGCATTGGCGATTGCGAACGGGGCAGGTTTGGATCATCGTCAGCCCGACATGCTCGAACTGGCCCGGCTGCTCTCACCCTATGGGCAATGGCGCGGGCCTTTTGCGGCCGATCTGCCGATGACCGCGGCGATCGACGAGCTTCGCGTGTCGGCGACACTAAATGACTTGCTTGCGAAGGTGCGGCGCCGGCTCGCCGGCGAGCGCATCGAAGCGCGCGCACGATGAAATGGCATCATCACTTGTCGCGCGCTTATTGGCTCCGGATCCGCGCGAAGCGCTATCCGCATTATGCTCGTCGGCTCGGCGCTGATCCGCCGGTCCTCGATCAACTGGATCTGGCGATGGACCTGTTGTGGCCCTTCGCGCGGCGCGTGTTCCTCATGCACCGCGTCGATGATCTGTCCTATGGAGCGATTGCGACCGCGGTCGACGTCGACGTGGCGACGATCGAACGCTGTATCGCCGATGCGCTGTGGTCGGTCAGAATGGTTCGCCGGGAGTTCGAGTGAGCCCGCGGAACCGCTGTAACGTGAGCCTCATGTTACCCCCCATTTATTGGAATACCAATTTACAGGGGGTGACTTAACCACCGTGAACCTGATCCTTTCCGCGTGCGCGACCCGCGCACAATTCGGGGGACGTCAGATGGAACGCCGGACCTTCATTGGCGGATTGAACGCGGCCGCGGGGATCGTCGGCGTGGGCTATCTTGGCGCTTCACCGATTTCCCCCGGCAACGAACAATACGAGGATGCGCAGTGGCGGCTGCAGAACGCGCGAGCGTTTTTCCCGAAGGGAGAAATCGTGCGCGCGGGCGACCTGCTCTATCAATTGGGCATTGTATCGCAGCTCGCCCTGACGGCATGCGTCATTGCTGAAGGATGGACGGACGACGATTGTCGCCGGAGGATTGGACTGGACGTCGGCAAAGCCCTCTTCTTTGCGAAGGCTGCCGGACTGCAATTCGATTCCGATCGCTTCGCGCGCCTCGTCCCGCTTTTGTCGCCCTACGGACGATGGCGATCGCCGCCAACGAGCGGTCGCATCCAAGTCGGGACGATCGACCCCGGCGCGAAAGCCGCGGTCTCCGAGCTGCTGGTATCGGTACAGTCGCACCTGGTCGGCGCCGACGGCGAGGGAGGTGATCGATGATGTGGCATCATCGCATCGCGCGGAACTATTGGCTGCATGTCCGATTGCGACATTACCCGGCGTTTGCGCAGAGTATCGGCCCAGCCCCGGAACTCCGCGAGCAAGTGAAGCTCGGGATCCAGCTCGTTTGGCCGTTAGCGCGGTCCGTCTTTCTCCTGAATTGCGTACACGATTTGAGTTATCGCCAGATAGCGACATGCGTCGGGGTCGATGTCCGCACCGTCGAGTTGTGCCTCGCCGATGCACTGATTTCGATGTGGATGATCTGTGACGAGTTTGGCGAAACGCCCTGCTGATCTCGCACGATGGGCTACGTGATCGCGCCGCATCGCATGCCCCTTCACGGCCTGTATTACAATCTTGCCTCATCCTCAAATTTGTCTTACGCAAGATGGCTTAGTCATCGGGAGATGCGCATGAGGATCTTTAACGTGCGATTGTCGCGCGAGGAAGAAGCTGAGCTGGCGGCCGCGGCGAAGAAGTCGGGTCGTAGCAAGTCGGAGATCGCGCGCGATGCGATTTCCGCGCATCTGAAGTCGATGGCCGATGATGAGCGGCGCTGGGAAACGCTTCATGACGATTGGAGCGAATATGGGTCCGCAGTCCAGGACGCCTATGAATCCCTTGTCGGCCAACAGATTGCCAAGCTCGAGGCGGTTCGCAAAGCGTTCGAGTCACGCCTCGTCGAGATAGGGAATCTGGATTGGGAAAAGGCGATTGAGCCGGTTTACGAGGTTTTTCGGCGCAAGGTGATCGAGAAGTCAGTCATCGCATATGCCCCGAATCCCTACATTGGGGGACGAGATCCCAAAGAGCCAGAGATGGGCGCCGTGATCGGGTTTGCGGCCGACGACACCCATGACCTTGTGATCCCGCTTGAGCAGGCATTCTATGACTATTGCCACGCCTCAGGCTGGGATGCCTTCAACGAAATTCCAGCAGTCTATGCGCGAGCGCGGGCGCGCCTCGAGGCGGAAGATAAGGATCGACAGCGATCGAGTGCGAATTAGGGATTCGCAGATGCGATCCAGTTGATAATATGCCGATCTTCAGTTCGTGTTCGGCAAAGAAACGAGGAAAATTTTTATGGCGCTGCAGGATCTATGGCTGGAAGGCATCGATGTCGATGCGGCGCTGTACGATGTTCGTGATGACGATACGCAGGCGTGGGAAGTGCGTGCGCTTGCGGGCGCGAGCATTGGTATCGATCCGATCGCGGGGCTGCGCGCCGTCATCGAGCTCAGTACCGCTCTGGAGCGCATCGTTCGCGGCGAAGATGAGGGCAAGACGCAACTTGCCAGCATCCTCGGCCGCGCCGGCGACGACTATCAGCGGTGCCTATGGTACACGGTCGCGGGCCGCGATCCGCTCGCGGTCGCGACGTCGTTCGGCGAGCTCGAGAAGTTGATGGCTGCTCGCGCGATGCTCTGGGTCGAGGCCGACGATCGCGGTCTTACGCCGGCGAAGTCGGACAATCCCTATTGGTCGACAGCGCCGGAGGGGCCGCGAGCGTCCTTCAGCGAGCGTTTCGAGCTCGGCGCCCATTGGACCCCATTTCTGCCTTCTGAATTGCTCCCGGAGGACTGACCATGCAGCGCTACTATGTTCTCGACCGGGAAATGGCCGCAGGCGAAGACGGGTTCGAGGCGATGGTGGCGCGAGCCTATACGCTCAAGCAGGCAGTGCGCTGCCTCTGCCGGCGCGACATCGCGCTCGATCTCTATATCGCCCATCGACATGGCGGGCATGTGCTGTCGCGCTGGCCCGGGACGGGCCCGCGGCACGCACCACACTGCGATCATTATGAGGCGCCCGATCATCTGACGGGGCTCGGCCAGGTTCTCGGCAGCGCGATCGTCGACGACATCGACAATGGCGTGACGACGCTCAAGTTCGGTTTCCCGCTGTCCAAAGGGCCAGCGCGCGCGGCGCCGGCGTCGTTCACGAACGACAAGCCTGACGTGAAGGCCACGGGCCAGCGACTGTCGATGCGCGGTATGCTGCATTTCCTTTGGGATCGGGCGCAGCTCACGCACTGGCATCCTCGGATGGCGGGCAAGCGCAACTGGTACATCGTTCGCCGGCAGCTCCTGAATGCGGCGCTCGGCTGCAAGGTGCGCGGCGATCCTCTCGCGCAGCGGCTTTTCGTGCCCGAGACATTCCGTCTTGATGACAAGGACGCGATCGCGGGCCGTCAGGACGCGGAGCTAGCCATTGCGCGATCGGAGCCCGGCAGGATTATGATCCTGATCGGCGAGATCCGTTCGATCGAGAGCGCGCGCTATGGCGAAAAGATCCTGATCAAGCATATGCCCCAGCGGCCGTTCCTCATGGATGCCGATATGGCGCGCCGCTTCCATAAGCGGTTCGCGGCGGAAGAGGAGCTTTGGCGGTCCGACGATCGCGACGGCAGTTTGATCCTGGCCGCGAGCTTTTCGATGGGGGCGTCGGGCCTCGCGCAAATATTCGAGATGTCGGTGATGCCCGTTACTCGCGAATGGATCCCCTATGAGGGGCTCGAGGAGCGGATGTTGGTCACCCAAGCGATCGAAGAGAAGCGCCATTTCGTGAAGGGGATGCGGGTCAATCTCGGTCTCGAGATGCCGATCGCGAGCTTGACGCTTACCGACACCGGCGGAGAAGCCACGGCGGTATATCTCGCGCATAATCTGCCCGAGCCTCGATATGACGAAGCGCTCGAGCAGCTCATGCGGACGCAAGGCGTCCAGCATGTGACGTGGCGGCCCGGTGACCGGCTGCAGTCAGCGCAGAGCGGTACAACTCCAATTATGGTGGCGGGCACCTCGACCGCACACTGAGGCACATTTGGAGCGTCTATGACGATAGTCGACAAGATGACGGCCGCGGAGCGGCTTATTCTGACCGCGGTCGATATGCTCGGGCGGAAGGATGATCCGCTTGCGGTTCATGTCGTGGCATCTTCTGCACTGAGCCTGCTTCGGGAGCTCGTCGCATCTCAGGGCAATGACTATGTGTCTCAGGTCATCAAGGAAGGCGTCTATCGGTCAGCGCTGGCAAAGATCCAAGGCGCCCCAGCGGGAATGCCAGACTCCGACATTCTCGAGGCTATTGTCAATTCGGTCGCGGAAGGTATCGAATCGGGCGCGGTGAAGTCCGCGGGGGATATCGTCATCGTGGCATCGAAGAAGACTGTCTGGTCTTATCTCGACTATATCTTCAAGCCGTACAATTTCCTGAAACATGCCGATCGGGACCCCTTGGCCACATTGGATGAGGCCGATTTCGATCCCGAAGGCGCGCTGGCTCATGCGATGACGGCATATCTAATGGCGCGCGGGGACGGCGAGCTCCCGGAACCGTTTACGGTGTTCCTGAAGAAGCAGGGGATTCTGGTGTAGCCGGCGCCGGCGGAGCGGAAAGGTCGGCGCCATTGTCGTCGACCAGAACCCAATCGGTTGCGCACCAGTCGGCTCTGCCCATCGCGAGCGGCCATTCGATCGTTTGATCGTCCTGCGTAAGCGCCATCACATATTCGGCAAACCCGTCCTTGTCCTGACGAGCGATCCAGCGGCGGCCTTTGTGCCACCCGTCGCGGCGGACGCGGGCACCGTTTTCGATTGCGTCGAGAGCTTCACGGAAATCCATGTCGTGTTTCCCCAAATACGCCCCGGTTCGGAATCATAAGCGAAACAAAGGCTTCGGCAAGAGTCCTGGTAGTTCGAGAGGCGCTGGAATGCTGACGCTATGCGGCGACTTGCAATCCGACGGGGATCAACGGTCCTGTGCAGCCGTCATAGAACCGAGATCCGCTTGGGTCGTCGAACAGTCGCATGTCGTTCGCGTCGAACCATCTCAGCCAGGCTGAAAGCTCGGCACGTTTCTCGATGGGAAAATTGCCTTCGGTATCTTGAAAGCGGACCAAGGCGGCGGGAGCCATTGCGATGATCGCGTCGATTTCGTCGGAAGGCAAAAGCTGCTCGTCCCGAATGAAGTCGGTCATCGCGCCTGGGCGGCGTTCGGCGCCATTTCGTCCTTTCACCGATTTGCGCCATAAGCCCTCGACATTGCGCAATCGGGGTTTTGCCCGCGCTTCCATCAAGACAATCCTTCTCAGCTGGGATATCGGGAGGTCCCGAATCTCCCATGGTTTAGCGGCTCCGCACATGAAACAGGCGCTTTTGCTAGGGAGAGGAAGCCCTTCAGCGAGAATGCGGGCCTCACAAGCGGCGCGGTCCCATCCCCATTCGCGCAGCGGATATTCGTAGTCGTAGCGCGGATCCAAATGACCTTCGGCATGGGCATATCGTTTGCTGTCGCGGGCGCCGGCGTCATAGCCGATGCACTTCGTCACCTTGCCGCCGCGGGCCCACCAGCTGATGGCAGGCTCCCATGCTTCGACGAAACGATCCTGTGGTTCGATCTTCCATTTCTGCGAGCAGCTATGGCGGCCGAAGCTGATCGAAGGCAGCGTGCCGTTGGTGAAGCAATTTTCGTCGAGAGTGCGGTATGGAGGCCAGTGCTTGAAGCGACGCGGCTCATAACGGACCGTCTCGCACCGGATGCCGCGACGGCGAAGCCAGCGGAATATGAGATCGCGGTACGCATAGGTTTCAGGCTTTTCGGAACCCGTATCCGCGAAAAGCACAAGATCGATCCGCCGACCTTGGGCCATCATTTCGAGCAACATTGCCGTTGAATCGACGCCAGCACCGAAGGCGACGACAACGGGCGGTTCCGCAGGCGGATGCGGGGATACGACAAGCATTGTGGAAACCATGTTCCCGATCGTCAGGACGCCAGAAGGTCGATTCGATTATCGACGACGGTAGCGGCTATCGCGATGCAAGCGATCGCGTTCGGCTGACCGGCTGCGCGTTCGACGAGGTGCGGCTGTTCGGGATCTCCGGTGGCAAGAATGACAAACGATCTACCGGCAGCGTCAGACAGTCGGGCGGCGACGCGGTAGGCGTTATCGAAGGTTGCAAGGGTCCGCATGGGGTTGCCTTTCAAGAGGTGGGAGCTGTTCGGATATGGGGGAATGGGCGCCATCGGCAGCGCGGGACTCAATAGTCTTCCGGTAGCAGGATTGTGACGACGCGCGTCGTGATCGACGCGTCCGCGGGATCCTCGGAACCATATTCACAATCGAGATCGTAATAGATCCTATGCAGGCCGGATCGGCTATGCCGTTGTTCCGTCAAACCTCACGGAGAACGCTACATGGAGAACTCGTCGTCAGATTACTGCCCCAAGACTTCTGTCATTGTCAGCGTTGAGCTCAGCAAGCGCAACTGGCTTGTTGCCTCGCTCTCGCCAGGAGCGGCGAAGCCTTCGCTGCGGACAATTCCTGCCGGGAACAGCGCGGCACTGATCAGTCACCTTCGCAATCTTGAGTGCAAGGCCGCTGATCGTATCGGTGAACCTGCCGCCATTCGCCTGTGCTTCGAGATTGGATATGATGGCTTCTGGCTCGCAAGGCTACTGCGGTCGAACGACATCGATACCTATGTCCTGGATCCCGCCAGCTTCCTCGTGTCGCGGCGAGGCAGGCGCGCAAAAACCGACCGGATCGACGCCGAAGCAATGATCGGGATCCTCAAAGCCTATCTCGCTGGCGACAAAAGCGTGTGCCGTGTCGTGGACGTGCCCTCTCCCGAGGAAGAGGACGCGCGCCGAGTAATGCGGGAGCGCGGCGATCTCGTGCACGAGCGCACCCGAATTATCTCTCGGATCAGGGGGCTACTTGCATTACAGGGCATACGATCTGTCAAAGCCATCAAGGGCGGTGACTGGTCAAAACAGCTCGACGACATGCGCACCGGCGATGGGCGGCCTTTGCCACCAAACCTTCGTCGGCAAATTGAGCGCTGTTTCGAACGGCTCGCGTTGCTCAACGATCAGATCAAGGACATCGAGCGGGACCGCGCTGAAGTTGTGCTCCATGAGGAGTCTACCTTCCCATGCCGAGAGAAAGCGGTTCGCCTTGAGCAGTTGAAGGGCATTGGTCCGAACAGCGCGGCAATGTTGGTTGCAGAGGTTTTTTGCC
>NZ_LNSA01000014.1 GCF_001468465.1 Sphingopyxis sp. H115
CGATTACCGCGCCTGAACCCGCCGCCGAAGCCCCGGCCCCGACGTCGAAACCCAAGCCCGCCGCCAAGAAGCCCGCGGCCAGGGACGCGGCGCAGAAAGCCGCTGCCAAGCCGCCAGCAAAGGCGGCGACCAAGGCCGCACCCAAAAAGGCGGCCGCAAAGCCCAAGCCGGCTGAAACGGCCGCGATCCCCGAAGAACCGACCGTCCCGCCGCCGCCTGCGGCAAAGCCTGCACCGACCCCCGCCAAAACCGGCCCCGACAATCTGCAATTGCTCAAAGGCGTCGGCCCCAAGCTCGCGGTGCTGCTAAGCGGTCTCGGCGTCACCAGCTTCCAACAGATCGCCGACTGGACCGAAGCCGACATCGCCCGCATCGACGCACAGCTCGGTGCCTTCCAGGGCCGCATTGCGCGCGACAATATCGTCGACCAGGCGGGCTATCTCGCGCGCGGCGACAAGGCCGGCTTCGAGGCAAAATATGGCGCGCTCGGCGGGGAGCTTTAACGGCGGCCGACGACCGCGGGAGCGGACATAAAAATCCGCCCCTTGGCTGCGTCACGGGGAGCATATTCGACCCATCGTCCTCCGGGACTTGATCCGGGATCCGTCGCGGCGTCGAAGTCATGGTCTCCGGATCAAGTCCGGGGTGACGAGAGGGCGGAACCGACGGTCGCTCCCCACCCCATGGCAGACGTTTGAATAACGCATTCCTACATTATCCGATCGTGCTTCAAGCTGGTCGATGGAACAGAACACCCCGCCGGCGCGCCGGCACATCCTATTCCTCCAGCCCCTCTCGCGCCACTTGCAGCCTCAAAGGACATATTTTGAAGGCGCCAATGCGGGGCTTTTGCGGCTTTAAGCCCTGCCTATTCGTCCTCGCCGTCCTTCGGCTTCGACAATTCGGTGACGAGCAGCTTGTCGATCTTGCGCCCGTCCATGTCGACAATCTCGAAGCGCCAGCCCCTGTCGGTGAATTTTTCGCCCTCGGTCGGCAGGTGCTTGAGGATCGCGAGGACGTGCCCCGCCGCGGTCGCATAATCGCGGTCCTCGCCCAGTTCGATCCCCAGCCGCTCGGCCATCTGGTCGGCGGGCATCGATCCCGCGATGAGCAGGCTGCCGTCGTCGCGCTCGACGACGAAGGGCTCGCTGCCGATATCCTGGTCCGACGCGAATTCGCCCGCGATCGCCGAAAGCAGGTCGGCGGGCGTCACCAGCCCGTCGAAATGGCCATATTCGTCATGGACGAGCAGCATCGGCACTTCGGCCGCGCGCAACCCCTCGAGCGCGTCCATCGCGTCGATCTGGTCGTGGATGACCTTCGCCGGGCGCATCAATTGCTCCAGGTCGATCGCCTCGCCGCGGAACAGCGCCGCCGCGATATCGCGCGCCTGCACCACGCCGACGATATCGTCGACCGACCCGCGCGCCACCGGCAGGCGGCTGTGCGGCGTTTCGACCAGCTTGTCGCGGACGGCGCGCGCGTCGAGCGAAACGTCGATCCAGTCGACGTCCTTGCGCGGCGTCATCACCTCGCGCACCGGACGGTCGGCCAGGCGTACGACGCCCGAAATGATCGCGCGCTCGCTTTCCTCGATCACGCCCGACTTCGACGCTTCGGCGACGATTAGGTGCAGCTCCTCGGCGGTGACGCGATCTTCCGATTCGCGATTGAGCCCGAGCAGGCGAAAGACGAGGCCCGAACTATTGTCGAGCAGCCAGACGAGCGGCGCGGCGACGCGCGCCAGCCAGTACATCGGCGGCGCCATGAAGATCGCGATCCGTTCGGGCGAGCGCAGCGCAAACTGCTTGGGCACCAGTTCGCCGGCGATCAGCGAGAAATAGGTGGTCAGCGCGATCACCGCGGCGAACCCCGCCGCCTCCGCCGTCTCCGCCTCGAGACTGAACCAGGCGGCCAGCCGGTCGGCGACGGGCTGGCCCAGGCTCGCGCCCGAATAGGCGCCTGTCAGCACGCCGATCAGCGTGATCCCGACCTGCACCGTCGACAGGAAGCGGCCGGGATCGGAGGCCAGCTGGCGCGCAATCTTCGCGCCGCGGCTGCCGCGCTTTTCGGCCGCTTGCAACCGGGGGTCGCGCCCCGAAACGATCGCGAGTTCGGACATGGCGAAAACGCCATTGAAGAGGATGAGGATCAGGATGATCACGACATCCGACCAGGGAAAAGGGGTCATCGGGCGGTCGTACGGCGCGTCGGCGCCCGGCCCCTGTCAGCTTCGGTCATATTCTCCCTATAAGCGAAAGCCGCGGCATTGCACAATGGCGCACGGCTGAACGGGAGGCTCAGCGATCATTCAGCCGAATTCGGGAACCAGATCGCCGGCCATATGTTATCGGCACACAGGCGCGGGATGCCGGAAGCCAAAGGCATCCGCGCGATAAAGGGAGCGAAAAATGACTAGCAGGACGATCAAGCTCACCATTTTGACCAGCATCGGCGCGATCGCGCTGACCGGCTGCGTCACCGACCCCGTGACCGGCGAACGGAAAATATCGAAGGCCGCGATCGGCGGCGTCGGCGGCGCGCTTGGCGGCTATCTGCTCGGCGACCTGATCGGCGGCCGCAACAGCCGGACCGAAGAAATCGTCGGGGCAGGCATCGGCGCGGTCGCCGGTGCGGGCGTCGGCTACTATATGGACCAGCAGGAAAAGAAGCTGCGCGAACGCACCGCGGGCACCGGCATCGACGTCGAACGCCAGGGCGACCAGCTCGTGCTCAACATGCCCGGCGACGTGACCTTCGATCTCAACAGCGCGATGGTCAAATCGCAGTTCCGCAGCGCGCTCGATAATGTCGCCTCGACGCTCGCCGAATATCCGAGCACCTATATCGACGTCTATGGCCACACCGATTCGACCGGCAGCGACAGCTACAACCAGGGTCTGTCCGAACGCCGTGCCGCGTCGGTCGCCGACTATCTTGCCGGTCGCGGCATCCAGCGCGCGCGCATGGCGACGCTCGGTTACGGCGAATCGCAGCTGAAATGCGCGCCCGAACGCAGCGAGGCCGATTATCAGTGCAACCGCCGCGTCGAAATCCGCATCGCGCCGGTCACACAGGCCGACGTCAACGCGGCGCGGTAACAAGGTTCCATTCCCGTGGAAAAGAAAGGGCGTCGCCGAAAGGCGGCGCCCCTTTTTATCCCAGGCTGGCGAAGCTTGCTTTGAGCCCGTCGATCACGAACTGCGCGGCGAGCGCGGCGAGCAAGACGCCGAGCAGGCGGGTGATCACCGCCTCGCCCTTGTTGCCGATCAGCCGCATCAGCGGCCCGGCGGCAAGCAGCGCGGCGAGCGTCAGCAGCAGCACGAGCAGCAGCGCGCCAAAGATCACGAATGCCCGCTCGAGCCCGTTGTTCTGCGACACGAGCAGCATCACCGAGGCGATCGACCCCGGGCCGGCGAGCATCGGCATCGCCATCGGGAACACCGACACATCTTCGATCTCGGGGGTTGCCATCACCTTTTCGGCGCGCTGCTCGCGGCGTTCGGTGCGCTTTTCGAACACCATGTCGATCGCGATGATGAACAGCATGATTCCGCCCGCGATGCGGAAACTGTCGAGATCGATGTGAAGGAAGCTCAAGAGCGCTTCGCCGAACATCGCAAAGAAAACGAGGATGAGGCCCGCGATAATCGTCGCACGGATCGCCATCGACCGGCGCTGCTGCGCGCTCGCGCCGCCCGTCAGGCTGGCATAGATGGGCGCGCAGCCCGGCGGGTCGATCACGACGAACAGCGTGACAAAGGCCGAGATGAAAAGGTCGATCATGGCTGTTTGGGCGCCGCGACCTGGTCGTCGATGACGGTCGCCATCGTCTTGCCGTCCCACAAACGGATGGTGATGCGGCGCGACTTGTCGGCACGAACGGTCGAGGTCCAGCTCAGCGTCTGGTCCGCCGACAGGCCGACCGCCATATCCTCGCCCTCGCCGCCCGCCTCGATCGGCACCGCCGGCCGCGACCCGCACGTCGCAAGTTTCGACGCGATGAAATCGGGCGCCTCGCGCGGCGTTGTCAGGGCGTCGCCATGGTCGAGAGCCCAGCGAATCCGGCCTTTTTCGTCGCGGAGCCAAACCGTCGTGAAATAGCCGTGCGCCGGACCCTTTTGCCAGGCGCCCGTCGTAACGCCGGCATTGCCGTCGCAGCTGACATAGACGGCGTGCGGTTGCCACTTCACCGCCTCGGCCGGGTCCTTCTGCGATTTCAGCCAGCCTTCCGCCTTGACGCGCTCGGGCACGAACATGACGGCATCGGGATGCGCGGTTTCGCGGAACGCCGTCCATTGCCCCTTCTCTTGCGCGAGCCGGGCAAAGCCGATTTCGGCCGCCACGAAAGCGCTGGGGTTCGCGGCGAGCGGCCGATTGCGGAATTCGTCATGCGGGGCCGCGCAGCTCGCAAGCATCGACGCAGCGACAAGGGCGACCGGCCAAATACGCATCAAAAACCCTCCGGATCGGCAAGCCCCGCACGCCGGTGCGCGGCGACAAGCGTGTTGCGCAGCAGGCAAGCGATCGTCATCGGGCCGACGCCGCCGGGCACCGGGGTAATCGCATCGGCGACCCCCACCGCTGCGGCATAGTCGACGTCGCCGACCAGCCGGCCCTTCGTTTCGCCCTCGCCCGCCGGCAGGCGATTGATGCCGACGTCGATCACGATCGCGCCAGGCTTGATCCAGTCGCCCTTGACCATCTCGGCGCGGCCGACCGCTGCCACGACGATGTCGGCGCGGCGGACAAGCGCCGGCAGGTCCTTCGTCCGGCTGTGCGCCATCGTCACCGTGCAATTGGCGCCGAGCAGCAATTGGCCCATCGGTTTGCCGACGAGGATCGAGCGGCCGACGACGATCGCGTCCTTGCCCGACAGGTCGCCGAGCCGGTCCTGAAGCAGCAGCAGACAGCCATAGGGGGTGCACGGCACCATGCCCGGGATACCGAGCGCAAGTCGCCCTGCGCTGACCGGGGTCAACCCGTCGACGTCCTTTTCGGGGTCGATCGCCGCCACCGCCGCCTGTTCGTCGAGATGGCCGGGCAGCGGCAATTGCAGCAGGATTCCGTCGACCGCTTCATCGGCATTGAGCTGGCGCAGCAAGGCTTCGACCTCGGCCTGCGTCGCGCTTGCGGGCAGGCGATGTTCGAAACTCGCCATGCCCGCCGCGACGGTCGCCTTGCCCTTCGAGCCGACATAGACCGCGCTCGCCGGATCGTCGCCGACCAGCACCACCGCGAGGCCGGGTGCGCGGCCGGTCGCCGCCTCGAATGCCGGAACCGCCGCGGCGATCCGCGCGCGCAGCCCCGCGGCGAACGCCTTGCCGTCGATTACGCGCGCGTCATCGGCCATGTCAGATCGCCCCGCTGTTCATACCGAGCGTATAGAGATAGGAAATCACCGGTCCCTGCAGGATGATGATCAGGATCAGCACGACCATCGGCGTCAGGTCGAGCCCGCCGAAATCGGGCATGATGCGGCGGAAGGGGCGGTAGAGGGGCTCGGTAATCCTCTCGAGGACCTGCCAGAGCTGGTTCACGAAATCATTGTGCGTGTTGATGACGTTGAACGCGATCAGCCATGACATCACGGCTTGCACGATGATGATCCACCACAGGATGTTGAGCAGGATCGACAGAATTTGAAGAAACATCAGATACATTGGGGGCTCCGGCCAGAAGGTCGAGAAAAGCGCTTTTAGCGGTGAATGAGCGTCCCCGCACCCCTTGTGGTGAAAATTTCCAGCAGCATCGCGTGCGGGATACGTCCGTCGAGGATGACCGCCGCCTCGACTCCCGCATCGACTGCGGCCACGCAGGTTTCGACCTTGGGGATCATCCCGCCGGTAATCGTCTCGTCGGCCTTGAGCGCATCGATCGCCGCGCGGTCGAGGTCGGTCAGCAGTGCGCCCGACTTGTCGAGCACGCCCGCGACGTCGGTCAGCAGGAAAAAGCGTTTCGCGCCGAGCGCCCCCGCGATGGCGCCCGCCATCGTGTCGGCGTTGATATTATAGGTCGCACCGTCGGCGCCGAGCGCGACGGGCGCGACGACCGGAATGAAATTGTCGTTCGTCAAATTGGTCAGGATCGTCGGATCGACCGCGACGGGTTCGCCGACAAAGCCGAGGTCGACATGGCGCTCGATCCCCGAATTGGGGTCGGGTTCGGTGCGCCGGACCTTTTCGGCGAGGACGAGATTGGCGTCCTTGCCCGAAATGCCGACCGCGCGGCCGCCGAGTCCCGCGATCCAGCTGACGATTTCCTTGTTGATCTTGCCCGCCAGGACCATTTCGGCGACTTCCGCGGTCGCGGCATCGGTGACGCGCAGCCCCCCGACGAAGGTCGATTCGATCCCGAGCTGTTTCAGCATCCGGCCGATCTGGGGTCCGCCGCCGTGCACCACGACAGGGTTGATGCCGACGGCTTTCAGCAGCACGACATCCTCGGCGAAATCGCGCTGCGCCTCCGGGTCGCCCATCGCGTGGCCACCATATTTGATCACGAAGGTCTCGCCGGCATAGCGCTGCAGATAGGGCAGCGCTTCGACGAGCGTTTCGGCCTTGGCAAGCAGGTCGGGCATGTTCGAGGGATCGGTCACAGGCATCATCCGGCGGTCTTTGCATCGAGGCGGCGGCCAATCGCGACCACCGCCATCACCAGCAGCGGCACCATCACTGCCGACAGCACGACCTTGGCGATCATCTGCCCGAGCATCAGGTCGCCGATCGGGCGGACGCCATAAAAGCTGACGGTAATGAAGATCAACGTGTCGATGATCTGGCTGAGCGCCGCGGCAACGAAACCACGCAAGGGCAGCAATCGGCCGTTGTTCGCGGTCATTCGCGAAAAGAGCCAGACGTTGAGGCTGACCGACACCCCATAGGCAAGAATACCTGCCGCCATCATCCGCCAGCCCTGTCCGACGATGATCGGGAAGGCTTCCTTGGCGGGCTCGTACATGCCCTCGTCGGTCGGCAACTGCAGCACGAACACCGTCAGGATGATCGCGAGGATAAGCGGGATGAAGCCCAGCCGCACCAGCCTGTCAGCCACGACACGTCCATGGAGTTCGGCGATGCCGCTCGAAATCGCGATCAGCGTGAGGAAAGGGAAAATCCCTGCCTCGACCGCCAGCGGACCGAGCGCCACCTGCTTTGCCCCCAGGAACCCGCCGAGCGGAACCATGCCGCCGTAGAGGATTGCGAACAGCAGCAACGAGGGCGCGATCACGCGCGAAGAGCTATTTTCCATCGAGGCCGCTTAATCGCTTTTGCCGGCGCTGGAAAGACCGCGAAATGATGGCTATTGCGCGGACGGGGCGCTCGTCCTTTCATGAAAGCGACGTCTCTTCGGTCGCCGAACCGGCCGCCGTTTTTTGCTGTCCTACATATTCGCGCCGCATACGATCGCCCGATGATCATGCCAGCCATTCCATCCTTCATTGCGCTTTGGGCGTTTCCGCGATCCGCACCGGCAGCGAAAATGGAGGGGTACGTGGCGTGACCTTCATGACCTTTCGAAAGAAATTGCGCCGGCTGCAGGCGCAATCCGGCGACGGTCCCCGGACGGCTGCCAGCCCGCCCCATGCCGCGCGGCCCTTGCCCCGGCGCCAAAGCCCGCTAGACAGGCCCATTAAACTTGCGGGGGACGCAGCTATATTATGGAACGCCTGATCGGACTGCTCGGCATCGTCGCACTGCTTGCGATTGCCGTGCTTTTTTCGTCGAACCGGCGCTGGATTCGCCCGCGCATCGTTATCCCCGCCTTCCTGCTCCAGGCCGGTTTCGCCGTGCTGGTGATCGGCACGCCATGGGGGCGCGCGGTGATTCAGGCGATGTCGAACGGGGTGTCGAACCTCCTGAGCTATGCCGACGAGGGCACACGCTTCCTGTTCGGTGACGTTCTGACGCAAGCGCCTTATGGCAAGGCAGTGTTCGCGATCGGTGCGCTGCCCGTCATCATCTTCTTCGCCTCGCTCATCTCCGTGCTCTATTATCTCGGCATCATGCAGCTGATCATCAAATGGGTCGGCGGGGCGATTCAGAAGGTCACCGGCATCACCAAGGTTGAAAGCCTGGGCGCGGCGGCGAACATCTTTGTCGGTCAGTCCGAATCGCCGCTCGTCATCCGGCCCTATCTCGCGGGCCTCACGCCGCCGCAGCTGTTCACCGTGATGACGGTCGGCATGGCGGGCGTCGCGGGGACGATCCTCGGCGCTTATGCGGGGATGATCGGCCCGCACCTCCTGCCCTATCTGCTTGCCGCGAGCTTCATGTCGGCACCTGGCGGCATTTTGATGGCGAAGATCATGATGCCCGACGATCCGAAGGATATCGGCATCGAACCCGTCGTGATGCCCGAGGCGAGCCATGACGAGGAAAAGCCCGCGAACATCATCATGGCGGCGGCACAGGGCGCCCAGACCGGCGTCAAGCTCGCGGTCGCGGTCGGCGCGATGGTGATGGCCTTCGTCGCGCTCGTCGCGCTCGCCAACGGCATCCTGGCCGGGATCGGCGGCTGGTTCGGCTATGAAAGCCTGTCGTTTCAGGCGATTATCGGCGCGGTCTTCCGCCCCGTCATGTGGCTGATGGGCGTGCCGTGGGAGGAAAGCGCGACCGTGGGCGGGCTGTTCGGCAGCAAGGTCGTGCTCAACGAATTCGTGGCCTTCATCGATCTTGGCCGGGCGCAGGGCGAAATGTCGATGGCGGCGGTCGCAATCGCGACCTTTGCGCTCTGCGGCTTTGCGAATTTCAGCTCGATCGCGATCCAGATGGCGGTGACCGGCGGGCTTGCGCCGAACCAGCGCCCGATGATCGCCAAGCTCGGCCTCAAGGCGCTGCTTGCGGGCAGCCTGTCGAACCTGATGTCGGCGGCGCTTGCCGGGCTGATGCTCGGCATTGCGCCACCGCTCGCCAAGCCCGCACCGGCCGTTCCCGCCGTCCCGGCCACCGCGCCGGACGTCGCGCCCGCGCCGCCGCCCGAAACGGCGCCATGACGCACCGCCGGCCGTCGCGCTGACGGAATTGGGAGAATTTGCAAGCCATCCACGAATGCCGTAAACTCGGAACATAACGAATCCCGGGTCGCGTTTGCAAAATGGGAGGCTGTGATGAAAACCGCTTATCGTTTGTCGATTCTGGCCGCGGTAGCGGCATCGGTCGGAGCGGGGTTCCTCGCCGACTCCTATGCCCAGACCGCCGAGACCGAGCGGTACCGCCCCCCCGAAGCCACCATCTATCGCGACGCGGGCTATCGCGGCCCCGCGGTTTTCATCGGCGAGGAAAAGCCGAACCTCGGCCTCAGCTGGCCGGTCAATTCGATCCGCGTGCCCCATGGACGCTGGGAATTGTGCGAAAGGACGCGCTATCGCGGCCGGTGCCGCACCGTCGAACGCGATACGCCGATGCTCAACACTGTCCTGCGCGGAATGACCGTCCAGTCGATGCGGCCGGCGGGCGGCGGCTGGAACCCCGGCCCGCCCGCCAATGATCAGGTCGCACGCGGCAATTTCGCCGAATTCCATACGCAGCCGTCCGAGCGCAACTATCGCGTCCTTGCCTGCGCGAGGGGGTCGGCAACCGCCAGTTGCGCCGCGCAGGCGGCCGACAATTGGTGTCGCTCCATCGGCTGGAACGGGTCGGCCCGCGAACATATGGAAACGGTGAACGGGCGAGTCTATCTCGCCGACGTGCTCTGCGTCCGGTCGGGTTATTAGGGGGGATGCGAGAATGACGACGATCAGGGTTTTTACGGCTGCCGTCGCGCTCTTCGCTCTCGCCGCCTGTTCGTCGGTGCCACGCAACACCGGCACCAGCTACGACTGCGACCGCGGTACGAAGCTGAAGGTCGACTATGTCGGCAACACGGCGATCGTGCGCGTCAACGGCAGGGGCTCGATGGTGCTGAAACAGACGCCATCGACGGGCGGCGCGGTCTATGAAAGCCGGAAGGGCGCGCGGCTCCAGCGGAACGGCAACGAGGTGACGTGGAACACCGCGCTGCGCTCGGCGCCCGAAAGCTGCCGGATCGTCTACACCCCGCTCTGACGGAGGCGATCAGGGGCGGGCGGGGGCCTTGCAGCCGCGCTCGAGCCCCACGCCTTTCAAAAAGCCCCGGCGCACGGTTCCCGCGTAGACGGCAAGTGCGTATCGCCGTCTTTCGGCGTTGGCGCCGGTTACCTCGCCGATCAGCCCGCGAAAGGGAATGATCGAGCCGGCAACCGTCCCGGCAACACGACCGGCGGTTTCCTCGCGCTTCTTCGCCCGGCTCTTGTCGACCTGTTCGTTGACGTCGGCGCCCAGAACATCGTTCAGTTCGGTAACTTCGCGAATGATCGCGGCGCATTTTCCCATCCCGTCGAGCGAATAGGGATTCTCCTGTATCGCCAGCAATTTCGGCGGGACCTCCTTGCCGTCAAACGGCTCGGTCACCTCGTTGGCGGTGTCCTTGATCGTCGATTCTTCCGGTGCGCCCTGCTGGGCGTTGGCAGCGGCGGTTCCGGCCAGCAACACTGCCGCCAGAACGAATAAGGCCTTGTCACGCATGAGCATATTATCCCCTATCATCTTGCGGACATAACGCGCACGACGGCTTTCGGCTCCATCGGCGGTGTTATACCGGGCGGCGGACGGTGATCTGAACCCACGGCCCTTGCACGCCGTCATAGCCGCCGCCAATACCTTCAGCGAGATCGAGACCATCCCAGCGCGCAGATCCACGATACACGGCCTCGAGTTCCTCGCGAGAAAAATAGTTGAAATAGCGGCCGAAACGGTCGCGCCCTTCGCATCCTCCGCCCTTGTAGCTCGCGAAGTGCAGCCCCCCGGGCTTCAGCGCGCGATGGATGCGCGCAAGGACGTCCGGCAGATCGCCGCGCGGCACATGAAGCAGGCTGGCCGACGCCCATATCGCATCGTAGCGGTCGGCAGCCGCCAGTTCGCCGAAGCGCATGACGCGGACCGGCCTTCCCAGCCGAGCTTCGGCCTGTGCCGCGATCTCGGCCGTGCCGTCGGTCGGCTCGACCGCGAAACCGCGCGCGATCATATACGCGGCGTCACGCCCGCCACCGCACCCGAGTTCTAGGATCGCCGCGCCTTGCGGCAATCGGTCGAGGAAGGCGTCCAGGTGGCGCGAAACGCCCGACGGCCCCGATGCCGCATAGACCGGCGCTTCGGCCGCGTAAAAGGCAAGGGTCGCGGCGTCGAAACCGCTCACCGCGTCGGCACGGGTGCCTCGCCCGTCCAGTCGTAGAAGCCGCGCCCGGCCTTTTTCCCTACCCAGCCGGCATCGACATATTGGACAAGCAGGGGCGCGGGACGGAATTTCGGATCTCCGGTGCCGCTGTAGAGCACGCGGATGATTTCGAGGCAGGTGTCAAGACCGATGAAGTCGGCGAGCGTGATCGGTCCCATCGGGTGATTGAGACCAAGCCGGCAGCCGGCGTCGATATCCTGCATCGTCGCGACGCCTTCGCCGAGCGCGAACACCGCTTCGTTGATCATCGGCATCAGCACGCGGTTGACGATGAAACCGGGGGCGTCGTTGGCGTGGACGATCTCCTTGCCAAGACCGCGGCCATAGGCTTCGACTTTCGACAGCGTATCGTCGCTCGTCGCGAGGCCGCGGATCAGTTCGATCAGGCCCATCACGGGCACCGGGTTGAAAAAATGCACCCCGATGAAGCGCGCCGCATCGGGTGCGGCCTGCGCGAGGCGCGTGATCGGGATCGAGCTGGTGTTCGACGCGAGGATCGCGGTGGCCGAGAGATGCTGGCCGACGCTGGCGAAGATCGTGCGTTTGATTTCTTCGCGCTCGGTTGCCGCCTCAATCACCAGGTCGGCGGGTGCGAAGGCGGCATGGTCGGCGACGGGTGCGATGCGGGCGAGCAGCGCGTCGGCATCGGGCTGCGTCATCTTCTCTTTCGATACCAGCCGGGCGAGCGCCTTGGCGATGCCGGCCTTGCCGGCTTCGGCACGCGTGATGTCGATGTCGGACAGGAGAACGTCGTGGCCGGCGCCCGCCGAAACCTGCGCAATTCCCGCACCCATTTGTCCCGCACCGATAACGCCGACGATCATGATATGCCCTTTCGCTGGAAGCCTTGCCCGTGCCCCTACGGCTTGCGGCCCTCGCGTCAAGGGCAGAGCGTCAGGGTGCCGAGCGGAACTCGGTCGCTTTCGCGAGGATCAGCGCAAAGGCGGGCTCGGCATCGTCCCATGTCGCAATCGGGGTCCAGCCGCCGGCGCGGAGCAGCAGGTTTGCGTCGCGTGGTCCATATTTATGGCTGTTTTCGCTATGGATCGTCTCGCCCTTCGCCATATGATAGGCGTGGCCGTCGATCGTGAAATCCATTTCGCAGGCGGCGACGAGGTGCATTTCGATGCGCGCGTGAACATCGTCCCAGACCGCGCGATGGCTGAAATTCTCGACCGCTATATCGCCGCCGAGTTCGCGGTTGATCCGTTCGAGAAGGTTAAGGTTGAACGCCGCCGTCACTCCCGCCGGATCGTCATAGGCGGTTTCGAGTATGCCGATGTCCTTGATCCGGTCGATACCGATAAGCATCAGCGACCCGTCGCCGAGCGCCGCACGCCAGTTACGGAGCAGGTCGATCGCGCTTCGCGCCACCATGTTCCCGATCGTCGACCCCGGGAAGAAACCAAGTTTCGGGAGCGCGCATATTTCGCGCGGCAATTCGACGCGCTGGGTAAAGTCGGCCTCCACCGGATAGATAGCGAGCCTGGGAAAGCGCTCCGCGAGCGCCTCTGCGCTGTCGCGGAGGAAATCGCCCGAAATATCGACCGGAACATAGGCGGCGGGGTCGATCGCATCGAGGAGCAACGGGGTCTTGGTCGAGCTGCCCGAGCCAAGTTCGACGACCGCGCGCGCCGGCCCGATCGCCGCGGCAATGTCCGCGGCGTGGCGCGTCAGCAGGTCGGTTTCGCTGCGCGTCGGATAATATTCGGGGAGCGCCGTGATGTCTTCGAACAGCGCCGAACCGGTCGCGTCGTAGAACCAGCGCGCGGGAATTGCCTTTTGATCTTGCGACAGTCCAGCGTGGACGTCGGCGCGAAAGGCGATGTCGACGCCCGCGTCATCCGCCGAAACCTGACGAAGGTTGCGCACAACACCCATGGTCAAAGATCTTTCGCTAGGCGCAGGCCAGTGAACTGCCAGCGCTGGTGAGGATAGAAGAAATTGCGGTACGACGCGCGCATATGGCCGCGCGGCGTCGCGCAGCTGCCGCCACGGAGCACGAACTGGCCGCTCATGAACTTGCCATTATATTCGCCGACCGCGCCGGGCGCGGCGCGGAAACCCGGGTACGGGCGATAGGCGCTGCCGGTCCATTCCCACACGCTGCCGAACATCTGTTGCAGCCCTATGTCATCGACCGCAGGCAGGGGCTGGACCGCACCGGCGGCATCGAGTTGCTGCCCGTCGGCGGAATCGAAGGAGGCAGCCGCCGCTTCCCATTCCTGTTCGGTCGGCAGCCGCGCGCCGGCCCAGCTCGCAAAGGCATCGGCCTCGAAGAAACTGATGTGCGTCACCGGCGCGGCACGTTCGATCTCGCGCCACCCGGCGAGGGTGAAGTTCCGGCCCTCGCGCCAATAGGCGGGCGCTTCGACAGCCTCGGCCTGCACCCATGCCCAGCCGTCGCTGAGCCAGAGCGAGGGGGTGCGATAGCCGCCGTCGGCGATGAATTCCTGCCATTCGCCGTTGTTGACCGGGCGGTTCGCGAGCGCGTGCGGCGTCAGCAGCACTTCGTGGCGCGGTCCCTCGCAGTCGAAGGCGAAGCCGCCACCGCCATTGCCGATCGCGACGATCCCTTCGGCACCCTTGACCCAATTCATGGCGGAAAACTGCCGAACTTCACGCGTGATCGGCGTGTCCCACACCGCCGGGCCGAGCGGGTTTTGCGCAAAAAGATGCTTGATGTCAGTGAGCAGCAATTCCTGATGCTGCTGCTCGTGATGGATGCCCAGCTCGATCAGTGCCAGCGCGCTCGCCGGAAGATCGGGCAGCGCGTTCTGGACCGCGGCGTCGACATGTGCGCGCCAGACGCACACGTCTTCGAGCGACGGACGCGTCAGCAGGCCGCGATGCGGGCGGGCGTGGCGGGGGCCTTCGGCTTCATAATAGGAGTTGAAAAGATAGGGGTAACGCGTGTCGAAAAGCGCGTAGCCCGGCACATGATCGCGCAGGACGAAGGTTTCGAGGAACCATGTCGTGTGGGCAAGGTGCCATTTGGCGGGCGAGGCGTCGGGCATCGATTGCGCGCTGGCGTCGGCGTCGGAAAGCATCGCGACAAGATCGAGCGACAATCTCCGCGTCGCAGCGAAGCGGCGGGTCAGCGCCTCGATCGGGTCGGTGCGGGTCGAAGCGTCAGTGCGGCTGGCCATGCTAAGACAATCCCCCGAGGTGCGATTCGGTTTCGCGGTTCACCTGATTATGGTTACAGCGCGAGGCAAAGTCTAGAACATTAAGGGAACATTGTTCGTCTCGCGCCTTCGCGAGGCGACCGAAATCAACGCGTCGCGCCGGGTTTCCAGAGGATGTCGCCACCCGCGGCGGCGTTGAGGTGGCGTGTGAGCACGAAGAGATGGTCCGACAGGCGGTTGAGATAAGCGAGCGCGAGCGGGTTGAGGTCGCGTTCCGCCCCCGCTGCCACGCCCGCGCGTTCGGCGCGGCGCGTCACCGTGCGCGCGAGGTGAAGCCGGGCGGCGGCTTCTGTGCCGCCGGGGAGGATGAAGCTTTTGAGCGCACCCAGCGCCACGTTCATCGCATCGATCTCGTCCTCCAGCCTAGCGATCTGGCCGGGCACGATGCGCAGCGCCATGTCGTGCGGGCCGAAACCGAACTGGATGTCGGGCGGGGTCGCAAGGTCCGCGCCGAGGTCGAACAGCTCGTTCTGGATGCGGGTGAGCATCGCGGCCTCGTCGCTCGCCGGATCGAGCGCGGCGGCGGCGATGCCGACCGCGCTGTTCGCTTCGTCGACGTCGCCGATCGCCGCCATCAGCGCGTCGGACTTGGCAATGCGCGAACCGTCGACGAGGCCGGTGGTGCCGTCGTCGCCGGTGCGCGTGTAGATCTTGTTGAGTTTGACCATCGCCGCAGCTTAGCTGCCCGCGGCGAGCAAGCCGATCAGCACGAGCAGGATGATCGTGATCGCCTGCCATTTGACGCGCGACATCATCATCTTGTTCTGCATCACCTGATTCTCGTGAACCGTGCCGTCCATCTGGGCCTTGTGCCCTTGCGAGAAATAGAAGAGCCCCCGCGCGAGCGAGAAGAGGACGAAGCCGGCGGCGATCACGACGCCAAGGACGAGCAGGATTTCCATAGCCTCTATTTAGGGATTTTGCAG
Source organism: Sphingopyxis sp. H115 (assembly GCF_001468465.1). Classification (GTDB taxonomy): domain Bacteria; phylum Pseudomonadota; class Alphaproteobacteria; order Sphingomonadales; family Sphingomonadaceae; genus Sphingopyxis. The sequence continues at coordinate 15,368 of NZ_LNSA01000014.1, forward strand.
TGAATAGCCAGCAGGAAGCCTGTCGACCGCCAGATCGGCGGCGAGCCGACGGCCATCGATGCCCGCTTCGCGCAGCGATTTCAACGACGCCGCGGCATCGCGCTTGGCGAGCCTTTTGCCGTCGGGGCCGCAGACGAGTGCGTGATGGCGGTAGATCGGCGTCGGCAGCCCGAGCAGCGCCTGCAGCAGCCGGTGGACGTCGGTCGAGGCGACTAGGTCGGCGCCGCGAACGACGTGCGTTATCCCCATAGCCGCGTCGTCGAGCGTGCTTGCGAGGTGATAGGAGGCGGGTGCATCCTTGCGCGCGAGGACGATATCGCCGTGCGCGGCGGGGTCGGCGACGCGGTGCCCCTGCCCCGCCTCATCCCACGCAAGCTCGCCCGCCAGCGCGGCAGCGCGCGCCATGTCGAGGCGCCAGCAATGCGGCTCGTCCGCCATGCGCCGTTCGCGTTCGACCGCGGGCAGATTGCGGCAGGTGCCGGGATAGATCGCACCCGACGGACCGTGCGGCGCCGACAGGCTGGCGGCGATATCGGCGCGGGTACAGAAGCAGGGATAGACAAGGCCCTGCGCCCGAAGCCGATCGAGCGCAGCGGCATAATCGCTGAGCCGGTCCGACTGGCGCAGCGGATCGCCGTCCCAGTCGAGGCCGAGCCACGCCAGGTCGGCAAGCGCCGCCGCGACATAATCCTCGCGCGAACGGCTGCCATCGATATCGTCGATGCGCAGCAGAAAACGCCCGCCCGCCGCACGCGCCGCGTCATGCGCCAAAACCGCGCTATAGGCATGGCCGAGGTGCAACTCGCCGGTCGGGCTCGGGGCGAAACGGGTCAGCATGGTCATCGCAATGAATCCATATGCTGTGGCGAGTCAAAGGCAATCATTCCATATCTTGCGGGCAGAAGCCCCTTGACGCCAGAATCTGATGCGGCATGTAATGATGGTGTCACGCGCGGGAGGCAGTGGCGCGCCATCCCGTGAAGAAATGGGGGCAGCGTTACCAAGCCATGTTTCATCCCGATCTTGCCCGGCATCCCGATAGCTGTCCGGCGCTCGTTCTCAACGCCGATTACACGCCGCTGAGCTATTATCCGCTGAGCCTCTGGCCCTGGCAGACCGCGGTGAAGGCCGTTTTCCTCGACCGCGTCACCATCGTCGAAAATTACGAGCGCGAAATCCATTCGCCGACGCGGACGATGCCGATCCCCAGCGTCATTGCGCTACGCCAATATGTGAAGCCGTCGGAGCATCCGGCATTCACGCGCTTCAATCTGTTCCTGCGCGACCGTTTCGCGTGCCAATATTGCGGGTCGGGCAAGGATCTGACCTTTGACCATGTCGTGCCGCGACGCCTGGGCGGGCGCACGACATGGGAAAATGTCGCGACCGCGTGCGCGCCGTGCAACCTGAAAAAAGGCGGCCGCACGCCGCAACAGGCGCATATGCCGCTCTATCGCCAACCGTGGCGCCCGACGAGCTGGCAGCTGCAGGACAATGGCCGCGCCTTTCCGCCCAATTATCTGCACACAAGCTGGATCGACTGGCTCTATTGGGACGTTGAACTGGAAGGCTGACGGGCACACAACAGGCGCGACAGCATGGGTTCACCTCGATGGCATTAGGCGCCCGCCAACCATCGAAAAAGGAGAAACATCATGGTTCGCATCACCCGCGTTCTCGCCGTCAGTGCAATCGCCGCCCCGCTACTCGCCGCCTGCGCGACGATCATGCCGCCGTCGGAAGCGCCGGTGTCGGTCACGGGCAATATCACCTATCGCGAGCGCATGGCACTGCCCCCCACCGCGCAGGTCGAAATCCAGCTCGCCGACGTTAGCCTGATGGACGCGCCGTCGAAGACGATCGCGCAGCAGTCGTTCACCGCCGACGGCCGGCAGGTGCCCTTCGCCTTTTCGCTGACCGTCGACGAGCGGAAGCTCGACCCGCGCGGCCGCTATTCGGTCTCGGCGCGCATCACCGACGCATCGGGCCGGCTGATGTTCATTACCGATACGCATAATGGCGTGACCTTCGATGGCCGCCCGCGGATCGACATGGGCACGCTGGTCATGGTTCGGACGCGTTAGGCGTCGGACAAATCCGCCGAACGAGCGACTGCCGGAGGCCGGGAAGGAAGCACAGCCGCCCTTCCAGCCCGTGATGGCATAGCTCGTCGCCGGCGATTCGCATCGGTCCGCGTAATTCTGTTACATTCGATCGCACCTCGGCGATCGATACGGAAACGCCCTGCTCAGTCGGAACGCACTGATATAACGCGCGCATAGCTATGCGCGGCTTGACCCTGCATCTTCGCAGGTGCAGCAAGCGGCGCATGGGCCCGCCTATCCAGATCTCGCAAAATCCCGACATCCGCTATCTCGGGCGGATATTGGGTGACGTCATCCGCGCTTATGGCGGCGACAAATTGTTCCGCCAGACCGAATATATCCGATCGTCGAGCGTCGATCGGCACCGCGGCATCGCGGGGGCCGAGGCGATCGACCCGGGGCTCGACGCGCTGAGCCTCGATGACACGATTTCCTTCGTGCGCGGCTTCATGCTCTTCTCAATGCTCGCCAATCTTGCCGAGGACCGGCAGGGCGTCGCGGCCGAACCCGAAGCGACGGTCGCGGCGGCGCTCGAAACGCTGAAGGCCGACGGGATCGACGATGACGCGGTCGCCGCGCTGCTCGGCGCCTCGCTCGTCGCGCCGGTGCTCACCGCGCACCCGACCGAGGTGCGCCGCAAATCGGTGCTCGACCACAAGAACCGCGTCGCCGAACTGATGCGGATGCGCGACGCCGGCCTCGACGAAACGCCCGAAGGCGATGTGATCGAGGAAGCGATCCGGCGCCAGGTCGTTCTCCTGTGGCAAACGCGCCCGCTGCGCACGCAGAAATTGTTCGTCGCCGACGAGATCGACAATGCGCTGACCTATTTGCGCGACGTTTTTCTGCCTGTGGTGCCCAAGCTTTACGCGCGATGGGAAAAGGAGCTGGGCACGCGCCCCGCGTCTTTCCTGCGCGTCGGGAGCTGGATCGGCGGCGACCGCGACGGCAATCCCTTCGTCACCGCCGAGACGTTGCGGTTGGCGACCAGCCGCAACGCCGCGGCGGTGCTCGGCCATTATATCGACCAGGTCCATGCGCTCGGCGCCGAACTGTCGGTGTCGTCGAGCCTAGCGCCCGTGACCGAAGCGGTCGAGGCCCTGGCCGAGGCGAGCGGCGACACCGCGCCGAGCCGCGGCGACGAGCCCTATCGTCGCGCCTTGTCGGGCATTTACGCGCGGCTGTCGGCAACTTATCTGGCGATCACCGGCAAGTCGCCGCCGCGACCCGGCGCGCTGAAGGGCGAGGCCTATGCCACCCCCGCCGACTTCCGCCGCGACCTTGTCACCATCGCGAACGGGCTATCGGCGAGCGGCAAGGGGCAGCTTGCGGGTATCGGCGCGCTCGGGCGGCTGATCCGCGCGGTCGAGGTGTTCGGGTTCCATCTGGCGACGCTCGACATGCGGCAAAACAGCGCGGTGCACGAGCGCGTGCTCGCCGAGCTGCTCAAGGTCGCGGGCGTATGCGACGATTATCTGGCGCTGGACGAAGCAGCGCGCGTCGCGCTGCTCACCGCCGAACTGCAAAGCGACCGTCCGCTCGCCGCGCCGTGGCACGAGTGGAGCGAAGAAACCGCGGGCGAGCTTGCGATCGTCCATGCCGCCGCCGACGTGCGCGCGCGGCTAGGCAACGACGCGATCTGCCAGTGGATCATCAGCATGGCGCAGGATCTGTCCGACCTGCTCGAGGTCCATGTCCTCGCGCGCGAGGGCGGGCTGTGGCGGAGCGGCACCGACGCGGGCGCCAGCAACCTGATGGTCGTGCCGTTGTTCGAGACGATCGACGATTTGAGCCGCGCGCCCGACATCATGCGCCGCTATTTCGCGATGCCCGAAATCGGCCCGCAGGTCGGGGTGCGCGGGCATCAGGAAGTGATGATCGGCTATTCGGATTCAAACAAGGACGGCGGCTATTTCACCTCGACTTGGGGGTTGCATCAGGCGTCGCAGGCGCTGACCCCCGTGTTCGACGAAGCCGACACCGCCATGCAACTGTTCCACGGCCGCGGCGGCGCGGTCGGGCGCGGCGGCGGTAGCGCCTTTGCCGCGATCCGCGCGCAGCCCGCGGGCACGGTGCAGGGCCGCATCCGCATCACCGAACAGGGCGAAGTGATTGCCGCCAAATATGGCACGATCGACAGCGCGGCGACCAATCTGGAAGCGATGGTATCGGCAAGCCTGCTTGCGAGCCTCGAGCCCGAGAGCCTTGGCGGCGATGCGAGCGAGCGCTTCACCACCGCGATGGACGCGTTATCGGACACCGCCTTCGCCGCCTATCGCGACCTTGTCTATGGCACGCCGGCATTCAAGGATTTCTTCCGTGCGATGACGCCGATCGCCGAGATTGCAACGCTCAAGATCGGATCGCGCCCGTCGAGCCGCAAGAAGAGCACCGCGATCGAGGATCTGCGCGCGATCCCCTGGGTGTTCAGCTGGGCGCAGGCGCGCACGATGCTGCCCGGCTGGTACGGCACGGGCGAAGCGTTCGCGGCGTTCGAGGACAAGGCGCTGCTTGCCGACATGGCGCAAAGCTCGCCCTTCTTTGCTGCGCTGCTCGGCAATATGGAGATGGTGCTCGCGAAATCCGACATGGGGATCGCGGCGCGCTATGCAGCGCTCGCGAGCGATGTCGACGGGCATGACGCGATCTTCGGGCGGATCAGGGACGGCTGGCACCGCGCACACGACGGGCTGCTCGAAATCACCGGACAGACGCGGCTGCTCGAAAAGAACCCGGCGCTCGAAGCGTCGATCCGGCTGCGGCTGCCCTATATCGAGCCGCTCAACCTGCTGCAGATCGAACTGATGAAGCGCCACCGCGCAGGCGAAACCGACCCGCGCATCGCCGAGGGCATCCAGCTCACGATCAACGCGATCGCAACCGCGCTGCGGAACAGCGGGTAATAGGTGCTCCCGGCGAAAGCCGGGGCCCGACGCGGCTTGAGAATTCCGGGTCCCCGCTTTCGCCGGGGTGCACACCAAAGCCTTGCTCAGACCTTCGTGATCACCACTTCGCCCTTGGCGGTCGCGCCGTCGGGAACAAAATCGATACGAAAATCGTCGCCGTCCTTGTCCTTGCCAGCGAGCCGGTTGCCGCTGCGCGTAACCGCGACGCCCTTCTTCGCAAATTCGCCGGCCATCCAGTCGGCGGCCTTGGCCGGCGCCGCGGGTGAGGTAAAGCTGAGCTTCACCGTCGCTTTGTCGGCGCCGTCCTTGTCGGTCGCGTTGACGTCGACCTTGGTCACCTTGCTGCCCGGATAGAGCTTAACCTCGTCGATGTCGAAGTCGCTTTCGATATCGAGGTCGACAAAATCGGGGACATTGATGTCGATCCCGCCGCCTTCTCCGCCGATCTTGATCTTACCGCCGTCCTTGCCGGCCTTGATCTGCACGCCGCCGCCGTCGCCCTCGGCGTTGATCGACACTTCGGTGCCCCCCTCCGCCTTCTTCTCTTCCGACCCGCAGGCGGCGAGGAGCATCATCGGGGGAATCAGGAACGCGAGACGCATGGACAATCTCCTTGGTGCATTAGTTGCATAATACACCTTGGAGAGTTTAAGTCAATTGGTCCCTCGTTCGTCATGCCGGACTTGATCCGGCATCCCTTGGCAACGTCAAAAGCGGGACCCTGGATCAAGTCCGGGGTGACGAAGACGGGTTTAAGCGTCGATGCTCGTCTTCAAATCGCCGTGCACCAGCCCGCCGTCGACGGTGATCGTGTCGCCGACGACATAGTCGCCCGCTTTCGACGCGAGGAAGATCGCGGCGCCAGCCATATCCTCGGGCACGCCGATGCGCTTAACCGGGATGCTCTTCGCCACCGCGTCGACATGGTCGCGCGCGGCCTTGTTCATGTCCGACTGGAAGGCGCCCGGCGCGATCGCGGTGACGAGGATATGGTCGGTGACCAGCCGCGCCGCCATGCGCTTGGTAAGGTAGAGAATCGCCGCCTTCGATGCGTGATAGCTATAGGTTTCCCACGGGTTGAGGCGCATGCCGTCGATCGAGCCAATGTTGATGACCTTGGCCGGGCGGTCGGCGGTGCCGCCGGCTTTCAGCAGCCCATGCAGTGCCTGCGTCAGGAAGAAGGGCGATTTGACGTTGATGTCCATCACCTTGTCCCAGCCCGCCTCGGGGAAACCCTCGAAGGGTTCGCCCCACGCCGCGCCGGCATTGTTGACGAGGATGTCAAGGCGTTCCTCGCGCGCTTCGAGTTCCTTGGCGAGCGCGCGGCAGCCCTCGACGGTCGCGAGATCGACGGGCAGGCCAATGACCTTGCCCGGGTAGCGCGTCTCGAAATCGGCGACGGCTTCCTCGATCTGCTGCGTCTTGCGCGCAGAAATGTATACACGGGCGCAGCCTGCGGCGAGATAGCCCTCGACGATCATCTTGCCGATGCCGCGCGATCCGCCGGTAACGAGCGCGATGCGGCCGTCGAGGCCGAACATGTCTTGGAGGTTCATTGTCTCATCCTTTTTCTCCGTCCCCTTCAGGGGAGGGTTGGGGTGGGGCTTGTGGGCTCAATGCCCTCCCCGCTGCGACTAGCGAGCAAGCTCGCAAGTCTCGCTGCCCCTCCCGCTTGCGGGAGGGGTGAGATTAGTATCCGTTCATCCGCGCGACCTGGTCGATGTGATAATGCACGTCGCCCATATATTCGGCGAGCGCGCGGTCGCGTTTCATATAGAGGCCGATGTCATATTCGTCGGTCATGCCGATGCCGCCGTGCATCTGCACGCCCTCGCGCACCGCGAGGTTGGCGGCGCGGCCGGCCTTGGCCTTGGCGACCGAAACCATCAGCTTTGCACCCTCGCTGCCCTCGTCGAGCAACTGCTGCGCCTTCATCACGGTGGCGCGCGCGACTTCCATTTCGCCATAGAGATGCGCAGCGCGGTGCTGGAGCCCCTGGAACTCGCCGATCAGCTTGCCGAACTGCTTGCGTTCCTTGAGATAATTGACGGTCATGTCCATCGCGCCCTGCCCGACGCCGACCATTTCGGCGGCGGCGCCGGTGCGGGTGGCGGCGAGCAAGGCGTCGAGAATCTCGCCACCCGCATCGACCTCGCCGATTACGGCGTCGGCATCGACTTCGACGCCGTCGAGCGTGACATGGCTCGCGAGGCTCGAATCGACGAGGCGGCGCGGGTCGGCAGTGACGCCCTTGGCATCCTTCGGCACCGCGAACAGGGTGATGCCACCGTCGGTCTTGGCCGCGACGATGCTCATGTCGGCGACATGGCCGTGGAGGACGAAGCTCTTTTTGCCGTCGAGACGGAAGCCGTTGCCGGCGCGCGTCGCGGTTGTCGCGATGCGGTCGGGGCGGTGCTTCGCGCCCTCGTCGATCGCGAGCGCGATGATCGCCTCTCCGCTGGCGATCGCCGGGAGCCAGCGCCCCGCCTGCGTGCCGCCCGCCTTCGCCAGCGCGGCGACCGCGCCGACACTGGTCGCAAGAAACGGCGAAGGCGTCAGGTTGCGGCCGATTTCCTCGAGCACGATGCCCGCTTCCATATGCCCCATGCCGAGCCCGCCATGCGCTTCGGGCACGAGCATACCGGGCAGCCCCATTTCGGTGAACTGCGCCCAGAGGTCGCGCGAGAAACCGGTGGCGTCGGCGGTATCGCGCAGTTTGCGCAGGTGCGAAACGGGCGCCTGTTCGGCCACGAAGGGTGCGACGCTGTCCTTGAGCATCGCCTGGTCGTCATTGTGATACAAAGGCATGGGTCAGGCTCCGGGCAGGTCGAGAATACGCTTGGCGATGACGTTGAGCATGACTTCGCTCGTCCCGCCTTCGATCGAATTGGCCTTGGTGCGCAGCCAGCCGCGCGCCCGCGCGCCGCCCTTCGTCTCTTCGCTGTCCCATTCGAGCGCTTCGCTGCCGCCGCCCGACATGACGAGTTCGTGGCGACGCTTGTTGAGCTCGGTGCCGACATATTTCATCATGTTCGACGATGCGGGGTGCGCGCGGCCGGTCTTCCACATGTCCATGAAACGCTCGCCCATCGCGCGATAGGCGAAGACGTCGACGTCGAACGCCGCCATTTCGGCGCGCAGGATCGGGTCGTCGAGTTCGCCCGCGGCGTTCTTGCCGAAGGACTTGGCAAAGGCGCCGCCGATGCTGACCATGTCGCCGCCCGCGCCGCCGCCCGAGATCATCTCGCGTTCGTGCCCGAGCAGATATTTGGCGACGTCCCAGCCGCGGTTGATCTCGCCGACGAACTGATCCTTCGGCACCTTCAAATCGTCGAAGAAGGTTTCGCAGAAGGGCGAGTTGCCGCTGATCAGCAGGATCGGCTTGGTGGTGACGCCCGGGCTTTCCATGTCGAAGAGCATGAAGGTGATGCCCTGATATTTGTTCGTCTTGTCGGTGCGGACGAGGCAGAAGATCCAGTCGGCCTTGTCGGCGTAGCTGGTCCAGATTTTCGACCCGTTGACGACCCAATGATCGCCCTTGTCCTCGCCAAAGGTCTGCAAGCTGACGAGGTCGCTGCCCGAACCGGGTTCCGAATAACCCTGGCACCAGCGGATTTCGCCGCGCGCGATCGGGTTGAGGTAATGGACCTTCTGCTCCTCGGTGCCGAATTGCAGCAGCGCGGGGCCGAGCATCCAGATGCCGAAGCTGTCGAGCGGCGAGCGCGCCTTGATCCGCTTCATTTCCTGTTTGAGGATCTTGGTCTGCTCGGGGGTGAGGCCGGCGCCGCCATAGGGTTTCGGCCAGTCGGGTACGGTATAGCCCTTCGCGACGCAGGCATCGAGCCACGCTTTCTGGGCGGCATTCTTGAATTTGAATTTCCGCCCGCCCCAGCAGATATCATCCTCGTCGCGCACGGGCTCGCGCATTTCGGCGGGACAGTTTGCCTCCAGCCATTCGCGCACCTCGGTGCGGAAAGCGTCCAGATTGCTCATCTTCAGGCTCCTCTTCTTTGCCCAAATCTACGTCCGCTTCGCTACTTTACGCAAGCGTCAACTTGGAGAAACGACCCTGCCGTTACGGCGCCGTAGCGTCGGATTGACCGCCGTTGACGCGTCACCTTTGGCGCCTAAGCTAAGTGGCAAAAGAAAACGGGAGCAGAGATATGCGATTCGCAGGCAAGGTCGCCGTCGTCACTGGCGCGGCATCGGGTATCGGCAAGGCAACGGTGCTGAAACTGGCGAGCGAAGGCGCGCATGTTTTTGCCGCTGACATCGACGAGGCGGGCGGCCGCGCGCTCGCCGAACAATCGAACGGCAAGATCGATTTTGTCCGCTGCGACGTGACCCAGCCGTCCGACATCGAGGCGCTGATGAACGAGGCCGCCGCGAAGACGGGCGGGATCGATATCGTGTTCAACAATGCCGCCGCGGGCGGCGACCGCGCGCCGATCGACGAAATCAGTCCCGAAGGCTGGGACCGAACAATGGACCTCGTCCTCAAATCGGTCGCGATGGGCATCCGCTACGCCGCGCCGCATATGAAGGGGCGCAAAGGCGCGAGCATCGTCAACACCGCGAGCGTCGCAGCGCTGGGCGCCGGCTATTCGCCGATCGCCTATGCCGTCGCGAAGGCCGGCGTGCTGCACCTCTCCAAGGTCGCGGCCACCGATCTGGCGCAATATGGCATTCGCGTGAATGCGATCTGCCCCGGCTTCATCAACACCAATATCTTCACCGCCTCGCTCGACGTGCCGGGCGAACTCAAGGCGCAGGCGAACGACGTGATTGCACAGATGAGCGCGAATGCGCAGCCGGTCGCGCGTGGCGGCCAGCCCGAGGATATCGCTAACGCGGTCGCTTACCTCGCGAGTGAAGAAAGCTCCTTCATGACGGGTACGCACCTGCTCGTTGACGGCGGGCTGACGATCGGCCAGCGCCACGCATGGGACAAGGAAACGCCGGGCATGTTCGACGCCCTGCTCGCGATGGAGGAAGCGGCGAAAGCCGGAGCCGCCGCGTGAGTGGAGGCGCGGCGACCGACGCCCACCATGTCCCCACCCCGACCAAGATCGCCTATGGTTTCGGTGCGGTTGCCTATGGCATCAAGGACAACGGCTTTTCGGTCTTCTTGCTGACCTTCTACAATCAGGTCGTCGGACTGCCAGCGGCCTGGGTCGGCTTGATGCTGCTGATCGCGCTGCTGCTCGACGCCTTTATCGATCCGGCGGTCGGGCATTTGTCGGACCGGACCCGCAGTCGCTGGGGGCGACGCCATCCTTGGCTCTATGTTTCGGCAATACCGATCGCGCTGACTTGGCTGTTCCTGTGGATGCCGCCCGAAGGCGAGCAATGGGTCCAACTCGGCTATCTGCTGCTCTTTGCCACTTTGGTGCGAATGAGCGTGTCGCTGAACGAGGTCCCTTCTATCGCGCTCGCGCCCGAAATGACCCCCGATTATCATGAACGGACGGCGGTGCTCGGGTGGCGCTATCTGTTCGGATGGACGGGTGGGCTGATCATCCTCGCAGCGGGATATGGCATCTTCCGGCTCAACGAGGCCGGCAATATGACGCTCGCCAACTATGCCAATTACGCCGTCGCCGGTGCAATCACGATGCTTGTGGCAGTGCTTGTATCGGCGATCGGGACGCACCGCCGATATGCACGGCCGCTGCCCGGCGAACCGCATCAGCCGACATTGGGCGAGATGGCCCAATGCCTGCGGTTCCGGCCGTTCCTGCTCCTCCTGCTGGCCGGCTTCTTCGCTTTTGCCAATCAGGGCGTGACCTTTGCGCTCACCAACTATCTGCTGGGCTATGTCTGGAAACTCGGCACGACCGAACAGGTCCTCTATGCCTTTTCGCTGTTCGGCGGCGTCGCGCTGGCGCTGGTCGTGTCGCGATGGGCGGGCCGGCGATACGGCAAGCCCCGCGCCGCGGTCCGTCTCGCAGTCGTCACCACGCTCGTCGGGATGACGCCTTATCTCCTTTACAGCCTCGGCTGGATTCCCGTGCTGACCCCCATGCAGACGCTGGGGTTCATCCTGCCCTTCATCACCGTGTCGACCGCCGCGAGCATCGCGGTGATGATCACCGCGGCGTCGATGATGGCGGACGTAACGACGGCGAGTTTTGCGATCACCGGACGGCAGCAGGAAGGCGTATTCTACGCCGGCTATTTCTTCATGCAAAAATGCGTAACGGGGGTCGGCATATTCCTGTCGGGCCAGATCCTCGGCGCGATCGGCTTTCCCGAACGCGCCGATCCGCAAACGATCGCACCGCAGATCGTCAGCGATCTGGCGCTGACTTATATGGCGATTTCGCTGACGCTCGGCCTGTTGACCGCTTGGGCCTTTTCCCTTTCGGTCCGGGAGGGTGCCGCGTTCGAAACGAGTGCCGCAGCTCCGTAAGCGAAAATGCGCGGCATGACCAAATGAGGTAATTTTCGGACCGCAGGACTTGGCAAGGCCGGCGAATCGGTCCAAGGGTTTACGTGAACGTAAAGGGAAGGATGCGGAGATGGATTTCGATCTCACCGACCGGCAGGTCTATTGGCGCGACCGGGTGCGCGACTTCATCGAACGCAAGGTTCGCCCCGCCGTACCGACCTATTATGAGCAGGACAAGGCGGGCGATCGCTGGAAGGTCATCCAGATCGTCGAGGACCTGAAGGCCGAGGCCAAGGAGGCCGGCATCTGGAACCTGTTCATGCCGCCCAAGTCGGCCGCGCATCATCATGTCGACGAGACGTTCGAGTTCGAGGGGCCCGGCCTCACCAATCTCGAATATGCGCTGTGCGCCGAAGAAATGGGCCGCGTCGGTTTCGCGAGCGAGGTGTTCAACTGCTCTGCGCCCGACACCGGCAATATGGAGGTGTTCCACCGCTACGGCACGCGGGCGCAGAAGGACAAATATCTTGGCCGGCTGATGAACGGTGAAATCCGCTCGGCGTTCCTGATGACCGAACCGCGTGTCGCCTCGTCTGACGCGACCAACATCGAGACGCGCATCGAACGCGACGGCGACGACTATGTCATCAACGGCCGCAAATGGTGGTCGTCGGGCGCTGGCGATCCGCGCTGCGAGGTCGCGATCGTGATGGGCAAGACCGACTTTGCCGCCAAGCGCCACGCGCAACAGTCGATGGTGCTGATGCCGCTCGACGCCCCCGGGGTGAACATCCTGCGCCACCTGCCCGTTTTCGGTTATGACGATGCGCCGCACGGCCATATGGAAATCGAGCTCAAGGACGTGCGCGTCAACGCCGAGGAGGCGATGCTGCTCGGCGAGGGGCGCGGTTTCGAAATCGCGCAGGGACGCCTCGGGCCCGGCCGCATCCACCATTGCATGCGCACGATCGGCGTGGCGGAAGAAGCGATCGCCAAGATGGCGAAGCGGCTCCAGTCGCGCGTCGCGTTCGGCAAGAAGGTCGCCGAATACAGCATCTGGGAACATCGCTTGGCGCGCGCGCGCATCGATATCGAGATGACGCGCCTGCTGTGCCTGAAGGCCGCCGACATGATGGACAAGGTCGGCAACAAGACCGCTGCGGCCGAGATCGCGATGATCAAGGTGCAGGCACCGAACATGGCGCTGAAGATCATCGACGACGCGATCCAGGCGCATGGCGGCGCGGGCGTCAGCGAGGATTTCGGGCTCGCCAAGGCCTATGCCCACCAGCGCACGCTTCGTCTGGCCGACGGTCCCGACGAGGTCCACGAACGCGCAATCGCGCGCATCGAATTCGCCAAGCATAGCGAGGCGAGCGATCCGGGCTTTTCGTCGGGCGATATCGGGGTGTCACGCTAAGCTCCCCTCCCGCAAGCGGGAGGGGGATGATACGGAGATTTGAATGACCAAAGCCGCAATCCTGATCGAGCCGGGCAAGCCGCTGTCCGTCGAGGATGTCGTCGTTGCCGACTGCGGCCCGCACGAGGTGCGTATCCGCACTGCCGCGTGCGGGCTCTGCCATTCGGACCTGCATTTCATCGACGGTGCCTATCCACATCCCCTTCCCGCCATCCCCGGCCATGAGGCGGCGGGGATTGTCGAGGCGGTCGGCAGCGAGGTGCGCACGGTGAAGGTCGGCGACGCGGTCGTTACCTGTCTTTCAGCCTTCTGCGGCCACTGCGAATTCTGCGTCACCGGCCGCATGTCGCTGTGCATGGGCGGCGACACGCGGCGCGCCGCCGGCTCGGCGCCGCGCATCACGCGCCCCGACGGGTCGCCGGTAAACCAGATGCTGAACCTCAGCGCCTTTTCCGAAACCATGCTGGTCCACGAACATGCGTGCGTCGCGATCGACCCCGACATGCCGCTCGACCGCGCCGCGGTGATCGGCTGCGCGGTGACGACGGGCGCGGGAACGATCTTCAACGCGTGCAAGGTAACGCCGGGCGAGACGGTGGCGGTCGTCGGCTGCGGCGGCGTCGGCCTTGCGACGATCAACGCCGCGAAGATCGCCGGCGCGGGGCGCATCATCGCTGCCGATCCGGTTCCCGAAAAGCGCGCGCTGGCGATGAAGCTCGGCGCGACCGATGTGGTCGATGCGATGGACGGCGATGCCGCGAAGCAGATCCTCGAGCTATCGAAGGGCGGCGTCGATCATGCGATCGAGGCGGTCGGGCGCCCGGCCTCGGCTAGCCTCGCGGTGGCGTCGCTGCGCCGCGGCGGCACCGCGACGATTCTCGGCATGATGCCGCTGACCGAAAAGGTCGGTCTGTCCGCGATGGATCTGCTGTCGGGCAAGAAGTTGCAGGGTGCGATCATGGGCGGCAACCGCTTCCCGGTCGACATCCCGCGCCTCGTCGATTTCTACCTGCGCGGCCTGCTCGACCTCGATTCGATCGTCGCCGAAACGATCCCGCTCGAGCGGATCAACGACGGGTTCGACAAGATGAAAAAAGGCGACGCCGCACGGTCGGTGATCGTTTTCAATCAATGACGCTCGACGCCCAGAAGGCCTTTAGCGGCACCGTTGCACCCGAAGGCGCCGACGTGCTCGACGAGGCAAAGCTGACCGCCTGGATGGAAGCGAATGTCGAGGGCTTCGAAGGGCCGCTGACGCAGGGCAAGTTCGCCGGCGGCCAGTCGAACCCGACGTACAAGATTTCGGCGCCGTCGGGCAATTATGTGCTGCGCCGCAAGCCCTTTGGTCCGCTGCTCCCCTCGGCGCACGCAGTCGACCGCGAATATAAGGTGCAGGCGGGACTCCATAAAATGGGTTTCCCCGTCGCGCGCCAATATGGCCTCTGCACCGATGACTCGGTGGTCGGCAGTTGGTTTTACGTGATGTCCATGGTCGACGGCCACACGATCTGGGACGGCGCGATGCCGGGATCGACCCCCGAAAACCGCCGCGCGACCTATGAGGCGATGATCGACACGCTCGCCGCGCTGCACAGCGTCGATATCGAGGCGGCGGGCCTCGGCGACTTCGGCAAGCCCGGCAATTATTTCGGCCGCCAGGTCGACCGCTGGACCAAGCAGTACCGCCTTTCCGAAACCGAGACGATGGACGAGATGGAGCAGCTGATCAAATGGCTGCCCGCGACCTTGCCCGAGCAGACGCGTACCAGCGTCGTCCATGGCGATTACCGCATCGACAATATGATCTTTGCGAAGGACCGGCCGGAGGTGCTCGCGGTCCTCGACTGGGAGCTGTCGACGCTCGGCGATCCGCTCGCCGATTTCACCTATGTCGCGATGGCGTGGGTGACCGAGAATGGCGGTCGTTCGGGCGTCTCGGACCTCGACCGCAAGGCGCTCGGCATTCCCGAACTCGACGAGATGGTCGAGCGCTATTGCGCCGCCACCGGACGCGACGGCGTGCCCGACATGAACTGGTATTTCGCCTATAATTTCTTCCGTCTCGCGGGGATCATCCAAGGCATCAAGAAGCGCGTGATCGAAGGCACCGCCTCGTCGCAGCATGCCAAGGACATGTCCGAACGCGTCCGTCCGCTCGCCGAAAAGGCGTGGGACTTTGCGCGAAAGGCCGGCGCATGAGCCTGTTCGACATGACGGGGCAAGTCGCGCTGATCACCGGATCGTCGCGCGGGATCGGCAAGGCCACGGCGGAGGCGATGGCCGAGCAGGGCGCGAAGGTCGTGATTTCGAGCCGCAAGGCCGACGCCTGCGAAGAAACCGCGGCCGAGATCAACGCGCGCTTCGGCGAGGGCACGGCGATCCCGGTACGCGCCAACATCTCGTCGAAGCAAGAGCTGGAGATATTGGTCGCCGAAACGCGGCGCGTCTTCGGCAAGATCACCGCGCTCGTCTGCAACGCCGCGTCGAACCCCTATTATGGCCCCGGCCTTGGGATTACCGACGACCAGTTCCGCAAGATCATGGACAATAACATCCTGTCCAACCATTGGCTGATCAGCATGGTCGCACCCGAAATGCTCGAACGCGGCGAAGGGTCGATCACGATCATCAGCTCGATCGGCGGGCTGAAAGGATCGCCGATCATCGGCGCTTACGGGATTTCGAAAGCCGCCGACATGCAGGTCGCGCGCAATTTCTCGGTCGAGTTCGGCCCGCGCGGCGTGCGCGTCAACTGCATTGCCCCCGGGCTGATCCGCACCGACATGGCGCGTGCTTTGTGGGAAAATGAAGAAAATCTGCGGCGCTCGACCGCGGCCTCGACCTTGAAGCGGATCGGCGAGCCGCACGAAATTGCGGGCGCCGCCGTCTTCCTTGCCAGCAAGGCGGGGGCATTCACCACCGGCCAGACCATCGTGTGCGATGGCGGAGCCACGATTTCAGGAGGCGCATGATGGGCGCGTTGGACGGCAAGGTTGCGATCATCACGGGCGCGGGCAGCGGCATCGGCCGTGCGAGCGCGCTGCGTTTTGCCGCCGAAGGGGCGAAGCTCGTCGTCGGCGACAAGAGCGCTGCGGTGCACGAAACGGCGCAGATGGTGAAGGATGCGGGCGGCGAAGCCGTCGCGCTGGAGATCGACGCGGGTGTCGAAGCGGATGTCGCGAAGCTGGTCGCAACCGCCAAGGACAGCTTCGGCGGGCTCGACATCGCCTTCGCCAACGCCGGGATCATCGGCGACATGGGCGGCATTTTCGATTTCGACCCCGCAGCCTGGGCCGAGACGCTCCGCGTCAATTTGATCGGCCCGGCGCTGATGGTCAAACATGCCGGGAAAGCCATGGTCGATCAGGGCCGCGGCGGCGCGATCGTGCTGACCGCAAGCGTCGCCGGATTGAATTCAGGCGCCGGTCCGGGCGCCTATTCGGCGTCGAAGGCCGGGGTCATCAACCTCGCCAAGGTCGCAGCGCAGCAGCTGTCGACGAGCGGCGTGCGCGTCAACGCGGTCTGCCCCGGCCTGACCGAGACGGGGATGACCAAGCCGACCTTCGACTATGCGAAGGCCAAGGAGGTCACGCACAAGCTCGGCCAGCTAAACCCGCTGCGCCGGGCGGCGCAGCCCGAGGAGCTGGCCAATGTCGCGCTGTTCCTCGCGAGCGATCAGGCGAGCTATGTCAACGGGCAGGCGATCGCGGTCGACGGCGGGCTCACCAGTTCGCATCCGGTGACGCGCCAGTTGCTCGGCCAGACCTCGCACTGATAGGCAGCGCTGCATGACCCACGGATTCGACACGACGCGGCTCGACCGCATCCCCGCCTTTCTTGCCGCCAAATATGTCGACACCGGCCGCCTGCCGCACGCCGCGACGCTCGTATCGCGGCGCGGCGAGATTGCGCATCGGTCGTGCATCGGTGACGCGCGGCCCGGAGAGGCGCTGAAGGACGACGCGATCTTCCGCATTGCAAGCATGACCAAGCCGATCACCAGCATCGCCTTCATGATGCTGGTCGAGGAGGGCAAGGTTGCGCTGTCCGACCCGCTGGTCAAATTTTGCCCCGAGTTCAAGGACACCAGCGTCTTCGTCGCAGGCGGCGGCAATGTCCCCTTCCTAACGCGCCCACCCGCGTCGCCGATCCGTATGGTCGACTTGCTGCGGCATACGGCAGGCCTCACCTATGGCTTTCAGGAGCGCACCCCGGTCGATGCCGCGTATCGCAAGGCGCGGATCGACGATTTCGACGCCGATTATACGATGGACAGCTTCATCGCCGATCTCGCGAAAATCCCGCTGCAATTCGACCCCGGCGCGCATTGGAATTATTCGATGGCGACCGACGTGCTCGGCGCGGTGATCGAGCGGATCGAGCGCAAGCCCTTCGGGCAGGTGTTGCAGGAGCGCATCTTCGGCCCGCTCGGCATGGTCGATACCGGGTTCAAGGTCCCCGCCGACCAGCAGCATCGGCTCGCCGACGCCTATGCCTTTAGCCCCAAGGACAAGATGCAGGGCTTTGACGAAGGCGCGCGCAGCCGCTGGGCGAAGGATCGCAGTTTCCATTCGGGCGGCGGCGGGCTCGCCTCGACATTGGACGATTATCACCGCTTCTGCCTGATGCTGCTGGGCGGCGGCAAGCTGGGCGATGTGCGGATCATCAGCCGCAAGACGCTCGACCTGATGACGTCGAACCACCTTGTCGGCGGCGGCGATTTGACCCAGCATAGCGTCGGCATTTTTTCCGAGGACGAGAATGCAGGGGTCGGCTTCGGGCTCGGCTTTGCGGTGACACTCGACCCGGCGCGCACGGGCATTCCGGGCTCGGCGGGCGATTTTTACTGGGGCGGCATGTTTTCGACCGGCTTCTTCGTCGATCCGGTCGAGGAAATCTGCATGGTGTTCATGACCCAGTTGATGCCCTCCTCCACCTATCCCGTGCGGCGCGAGGTCAAGACATTGATCCACGCCGCGATTGATGACTGACATCCAGACCCAAGGAGTTCTCCCATGACCGAAGACACCCCCGTATCCGTCACGATGGAAAAGGACGGCGAAATTGCCGTCATCATCGTCAACAATCCGCCCGTGAACGCGCTGAGCTGGCACGTCCGGCAGGGGCTGGAAGATAATTTCACCGCCGCCCTCGCCGACGACAGCGTCAAGGCGATCGTGCTGCGCTGCGCTGGCGCGACCTTTATCGCGGGCGCCGACATCAGCGAATTCGGCAAGCCGCCGCGCGGTCCCGATTTCAACGCGGTGCTCAACAGCATCGAAGCCGCATCGAAGCCCGTCGTCGCCGCGATCCACGGCACCGCGCTCGGCGGCGGTCTGGAGACCGCGCTTGTCTGCCACTACCGCGTCGCCGTTCCCTCGGCGAAGCTCGGCGTGCCCGAAGTGAAGCTCGGCCTGCTCCCCGGCGCGGGCGGCACGCAGCGGCTGCCGCGAATCGTCGGCGTCGAAGCCGCGGCGACGATGACCTCGACCGGCGATCCCGTTCCGGCACCCAAGGCGAAGGAAATGGGCCTCGTCGATGAGCTGGCGGGCGAAGACAGCCTCGCCTCCGACGCGATCGCCTTTGCGCGCGCGAAGATCGCCGACGGCCCGCGCCCGACGCGCGAACGCCCGGTGTTCGGCGACGTCGCGGTGATCGAGCAGTTGAAGGCGAAGAATGCCAAGCGCTGGCGCGGGTTTGAGGCGCCCTATGCCAACCTTGCCTGCGTCGAAGCCGCGACGCGGCTGCCCTTCGAGGAGGGTCTGGCGTTCGAGCGCGAGCAGTTCATGAAGCTGATGTTCGGCAGCCAGTCGGCGGCGCAGCGCCATATCTTCTTTGCCGAACGCCAGGCGGCGAAGATCGACGGCCTGCCCAAGGACACGCAGCTGCGCGACGTCAAAAAGGTCGGCATCATCGGCGCCGGCACGATGGGCGGCGGCATCATGATGAACTTTTTGCAAAAGGGCATCCCGTGCACGATCGTCGAAATGCAGCAGGACGCGCTCGACCGCGGGCTCGGCGTCGTGCGCAAGAACTACGATGCCTCGGCCGCCAAGGGCCGCTTCAAGCCCGAACAGGTCGATCAAATGATGGGGCTGATCACCCCGTCGCTTGAGCTGGACGACCTCGCCGACTGCGACCTGATCATCGAGGCGGTCTATGAAAATATGGACGTCAAGAAGGACATTTTCGGCAAGCTCGACAAGATTGCGAAGCCCGGCGCGATCCTCGCGTCTAACACCAGCTACCTCGACATCGACGAAATCGCGACGGCGACGAGCCGCCCCGGCGATGTGCTGGGCATGCACTTCTTCTCGCCCGCCAATGTCATGAAGCTGCTCGAAGTGGTGCGCGGCGACAAGACCGCGCCCGACGCGCTCGCCACTGCCATGGCGATCGGCAAGAAGATCGGCAAGGTCGCGGTGGTCGCGGGCGTGTGCGATGGCTTTATCGGCAACCGGATGCTCAAGCCGCGTCAGATGGAGGCGATGAAGCTGCTGCTCGAAGGCGCGACCCCGGCGCAGGTCGACAAGGTTCATGTCGAATTCGGCATGCCGATGGGGCCGTTCCAGATGAGCGACCTTGCCGGCGTCGACATCGGCTGGCACCGCGACCCCAACCGCATCGAAAGCATCCGCGACGCGCTCGCCGCCGAAGGCCGCTGGGGCCAGAAGAAGCAGGCGGGTTTCTACGATTATGACGAGAAGCGCCAGCCGTCGGAAAGCCCGCGCGTCGCCGAAATCATCGAGGAGTTCCGTCAGAAGGAAGGCGTCGAGAAGCGCGAGATCACCGACCAGGAGATTATCGAACGCACGCTGTATCCGATGGTCAACGAAGGCGCGCTGATCCTGTCCGAAGGCAAGGCGCAACGCGCGTCGGACATCGATGTCGTGTGGATCTATGGCTATGGCTGGCCGGTCTATCGCGGCGGCCCGATGTTCTGGGCGGGGCTGGAAGGCACCGACAAGATTGTCGCGGCGCTGGAAAATCACGGGTTCGAAATCGCGCCGTTGCTGAAAGAAAAGGCCGAGGCGAAGTCGGGCTTTTAAACCGGCTTTCGATTACCATCAGCAGGCCGTCTGTCCCACCGCGGGGCAGGCGGCCTTTCTTCTGCCCCGCGAGCGCCGCAGGCATAAGCAAAAACTTGCGATTCAGGGTTAAAGCGCTGGCAAGACCTGCCGTTACGGCAGAGCATGAACGCCATGTCCGCCCTCGCCGTCCTACTGCTCGCCGGAAGCGCGCCGGCTGCCGCGCCCGTCGCGACGCCGCAGGTGACGGCGGTCGCGGTGGCGCGGGCGCGGATAGTGTCGTCTGCCGAGGTCCGGCGGGTCGACGGGCGGATCGAGGTGCGTAGCGGGCCGCGCAAGGCACCGACGCAGGTGCATCGCACCGAACGCCGCGACGGCGGAGAAACGGCGGACTTTTACTGAGCGTGCGGATGCGGGCGGGACGGCAGGATTCGACCGATTGCGGACACTGTTTCTTCGTCATCCCGGACTTGATCCGGGATCCATCGCGGCGTCGAGGTCATGGGCCCCGGATCAAGTCCGGGGTGACGAGGGGGCGGAACCGACGGCCGCTTTCCACCCCTAAGCTGACGATCAGCCCTGCAACATCTGGATAATCGCCGAAAAGTCGCGGCCATCCTTGTCGGCTTCGACAAACGCCTCATACAGCTCGCGCGCCTTTGCCCCCATCGGCACATCGGCATCGACGCTCGCCGCCGCTTCCATCGCGAGACGCAGATCCTTGAGCATCAGCGCCGCGGCGAAACCGCCCTTGTAATCATTGTCGGCCGGGGTCGTCGGCCCGACGCCCGGCAGCGGCGCGTAGCTGGTGAGCGACCAGCATTGCCCCGAAGACACGCTCGCGATGTCGAAGAATTTCTGCGGATCGAGCCCCAGCTTCTGCGCGAGCGCGAGCGTTTCGCACGTCGCGACCATCGAGGCGCCGAGCAGCATATTGTTGCAGATTTTCGCGCCCTGTCCGGCGCCCGCATCGCCGGCGTGGATCACCGCCTTGCCCATCTTGGCGAGGATCGGTTCGGCGCGCGCAAAGCCCTCTTCGGTGCCGCCGACCATGAAGGTCAGCGTGCCCGCATTCGCCGCGGCGATGCCGCCCGACACCGGCGCATCGACTGCCACGAGCCCCTTGGCGGTCGCCGCCTCGATGTTCGCGCGCGCGGTCGCGACGTCGATCGTCGAGCAGTCGAGGAGCAGCGTGCCGGGTGCGGCGTTGGGATAGACATCGCCTTCATAGACGCCTGCGACATGCTTGCCCGCAGGGAGCATTGTCACCACCGCCTCGGCGCCGGTGACGGCGTCGGCAGCAGACGCAGCACGGGTGCAGCCCGCTTCCACGGCGCGCACCAGCGCCTCTTCGCTGAGGTCGAAGGCGCGGACTTCGTGGCCTTCCTTCGCGAGGTTGGCGGCCATCCCGCCGCCCATATTGCCGAGTCCGATAAATGCGATTTTCATAATGCACCCAATTCCGAAAGGAGTCCGTACCCGCCTAGAAGGGCCATCAACGGACCAAAGATTGCCATCATTACGAGTTGGAAGCCTTGGAGCCACCTATCGAGCCGCGTCCGAGGAAGCGGCTCCTCACCCGTCACCTTTAATATTCCAGCTTCCAACAGGCTAATCGGCTCGTCGCTGCGATGGCGCCAGCTGAGAAAAGCCAGCCAGCAGAACAAGAGGCCGAAACCGAACAGGCCGGCGCTGACGATCAGCGCCCTTTCCATTGGCCCTCACGTTTCTCAATAAACGCGGCCATGCCTTCGGCCTTGTCCTCGGTCGCGGCGAGGATCTGGAACAGGCGGCGTTCGTAGATCAGCCCCTGGTCGAGCGTGGTTTCGAACGCTGCGTTGACCATGTCCTTGTTCACCATCGCGGCCATCGGCGGCATGGCCGCGATCGTCGTGGCGGTCTTCACCGCTTCCTCAACCAGCGTATCATGCGGCACGACGCGCGCCACAAGGCCCGAGCGTTCGGCTTCGGCGGCATCCATCATCCGGCCAGTCAGGCACATTTCCATCGCCTTCGCCTTGCCGATCGCGCGGGTGAGCCGCTGCGATCCGCCCATGCCCGGCGCGACGCCGAGCTTGATTTCGGGCTGGCCGAATTTGGCCTTGTCGCTGGCGATGATGAAGTCGGCCATCATCGCGAGTTCGCAGCCGCCGCCGAGCGCGAAGCCATTGACCGCGGCGATCCACGGCTTGCGGACTTTCTTCACGAAATCGCTCGTCCATTTCGAGAAGAAGTCTTCGAGGTAGAAGTCGGATGCCGGCTTGTCGGCCATCTCCTTGATGTCGGCGCCCGCCGCGAACGCCTTGTCGCCCGAACCGGTGAGGACGGCGCAGCGCTGGCTGTCGTCGGCCTCGAAGGCGGCGAAGGCCGCGATCAGGTCGTCGAGGACGCCCGAATTAAGCGCATTCAACGCCTGCGGGCGGTTCAATGTCACCAGCGTGACGGCGCCGCGCGTTTCGACGAGGAGGGTTTCGTATGTCATTCGCTATTCTCCGGATTTTCGTCATGCCGGACTTGATCCGGCATCCATGGCCGCCTGGACCCCGGATCAAGTCCGGGGTGACGAGCTAGGTGAGAGGGGTCCATTTCTCGTTTTCGGGGAGCGGCGCAAAGATTGCGTCGATCCAGTCGTCGGTGACGGCTTCGGGCGTCGGCGGATCCCATTTCGGGCTATTGTCCTTGTCGACGATCAGCGCGCGCACGCCTTCGAGAAAGTCGTGCATCAGAACGACGCGGCTGCCGATCGCATATTCCTGCGTCATCTCGGCCGCGAAATCGTGCATCTCGCCGCCTTCCTTGAGCTGGCGCAACGCAACCTTGCACGTCTGCGGACTTTTGGTGCCGAGCGTGTCGCGTTGCTTGGTCGCCCATTCGCCGCCATCGGCTTCGAGCGCGGCGAGAATCTCTTCATAGGTGTCGCTGGCGAACAGCCGGTTGATCTTGTCGATATGCAAGGTGATGTCGGCGGGCGGTGCCGTGACCGACAACTCGCCCAAGATGCCGCCGATGCGGTCGGGATGCGCGGCGATGCGCTCTTTCGCCTCGCCGAGCTTTTCGGATGGTAGATAATGCGTCGCGAGGCCGAGCGCGAGGCACTCCGTCCCGTCGAGCCGCGCGCCGGTCAGCGCCAGATATTGCCCGACGCGGCCTTCGAGCCGCGGCAGGTACCAGCCGCCGCCGACATCGGGAAACAGACCGATCCCCGTTTCGGGCATCGCAAAGCGCGTGTGTTCGGTCGCGACGCGGTACTTCGCCGGCTGCGAAATGCCGACCCCGCCGCCCATCGTGATCCCGTCCATGAAGGCGACGACGGGTTTGGGATAGGTGAAGAGCAGGTGGTTGAGGCGATATTCGGTGTGGAAGAAGGCGCGCGCTTCGACCCCGTCCTTTGCCCCGCTTTCCGCGAGCATGCGGATGTCGCCCCCGGCGCAGAAACCGCGGCCTTCGCTATGGTCGATGATGACGGCCTCGATCGCATCGTCACCGCGCCATTTGACGAGCGCGTCGATCATCGCCTGGCACATCACCAGGTTGAGCGCATGGATCGCCTTGGGGCGATTGAGCGACAGGCGGCCGGTGCGGCCGTCGGTCGAGATCAATACATCTTCGGTCATTGGCGCAACAAATCCCTTCCGACGATCATCCGCATCACCTGGTTGGTGCCTTCGAGGATCGAATGGACGCGCAGGTCGCGCCAGAAGCGCTCGATCGGATAGTCGCGCAGATAGCCGTAACCGCCGAACAATTGCAGCGCGTCGTTGACGATCTTGCTGCCATTGTCGGTCGCGAGCCGCTTCGCCATCGCCGAGAAGCGCGACTTGTCGGGGGCGTTCGCGGTGACCTTGGCGGCCGCCATGTAGAGCAGCGCGCGCGCCGCCTCGAGATCGGTCGCCATGTCGGCGAGCATGAACTGGGTGTTCTGGAAATCGGCGATCGGCTGCCCGAACTGCTGGCGGTCCTTGGTGTAAGCGATCGCTTCGTCGAGGCAGCGCTGCGCGCCGCCGAGCGAGCAGGCGCCGATGTTGAGACGCCCGCCGTCGAGCCCCGCCATCGCGAAGCGGAAGCCGTCGCCCTCAGCGCCGACGAGATTTTCGACCGGCACGCGGCAATCCTCGAAGATCACCTGCGCGGTGGGCGAGGCATTCCACCCGAGCTTCTTTTCGGGGGCGCCGAAGCTGAGCCCCGGCGTATCCTTTTCGATGACAAGGCAGGAAATGCCTTTCGACTTCTCCTCGCCGGTGCGGACCATGCAAACATAGAGGTCGTTGACCCCGGCGCCCGAGATGAACTGCTTCGTGCCGTTGAGCACATAATGATCGCCGTCTTTCCGCGCGGTGGTCTTGAGCGCCGCGGCATCGGAGCCGGAACCCGGTTCGGTCAGGCAATAGCTCGCGATCTTGTCCATGCTGACAAGGCTCGGCAGGAATCGCTCCTTGATCGCCGCGCCGCCGAAGCGGTCGATCATCCACGTCGCCATATTGTGGATCGAGATATAGGCGCTGGTCGCGGGGCAGCCATAGGCCATTGCCTCCATGATCAGCGCCGCCTCGAGCCGCCCCAACCCGATGCCGCCCGATTCCTCGGCAACGTAGATCGCGCCAAAGCCGAGCTCGCCCGCGGCCTTCCACACATCGACCGGATAATGGCTTCGCTCGTCCCATTCGGCAGCATGGGGCGTGATGCGATCGGCGGTGAATTTGCGCGCCATATCCTGGATGGCGAGCTGGTCGTCGGTAAGCTGGAACTGGTCGGTCATAGTCATTTCTCGATGATGGCTTCGGCTTCGATTTCGACTTTCCATTCGGGGCGGATCAGCGCGGGCACAACCAGCATCGTCGATGCCGGTCGGACATTTTTGAATGCCGATCCGTGCGCCCGCCCGACTAGGTCGGCATCGGCGGCGTCGGTGATGTACATTCGCGTGCGCACGACATCGGCGAAGCTGCCGCCAAGCGCTTCGAGCGCTTCGCCGATGATCGCGATGCAGCGCGCGGCCTGCGCCGCCGCATCGCCGGGGGTCGAGCTGCCGTCGGGTTCGATCGGCGCGCAGCCCGCGACGTCGATGCGGTTCCCCACCCGAACCGCGCGGCTGTAGCCGTAGACCGGTTCGAAGGGGGAGGCCGAGCTGTGATTGCGACGGCTGGAATCAGCCACAAGTGACCTGCGTGATCTTGTAGGCGTCGTCGTACATCACGTTCACGCGGTCGACGCGGTAATCCATCGTCATCGCCGAGCGCGGCGGACCCCAGCGCAGCGTGCGCGCGCCGGCGGCTTTCAGGATCGCACCGCCAAGGTCGGGGGTCGCGGTCTGGCCGACATAGGATTGCGCCGCATCGGCCTTGCACGTCATTTCGGCTTCGGGCGGGGTCGGGGTCGATTCGACGGGCGGCCGTTCCTGCGTACAGGCGGCGAGCGGCAGGAGGGCGGCGATTGCGATCAGGCGAATGTCCATCTTAAGTCTCCCTTTTCACATCAGGTACAGCGCGTATAGCGCATCGGTCCGGCGGCGGCACCATCGCCCTCGTCGCGGCGAACGAGCGTCTTGCCGCCGTCGGCAAGTTCGAGTTGCATCCGGCGATCCCATTCGACCCCCTCGCCGCTGAATTTGTAATCGGCGACGATGCGGCCGGCGTCGCTCTCGCGAACCCGCGCCAATTCGCCGTGCGATTCGTAGAAGCGCAGGTTCGCCGCATCGATCGTCAGCGCAGTCAGGTCGGTGCCCTTCCGCGCCTTGCAGTCGGCGACCTTCAGCGCCCAGCGGCCGCGGATAGCGGGCGGGATCGTGTCGCCATCTACGCCAGCGCCGGACTCGTCCGGGGCGGGGGCCTCGATCTCAGCGCGGGCGGCTGGCGTGTCGGCGGGGGCCGGGCGCTCGGCCTTTTCCAGCGGGCTGATCGCGGCGCTGTCCTCAGGCCCCGATTCCTCGTCCTGCCCGCCGCTGCACGCGGCAAGCAGCAGGATCGCGGCGGGCATCGTCCATCGCATCATCGTCACTCTCCTTCGCACGGAGAAATGTCCGACCCGGCGCATGGGTTTCATCGGCGCGTGCCGATCAACCCATCGTCGGAATGACGAAGGCGTTGCCGCCGTCGGGCGACCCGTCGGGCCAGCGCGCGGTAACGGTCTTGACCTTGGTCCAGAATTTCACGCCTTCCATGCCGTGCTGGTTGGTGTCGCCGAACGCCGAACGCTTCCAGCCGCCGAAGCTGTGATAAGCGACGGGCACCGGGATCGGCACGTTGATGCCGACCATCCCGACATTGACGCGCGCGGCGAATTCGCGCGCCGCGTGGCCGTTGCGGGTGAAGATCGCGACGCCGTTGCCATATTGGTGCTTCGACGGCAGTTCGAGCGCGGTCTCGAAATCGGGGGCGCGGACGATCTGGAGCACCGGGCCGAAGATTTCTTCCTTGTAGCTTTCCATGTCGGTCGTGACATGGTCGAACAGGGTCGGCCCGACGAAGAAGCCTTTTTCATGGCCCTGCAAGGTGAAGCCGCGGCCGTCGACGACGAGCTCGGCGCCTTCGTCGGCGCATTTCGCGATCCAGCCTTCGACCTTTTCCTTATGCGCCTGCGTCACGACAGGGCCGTAATGCGCCTCGGCATCGGTCGACACGCCGACGCGCAGCGCCTCGATCGCGGGGACGAGTTTTTCGCGGAGGCGGTTCGCGGTGTCCTCGCCGACGGGAACGACGACCGGCAGCGCCATGCAGCGCTCGCCCGCCGAGCCGAAGGCGGCGCCGGTGAGGTCGTTCACGACCTGGTCGAGATCGGCATCGGGCATCACGATGCCATGGTTCTTCGCGCCGCCCATCGCCTGCACGCGCTTGCCGTTCGCGACGCCGCGGTTGTAGACATAATGCGCGATATCCGACGAGCCGACGAAGCTGACCGCGCCGATATCGGGATGGTCGAGGATCGCGTCGACCATTTCCTTGTCGCCGTGGACGGTCTGGAAAATGCCTTCGGGCATCCCGGCCTCGAGGAAGAGTTCCGACAGGCGGACTGGCACCGACGGGTCGCGCTCGCTGGGTTTCAGGATGAAGGCATTGCCCGTCGCGGTCGCGACGCCGCCCATCCACAGCGGGATCATCGCGGGGAAGTTGAACGGGGTGATGCCCGCCCCGATGCCGATCGGCTGGCGCATCGAATAGACATCGATGCCGGGCCCCGCGCCCTGCGTATATTCACCCTTCAGAACATGCGGGATGCCGCAGCAGAATTCGATGACTTCGAGCCCGCGCTGGATGTCGCCCTTCGAGTCCGCGATCACCTTGCCATGTTCAGCCGAGAGCATTTCGGCGAGCTGGTTCATGTTCGCTTCGACGAGGCGCTTGAATTCGAACATCACGCGCGCACGGCGCTGCGGGTTGGTCGCGGCCCAGGCGGGCTGTGCGGCCTTGGCGGCGGTGACGGCACGGTCGAGGATAGCGCGATCGCCGAGCGCGACCTGCGCCTGTACGCCGCCATTATTCGGGTCGAGGACATCGCCGAAGCGGCTGCCGCCCCCCGCGCCGCCGGCGATATGATGGTCGATCTGTCGCATATCCGAGTCTCCCATAAGATGTTGTCGTTGCAACAGCCGAGTTGCGAGGCGATTGCAAGGGATAGACTTGCAGGATTATCCTGCATATTTGCAGCTTATGGACTGGGATAGGCTGCAATATTTCCTGTTCGTCGCGCGCCACGGCACCCTCGCGCGCGCCGGGGCGGCGTTGCAAGTCGATGCGACGACCGTGAGCCGCCGCGTCAGCGCGCTCGAGGCCTCGCTCGGCCAGACCTTGTTCGAACGCACGCCGACGGGTTTCGTTCTGACCGCAGCAGGCCGGGCGCTCGTTCCACACGCCGAAGCGATGGCGGCGGCAGCGGCGCGCATCCATTCGGTACGCGCAGGCGGGTCGGGATTGTCGGGGCAATTGCGGGTGAGCGTGTCGGAAGGTTTCGGCAACAGTTTCATCGCGCCGCGGCTCGGGCGCTTCGTCGCGGCGCATCCCGAGCTCGAGATCGACCTTGTCGCCTCATCGGGCTTTTTGAATCCGTCGCGGCGCGAAGCCGATATGGCGGTGCTGCTCGCGCGGCCACGCAAGGGCCCGCTGATCACGCGCAAACTTTCCGACTACAGCCTCGGCATTTACGCACCGGCCGACCGGCCCGACTGGCACGAAGCGGTCGCCGCTGCGCCGCTGTTGCGCACCGGCATCCCCGTCATCGGCTATATGCCCGACATCCTCTACGCGCCCGAACTCGACTATCTGGGCGAGATCGAGCCGGGGCTGCGCGCGACGGTGCGTTCGTCGTCGATCCTCGCGCAACGACGGATGATCGCAGGCGGCGCGGGAGTCGGCGTGCTCCCCTGCTTCCTCGCCGCAGGCGATCCCGGGCTGGTGCGCGTGCGGCCCGATCAGGCGATCGCGCGCGCCTTTTGGCTCGCGCTCCACCGCGACGTCGCACCGCAACCGCGCATCCGCGCGTTTATCGAATGGCTGGACGGCGAGGTAAGGGAGAGCAGGGGATTGCTGGTGCCGGCCTAGGCCGGACGCCACGCCGACGCGACCAGCCCCCCGTCGCCGAATATCCGCTCGATCGCGTAGGGGCCTGCTGCTGCGGCCCGCAGCTTGTCGCCTAGCGGGTCGTCGACCGGATGGTCACTCCGCAAGAAGGCGATCCACGCCGCGATCGCAGCTTCGATCGATGGGCAGCGCGCCCCGCGCCGCTGATGCCACGCCAGCGTTTCGAGCCAGCGCTGCGGGATCTTCTGGCTGCCGTCCATCGCGATCTGGATCAGCCGGTGGTCGAGTGCGGGATTGGCGAAGCGGTCGAGCAGCGCATCGGCATAGCCCGCCAGATCCTGTCCCGGCGCGGCGTCGATCGTCGGCGCGGCTTCATCGCGCATCAGTCGTTCGATGAGCGGGCGAATTTCGGGGTCGAGTATCGCCTTATGGACATAGTCATGTCCTTTCCCCAGCCCGATATAGGCCAGCGCCGAGTGCGCGCCGTTGAGCATGCGCAGCTTCGCCGTTTCGTACGGCGCGACGTCGGCAACGAGTTCGGCGCCGACATTCTCCCAGCGCGGGCGCGGGCCGGCGAAATCATCCTCGATCACCCACTGGCTGAAGGCTTCGGTGACCACCGCGCCCTCGTCGCGCGCGCCAAGCGCGGATTCGATGGTCGCCCGGTCGGCGTCGGTCGTCGCGGGGACGATGCGGTCGATCATCGTCGCGGGGACGCGACACTGCGCGTCGAACCAGTCGACGAGATCCGGATGGTCCGAGGCGAGATATTCGCGCATCAGCCGGCGCAGCACCGTGCCATTGTTCGCGAGATTGTCGCAGCTGAGCAAGGTCAGCCCCGGCAAGCCCGCCGCCTTGCGCGTGGCAAGTCCGGCGCCGACGAAGCGATAGAGGCTCGACACGCCCTTGGCCGCATCCAGATCGAGCGCGCCGTCGGGACCACGCAGATAGCCCTTCTCGGTGACGGTGAAGCTGACGATATGCGTCGTCGGCGCGGCGATGGCGTCGATCACGGCTTGCGGGTCGTCAGCCGCGACGAGCACTCTTTGCACCGCGCCGATCAGGCGCAACCCGGTCCCTGCGGCGCTGCGCGCGCTGACGGTGTACAGCCCGTCTTGCGGGTTCAACTGCGCGGCGACGTTGGGAGAGCGGAGCGACACGCCGATGATGCCCCAGTCGCGGTCGCCTGCGGCCATCGCATCGTCGGTATAGACCGCCAGATGCGCGCGGTGGAACGCGCCGATGCCGATATGGACGATACCCGCCGCCTGCGCCGCGCGGTCGTAACCCGGCGCCTGCACCGACGCCGGGATCGGCGCTTCAGCCGACAGCCTCACAGCTTGTACGCGGCCTTGGCGAGATTGTAGCTGAGGTCGGCCGCGAGTTCGGCGGCCTCCCATTCTTCCATCCGGTGCTCGGCGACGAGCCCGGCCAGAAAGCCGCAGTCGATGCGGCGCGCGACGTCGTGGCGCGCGGGGATCGACAGGAAAGCGCGCGTGTCGTCGTTGAAGCCCACCGTGTTGTAGAAGCCCGCGGTCTCGGTCATCTGGCTGCGGAACCTCCGCATTCCTTCGGGGCTGTCGTGGAACCACCACGCAGGGCCAAGCTTCAGCGCCGGATAATGGCCGGCGAGCGGCGCCAGTTCGCGAGCATAGCTCGTCTCGTCGAGGGTGAAGAGGATGATCGTCAGCGCCGCTTCATTGCCATAGCGTCCGAGCAACGGGCGCAGCGCATGGACATAGTCGGTCGCGGTCGGGATATCGGCGCCCTTGTCGCGGCCGTAATGGGTGAACAGCCAGCGGTTGTGGTTGCGGAAGGCGCCGGGGTGGATCTGCATCACCAGCCCGTCATCGAGGCTCATCCCCGCCATCACCGTCAGCATATGCGCGCGGAACAGCTCGGCATCGGCGGCGCTGACTTCGGCGCCGGTGACACGATCGAACAGCGCCTCGGCCTCCGCGACCGACAGGTCGGCGGTCGCGGCGGTGGGGTGACCATGATCGGTCGAGGTCGCGCCCATTTCGGCGAAGAAGGCGCGGCGACCTCGGTGCGCGGCGAGATAGCCGGCATAGGAGAAGGCGTCTTCGCCCGACAGATCGGAGAAGCGCTTCAGATTATCGCGAAAGCCTTCGAACTCGGGATCGATCACCGGGTCGGGGCGATAGGCGGTGATGACGCGCCCCGCCCATTCGCCGCTGGCATTGGCGGCGCGGATCACGGCATGATGTTCGAGCGTGTCGAGCGGGCCTTCGGTCGTCGCGATCACCTCGATCCCGAAACGGTCGAACAAGGCGCGCGGGCGGAAGGCATCGGTCGCGAGCGCTTCGGTGATCCGGTCGTAATAGAGATCCGACGTCTCGGCCGAAAATTGCACCTCGAAGCCGAAGGCTTCGGCGAACACCCAGTCCATCCACATGCGGCTCGGGGTACCGCGAAACAGGTGATAATTCTGCGCGAACAGCCGCCAGCTCTCGCGCGGGTCCGCCGCGGCGTTCCGGATGCCGAGGGCGTCCAGCGATATGCCCTGCGAATAGAGCATCCGGAAAACATAGTGATCGGGATGCAGCAGCAGCTCGGCCGCATTGCCGAAAGGCGCATTGCCCGCGAACCAGCTCGGGTCGGTGTGCCCGTGCGGGCTGACGATCGGCAGCCCGGCCACCTCCCTGTAGAGCCGGCGCGCGATGTCGCGCTGCGCCGGATCGGACGGAAAGAGGCGGTCGGGGGAGAGCAGCAACGGGCGCGGCATGGCGCTATTTTGCGCTTTCGACGGTGACCGGCGCGAGGCGCGGGCTGAGGATATGGACCGCGAACACCGCGAGGAAATAGACGGTGGTGCAGGCGGCGAAGATGAGCGTATAATTGCCACCGGTCGCGTCGAGCACGAGCCCGGTCGATTTCGCCATGATCATGCCGCCAACGCCGCCCATGAAACCGCCGAGCCCGATCACCGAACCGACCGCGCGTTTCGGGAACATGTCGGGCGGGATCGACAGGATCGTCGACGAAAAGGCCTGGTGCCCGGCGAGCGCGATGCCAATCAGCACCACCGCGAGCCACATATTGTCGAGCCCCGAGACGAACAGCAAAGGCAGCACGCAGCAGCCTGCGCCGAGCATCGTCGCCTTGCGCGCGAAATTGACGCTGTGCCCCGACTGGATCAGCTTCGACGACACCCAGCCGCCGAGGATGCTGCCGACGTCGGACAGCAGATACATGATGATCATCGGCAGCAAGACGACCTTCAAATCGACATCATAGGTGGTGCTGAAATATTTGGGCAGCCAGAACAGCATCAGGAACCAGACCGGATCGGTGAGGAACTTGCCGATCGAATAGGCCCAGGCTTCGCGCTTGGTGACGATCGCGCCCCAGCCGAGGCGCTCGATCTTTTCGGGCGGATCATGCTCGATCCATGCGAGTTCGGCGTCGCTGACCTTCCCGCTTTCGCGCGGGTTGCTGTAGAGCCAGAGCCAGAGAATCAGCAGCAGGACCCCGAAAGCCCCTGTGTAGATGAAGGTCTCGCGCCAGTCGAAGCCCATCCAGACCATGAACAGCGCGATCGTCGGCGCGGTCAGGATCACGCCGATCGTCGTCGCGCTGTTGACCCAGCCGATCGCGTAGGAGCGTTCCTTTTGCGGGAACCATTCGCTCGACGCGCGGACGACCGACGGGAAATGCCCCGCCTCGCCAACCCCAAGGATGACCCGCGCCATCATGAAGGAGACGACCGACGACGCGAAACCGTGTGCGATATGGCCGACGGTCCAGGTCGAGATGGCGATCGCATAGCCGACCTTGGGCCCGAAGCGGTCGATCAGCCAGCCCATGAGAAGAAAGCCCAAGGCATAGGCGGCCTGGAAGGCGGTGACGATGTTGCCATAGTCATTCTCGCTCCAACCCAGCTCAGTCCCGAGCGTCGGGGCGAGCAGGCCGAGCATGGTGCGGTCGATATAGTTGACCGTGGTCGCGGCAAAGAGCACAGCGACGATCAGCCAGCGGTAACGCCCCGACTTCGGCACCGGCGCCGCCGTCCCTCCGTCCGCGAATGCCTGTGCCATAATCCTCTCCCGTAATTTTGCTTTAGTAGCTTTTGATCGAGCAGCCGACGCGGATTTTTCCGTCGAACAGCGCTTCGGCGCGTTGGCCGGGCCTGATTTCATGGATGCCGGTGATCGCGCCCGCCGACACCCAGGTCCCCGGCGGGATCGCGATACCGCGCGCGCGCAGGATTTCGATCAGGAACAGCGCCGATCCGAACGGACCGTCGAGCATGGCCTCCATCGTCGCCGCGCCCACCGTCTCGCCGTCGATCGCCATTTCGACCGGCATGCGGATCAGGTCGGCGTCCTGCCAGCCGGCGATCGACGAGCCGAGGATCAGCCCCTTGTTATTACCAAAATCCGACGCGGTGACCGCGGGACCGTGGCGGTTGATTTCGGGAAAGGGCGAGCTTGCGATCTCGATGCCGGTGCGGACGTCGGCGATACAGCCCTTTACGCTGTCGATATCATAATCGCCTGTGCCGACGTCGCCGAAGCACAGAAGTATCTCAGCCTCGGCCGCGGCAAAGCCGCCGGCATAGACGGGCATCGCCGGTTCGTCGGCGCCATCGAAAATCTCGTCGGCGAAGATCGGTCCGGTCAGGCGGTTGCCGCCATAACGATCGACGAGGTCGGGGGCGATTCGCCCGACCTTCCACCCGCCGATGCGGCGACCATCATAGGCGATCGCGCTGTCCTGGATCGCATAGGCGTCGGCCATCGTCTGTGGCATCGCGCCGGGATAGGCGGTAAGCGGTGTCTTTCCCGCACGCGCGTCGATCAATGCACGCGCCACATTCTGTTGATCGCTTGTCGCCAGCATCTTTCTCATTTCCCTCTTCCGCGGCAGGGTGTAAGAGACACCGGTGTCAAAAGCAAGCGGATATCAGATGTACGACAAATTTCCTTTCCCCGGTGCGGTCGGCCCGGCGGCGCAAATGCCGCGCGGACGCAACGGCCAGTTATAGCGCGTCACGACCCACGCGGCCGACGGTCTTGGGTCGCTGAAGGCGGCGATCGAAACGCCGGGACCCCCGACATCGGCGGGATCGGTAACGCTGCCGGTCGAATAAGCGCCGCCGTAGAAGCCGCGCCTGCGGTCAGCCGCGTCCGCCGCGTCCACCTATCGCCGGACATCGAGCCCGCCGCCATGAAACGCATCGATATCGGTCTGCCCGAAACGGCTCGCGTCGCCCGGCAGCGAATGTTTGAGGCAGGTGAGAGCGAGGCCGCTTTGGGCCATCGCCCCGGCATCGCCGCCCGAGCGATACGCGTGCAGCACCCCAGCAGCAAAGGCATCGCCGGCACCGATCCGGTCGACGATGCCGGTGACGTCGATTTCGGCGGTCTGGTGGCAAGCATCGCGAAGGTCGACGCGCGCCGCGATGCGGTGATGGTCGGCGGTAACGGTGTGCCGCGCGGTCGATGCGATGAGCCGGAGGCCGGGAAAAGCCGCGAAACCGGCCTCGGCTGCCTCGCGCCGCCGGTCTTCGCCATCGCCGCTGAACGCCTTGCCCAGCACCAGCGACAGGTCGCGGTGGTTGCCGAACAAAATGTCGGCGTTGCCGATCAATTCCGTCAGAACCGAACGCGGGTCGCTGTCCCACGCCTCCCACAGCATCGCGCGGTAATTGCCGTCGAAGCTGATCGGCACCCTGAGCCGCTTCGCCGCGCGCGCTGCGGCGAGCGCGGCGTCGGCCGAACGCGGACCGAGCGCGGGGGTGATTCCAGAGAGGTGGAGCAGGCTGGCGCCCGCGAGCAGGCGATCGAAGTCATAATCCTCGGGTCCCGTCGCCGCAAAGCTCGACCCGGTACGATCATAGACGATCTCCGAAGCCCGGAGCCCGGCGCCCACGCTCAGGAAATAGAGGCCCATGCGCCCCCGATGAAGCGTGACGGCGGTGCAATCGACGCCCGCGCCGCGCACCGCCGCCACCGCACCGCGGCCCAGTGCGTTCGAAGGAACCTTGCTGATCATCGCGCAGTCGTGGCCCAGATGCGCGAGCCCGATCGCGACATTCGCCTCGGCACCGCCGACGTGGAGCGACAACGATGACGACTGCATGAGCAGCTCGTTACCGGGCGCGGTCAGGCGGATCAGCAGTTCGCCGAAAAAGACAAGGCGGCCTTCGGTCATTTCACTCCCCGCTCACCCCCTTTTTGTCGCGGAGGGCGATCCATTATCGTTATCGCGCCAGCCAGCCGCCATCGACCGCGAGGATATGACCCTGCACATAGTCCGACGCCGAGGACGCCAAGAACACCGCGGCGCCGCCGATGTCGGCCGGATCGCCCCAGCGACCCGCCGGGATGCGCTCCATGATCTGGCGGTTGCGCGTCTCGTCGCCCTGAAGCGCGGCGGTGTTGTTCGTTGCGATATAACCCGGCGCGATCGCATTGACCTGCACGCCCTTTGCCGCCCATTCGTTCGCGAGCAGCTTGGTAAGCCCGCCGACCCCCGATTTCGACGCAGTATAGCTCGGCACGCGAATGCCACCCTGAAAGGTCAGCATCGAGGCGATGTTGATGATCTTGCCAGAACCGCGCGCGATCATGTGACGGCCCACGCCTTGGCAGAGGAAGAAGAGCGTCTTCAGATTGGTGTCCATCACCGCATCCCAATCGGCCTCGGTGAAGTCGACCGCATCGGCGCGGCGGATGATGCCGGCGTTGTTGACGAGGATGTCGATGCGCCCGAACTCGGCGAGTACCGCGTCGACGAGCGGTTGCACCGCGCCGACGCTCGACAGGTCGGCGGCGAAATTCTTGGCCCGGCGGCCGAGCCCGCGAACCTTGCCGACGGTTTCGTCGGCGGGCGAGCGGCCTGCGGCGGCGACATCGGCGCCCGCCCCGGCGAGCGCGAGCGCGATCCCCTGTCCGATGCCGGTGTTGGCGCCGGTGACCAGCGCGACTTTGCCTGTCAGGTCGAATAGTTGCATCGTTCGTCTATCCTCGTCACCCCGGACCTGATCCGGGGTCCATGATCTGATGCACTCCCTTCGCCAATGGATCCCGG
The DNA here is from genome assembly GCF_001468465.1 of Sphingopyxis sp. H115. Lineage (GTDB taxonomy): Bacteria > Pseudomonadota > Alphaproteobacteria > Sphingomonadales > Sphingomonadaceae > Sphingopyxis. The sequence continues at coordinate 50,784 of NZ_LNSA01000014.1, forward strand.
ATCAAGTCCGGGATGACGAAAGCGGCAAGGGCGGCTCTAGCTCAGCTGGCAGATATCGAGGACGTTCATGTCGGTATAATCCTGATTCTCGCCCGCCATCGCCCAGATGAAAGCATAGGATTTGGTGCCCGCACCCATGTGGATCGACCAGGGCGGCGAGATCACCGCTTCCTCGTTCTGCATGACGATGTGGCGCGTCGCCTCGCCCTCTCCCATGAAGTGCATGACGCGGTCGGTGTCGACATTGTCGAGCTCGAAATAGAAATAGATCTCGCTGCGGCGCTCGTGGATGTGCGGCGGCATCGTGTTCCAAACGCTGCCTTCCTTGAGCACGGTGAGGCCCATCACGAGCTGCGCGCTGTCGCACACGCCGGGGATGACGAGCTGGTAAATTGTGCGCTCGTTCGATTCGGCGAGGCTGCCGCGGTCGAGCGCATTGGCATCGGCGATACCCAGCTTGCGCGTCGTGAACGCCTTGTGCGCGGGGCACGACGCCAGATAATAGCGTGCGCCTTCGCCCGCGAACTCGACGTCCTTGGCGCCCATCGTCACATAGAGGCAATCTTTGTTGCCGAGCGTGAAGCTTTCGCCGTCGACCGTGACGGTGCCTTCCACCGCCGAAACATTGACGATCGCGAGTTCGCGGCGTTCAAGGAACGGGTGGCCCGCGGCCGAAGGCGGCTCGGTCTGGGCGGGCAGCTTGACCGGCGCACTGCCGATGGCAACGCCGCCGATCACGAAACGGTCGGCGTGCGTATAGTTGAGGACGCACTCACCTGTACGGAACAGGTTCTGGATCAGATAGCGATCGCGCAGTTCGGCGTTCGACACCTCCTCCATCATCACGGGATGGGTGGCGTAATAGGTCTTCGAAAACATGGGGGCATCCTCGCTCAAGATTTCGGGCTTGTGGCCTTGCTAGATTTGATGGTAACCGGTGTCAAGAGGTGTTGACACCCCCGTCGGGCGGTTGATTTTAGCTGATCGAGCGCCCATCAGCATGGAAAGCGCGAGCCTGGCCAGGGGCTTGCAGGGGAAAGACGGAATATGGCGTCACAGGACAAGGGGCCAGGCAAGGGGCCGGGGGGCAAGCAGCCGACGATCAATGACGTGGCGGCGCTTGCCGGGGTTTCGAAAAAGACTGTCAGCCGGGTCATCAACCGCTCGGAATTTCTGACCGAGAAAACGCGCGCGACGGTCGAAAAGGCGATCGAACAGCTGGGCTTCGTCCCCAATCCGCAGGCGCGCGCGCTTGCCTTTCGCCGCAACTTCCTGATCGCGCTGCTCCACGACAATCCGAATGCGCAGACAGTGCTCAATTTCCAGCGCGGCGTCCTTGACGCGATCAAGGACAGCGACCTCGCGCTGCTCGTCCGCCCGGTCGACCGCGGGTCGGACAAGATGCTCGACGATGTCCGCACCTTCCTCGAAAAGCAGCGTCCGATCGGCGCGATGCTGCTGCCGCCGATTTCGGAGAATGACGATCTCGCGGCCCTCTGCGAGGACCTCGGCGTACGCTATATCCGCATCGGCTCGGCGCGGATCGACGATACGAAACATTGCATCTCGTCAAACGACCGCGAAGTCGTCGCCGAAGCGGTGCGCGGGCTGGTCGCGCTCGGCCATCGCCGCATCGGCTTCGTGCGTGGTCCCGTCGGCTTCCGCTCGGCCGCGGAGCGAGAGGAGGGGTTCCGCGAGGCGCTCGCCGAGGCGGGGCTCGACCTTCCTGCCGAATTTTTCGCGCCGGGCAACTATCGCTACACCGCCGGGATCGAGGCGGGCGAGGCACTGCTATCGCTGTCCGCGCCGCCGACCGCGGTCTTTTGCTCGAACGACGAGATGGCGGCGGGGGTGATGAGCGTCGCGCATGGCAAGGGCATCAAGGTGCCCGGCGAACTGTCGATCATCGGTTTCGACGACAGCCCAACCGCAACGCATATCTGGCCCGCGCTCAGCACGGTGCGCTGGCCGATCCGCGAGATGGGCATCCGCGCCGCGCAGACGCTGGTCCCCGATTTTCTGGGCCCCGGCGCCAAGGGCGGGAGCGACGACGACAATGTTCTTGCCTCGACTTTCGTCGAACGCCAGTCGGTCGCCGCGCCGCCGAGGCGCTGATCCTTAGCGCCGCCGGCGCGCGAGCTGATAGTCGTAGAGCGAGGGCACAGCGTCAACGGCGTGCCCCGTCCCCTCGATATAGGGCGCTGGATTATAGCTTACGCTGATCTTGCGGTTCGCGTGCAGCCCGACGATCCGTTCGCCCGGACCTTCGAGTCCGCTCGTGATCGCGACCGCCGCATCGGGGGGCACGCTACCCGGCATCACCAGCTTCGCGTTCCACAGCGTGTTGTAGAGCCCGTGCCCGGGTTTCCAATATGGCGCGCCGCCGCCGACCCAGAGCTGATAATGCCAGCCGTCCTTACCCGGCTTCGGGTCGATGTGCAGTTCGACCTGGTCGAACAGATTCTGGTGGTTCGACCCACTGTGCTGGTCGATGACCGCTTGCGCGTAGACGAACGAGCGCAGGAACACCGACCGCGTCGAGCGCGTATTGATGCTGACCGGGTGGACGACCGGATTTTCGACCTTCAGATCCTTGACCAGCACATTGTGGACCGCGCCGACATGCACCGAATAATGCGCACGGCGGTCGCCCGTCGTCCTGATGCCGGCGATCGTCAGGCTTGCCGCATTGTCGGTGAGGATGCCGCTGTCCGCCCGGTCGATCGTCAGCCCGCGAATCCAGCCGTCGAACACGCCGGTCATATAGACGCCGTTATAACCTTGTTCCAGATGATGGCCGAACGCCGGCGCCTCTGGGAATTGCAGTCGCAGATTCTGGATGCCGACATTGGTCAGGTGCCGCCAATCGGCGATCACCGCAGGCTGATCGGCCCGGACATCGTGGAGCAAGGGGTCGCCGAGCGTCACCGTCTTGCCCCGGATCGCCACGATCCGCGTCGCCTGCGCGACCACCGGCCGGTTCGGGAAGGTCCAATGGTGCGAACCGATCGGCAGGTCGGTGTCGCCGTATAGCGATACGAGAATCTTGCTCTTCGGTCCGTCGATCGAAAACCATTGCAGCTGCACGACATCGCCGACCTTGAGCTTCGCCGCATTGTCGACCGTCAGCGTCCGGCCGAACTGCCTGCCCGATACGCCATTTGCGAGCACCGGATCGCGGACATCTTTCGTCCCGTCGTAGGAGACCGGGCGGCTGCCCTCGGGCGCAACAAAGATCATCCCGCCCGCCCACGTATATTCGGTGAAAAGATAATCGATATTATGCTCGGGTTCGACCTGCTGTTTTTTTTCGCGCACCAGATAGGCGCGCAATTCGTCATAATCGTGGCTCTTGTCGATCAGCTTGAGCGGGCGCGGGAACCAGAGTTCGCTGCCGCCCGGCCCATCGCCCGCGCCGTCGAGAATGATGTCGCTGCGCGTGATGCGCAGTACCTCGGTGATCTGCGTACGCCCCTTTGGGAAACGCAGCGTGACCTTGCCCTTCACCGCATTGGCGGCTGCGAGCGCGCGGAGCACGGCCTTGCTATCGTCGAGCCCGTCGTCGGGGATCGCGCCATGGTCGGTGACCTCGATGACCGTCCCAGCATCTGCGGGAAGAGGTGCAAGGCCGAAGCCATAGCCCGCATAGCTGAAATCGGGCAGCGGGTTCGCCGCCGCGGTCGCCGGGTCCGACAGGATCTTGGGCAATTTCGCCGGCTGCGCCTGAGTGGGAAAAATCAGCGCCGCGCCCAGCGCCACAACCGAAACGCGGCGCGCGCGCCGATCAACCGAAAGCTTCACCCGTCATACTCCTTACGGGCCCGTTGGCATGACGGCGCACGACCAATGAATCGCGGGGCGCCGTCATGCCGGGACCTCTTTAGAATTTCGCGCGCACGCCGACCGAAAAACGCCGCTCGGACAACGCGTAGCTGTTGAGCGCCGTTGTGTTGAAATTGCTATATTCGCTCGTCGCCGATTTCTTGGGCAGCAGATTCTGCGCCTGCAGCGACAGCGCGATATTTTTCGTGATGTCGAGCCCGACCTGCGCGTCGAGCTGCGATCGCGCGCCGATGAAGCTCGGTCGCCCTTGCGAAAACTCGAACACCGCCTCGTCGCGGTAATTATAGGCGATGCGCGCCGAAAAGGGGCCCTTTTCATACAGGCCGACGAGGTTGTAGCTGTTCTTCGACACCGCGACGAGCGGGAAACCGGCATTATCCTCGGCATCCGAATAGGTGTAGTTAGCGATCACGCCGAAACCGTCGAGCGGCGAGGGCAGGAAATCCATAAACTGCTGGATGCCGATCTCGAACCCCTTGATCTTAGCGCTCGCCAGATTTTCGGGACGCGAGAAGGTCAGTTCGCGGCCCTGCGGGTCGAGCGTCGTGTCGATTCCGCTGGTGACGAAGCTCGCGATAAAATTCTTGACGTCCTTGTAGAATACGGCGCCCGAGATCAGCGAGCTTTTCCCCGTATAATATTCGAAGCTGATATCGGCCTGCGTGGCGATCGGCGGCTCGAGATTCACATTGCCGCCGGTGACCGACAAATTGGTCGCATTGAAAAAGGTCGAGGGCGCAAGGTCGGCGATCGAGGCACGCTGCATCGTCTGCGAACCCGACACGCGGACGAGGAAATCGTCGGTGACGTTGAAGGCGATGTTCGCGCTGGGCAGCACGTTGGTATAGCGGTTCTTGTCGTTGCGCAGCGTGCTGACTGCACCGACATTGACGTAGGAGTCGACCGACAGGCGGGTCGATGCGATGCGCACGCCAGCGTTGGCCTTATATGGGACTCCGGCCAGCTCGCCCTCGCCCGACACCATCAGATAGCCCGCGAGCGTCTTTTCGCTGAAATCATAGTCGCGCTGGAGATTGGGCAGCAGGGTCGAGCGCCCGTTGGGATCGGGGTTGGGTTCGGCCGCCTGCGCGCGGGTGAAGACATAGTCGAAGGTCGGCGCTGTGCTCAAGAAGCTGCGCGGGAAGCTCCCGGAATATCCGAGAGGAAATCGCCGGCATTGACCAGCTTCAGATAGGGTTCGATTTCCTCGCGGGTCGGGGTAACCTGGCTGCGGAAGGCATTCGAGCGCGCATGGAGATCGGTATAGCGCACGCCTGCGGCGATCGTGACCCCGCTGCCGGCCTCGTAGCTGACGTCGAGCTTGCCCGTCCATTCCTCGAGCAGGCCGAGCAGGCGGTTGCTGCGCACGCCGTTGTTCGCGGGATTGTACGAGGCGTAATCGGTCGGATCGAATGTCCCGCCGAGCGTCAGCGACGGGACCGTCTGGTTGCGAAAATCGAACGCGCCGGGCACCGCGGCGGCGCCTTGCAGCGTGATGATCTGGATCGTCTGGTCGATCGTCCCCTTGCTGTAATAGCCGTCGGCCTCGATCGTCAGCCCGTTGTCACCTTCATATTTGCCGTTGAGGCCATAGAGGAAGCTTTCGGTCGGTTCGTTGCGGATCTGTCCCGCGGTAGTGACGGTGCCGTTGGCGTTGCCCGCGACCACCATGCCGTCGTCGACCACGGCATTGGTCACCGGATTGGTGCCGGTGGGCAGACGGAAGGCAAAGAAATCCTGGCGGCGCCCGGTCTTGAGTTTCGAATAGAGCGCGTCGGCGGTGAGCGTGAACTCGGGCGTCACCTCGAACTGGATCGCGCCGTTGAGCCCGAGCCGCGAGCGGTCGACGGTGAATTGTTCATATTGGAGCAGCACCGGCGTCTGCTGGACGGTCGTCGTCCCGCCGCCCGTGTAGTTGCGATCGAGGAAGTTGTTGCGTTCGAATGCCTGCGTCGTCGAGGTGCGCTTCTGATATTCGCCCGCGAGCATGACGCCGATGCGGCCGTCGGCGAATTTGGTCGTCGCAAAACCGGTAATCGCCGGTTCGAACTTGTCAGAATTTTCCGAATAGACCCCCTGCGCGCGAACCGAGATCGTCGGTTCCTTGAACGACAGCGGCTTGGGGGTGACGAGGTTGACCGTGCCGCCGAGCCCGCCCTCGGCCTGGCTGGCCAGCGGCGATTTACGCACTTCGAGGCGGCCGAACAGGCTCGACGGCACCGAGTCGAGCCCCGACGAGCGGCCGAGCTGGTCGTTCTCGGGCGGCGACAGGCGCGCCGACCAGCCGAGAAGCGTGCGTCCGTCGACCTCAACACGAACCTGCTGCAGCCCGCGCACCGACACCGACTGTCCTTCGCCGAAAACGCGGGTGATCTGGACGCCGGTGACGCGCTGCAGCGCCTCGGCGACGTTGGCGTCGGGCAGCTTGCCGACATCCTCGGCGGTGATGACGTCGAGTACCTGATCGGCCTCGCGCTTGATATCCGCCGCCTGTTCGAGCGAAGCGCGGATGCCGGTGACGACAATCGCATCCTCTTCGACCGGCGCCGCGCTGTCCTGCGCACTGGCGGGCACTACCGCCAAGGCCATCAGTGAGGCCCCGCCCGCCAACTGTGCCAAACTCCGGATCGCCCGCGCCACCTGAATAGCCATTTTCATCCTCCCACCCGGCGCCGGATTTCCCGCCCGCCACGATTTCCCACGGAGATGCGCCCGATGACAGACCCTCACGGCCCCGTTGATCGTGCATCCGATTTTCTGTTTCGTTGTCCGGCACTGGTAACCGGTGTCAAGAATGATGCGTGAATGACCAATCCGATGTCAAGCGATAATTGTATGACAACTGTCGATTGGTATGACCATTTGTGCGCCCGATCGTCGCCCGGCGACCTTCTAAAAAAAGTGTCGCAATTTGTCTCAACGGCTTGCCAGCACCGGGACAATGGGTTGAATAGGCGCAAATCCTCCCTTCCGTGCGACCCGAAACGAGATTGACCCCTATGCTGGACAAGAGGCCGCTGCTCCGTGCCGGAGCCCTGTGTGCCGTCGCCCTGTCGCTCGCGGCCTGCTCGGCCGAAGAAGAAAAGAACGGACGCGGCGCGACCGAGGTCGGATTTGTGACCGTCAAGGTCGAGCCGGTACCCGTCACCACATCGCTCGGCGGCCGCGCCGTCGCCTTCGAAACCAGCGAAGTGCGCCCGCAGGTGAACGGCCTGATCCGCCGCCGCCTGTTCACCGAGGGCGGTTTCGTCCGCGCCGGCCAACCACTCTACCAGATCGACCCGAGCCTCTATCAGGCCGCCGTCGACCAGGCGGCGGCCAACCTCGCCAGCGCCCGCGCAAGCGCGCAGGCGGCCGTCGATCGCGCACGCCGCCTCGAACCGCTCGCCAAGATGCAAGCGGTCGCCGAACAGGATTATACCGACGCGCTGGCACAGGCGCGCATGGCGCGCGCCGCCGTCGCGCAGAATGGGGCGGCGCTCGAAACCGCACGGATCAATTTGCGCTTCGCGACGATTACGGCACCAATCAGCGGCCGCATCGGCCGCAGCCTCGTGACGCCGGGCGGGCTGGTCAGCGCGAGCCAGGCAACGCCGCTCGCGGTGATCCAGCAAACCGATCCGATGTTCGTCGACATGCAACAATCGAGCGCCGAGCTCACTACGCTTCGTCAGGCGATCGAAAGCGGCGGGGTCACCGCCGGCAGCACGTCGGTGCGCCTGCGCCTCGAAGACGGCAGCGCCTATGGCTTTGCCGGAACGGTCCAGTTTTCGGACGTCACGGTCAACGAGGCGACCGGCACGGTCACGCTGCGCGCGCGGTTTCCCAATCCCAAGGGCGTTTTGCTACCTGGCATGTTCGTCACCGCGATATTCGACCAGGCGGTGAACCCCTCGGCGATCCTGCTCCCGCAGGCCGCGGTGCAGCGCGATTTCGACGGGTCGGCCTTCGTCTATCTTGTCGGCAAGGACAACAAGGCGCTGCGGCGCAAGATCGTCGCCGACCGCACCTCGGGCGCGAACTGGGTCGTCACCGGCGGGTTGAAGCCCGGCGAGCGGGTGATCACGCAAGGGATCGGAAACCTGCGGCAGGGTGCGGCGATCCGGCCCGTCGCCGCGAACAGCGCGCAGCGGGTTGCGGCACCCAGGGGCGATGGCGCTGAAGCGCAGGGCAAGTAGCGCCCGATGTCGCGCCTTTTCATAAATCGGCCGATCTTTGCCTGGGTGCTGGCGATCATCGTCATGCTCGGCGGCGCCGGCGCGCTTTTTTCGTTGCCGATCGAGCAATATCCCGACATCGCGCCGACACAGGTCAATATCCGCGCCACCTATCCGGGCGCCTCGGCCGAGACGATCGAGAACAGCGTCACGCAGGTGCTCGAACAGCAGCTGACCGGGATCGACGGCCTCCTTTATTTCAGCTCGCAGTCGAGTTCGCGCGGACAGGCGAGCATCACCGCGATCTTCGAGAAAGGGACCGATCCCGACATCGCGCAGGTGCAGGTCCAGAACAAGATCCAGTCGGCGGTCTCGCGTCTGCCGCAACAGGTGCAGGCGCAGGGGGTGCGCGTCACTAAGTCCAATTCGGATTCGCTGCTGCTCGTCGGCGTCTATGACACAACCGACACGAGGTCGAACCAGGACGTGTCCGACTATCTGTCCTCGAACATCCAGGACCCCTTGTCACGCGTCGAAGGCGTCGGCGATGTCAACGTCTTCGGGTCGCCGCACGCGATGCGCATCTGGCTCAACCCGCAGCGGCTCGCCGGCGTATCGCTGATGCCCAGCGATGTGGTGGCGGCGATCACCGCGCAAAATAGCGAGGTCGCGGCAGGCGAAGTCGGCGGCCTGCCCGCACCGCAAGGCCAGATGCTCAACGCGACGGTCACCGCCCAGTCGCGGATGCAGACCCCCGAACAGTTCGAGAATATCGTGCTCAAGACGCTGCCTGACGGCGCGACGGTGCGGATCAAGGATATCGCGCGGGTCGAGGTCGGCGCCGAAAATTACAGCACGATCGTGCGCATCAACGGTCATCCCGGATCGGGTATGTCGATCTCGCTGTCGCCGGGCGCCGACGCGCTGGAAACCGCCGACCGCGTCAAGGCGCGGATGACCGAACTCGCCGCGAATTTCCCCGACGGCCTGACCTACAGCTATGCCAATGATTCGACCGCCTTCATCAAGCTGTCGGTGAGCGAGGTGCAGAAATCGCTATTCGAGGCGATCCTGCTCGTCATCCTTGTCATGTTTGTCTTCCTGCAAAGCTGGCGCGCGGTGCTGATCCCGGCGATCGCGGTGCCCGTCGTGCTGCTCGGCACCTTCGGCATCTTCTATATATTGGACTTCAGCATCAACACACTGACGCTGTTCGGGCTGACGCTCGCGATCGGACTGCTCGTCGACGACGCGATCGTCGTCGTCGAGAATGTCGAGCGGTTGATGGAAGAAAACCCCGGCATGTCGGCGCGCGAGGCGACGATCCAGTCGATGAAGGAATTGCAGGTTGCACTGATCGCGATCGCTCTGGTGCTGTCAGCGGTGTTCCTGCCGATGGCCTTTTTCGGCGGATCGACCGGCGTCATCTATCGGCAGTTTTCGGTCACCATCGTATCGGCGATGGCGCTGTCGGTGCTCGTCGCCTTGATCCTCAGTCCCGCGCTGACCTCGACGCTGCTCAAGCCCAAGAATGGCAACGAGGGCAACGGCGGGCGCTTCCCGCGTGTGCACGCCTTTCTCGAGCGCGCCAAGACCGGCTTCAATACGCGCTTTGACCGATCGGTCGATCGCTATGTCGGAAGCGTCACCAAGGTCGTCGATCGCAAATGGCTGTTCCTCACCATCTATGCTGTATTGCTCGCCACGCTCGCCTTCCTCTTCTTCCGCCTGCCAAGCGGTTTTTTGCCCAATGAGGATCAGGGACGCGTTTCGGTCCAGTTCCGGCTGCCCGCTGGCGCGACGCAGGCGCGCACGCTCGAAGTGCGCGACATGGTCGAAAAATATCTGCTGACCGAAGAAAAGGCCAACGTCGGCGCGCTGTTCCTTGTCGCCGGCGGCGGCGGAGGCGGCGGCGCGGTCGGTCAGAATACGGGCCAAGGCTTCGTGAACCTCGTCCATTGGGACGAGCGACCCGGCACCGAACGCAGCGCCGAAGCGATCGCCACGCGCGCCCGCGCGGCGCTCGCCGGAATACGCGATGCGCAAGTCTTTGCGCTCGTTCCCGGCGCGGTGCGCGGGCTTGGCGATTCGGCGGGCTTCACGATGCAGTTCCAGAACCGCAGCGGGATGAGCCGCGACGAGTTCGTCGCCGCGCGCGAGAAGCTGCTCGCGATGGCAAACGAGAATCCGAAACTCACCTCGGTGCGCCTGTCGGACCTCCCCGACGTGTCGACGCTGAAGATCGACGTCGATACCCAGCGGCTGACCGCTTATGGCATCGACAATGGCGATGTGAACAACACGCTCGCGACCGCGTGGGGCGGGCGCTACGTCAACGACTTCATCGACAAGGGACGCGTCAAACGCGTCTATGTCCAGGGCGACGCCCCCTATCGCGCCAAGCCCGAAGACCTCAGCCAATGGTATGTCCGCTCGACCGACGGCCGCATGTCGCCCTTCTCGGCCTTTGCGACCGTCGGCTGGTCGACGACGCCGAGCAGCAGTTCGCGCTTTCAGGGCGTTCCGGCGTTCGAAATTTCGGGCCAGCCGACCCCCGGTACCAGTTCGGGCGAAGCGATGGACGAGATGGAGCGTATGGCGAACGAAATTCCCGGAACCAGCGTCGCCTGGTCGGGCTCCTCCTATGAAGAGCGGCTCTCGTCGGGGCAGGCGCCGCTGCTTTACGGGCTGTCGGTGCTCGTCGTGTTCCTTTGCCTCGCCGCGCTCTATGAAAGCTGGTCGATCCCCTTTGCGGTGTTGCTGGTTATTCCCTTGGGGCTGATCGGGGCGGTGTTCGCGGTGAATCTGCGCGGGCTGGAAAACGACGTCTATCTCCAGATCGGGCTGCTCACGACGATGGGGCTCGCCGCGAAAAATGCGATCCTGATGATCGAATTTGCCGAGCAGGAGGAGCGCAAGGGCAAGCGCGTGATCGAGGCGGCGATCGAAGCCGCGCGCATCCGCCTGCGCCCGATCCTGATGACGAGCTTTGCCTTCATCTTCGGCGTGCTGCCGCTGGCGATCGCAACCGGAGCCGGCGCGAACAGCCGCGTCGCGATCGGCACCTCGGTGATCGGCGGCATGCTCACCGCCGCCTTTCTCGCGATCTTCTTCATCCCGCTCTTTTTCGTCCTCGTCCGCCGTGGCGTACGCGACGGCCTCGCGGCGGCGCGCGCGCGCTTCGGCAAGAAAAAGGACGACGGTACCGGCGCCGCCGAGATGCCGACATGATCGCAGGCCGTTCGATCCTCCTCGCCGGCACGCTCGCGCTCTCCGGCTGCTCGCTCGCGCCAAAGACGGTGCTGCCAGCGCCGCCAGTGCCGCAAAGCTGGCCCGTCGGGGACGCTTATCTGCTCCAGAACGAGGCGGCGCTGCCGATCCTCTCCTATAAGAGCGTTTTCACCGACCCACGGCTTCAGGCGCTGACCGAACAGGCGCTTGCCAACAATCGCGACCTGCGCACCGCCTACGCCAATGTCGTCGCGGCGCGCGCGCAGGTGCGCGTCACGCGATCGGGGCAATTCCCCGAACTCGGCGTGACGGCGGGCGCGGGCTATTCGGACGGCGGTGTCGACGCCAGCGGCAACGGGAATGGAAGCGGGAACTTCTCCCTGCGCGGCGGCGTCACCGCCTTCGAACTCGACCTGTTCGGACGACTCGCCAACGCGACCGAGGCCGACCGCAATCGCGCGCTCGCGACCGAAGCGGCGTCGCGCACCGTGCGCGTCGCGCTGATCGCCAGCGTCGCCGACGCCTGGGCAAACTATGGTGCTGACCGCGACCTGCTCAAAATCGCCGAGGATACTGCCGCCAACGCTCGCGAAAGCGTGCGGCTAACCAAGGCGCGGCTCGACGGCGGCGTCGCGCCGCGCACCGACCTGCGCCAGGCCGAACAGATTCTCGCCACCGCCGAGGATGCGATCGCGCAGCAGCAGACCGCGCTCGCGCAGGACGAAAATCTCATCCGCCTGCTCGTCGGCGCCGAGGTCGACCGGGAATTGCTTCCGGCAAGCCTTGCCGAGGTCACGCCGGCGATCGTGTCGCTGCCCGCCGGGGTGAACTCCGAAATATTGCTGCGCCGCCCTGACGTGATCGAGGCCGAATATGCCCTGCGCGCCGCCAACGCCGATATCGGCGTCGCGCGCGCGGCGCTTTTTCCGTCGATCTCGCTCACCGGGCTGCTCGGTTTCGCGAGTGACGCGCTTTCCAGCCTGTTCGACAGCGGCTCGTTCAGCTGGTCGGCCGGAGGCGACGCGACGGCAACAATCTTCGACGCCGGAGGACGCCGCGCCGGGGTTGCGATCAGCGAAGCGCAGCGCGACGCCGCGCTCGCGGGCTATGAAGGCGCCATCCAGACGGCGTTTCGCGAGGTAGCCGACGCGCTCGCAGTGCAAGGCACGATTTCCGAACGCGTACGCGCCGCGGCGGCGAATAGCGAAGCCGCCGCCGACACGGCGATGCTGACCGACGCACGCTATAAGGGCGGCGTCGACAGCTTCCTGTCGAGCCTCGACGCGCAGCGCAGCCTCTATGCGGCGCGGCGGAGCGAGATCGGCACGCAGCTGCTGCTCGTCAGCACGCGAATCGCCTTGTTTCGTGCCTTGGGCGGCGACAGCAGCGCGGGAACGGCAGCGCCCTGACTTTCTCGTCATGCCGGACTGCATCCGGCATCCATTGCGACGCCGGCAGAATGAACCCCGGATCAAGTCCGGAGTGAGGATTGGGCTGTGGCGGACTCTCCTTGACAATCGCCCGCACTCGCGCGCTAATAGAACATATCAGGAACAAATGATGCGCGAGTCGTCTCACCCTCTCGCCGGGCTGCGCCAACGCATCGCCCGGATCGCCGCCAGCGGCGTGGAAAGCCACCGGGCCGAAGGCTGGCTGGCGAGCGGGCACGCGCGCTTCGACGACGCGCTCCAGGGTGGGCTCGCGATCGGGCACATCCATGAATTTTTTGCCGCCGACGCGCTCGATGCAACGAGCGCCGCCGCCTTCGCCGCGCTGGTCGCGCTGCGCACGCCGGGCAAGGCGCCGCTGATCTGGCTGCGTACCACCGACGCGAACAAGCGCAGCGGCCGCATCTATGCCCCCGGCATCGCCGAACTTGGCGGCGACCCCGACCGGCTACTGCTTGTCGAAACCGCCGATCCCAAGATGTTGCTCGCCTGCGCGAACGACGCGATCCGCTGCGCCGGGTCTGCGGCGGTGATCGTCGAAAGCTGGGGCAAATTCCCCTTGCTCGATCTAACCGCCGGGCGCCGACTCGCGCTTGGTGCGCGCGATGCGGGCACCACTCTGCTGATGCTCCGCCTGAATGCCGTGCCGACGCCGAGTGTCGCCGAAACGCGCTGGAGCGTGGCCGCTGCCGCCTCATACGCGCTCGAGGCCAATGCCCCCGGGGCGCCCGCTTTCGACCTCGAATTGCTGCGCTGGCGCGGCGGCCCCGCGGGGACGTGCTGGCGACTGGACTGGAACCATGACGAACATGCTTTCGGAGAAGCGCCGCTATCTGGCGCTCTTCTTCCCCTTCCTGCCCGCCGAGCGATGGCTTCGCACGGCGCCGCGGCCGCCTGACGCCCCGCTTGTCTTCGCCGAGAAGCAGCGCGGCGCGATGCGACTCGCGAGCGTCGATACCGCGGCGCTCGCGGTCGGGCTGCGCCCCGGCATGCCGCTCGCCGACGCGCGCGCGCAGGTCGGCGACCTCGCCATCGTGCCGCACGATCCGGCGTCCGACCAGGAGTGGCTCGACCGGCTCGCGCAGGGCTGCGCGCGCTATACACCGCTCGTCGCGCTCGACGCGCCCGACGGGCTGATCCTCGATATCGCGGGCGCTGAACATCTGCTGGGCGGTGAGGCGGGCGTGATCGCCGATATCGAGATGCGCTTCGCACGGCTCGGCATGACGCTGCGCCACGCGCTCGGGCCGACCGCCGACGCCGCGCGCGCGCTCGCGCGCTATCAGGCGCGCCCCGCCCCCGATGAAGCCAGCGCAATCCGCCGCCTGCCCGTTGCCGCGCTCGAACTCGAATCCGAGGCGGCGACCGCTCTCGTCCGCGCTGGCCTTAAGACGATCGGCGACCTTGCGGGCCGGCCGATGGCAAATCTCGCCGCGCGCTTCGGCGCCGACGCCGCGATGGCGCTGCGCCGCATATTAGGCGACGCGCCGAGCCCGCTCGACCCGCGGGTCACTCCGCCGCCGGTCGTCGCCGAACGCCGGTTCGCCGAACCGCTCGGCAGCAGCGCGCATGCCAACAAGGTGCTGGCCCAACTGACAGCCGAAGCGATCGAAGACCTCGCCGAACGCGGCAAGGGCGGGCGTCATTTCCGTGCGACCTTCTTTCGCAGCGACGGCCTCGCGCGGACGATCGCGATCGAGACCGCCCACCCGACGCGCGACTCCGGCCTTGTCATGCGCCTCTTTGCCGAGCGCATGGACAGTCTCGCCGACCCGCTCGACCCCGGTTTCGGCTTCGACATGATCCGTCTCGCGGTGCCGCGGCTCGAGGCACTGGGTGCGACGCAGCTGAAACTCGAGGGCGGTGCGGCACGCACGGCGAACGAAAGCGCCGCGATGGACGAGCTCGCCGACCGGCTCGCGACGCGCCTCGGGCGCGGGCGGGTACGACGGCTGAGCCCCGCCGACACGCATATTCCCGAACAGGCACAGCTCGAACTCCCCGCGATCGACGCGCCCACACCGCTGCCCTGGCAGGCGCCCGAGCCGGGCGAACCCCCGACGCGCCCCTTCCACCTCTTCGACCCGCCGCAGCCGATCGAGGTGATCGCCGAGGTGCCCGACGGCCCGCCGCACCAATTCCGCTGGCGACGCGCCTTCCACGCGATCCGCCGCTACGAAGGCCCCGAACGCATCGCCGCCGAATGGTGGCGGCGCCGGGACAATGGCGGACTGACGCGCGACTATTACCGCGTCGAGGATGCGCAGGGGCGCCGCTTCTGGCTCTTCCGCCACGGCCTCTACGACGAAAAACCCGATCCGCGCTGGTATATCCATGGGGTCTTCGCATGAGCGGCGCAGACGCCGATCCGGGCTTCGCCGAACTGGTCGCCGCAACCAATTACAGCTTCTTGCGCGGCGCCTCGGACCCCGCCGAAATGGTGGCCAAGGCAATCGCGCTCGGCATGACTGGCATCGGTATTGCGGATCGGAACAGCGTCGCGGGGGTGGTGCGGGCGTGGGCTTTTCTGAAAGATTTGCAGGTCAAGAAACCCGAGATGGTGGAGGGCTTTCGGCTGGTGGTCGGCGCCCGGCTCGTCTTCGCCGACGGCACCCCTGATATCGTCGCCTACCCTGTCGATCGACAAGGCTGGGGACGTCTGACGCGTCTTCTGTCGACCGGAAACCTGCGCGCGCAAAAGGGCGGCTGCATTCTCCATCTCGAAGACCTGCTCGATCATTGCGACGATCTCCTCCTCATCGCGATGGAAGGCGACGGGAAACTGCTCCGGACCCTCAAAAGCAAGCGGCCGAAATCACTCTGGTTGGCCGCCATGATGCCACAATCGGGCGCCGACGCGCGCCGGCTGGCCGAACTCCAGCGCCTGTCGGCGGCAACCGGCGTTCCGCTGCTCGCGACCAACGACGCTCTCTATGCAGCCAAGGAACAACGCCCGCTTCACGATATTATCACCTGCATCCGCGAGGGGACGACGGTCGCGAAGGCCGGCAAGCTGCTTCGCGCCAATGGCGAGCGTTATCTGAAAGCGACCGCCGAGATGAAACGCCTGTTCGACGGCTATCCTAAGGCGATTGAAGCAAGTGCAAAGCTGCTCGCGCGTATCAGCTTTCGCCTCGAAGATCTGCGATATGAATATCCGCACGAGCCGGTACCGCCGGGATGGAAACCCTTTCCCTATCTGCACCATTTGGTGAAAACCGCCGCCGAGGAGCGCTACAAAACGCCGCTCCCGCCGAAAGTCCGGAAGCTACTCGCTGACGAGCTGCGGCTGATCAAGAAGCGGCGCTACGTCTATTATTTCCTGACCGTTTACGATCTTGTCCGCTACGCCCGGTCACAGCAGCCGCCGATCCTGTGCCAAGGCCGCGGATCGGCCGCTAATTCGATTGTCTGCTTCCTGCTCGGCGTGACCTCGGTCGATCCGATGAAACACGACCTTCTCTTCTCACGTTTCGTGTCTGCCGAACGCGACGAGCCCCCCGACATCGACGTCGACTTCGAACACGAACGACGCGAGGAGGTCATCCAATATATCTATGATCGCTATACGCGCGACCGCGCCGCGATCGCCGCGACCGTCATCCATTACCGCCCGCGCAGCACGATCCGCGAGGTCGGCAAGGCGCTAGGGTTCAGCGAGGACGTCACCGCACGCCTCGCCGATACGAGCTGGGGCAGTTGGGGCGACGAAGTTCCGATCGAGCGGTTCGTCGAAGCCGGGCTCAATCCGCATAATGGCGAGATCGAACGGCTGCACCGTTTCGTCGGCGAATTGCTTAAAGCGCCGCGTCATTTGTCGCAGCATGTCGGCGGCTTCATATTAACCGAAGGACGGCTCGACGAACTCGTCCCGATTCACAACGCCGCGATGGAGGATCGAACCTTCATCGAATGGGACAAAGACGACATCGACGCACTGGGACTGATGAAGGTCGACGTGCTCGCGCTCGGCATGCTGACCTGCATTCGCAAATGCTTCGACCTGATGCGCGAACATGATCTTGGCGATCATACGTTGGAAGTCGACATCGATTGTGATGATCCCGAAGTCTACGGCATGTTGCAGACGGGCGACAGCATCGGCGTTTTTCAGGTCGAAAGCCGCGCGCAGATCAACATGTTGCCGCGCCTCAAACCGAAGATTTTCTACGATCTGGTGGTGCAAGTGGCGATCGTCCGCCCTGGCCCGATCGAGGGCGACATGGTCCACCCCTATCTACGACGTCGCAACAAGGAGGAGCCGGTGGAATTTCCCGAACCCGCCCCGCCGCATCCGCCCGACGAACTGCACGATGTTCTAGGCAAAACCTATGGCGTCCCCCTGTTTCAGGAACAGGCGATGAAACTCGCCATCGTTGCCGCTGAATTTACCCCTGACGAAGCCAATGGCCTGCGCCGTGCGATGGCCACCTTCCGGAATGTCGGAACGATCGAGAATTTCCGCGATAAGATGATCGGCGGGATGGTGCGGCGTGGCTACAGCCAAGATTTCGCAGAGCGCTGCTTCAAACAGATCGAAGGCTTCGGCAGCTACGGCTTTCCGGAAAGCCACGCCCAGTCGTTCGCGCGGCTCGTCTATGTCTCCTCATGGATCAAACACTACCATCCCGCCGTCTTCGCGTGCGGCCTGCTCAACTCGCAGCCGATGGGCTTCTACGCCCCCGCGCAGCTGGTGCGCGATGCGCAGGAGCATGGGGTCGAGGTGCGTGCGGTCGATGTCAATGCGAGCGGCTGGGACAATAGTCTCGAGCGAAAGGACGACGGCAGCCTCGCGCTTCGGCTCGGTTTTCGCCAGGTCGACGGGTTTCGCGAGGAATGGGCGAGGCAGATCGCCGAGGCGCGGAGCACCGCTCCCTTCGCCTCGGTCGAGGAACTCGCGCGCCGTGCCAACCTGCCGTCGCGCGCGCTGCGCCTGATCGCCGATGCCGACGCGTGCCGATCGATGGGGCTCGACCGGCGACCCGCATTGTGGGATGCGCGGCGGGTGCGGCAGGGGGTGTTGCCGTTGTTCGGCGCGGCCGGAACCGATGAACTCGGTGCCGAGGAGGACGCCCAGTTGCCGCCGACGCCGATGGTCGAGCATGTACTCACCGATTACCAGACGACGCGGCTGTCGCTGAAGGGCCATCCGATGGCCTTCCTGCGCCGCGATCTGGCACGCGAAGGCATATTGACTGCCACCGAGGTCGCGGCGGCAAAGAACGGATCGCTCGTGCGCACCGCGGGCGTCGTGCTGATCCGCCAGCGGCCGGGGAAGGGCAATGCGATCTTCATTACGCTCGAAGACGAGGGGGGGATCGTCAATATATTGTTGTGGGCCCGCCTCTTCGAACGTCAGCGGCGCGCCGTCATGGCGTCGCGGCTGATGCTTGCCGAGGGCGAAGTGCAGCGGAGCAAGGAAGGGGTGATCCATCTGATGGCGACGCGGATCGTCGACCGGACGGCGATGCTCGATACGCTGGGGAGCGACCGGCGCTTCGATCCCGAAATCTGCCGCGCCGACGAGGTCAAGCACCCGCAGCTGCCGCGCGGTCATGCGGCGCAGCACGGCCATCCCCGCAACGTCCGTATCCTGCCCAAGTCGCGGGATTTTCATTAGTTGTGGCCGACCAACGTCGGCAACGGCACCGCGGCCCGCTCCCCCTCCCGGCCTCCCCAACGATAGTAACCTAGGGAGGCCGGGAGGGGGGAGCGGGCTGGTGCCGTCCCAGTTCGGCCATGCCGAACAGACAAAAAAGATGATGCCCCGGCTGTGGGGGCCGGGGCATCGGATCAGGCTATCTAAGGGACCAACCGAATATAGCCTGAAATTTGTTCGCGGATATTAGCCGCGGAGCAGGTTCATCACGCCCTGCGAGCTCTGGTTCGCCTGAGCGAGCATCGCGGTCGAGGCCTGCGCCAGGATGCCGGCGGCGGCGAGGTTCGTCGATTCCACGGAGAAATCGGCGTCTTCGATGCGCGATTTCGCTTCGTCCAGATTGGTGACACGCGACGTCAAATTATCGACAGCCGAGGTCAGGCGGTTCTGCTGCGCACCAAGGTTGGCGCGTTCTTCGGCGACGATGGTGATCGCATCGTCGATCGTTGCGAGTGCGCCGGTGGCGCCCGCAGCGGTCGCGACCGAAACCGCGTTGACGCCCAGACCGGTCGCCGACAAGCTGGCGACGGTGATGTTCACCACTTCGGTATCGTTGATGCCGGTCTGGATGTCGAAACCGGTGGCGACGCTGCCGTCGATCAGCTGGTTGCCGTTGAAGGTCGTCTGCGTCGTGATGTCGCCGATCTGCGAAATCAGCGCGCCGACTTCTTCCTGCACCAGCGCGCGGTCATCGTCGCTCAGCGTGCCGTTCGAAGCCTGCATCGCGAGTTCACGCATCCGGATCAGGATGTCCGAAATGCTGCCCGCGGCGCTGTCGGCGGTCTGGGCGAGCGAAATGCCGTCGTTGGCGTTGCGGATCGCCTGGGTGAAACCGCGAGATGCGGCCTCCATGCGGGTCGCGACGGCGAGGCCGGCGGCATCGTCCTTCGCAGCGTTGATGCGCTTGCCGCTCGACAGGCGTTCCATCGCCTGCGACTGCATTTGGCCTGCGACACGCGAATTGTTCTGGGCGCGAAGCGCGCTCACATTGGTGTTGATGACAGTCATCTTTGTTCCTTTCCGGCCTCGATGGCCATTCCCGTGATGTGAGGGCTCGAGGAGCGGTCACGGAAAGCAGTAACGACGAGCAGCGGCGGCGCTTAAGTCCGCCCCGTCAAAAAAATGCCAGCGACCGCCAGATGTCATCGTTGTTTGGATTTAAAGTATTGAAATAAATAAATTAAATTTTTTGGCACGAGCTTTGCATTCTTCTTTGTGCGTGCGGCAGGCCGCCGCGCAACAGGACGGATGAGAAGCAATGAGCACGATTGACCCGAGCCGGCTGCTGCAGATGCGCAGCTCGATCCTCAATCAGAATCAGGCGTTGCAGCGCGCTGCGGGCCGCGGCGGGATCGGCGCGGCCGAAGGCGGCGTCGAAGGAACCGGGGGCACACCCGATTTCGGCGCCGCGATCAACAACGCCCTACAACAGGTCAACGCCCAGCAGGCGAAGGCGAGCCAGATCAGCGAAGCCTATGAACGCGGCGACACCCACGACATCGTCAGCGTGATGATCGAACGGCAGAAAGCCTCGCTCGGTTTCGAAACCACGCTGCAAGTCCGCAACAAGCTGCTGTCCGCATATCGCGACATCATGAACATGCCGGTGTAACCCATGGCCGAAGCACAAATCCTGACCCCCGTCCCCAATTCTCTGGATAACGCGTCCGCGAACCGCCTTCCCGCTCCCCTCCTCGGCGGTCGCTTCGCACCCGTGAGCCAGTTTATCCGGCAGCCTGCGGTGCAGCGCGCATTGCCCGCGATCGCGATGACCTCGGCGATCGGCATCGCCGCGCTTGCCTGGTTCACGATGCAGGCGGCCCCGCAGGCCCAGCTGTTCGCCGGGCTCGACGACGCCGACAAGGCGGCGGTTGCCGAGGCGCTACAGTCGCAGGGCATCGCGCACAGCATCGACGCGTCGACCGGCGCACTCACCGTCGATGCCGATAAATTGCACCAGGCGCGCATCGCGCTCGCCGGACAGGGGCTGCCCAAGGCGGCGCCGAGCGGCGACAGCCTGATTGCGTCGCTTCCCATGGGGTCGAGCCGCGCGATCGAGGGCGAAGCGCTGCGTTCGGCGCGCGAGGCCGACCTGTCGCGCACCATCGAGACGATCGATGCGGTGAGGAGCGCGCGCGTCCATGTCGCGGCCGCCGAACCGAGCCTGTTCGTCCGCGAAGATAAGCCCGCCACCGCGTCGGTGATGCTCACCCTCCAGAACGGCCGCTCGCTGTCCGACGGACAGGTGCAGGCGATCCGCTTCCTCGTCGCCTCGTCGGTCCCCGGCATGAACGCCGATCAGGTGTCGGTGATCGACCAGCGCGGCGCGCTGCTCTCCGACACCGCAAGCGGCAGCGACATGAAGGCGTTCCAATTGCAATTGCAAGTCGAGGACCGGTTCCGCCGCGCGCTCGATACCTTGCTCGGCCCGATGCTCGGCGCCGGCAATTACACGGTCGAGGTCCATGCCGACGTCGACATGTCCGAGAGCCAGGCGACGCGCGAGAGCTTCCCCGAGAACGATCGCGCGCTGACCAGCGAACAAATCACCCGTTCGACCAGCGGCACGAGCGCCCCCGCCGTCGGCATCCCCGGCGCGCTGTCGAACCAGCCGCCGCAGGCGACAACGGTCACCGCCGAAGGCCCGCAGCCGGCGACGCCCGGCGCGGCCCCGGCGCCCGGCGTCGAGAGCAACGAAAATGCCGCCCGCGCCTATGAAGTCGGCCGCGAGATTTCGGTGACGCATTCGCCGCAGGGCAAGCTGCGCCGTGTCTCGGTCGCGGTCGCGCTCAACCAGGGCAAGAAGGCGCTGACGCAGGCCGACCTTACCAAGATCGACAATCTGGTGAAGGGCGCGATCGGTTACGACGCGACTCGCGGCGACCTCGTCGCGATCAACCAGCGCCCCTTTGCGCCGGTCGAGGACATCGCTCCCGCCTTTTACGACCAGGGCTGGTTCCTGCCGCTCGTCAAGCAGGTCGGCGCGATCCTCGCCGCGCTGCTCGCCTTCCTCTTCATCGGCCGCCCTATGATCCGCGCGGCGAAAGAACGTGCCGCAAAGCGCGCCGAACAAAATCAGGAGCTCGAAGCATCGCTCCTCGCCGCGACCGACCGCCCCGCGCTCGGCAATGGTCAAGGTAGCCGCGAA
The DNA here is from genome assembly GCF_001468465.1 of Sphingopyxis sp. H115. Taxonomy (GTDB): domain Bacteria; phylum Pseudomonadota; class Alphaproteobacteria; order Sphingomonadales; family Sphingomonadaceae; genus Sphingopyxis. The sequence continues at coordinate 72,270 of NZ_LNSA01000014.1, forward strand.
ATCACGCTCGAAATGATCGAACAGGCGCCGAGCTATGAAGCACGCGCCAACCTCGTCCGCGCCTTCGTCCGCCAGGATTCGGCTCGCGCCGCGCTCGTCGTCCGCCATCTGATGCAGGAGGGGGCCCGTGCCTGACGTCGCCGAACTCGACAATGTACCCACGACGCCGACGATCGACGGATCCGCCGCCGCTGCCATCCTGCTGATGCTGCTCGACGAAAGCGAGGCCGCGACGATCCTGAAACAGCTGGCGCCGGAAGAGGTCCGCCAACTCGCGAAGGCGATGTTCGATACCGCTAACGCCAGCGAACAGCAGATCGGGCAGGCGCTCGACCGCTTCGTGACGCGCAGCCGCGACGTCAGCGCGCTAGCGATCGGCGCCGACACGCGCATCCGCACCGTGATGACCGAAGCTGTCGGCAACGTCCGCGCCGACAATATCCTGGCGGCCGTCGCGCCGCAGCGGAGCGCCGCGTCGCTCGAAATCCTGCGCTGGATGGACGTCGACGCGATCAGCGGCCTGCTCGCCAGCGAGCATCCGCAGGTTGGCGCGCTGATCCTCTCGGTGCTCGTACCCGACATCGCCGCCCGCGCGATCGAGACGCTCGACGAAGTGTTGCAGGCCGACCTCGTCCTCCGCGCCGCGATGCTCACTTCGGTCCCCGCCGCGGCGATCGAGGATCTCGAATCGGTGCTCGCAAGCGCGAACGTCGACGGCCAGCGCGTCGCCAAGCAGGCGATCGGCGGGCCGAGCGACGTCGCCAAGATCATGAAGAAGATGCCGAAACAGCTTTCGGAACGCACGATCCGCGCGCTCAAGAAGCACGACCGCATCCTCGCGCAGACGATCGAGGAGGAGATGTTCATCTTCGAAAATCTGCGCGACCTCGACAAGAAGAGCCTCGGCAGTGTGCTACGCTCGGTCGATGCGGCGCAGCTCGCGATCGCGCTGAAGGGCACCGACGAGGATATGGTCGATCTGTGCCTCGCCACCATGTCGAAGCGCGCATCGGAAACGATCCGCGATGAAATGGCCGAAATGACGATGGTCAAGCGCGCCGACGTCGACGAAGCGCAAAAGGGCATCATGCTGATCGTCCGCCAGATGGCGGCGGCCGGCGAAATCATGATCGCCGGGGGCGGCGACGATTATGTCTGATCGCAGCGCCGAAACCGGCTTCGCCCCCGTCACGCTCGGCGAGGCGATGGCTCGCAAAAGCGGCTTTCGTCCGCTGTCCTTTGCGCCCTCGCGCTTTGCCGACCAGGCGGAGCAGGAAAGCGCGGCCGAGGTCGACGTCGACGATCCCTTTGCGCGGGGCCTTGCAGAAGGCCAGCGTATCGCCGAAGCCGCGTTCGTCGCCGAACGTCACCAACTGCTTGCGCTGCTCGCCGGCGCCGAAGCGCTGCAGGACGAGCCGAGCGAGGAGCTGGCGCAGCTGATCGCCGAAACCGTCGAACGGCTGGTGCGCCAGATCGTCGCTGCCGCCCCGATCGATGCCGATTGGCTCAAGGCGCAGGCCGAAACCGCCGCCGCGATGGTCGCCGACGCCGACAAGGCACGCACCTTGTGGGTCCACCCCGACGATGCCGCCCTGCTCGCCGATTGCCCGCTGACGCTGGGCATCGAAAGCGACCCGGCGATGGTGCGCGGGACGATCCGCCTCGAAACATCGACTGGCTGGATCGAGCATGGCCGCGCCGTCTATCTTGACGAATTGCGCGCGGCGCTCGGCACGGGAGAGGCCGCATGACCCGCCGCCTCGCCCTGTCCGCACAACAGCTTCTCGAGGCCGTCGACCTGACAAACGCCAGCCCGCGCCGGATCGGTACGCTCGTCGCGCACGAGGGCATCATGCTAGAAGTATCGGGTTTCCCGCAGCCGCTGGGCAGCAATGTCCGCATCAAGTCGGCCGACAACGACTATGTCTATGGCGAAGTCGTCGGTTTTCGCGGCCACCGCAGCCTTGTCCTGCCGTTCGACACCAACAAGCCGCTGGTCACCGGCGCGCCCGTCGAACCGCATGGCGCGAGCTCGATGGTCGCCGTCGGCAAGACGCTGCTAGGCCGCATCATGGACGCACAGGGCAATCCGCTCGACGGCCGCCCGGCGATCAAGTCGCAGTTCCAGTGGCCGCTCGCCGGCCGCAAGGTCAATCCACTGCGCCGCGGCCGCGTGACCAAGCCGCTCAACATGGGCGTGCGCGCGATCAACGGCCTGCTCACCGTCGGCGAGGGCCAGCGCGTCGCGATCATCGCAGGGTCGGGCGTCGGCAAGTCGGTACTGATGGGCCAGATGATCGCGGGCACCGAATGCGACGTGATCGTCGTCGGGCTGATCGGCGAACGCAGCCGCGAGGTCAGCGACTTCGTCGAAACCAAGCTGCCCCCCGAAGTCCGCAAAAAGTCGGTCGTCGTCGCGGTCCCCGCCGACCATCCGCCTTTGCTCCGCCTGCGCGCCGCAATGCGCGCGACCGCGATCGCCGAAGCCTTCCGCGCCGAAGGCAAGAAGGTGCTGCTGCTGATCGACAGCCTGACCCGCGTCGCGCATGCGCAGCGCGAGATCGGGCTGACGCTGGGCGAGCCGCCCACGATGAAGGGTTATCCGCCGTCGGTCTTCGCGCTCATTCCCTCGCTGTGCGAACGCGCGGGCATCGACCGCGAAACCGGAGGCTCGATCACCGCGCTCTACACCGTCCTCGCCGATGGCGGCGACATCGACGATCCGGTCGTCGATAGCGCCCGCGCGATCGTCGACGGGCATATCATCCTGTCGCGCCAGCTTGCCGAACAGGGCGTCTATCCCGCGATCGACGTCGCGCGTTCGCTTTCGCGCACGATGGCCGATTCGGTCGATCCCGACCATGCCGCCGCCGCAACGCGTTTTCGCCAGCTGTGGTCCGCCTATGAAGAGAATCGCGATCTGATGCTGATGGGCGCCTATGTCGCCGGCAACGATCCGGTGCTCGACGAAGCGATCGCCCGCCACGCCGACCAGCTCGCCTTCGTGACCCAGCCCGCCAAAGCGCGGGTCGATTTCGACATTTCCCGCCAGACCCTGATTGAAGGATATTCCGCATGACCGCCCGTACCGCACGCCGCAAACGTATCATCCGCGTGCGCACCGTCGAACATCAGATGGCCGAGGCCAATCTGGCGCGCGCCACCGGCGAGCTGGCAAACCTCGTCGAGCTCGCAAAGCGGCTCGAAACGCTGCGCGTCGATCTGGCGGTGGCCAAGGGCGCTGTTGCCGGCGGTGCGCTCAACACGATCGGCGAACTCGCGATGCGGCTCGACATGGCGAAGGAAAATCTGACCGCCCCGTTGGCAGGCGCAAGCGCCCGCCGCGACCATATGGGCGCGCTCGCGCAAAGCGCGATGGCCAAGGAAGAATCGGCGGTTCGACTGTACGAGCGCAGCCGCAAGTCGGCCGAAGCCGAGCAGGAACGCCGCAGCGACGCCAATCGCCCGCATCGCGCGCGCGCAGGCATGCGCCTCCGCCTGATCGAAGGCGGCGCGGCATGATGAGCGCATCGCCCCCTCCGACGGCGCAGCCGACAATGCCGGCCGGTTTCGCCGCCTTCCTCGCCAATATCGGGTACCTTTCCGAAAGCGGCAGCGATGGCGGTTTCGATCGGCTTCTCGCGGCCGCACCGGCCCAGGCTGCCGCGATGCCGGTTACGCAGGCCCCCGTACCGCAGGCTGTCGTACCGCAGGCTGCCGTACCGCAAGCTGAAGGCCCGCCCGCCGAAACCGATACCGCGGCGGAGGTTCCGGCCGACAAAACCGTTCCTGTCGAAACCGACGCCACAGCGCAGGCTGAAAAGCTGCTTATCGCATTGAACGGCGGCGCTCAGTTGGCAACGCCGGCGCCCGGGAAACCGGCCGCGACCGCACCCGAAACAGACGCGCAGTCGAAACCCAGGACGGCCGATGGGGCGGAGGCACCAGCGGGCACCGCGGCGAGCTGGGCGGCGGTCGTAGCGGCCACCGTCCCTGTGAACGCCAAGGCCGAAACGCCCGTCGATGCGCCCGCAACGCCGGCCGATGGCCGCGGAAATTTGGCCGATGTCCCACCGGCCGCGGTCCTCGCCGCAAAACCGCGCGACGCCGCATCGACGCTACCGCTGGCGGCGGCAATGACGACCGAAGCCCCCATTGCCAAGCCCGCCGACGCGGCGCCGTCGATGACGGTCCTCTTTGCGCAGCCGGCGACGCAGGGCGCGGCCACTTTGTCCGAGGTCTCCGCGCCTGCGCAAGTTGCCGAACGCGCGCTCGACATGGACAGCGACGGCGCATGGATCGACCAGCTCGCGCGCGACATCGCGGCGACAAAATCGGACAGCGGAGATATCAGCTTTCGCCTGATGCCGCGCCACCTCGGCCGTCTCGACGTTGCCATGCAGATGGGTGACGACGGCGTCGCGCTGAAGATGGATACGCATCATGAGGCAACCGCGACGATCGTGAACGCGGCGCAGGGCCGACTTGTCGAAGAACTCCGCCAACAGGGCGTCCGGGTCGCCGGCGCCGAAGTCACCTGCACGCCGGGAGAAACCGGCCGCCAGTCGCATAACCAGGGCCAGGGCCGGACCGCCGCGCCAGATGCCGCCCACCTCATCGAAACCGCCACCGAACGCGCCGAGCCGCGTGACGAAGGGCGCGCCGCCGAACGCCGCGGCCGCTTTGCCTGATCAGAAAGGGTCCCATCATGGCCAAGGACAATGTCGAAGACGCGCCCAAGAAAAAGGGCAAGTTCAAGAAGCTGCTGCTGATCGGCGTCGCCGCGATCGCGCTGATCGGGGCGGGCGCGGGCGCCGGCATCTATTTCGGTGCGCTGTCGGCGCACGAGGCCAAGCCCGAGGATAAATATCCGAAGCTCGTCCTGCGCAGCGAGGACAGCGGCGAACCCGCCGCCGAAGGCGAGGACAAGGAAGCGCCGCCGAAGGTCGGCACCGTGTCGGTCCCCAATGACCGGTTCAAGGTCGATCCGCGCAAATACGAGATCACCTATTATCCGATCACCGACAGTTTCACGACCAACCTCGCCGACGGATCGGGCTTCCTGCAGGTGGGTATCAGCCTTTCCACCTTCTATGACGGCAAGGTTATCAATAATATCAAACGGCAGGCGGTGCCCATTCGTTCGGTCGTCCTTATGGTGCTCGCCGAACAAGATCCGGCGTTGCTCTCCACATCACAGGGGAAACAGCGGCTTCAACGTCAGTTGACCGCCGCGATCAATGATGTGCTGCGCGACAAAGAAGGATTCGGGGGTGTCGACAATGTTTATTTTACGAGCCTGGTGATTCAGTGACTGCCAGTGCCACATCCGTCAAAGCCGCGAAGGCTTCGGCCACCCCGAAGGGGGAGACGAACGCGTCGCTGCTGCTGCGCAAGGCCGAAGGCAGCTACGCCTTCCCCGCGCTCGACAGTGTCGCCAATCAGTTTGGCCGCAGCCTGCGCGACCTCTTACGCGCGCTCGGCGCGCCGGCCATCCAGGTCGAGCGCGCGAGCGCCGATCAGATGAGCTTTGCCGAATGGAGCGCCGCGGCCGCGCCCGCAATCTTCTGGCGCTATCATGCCCCGCCGCTGAAAGGTCCCGTTCTGGTCGCAGCGGCGCGATCGCTCATTCTCCAGCTTGTCGACATTTTCTATGGCGGCAAGGGACAACCTGCCGCCGAACGCGAAGATCTGACCGACGCCGAAGAGCGTTTCGCGGCGCGCCTTGGCCGCGACATGGGGTTGCAACTCGCGACCGCATGGGGCGAGAAGCTGGCGGTCGAGCCCGAACTCGACTGTGTGACGACCGACCCCGCGAAGCTCGCGGCGGTCCGCGCCGACGACGAGATGTTCGTCCAGCATTTCACCCTGCGCGGCGCCCCCTTCGAAGGTCGCACGATCACGTGCGCCTACCCGCTTGCCGCGCTCCGCGGAATCGCCGGGGCCGACGTCATCGAAACACAGGCCGCAAACGATGCCGACCCCCAGTGGTCGAACGCGCTCAACAAGGCGCTGCGCGACGTCCGGCTGCCCGTCCGCTCGGTCCTCGCGCGCCCCGAAATCAGCCTCGTCAAGCTGCTGGCGCTGGAAGTCGGCGACATCATCCCGCTCGCGATGCCGCGCCACGTGCCCGTCACCGTCGCCGGCCGCAGTTTCGCGGTCGGCAGCATCGGCGAAGCCAATGGCAATGCCGCCATCATGATCGAAGAAATCGAAAAAGGACCGAACCATGACTGACCTCAGCGACGCCACCGCAGCGCCCCGTGTCGACCGCCGCGACAACAAGACGATCGCCGCGGCGCCGAACTTCGACCTGCTCGCCGGCGTCTCGCTGCGCGTATCGGTCGAGGTCGGATCGACCTCGATGACGCTCGCCGAACTGCTCGCGCTCGGCGAAGGCAGCGTGATCGAACTCGATCGCGCCGCGACCGACCTGCTCGACATCTATGCCAATGGCACGCTGATCGCCAAGGGCGAGATCGTCAGCGTCGATGGCCGCTATGGCATCCAGGTCGCCGAAATCGTCGCGCCGGCGCGCGGCCTCGAAGGTTTCGAGCGGAGGGCCTGATGTTCGAATATATCCTGCGCCTGCTCATCCTGTTGCCGATCATCGGCGGCATGGCATGGGGCAGCCTGTGGCTGTGGAAGCGCGTCCAGATGGGCGTTCCGCTTGTCGGCGGCGGCGCCCGGACGCGTGCCGTCGAAATGGTCGACGTTCTGCCGCTCGGTCCGGGATCGAAGCTCGCGGTGGTCGAATTTGCCGGGCGGCGCATCCTCGTTGCGGTGTCACGGAACGGCATCACGCGCCTCGCCGACGACAGCCAGGGGGATTTCCATGCGGACTGATCGCCGCTTCTGGCTGCGCGCTGCGGCCCTTGTCGGCGGCGCCGCGCTGCTTTGCGCCGCGCCGGCCGCCTATGCACAGGCAACCGACGGCCTCAACCGCGCGGTAAGCGAAATCGGCGGAGACGGCCGGCCGCTGAGCCTGTCGCTCCAGATCCTCGTCCTGATGAGCCTCTTGACGGTGCTGCCGTCGTTGCTGCTGATGATGACGAGTTTCACGCGGATCATCATCGTGCTGTCGATCCTGCGCCACGCGCTCGGGCTCCAGCAGACGCCGCCGAACCAGGTGCTTGTGGGTCTCAGCCTTTTTCTCTCGCTGTTCGTCATGCAGCCGGTGATCAGCGAAGTGAACCGCGTCGCGATCGAACCTTATGGGCAAGAACAGATCGATATCGGCGAGGCGGTGTCGCGCTCGGGCGAAGCGCTGCACGGCTTCATGATGAAGCAGACGCGCAAGACCGACCTGATGATGTTCGCCAAGATCGCGAAAGCGCCGACCTACGCGAGCCCGAAGGACGTGCCTTTCTCGATCCTGCTGCCCGCCTTCGTCACCAGCGAACTCAAGACCGCCTTCCAGATCGGCTTCCTCATCTTTCTGCCCTTTCTCGTCATAGACCTGATCGTTGCGTCGGCGCTGATGTCGCTCGGCATGATGATGTTGTCGCCGACGATCATATCGATGCCCTTCAAGCTGCTCCTCTTCGTCCTCGTCGACGGCTGGGCGCTGACGATGGGGTCGCTCGCATCCTCCTTCGTGAGTTAGCGCGATGGAAGCTGACTATTTCATCGGGGTCGCGCAGCAATCGCTATGGATTCTCGCGCTCGCCTCGGCACCGCTGCTGCTGCCGGTGCTCGTGATCGGGGTGCTGCTTGGCATGGTCCAGGCGGCGACGTCGATCAACGAACAGACGCTGACCTTTATCCCCAAGCTGATCGTCGCGGCGGTCTGCCTTGCAATCTTTGGGGGCAGCATCCTTGTCCTGCTCACCGATTTCACCCGCGAAATCTTCGCGCAGATCCCGGCGCTCGTCCGATAGGACGCCGATGAATCCTGCCGACATCCCGAATATCGAGGCGATGCTCCAGCTGTGGATGCTGGGGATGATCCGCCCCGGTGCCGCGTTCATTGCCGCGCCGGTGTTCGGCGCATCGAACGTGCCGGTACAACTGCGGCTGGTGATCGCGCTCGCCGTCGGAGTGCCCGCGGTGGCGGCGTCGGGCATGACCCTGCCGGCGGAAGGCATCGTGTCGATCCCGGGTTTCTTCTTCGTCATCGGCGAGGTGGTGATCGGGCTCGCGATCGGTTTCGTGCTCCAGATGGGACTCGCCGCCGCGCTGCTCGCGGGCGAAGTGATCAGCAATGCGATGGGCCTCGGCTTCGCGTCGATGGTCGATCCGCTGAGCGGTGCGTCGAGTTCGGCGATCGGCCAGTTCCTGTCGATGATGGCGACCGCGCTGTTCCTTGCCGCCGATGGCCATCTCGTGCTGATCGATATCATCGTGGGAAGCTATGACGCGCTGCCGCCCGGCAACGCCTTTCCCTCGTGGGATGCGATCGGCGGCCTCATCCGTTTCGGCAGCCTGATGTTCGCCGCGGGCCTCACCATCGCGATGCCGGTCGGATTTGTCCTGATACTCGTCCAGATCATCATGGGTGTGATCGGCCGCTCGGCCCCCGCACTCAACCTGTTCGCGGTCGGCATCCCCGCGACCTTGCTCGCGGGGATTGTGCTGCTCGGCATCGCGACCCCTGCAATGGCAGAGGCGATCGCGCGCATCCTGTCCGACTCGCTCGACGCCGCGCGCATGATGGCCGGGATTTGATCGGTGGCCGAAGGCAGCGACAAGGACCAGAAAACCGAACAGCCGACGGCGAAGAAGCTGTTGGATTCGGCGCGCGAGGGCGATGTGCTGATGTCGCGCGAGCTGGCCACGGCGCTGATGATGCTCGCGGCTGCCGGCTGGATGATCGCCGCGGGCGGCTGGTTCGTTCAGTCGGCGAGCGACCTTGTCCGCCGCGGGCTGACGCTGACCGCCGCCGATGTCGCCGATTTTGCGCCGGGCGAGGCATTGATGCGCAACGGGGTCGAAATCCTACTGCCGCTCGCCAGCCTGTTTGCGCTTGCGCTGGGAGCCGCGATCGCCGGGCCCGCGATGCTCGGATCCTTTGGATGGCGCGGCAAGGCCCTGCATTTCAAGGGCAACCGGATGAACCCGATGAGTGGGCTCAAGCGGATGTTCGGCCTGCAGGGCGCGACCGAACTCGGCAAGGCCCTGGCCAAGGTGTTGTTGCTCGGGACGATCGGCTACTGGCTGGTCGGACGCAGCTTGCCGGCGATCATGGGCATGGCATCGACCGATCTGACGGCGGCGGTCGGGCTTGCCGGAAAATCGATCGGCCACGCGATGCTGGTGCTCGCCGGCGGGCTGGTCGTCATCGCGCTGATCGACGTGCCGGTGCAATGGTTCCAGCGCAACAAGCGGCTGATGATGAGCAAGCAGGAAATCAAGGACGAGATGCGCCAGTCCGACGGCGCGCCCGAACTGAAGCAGGCGCAGCGGCAGCGCGCGCACGAGATTTTGAGCGGATCGGCGCGCAAGGCGGTATCCGAGGCCACCGTCGTCCTGACCAACCCGACGCATTTTTCGGTCGCTCTTCGCTATCGTCCCGGGACCGACGCAGCGCCGGTCGTGGTCGCACGCGGGCGCGGCGATGTCGCGCTGTCGATCCGCGAGCTCGCCCGCACCGCCGCCGTCCCGATCCTCGAATATCCTCAGCTGACCCGCGCCATCTATTTCACCGCGCGTGCCGGGCGGGTCATTCCCGAAGAATTGTTCGTCGCTGTCGCCACAGTGCTCGCCTTCGTATTCCAGCTAGAACGCGCGGCAGCGGAAGGAATGGTCCAACCGCCGGTCGATGTACCGCCATCGCATCATTTCGATCCCGAGGGTCGCCGACAGGCTTAAGATCGTCCGCAGGCCGCCGTTAAGAAGGCCGAAGGATATTTTGCATGGTCAGTTCAATCGCCAACAGCCTCGGCTTTGGGTCGGGCATCGACATCAAACAGCTGGTCACCGACCTGTCGAACGCTTCGCGCGACCCCAAGATCGCACGCATGGCCGAACTGACGCAGGCGAACCAGACGCGAATCAGCGCGCTGTCGCAGGCGCGTGCCGATCTCGACGGATTCGCCAATTCGCTGGGCCAGATGGTCGCTGACGGAACGCTGCGCAGCACGCCGACCGTGTCCGACGAAAGCGTGCTCGGCGCCACCAGCCGCGCCGGCATGTCCGCCGACAGCTTTGCCGCAACCGTCGTCGTTAACCAGCTCGCGCGCGCGCAGACCAATTATTCGGGCATCGTCGCCAGCCGCACCGACGCGATCGGCACCGGCACGATGACGCTGACCGTCGGCGGCGTCGACACGACGATCACCATCGACGCAAACAACAACAGCCTCGACGGTCTTGCCGCCGCGATCAACGGCAGCGGTGCCGGCGTCACGGCATCGATCATTGCCGACGAGGGGGGCCATCGCATCATCCTAAAAGGGCCGCCGGGCGAAGTCGGCGCCTTCACCCTCGCCGCCGACGCCGGGGCCGATCCCGGCCTCTCGGCCTTTGCGACGTCGAGCGGGATGACCGAGGGCCAAAGCGCCGCCAATGCCGAATTCACGATCGACGGCGTCGCCTTCAGCCGCGCCAGCAACATCGTCGACGATGTCATTCCGGGCATGTCGCTCACGCTGAAAAAGGCGGCGCCCGGCCAGCCTGTCGATATCGGCGCAAGCCGCCCGCTCGACATGATCAAGCAGACCGTCGGCGATTTCGTCGCGGTCTACAACCAGCTCAAGAAAAGCCTCGTCGCCGCGTCGAGCCTGTCGGGCCCGACCACCGGATTGCGCGAGCTCGAACGCGAACTCGGTGGCCTGATCCACAAGGTGATTTCAAGCCACGGCAGTATCAATCAGCTGTCCGACATCGGCATTTCGACGACGAAGGACGGCCTTCTGGCGGTCGACAATGCCAAGCTCGACAAGGCGCTCGAAACCGACGCCGGCGCGGTCGAGGCGCTGTTCAACCCCCGCCGCGATGCCACCCATACCGAACAGAGCGATCCCGGGATCGCTTTCGCGCTCGACGCGATTCGCGACAAGGCGGTCGGGATCAATGGCGCCATCGATCGCGTGTCGAAATCGCTCGACGCCAAGAAAGAAAACCTCACCGACCAGCTCGAAAAGATCGAGGAGCGCGAGGATGCCTACAAGGCACGTCTCGAAAAGCAATATGGCAAGCTCGAAGCGCGGCTCGCCGCGTTCAAGGCGACGCAATCCTATCTCGAACAGCAGATTGAGCTCTGGTCGAACCAGGGCAATAATTAATACAACGCTTGGGGACCGACGCCGTGACCGCCACCGCATCGACCGTCCGGGCAACCGGACTCTATCGCCGCTTGCAGCATGAAAGCCGCGCCGCCGCCGCCGACCCGGTCGAACTGGTGACAATGCTGTATGACGAGTTGGAGACCGCCATCGGCGTACTCGCCGCCATGATCCGGCAAGGACAGCGCATTTCGGCGACCGAGCCGGCGCACCGCGCGCGCGCGATCCTGATCGGCCTCGATGCGGGGCTTGATCGCGACAAGGGCGGCGACGTCGCGACGGCGCTGTCGCGCGTCTATCGCAGCATGCGCCGCAAGCTCGACGATGCGGTTGCCGTGAACAGCGCCGAGGGGTTAGCCGAACTTCTCGAAGGCGTGTTGACCATCAGCGGTGCATGGCGCCAGCTGCGCTGATTGCGCCGGGCGCAGGTCTTTATCCCGGCACCGTCCCGTTCTAGGGTCGCGGAATGACAGGAAAATCCATGATCCGTGTCGGATGCGCCGGCGCGATGCTGATGATGCTCGCTGCCTGTGCGGGGGGCAATTTCCGGCCGGTGAGCGACACGCCGGTACGGATCGGCCCGGCCTATTCGATTCGCGGCACGACCTATGTACCCGCTGCCGCGCCGTCCTATGACGCCGTGGGATATGCCAGCTGGTACGGAAGCGAGTCGGGGAACCGCACCGCCAATGGCGAAGAATTTCGTTCGGGCTGGATCACGGCCGCGCATACCACGCTGCCGCTCCCGACCTATGTCGAGGTAACGGCGCTCGACACCGGTCGGCGGATTATCGTTCGTGTCAACGACCGCGGGCCATTTGCGAAAAGCCGGATCATCGACCTATCGCGCGGCGCGGCCGAAGACCTTGGCATCAAGGCGCAGGGGCACGCGCCGGTGCGCGTGCGGCGCGTCGAACCGTCGGAACAGGATCGCGAACGGCTTCGCAAAGGGAAACCCGCCGGTGGCTTGGATCCGGTGTCCGGGCGCGAATTGCAACGCCTGCGCGCGCGGCTCGAAACCCGCGCGCGCTAGGGTCAGGATTAATCGATCGCGGTCCCGTTTACGCGGGCCTGCGTTTTGCGGCGGTGATCGCCCGATCGCGCCAAGGCGCGGCATAGTGAATCGCAACCGCCGCTGCCGATGCTTCGACCACCGCAGTCCACCAGCGGCCGAAACCATGAGCTTTCTTGTTCTGGAACATCATTCACCTCACAATACCGGAGCCGATAGGGAATGGCCCGGACCTGCTTTCTCTATGTCGGGACGCATGGTGATCGGCGCTAAAATTGGCCATGAACGCGACGAATTTTGGCGTTATGGGCTTAATGATGCGAAAAGTGATCAACCTCGACGAATTCGACCGGCGGTTGCTGGCGCTGGTCCGGCAGGACAATCTCCTCCCCGCGCGCGTCCTCGCCGAAAAAGTCGGCCTGTCGCTGTCGGCGGTGCTGCGCCGGCTGCGCCGGCTGCGCGACGAAAAGATCATCGTCGCGGACATCGCGATCGTCGATCCCGCGCTGACCGGATCGGCATTGACGATGCATGTGCTCGTCCAGATGCAACAGGCCGGACCGCAGACGATGGACGCGTTCGCGCGGCAGATCGCGCGGCATCCCGAAGTGACGGGCGCGTGGGACGTGACCGGCAACGATGATTTCCTGCTGAAGATCCAGGTCGGTTCGATGGAGGAATATGACGCCTTCACCCGCCGCGCGCTGGGCGAGGACAAGGGCGTGCATTCCTTCACAACCATGATCACGATCCGCAACATCATCGAGAATGATATCGCGCGGCGACCGCTTCGCGAGTGACGCTGGCGACGGGCACGAAAAAGGGCGGCACAATGGCCGCCCTTCTGGATCGCTCCGGATCCCCGCCGTCGCGAGGATAGCGTATCGCTATCCCGTTCAGCCTTGCTGAACGGGTGGATACGTCACTTGATCTTGGCTTCCTTGAACTCGACATGCTTGCGCGCACGCGGATCATATTTGCGCACCGACATTTTCTCGGTCATCGTGCGCGGGTTCTTTTTCGTGACATAGAAAAAGCCCGTGTCGGCGGTGCTCACCAGCTTGATCTTGACGGTCGTCGGCTTGGCCATGGCCCTATTCCTCGAAATAACTGCACATCCGCCGGCGACCCGACCGATGCCGCGGGACTAGGGGCCCCGACGTTGGTGTGAAAAACATAGAGGGCCGCGCGCATGGCGCCGCCCCCGATATCCGGGCGCCTTTGGCGGGATTCGGCCTTTCTGTCAAGCGAAAGGAGCGGGCGGGCGGCGTAAAACCGCCCGCCGCAGCCGGTCCCGATAGCGGATCAGCCGTTGCGAATCTGGAAATGGACCGTCATCACCTTCCAGCTTTCTTCCGCTACGCCGCCGCGCGTCGCGGGCTTGAAGCGCCATTTGGCAAGCGCCCGCCGCCGGGTTTCCTCGAAAAAGCCGGGGCTGTCGGCGCTGATCAGCTCGACCGCCTTGACGCGACCGTCGGTGCCGATCAGCACCCGCACCTTGGCACTTCCCTCGATCTCGCGCCGCTGCTCGCTCGCCGGATAGTCGGGCTGAAAGGCGCCAGCGAAGCGCGAATCGAGCTGGGCGAGCACGAGTTTGGGTTTGGCCGGCGCGACGGGCGGATCGATCGGGGCCGACGGCGCGTCGCCGGTACCCGCCGGCGGCACAACGGGCGGCAGCGGCGGCGCCTCGGGCGGATCCTGCGCGATCGGGGGAAGCGGGTTCGGCGGCGCCGTGAAGTGGGTCTGCTGCGGCTGTGTCTGGGGTTTGGGATCGGGCTTTTGCTCGGGGGGTTTCGGCTTGGGCAATGTGATCGACGTCCATGGCGGCGTCGATGTCGTGGGTTCGTCGACAATGATCATCGGCGACAGCGCCACCGCCGCGACAAGTGCCGCCGGCAGGCCAATTGCGAACAGCGCGGCTACCGGATGATGGCGATTGTCGCTGCCGTAAGTTGCATGCGCCACGGCACCAGAGGCACCGGCGGGCACCGTCGTCGCCTCGGGCGTGGCGACGATCGCGGAAATCAGGGGTATCAGGGTCATGGCCTCTCTCCTTGCCTTTCGACCCGGCTTCGCGGCGTTCCGGCCGTCCTATCGGCTGGGTCGGAGCTAAGTAATATTATAACATCACTCCATTTGTCAAGCGAATCACTCGGCAAGCTAACGCGAGATCGGGAAGGTCAGGCGGCGGAAAGCCGCGCGACCACCTCGCTCTTGGCAACCAGCGGCAGCAATTCGGCCATGTCCGGGCCATGATCGCGCCCCGTGAGCGCCCGGCGCAGCGGCAGGAATAGCGCGCGGCCCTTTGCCCCCGTCGCATCCTTCACCGCGCCAGTGAGCACATGCCAGGGATCGTTGGTCCAGTCGATATTCGGCGCGGCGGCGGCGGCGGCGTCCAGAACCGCCCGGTCGGATTCGCCGGCCGGCGGCGGGTCAAAGGGGCCGTCGAACACCGGTACCCATCCGGCGGCTTCGGCCACCGTCATCAGATTAGGGCGAATCGCGTTCCAGCGCGCTTCGGTTATCGCGGCGGGGAGCCGGTCGGCGACAGCCTCATAGTCGGTATGGTGCAGGATTTTCTGATTGAGCAGCGCCAGCTCGGCCTCGTCGAAGCGCGCGGGCGCTCGGCCAAAGCGCGCGAAGTCGATGCTCTCGATCAGCGGTGCGGGCATCGTCACCGGCTCGACCGGGTCGCTGGTGCCGAGCCGCGCGAGCAGCGCGACGATAGCGATCGGCTCGATCCCCTCATCGCGCAGGCTCGCCATGCCGAGCGAGCCGAGCCGCTTCGACAATTTGCCTTCGGTGCCGACGAGCAACGCTTCGTGCGCGAACGCGGGCGGCTTCGCTCCCAGCGCTTCGAACATCTGGATCTGCGCCGCGGTGTTCGACACATGGTCCTCGCCGCGCACGACATGGGTGATGCCCATCGCGATATCGTCGATCACGCTGGGAAGCAGGTACAGCCAGCTGCCGTCGGCGCGGCGCACGACGGGATCGGACATCGTCTTGGGCTCGAAATGCTGCGGCCCGCGCACCATGTCGGTCCATTCGATCGGCGCGTCATGGTCGAGCTTGAAACGCCAGTGCGGCGCCACGCCTACGGGCACCGGCGCGCCCTCGGGCTTGCGCTCGTACACCGGCGGCAATCCACGCGAAAGCAGTATCTTGCGGCGAATGTCCAGCTCTTCGGGCGTCTCGTAGCAGGCATAGACCCGTCCGGCCGCCTTCAGTTTCTCGAACTCGCCCTCATAGAGCGCGAAGCGCGCCGACTGCCGCTCCTCGCCGTTCACGTCGAGCCCGAGCCACGCCAGGTCGGCGCGGATCGCATCGACATACTCCTCTTTCGACCGTTCGAGGTCGGTGTCGTCGATGCGTAGCAGGAAGCGCCCACCGTGCCTCCGCGCCCACAGCCAGTTGTGAAGCGCGGTGCGGACATTGCCGACGTGCAGGCTGCCGGTGGGCGAAGGGGCGAAGCGGGTCGTGACGGTCATGGGCGGCGCCTATAGCCGCATTTGCCCGCGAGGCGATAGCTATGCGCTATGCCGCGCGGGCCAGTATGCCCAGGCGATGCCAAGCAGCGCGACGATCAGGATGACGCTATATTCCATCCCGTTGCGCCCGCCGCCGACGACGAACCAGCCAGCAGGTAGGTGGACGAGGATCATGCCGAGCGTCAGGATCGCGACATGGCCAAACGCGACGAGGCTCGTCCAGCGGCGCGCGAGCATTAGCGCGGGACCGACCAGTTCGTATAGCGTCACCGCCATCGCCCAGCCATAGCCGAAGGGGAAACCAATACTGTCGAGCCAAGTGCCGAAAGGCGCGACGAGCCCCGCCGACAGGCGATAAACGCCGTGGATGAGGATCAAGATCGCGACGGTCACGCGCAAGATTTCGAGCACCTGCTCCGCCCGCTCGGGCGGCGCCTTCGACCCTAGCCATCCCATCCCGTTCTTCTCCCTCTATCCGGTTCTGAACCCGTGTGTGATCGGATAGCGCCGATCGCGGCCGAAATTGCGCGTCGACAGCTTCACCCCCGGCGGCGCCTGCCGACGCTTATACTCGGCGAGCATCAGCAACCGCTCGATCCGCACCACCGCGTCGCGATCGAAGCCATAGCGCGCGACGACATCGTCGACGCTCGCTTCCTCCTCGACGAGCATATGGAGCATGCGGTCGAGATCGGCATAAGGCGGCAAGCTGTCTTCGTCCTTCTGGTCGGGGCGCAGTTCGGCACTCGGCGGCTTGGTGATGATCGTATCGGGCATCACCGGCGCGACCCGGTTGCGCGACAGGCGCGGCACATTTTCGTTGCGCCACTTCGCCAGCGCAAAGACCGTCATTTTGTACGCGTCCTTCAGCGGATTATAGCCGCCGGCCATATCGCCATAAATGGTTGCATAGCCGACGCTCATCTCGCTCTTGTTGCCCGTCGTCAGCAGCATCGGCCCGAATTTGTTGCTGAGCGCCATCAGCGTTACGCCGCGGATGCGCGACTGGACATTTTCCTCGGTGATATCGACTTGCCTGTCAGCGAAGCTCCCGCTGAGCATCTGGTCGAACGCTTCGACTGCGGGAACGATCGGGATCGTATCGAGCCGGCACCCGATCATCTCCGCACAGCCCGCGGCATCGTCGAGGCTCGACTGGCTGGTGAAGCGGCTCGGGAGCATTACGCACCACACTTTGTCGGGGCCGAGCGCGTCGGCGGCGATCGCGGCGCAGATCGCCGAATCGATCCCGCCCGACAGCCCGAGCACGACGCCGGGAAAGCCGTTGCGTTCGACATAATCGCGCAAGCTCAGGATCATCGCGCTGTAAATGTCGGCGGGGTGCGCCTCCCAGTCGGCGATCGCGCCGGCTTCACAGGTCCATCCATGCGCGCTCTTCGTCCATCGCGTGGCGCGCTCCTCGGCCTCCCAGTCGGTCAGCCGGTGCGCGGTCGACCCATCGCCGTTCAGCACGAAGGAGCAGCCGTCGAACACCAGCTCGTCCTGTCCGCCGATGCGATTGAGAAAGATCAGCGGCAGCTTCGTCTCGGAAACCCGGCTCGCAAAAACCTGCGTCAGACGGCGGTCATCCTTATCGATCTCATAAGGGCTGCCATTGACCGAGATCAGCAATTCGGCGCCCCGCGCCGCGAGATGGCGGCATACCGTGGGCAGCCAGCCGTCCTCGCAGATCGGCAGCCCCAGCTTGATCCCACGCCATTCGACGACATCGGGCAGCGGGCCGGGCGCGAAGATGCGCTTTTCGTCGAACGTGCCGTAGTTGGGAAGTTCGTGCTTGCGCCGCGTCGCGATGACCTTGCCACCGTCGAGCAGCGCCACGATGTTATAGAGCTTGTCGCCTCCATTCTCGTCACTGGCGCGTTCGACCGATCCGACGAGCATCGCTGGACCGCCATCCGCAGTCTCCGCCGCAAGCTCGGCGAGCAGCTTCGCCGCCCGCTCGGCCAGCGCGGGCTTCAGCACCAGATCCTCGGGCGGATAGCCGATCAGCTGAAACTCGGGATAGAGGATCAGATCGGCCGCCAGATGCCGCGCGCGGACTTTACGCATCGCATCGGCGTTGGCGGCAAGGTCGCCGACCGCCTGGGTCATCTGCGACAGGACGATGGAGAGCTGATCGGTCATGACGCGGCTTTAAGACCAACCGCCCGTCGCGTTCAACCGAAGAGAAGCGCCGACAGCATCCGGCCCGGCGCCATCGCGATCAAGCCGGCGGCGATCAGCCCGAAGTATATGCCGCGCATCGTCGTCATATGGCGGTCGATCTGCCCCCGTCGAGCAAACCAGATCGCGCGCGGAACCTGCACCAGCACCAGCACCGAAAATAGGTGGATCGGGCCGAGGCCGCCGGTGATGGTGCGAATCCAGAAGATCGCGATGGCCGCACTGTTCGGACGCGAGGCAAGGGGGAATGCCCCTGTTGCCGACGCAGCATGGTCCGGGCCGATCGCGGCGGCGGCCTTGCCCGCCAAAGCGATGCCGACGCTGCCGCTCCCGCCGGGTTTCGGACCCGTCGGCGCGCTCAAGGGCGAGGACCATTATGTTCGCGTGATCGGTACGCGATCGGAAGAGCTGATCCTCATGCGGATGCGCGACGCCATCGCCCGGCTGGACAACGCCGATGGACTGCGCATACATCGCAGCTGGTGGGTCGCGCGCGCGCGGCCGTCGCCTCGGGGCGCCGCGACGGCCGCACGGCGGTGGTCGAGCTGACGAGCGGCCATGAAGCGCCCGTCGCGCGCGACATGATGCCAAGGTTGCGCGCCGAGGGGTGGATTTAAGAGGGATTGCCCCTTTCCCTTCGCGCTTCCGGTGGCTAAGGGGGCGCGCAATCCCCATCTCGCCGAAAGGGCCTTGCGCGCCATGAAACTCATCTCCGGCAACAGCAATCTGCCGCTGGCCCGTGCGATCGCCGACTATCTCGAACTGCCGCTCACCGACACGAGCGTGCGCCGCTTCGCCGACGAAGAGGTCTTCGTGGAAATTCACGAAAACGTGCGCGGCCAAGACGTGTTCGTCGTCCAGCCGACGAACTTTCCCGCGAACGACAATCTGATGGAATTGCTCATCATCAACGATGCGCTGCGCCGCGCATCGGCGAAGCGCATCACCGCGGTTGTCCCCTATTTCGGCTATGCGCGGCAGGACCGCAAACCCGGCCCGCGCACGCCGATCTCGGCGAAGCTCGTCGCGAACCTGATCACGACCTCAGGCGCCGACCGCGTGCTCGCGATCGACCTCCACGCCGGCCAGATTCAGGGCTTCTTCGACATCCCCACCGACAATCTCTACGCCGCACCGGTGATGAGCGCCGATATCCAGGCCCGCTTCGGCGACAAGAATCTGATGGTCGTGTCGCCCGACGTCGGCGGCGTCGTCCGCGCCCGCGCGTTGGCGAAGCGCCTCGACAACGCCCCGCTTGCGATCGTCGACAAGCGCCGCGAGCGTGCCGGCGAATCGGAAGTGATGAACATCATCGGCGACGTCGCCGGCCGATTCTGCATCCTGATTGACGACATAGTCGATTCGGCGGGCACGCTCTGCAACGCCGCCGCAGCATTAAAGGCCGCGGGCGCGGAGGGAGTCGTCGCTTATTGCACCCACGGCGTATTGTCGGGCGGCGCGGTCGCCCGCGTCGAAGCGAGCGAACTGACCGAACTGGTCATCACCGATTCGATCCAGCCGACCGACGCGGTGAACGACAGCGCCAAGGTCCGTGCGCTGACCGTCGCGCCGCTTCTCGGCGAAGCGATCAAGCGCATCGCCGACGAAACGAGCGTCTCTTCGCTTTTCGATTGAGACGTCAGCGCGCGACGAGCGCGCCGACAATATGATCGAGCTGTCGCCGGAATCCGGCATGATCGGGCACGGCATGGACCAGCCCGCGCGCAGTCCAACACAGGGCCTGTGCCATACTACCCGCGCGCGACACTGCCGAGCCGGGGCCGCTCAGCCGGATCGCCTCGGCCATCGCCGCCACCAGCCGCCGTTCGGCGGCGCGCACGGCGTCGGGCGGATCGCGCCGGAGCATTGCGACGACCTCCGCACTGTGTGGCGACGCATGCAGCGCCCCCATATGCCGTCCGACCCACGCATCGAGTGCATCAACGAGGCGCGCGGGAAGCGTCTTGGCAGGTTGGTCGATACTCGCGAGCGCCGACACAAGCGACCCGTCGATCAACGCTTGCATCGCCCATTCGGCCAGCGACGCCTTCGACCCGAAGCGATTGTAGAGCGACTGACGCGACACCCCGAGTGCCACGGCAACGTCGTTCATCGACGCCCTCCGAACCCCATAGCGCGCAAAAGTCGCAACGATCGGATCGAGAGGAAAATCGCCCGGCATGACGCATCATTTTACACTTTATATCGATCTTGTAAAAATAATATATTGGCGTTTCGCCGGGGATATATGCGCCGCGGACTGGCGACGCCGACCGAGCTGGGCTAGCGGGGACATTATGTCGCTCACATCCGATCTCACTCTCGCCAATCGTCTCGCCGATGCCGCCGGCGAGGCAATCCGTCCGCTGTTCCGCTCGAACTGGACCCACGAAACCAAGGCCGACGCCTCGCCCGTCACCGAGGCCGATCGCTCCGCCGAAGGCGCGATGCGCCGCCTGCTCGATGCCGAGGCGCCGCGCGACGGCATCATCGGCGAGGAATATGGCGCCGAGCGCCCCGAGGCGTCACGCCAGTGGGTGCTCGACCCGATCGACGGCACCGTCAGCTTCATGGCGGGGCGCCCGATCTTCGGCACACTCATCGCGCTGCTCCAGGACGGCTGGCCGGTGCTCGGCATCATCGATCAGCCGATAGCCGGCGAACGCTGGGTCGGCGCGCTCGGCCAGCCGACCCTGTTCAACGGCGCGCCGGCGCGCACGCGCAGTTGCCGCAACCTGGGCGACGCCGTGCTTGCGACCACGGGCCCGCAATATTTCAGCGATCACGATGGCGAGCATTTCATGGCGCTCGCCGCGAAGACGTCGCACAAGCGCATGGTCTTCGGTGGCGACTGCTATAATTACGGCCTCCTGAGCAGCGGCCATATCGACCTCGTGGTCGAGGCCGGGCTCAAGCTCCACGACTTCGCCGCGCTCGCACCGATCGTCGAAGGCGCGGGGGGAACGATGTGCGACTGGAACGGCGATCCGCTGAGCGCCGACAGTTCGGGGCATGTCATCGCGCTCGGCGATCCGGCGCGGCTCGAAGATGTGATCGAGGGGCTTGCCTGCCACCATTAAGAGGAAGCAACGGGCATGGCTTATGAAGGCAGCTGTCACTGCGGTGCGGTGAGCTTCAGGGTCGAGAGCGACATTCCCGACACGGCGATGAGCTGCAACTGCCCGCACTGCCGCCGCAAGGGCTTCCTGCTCACCTTCGTGCCCATCGACCAATTTCGCCTCACCAGCGGGAGCGAAAAGCTCACGTGGTACAAGTTCAACAAGCATGATATCGACCATCAATTCTGCAACGTATGTGGGCGCCAGAGCTTTTCGGTAGGCACCGGTCCTTCGGGCGAGAAGATCGCAGCCGTGAATCTTTGCTGCGTGCCCGATGCCGATCTCGACGGGCTGACTATCCAGAAGGTTGACGGCGCGAGTTTCTGAGCCCGAATCGCTTGCATTTCCGGGCGAATCCCCTTAAGCGCGCGCCTTCCGATTGTGTCGGCTGGCTGAAAGGGCTGCCAGGCCGATACGCAAACGGACTTCAAAGGAGACCAAAATGCCCAAGATGAAGACCAAGAGCGGTGTGAAGAAACGCTTCAAATTCACCGCCTCGGGCAAGGTGAAGCACGGCGTAGCCGGCAAGCGCCACCGCCTGATGTCGCATAACTCGAAATATATTCGCACCAACCGCGGCACCAGCGTGCTCAGCGATTCGGACGCGGCCCATGTGCGCCTCTGGGCGCCCTACGGCCTGAAGTAAGGAGCGCTAAACGATGTCACGCATCAAACGCGGCACGACCACGCGTGCCAAGCACAAGCGGATTTTGGATCAGGCGAAGGGCTATTATGGCCGCCGCAAGAACACGATCCGCGTCGCCAAGCAGGCCGTCGAAAAGGCGGGCCAGTACGCGTACCGCGACCGCAAGGTCAAGAAGCGGAGCTTCCGCGCTCTGTGGATCCAGCGCATCAACGCTGCGGTCCGCGCCGAAGGCCTGACCTATTCGCAGTTCATGCATGGCGTGAAGCTCGCCGGGATCGAACTCGACCGGAAGGTCATGGCCGATCTCGCGATGAACGAAGGCGGCGTGTTCACCGCGATCATCGCGCAGGCTAAGGCAGCGCTGCCCAAGGCAGCCTGACCCTTACCGGCTTATCGCTAAAGCAAAAGGGCGGTCCCGGCGGGGCCGCCCTTTTTCGTGGGCGATGCCGCCCGAAATGATGAGGCGGCCCGAAGCCGATGCCCCGCGCCGCCTCGACAATGGCTCCGAAGAAACCATCGCCCCCCTCCCGAACCGAAAAGCCGTGGGTCGCAGAAGCCACCGGCCGGAACGAAGCTCGGAAAATCAATCGTCTCTTTCAGATCCCACCAAGTCCCCATCCTTTGGCATCGACGCCTTCGGCGTTACGGCGACCGATCGCCGCATCCCCGATAAGGGCCTCGCGGCGCTTACGCCCGGCCCGATATTCCCCTCACAATCCGCTCCTCCGAGCGGCCAACGCAACTATGCCGCAGTGGGCGAGTATAAAATTGTAAGAACCCGACACAGAATAGCGCAAAAAGCTGTTTTCATATTGCTTGCGCGTTAGATCGAGATGGCATGCCGCAACGCGACACACCTTCCGAGCCTAGGTCCAGCGCCAGCGTCGCCACGCGTTTCTTCCCGGTTTCGGCCGCGCTGCGCCCCTATGTCAGCACGATCTATCTGACCGAGGTCGCAGTACCGCGCGGCGACCGGGTCGAAGATTATCTGCATCCCGAATGGGCAAATTTGCGATTTTTCGAAGGCGATCCGCCGCTCGCGTCGATCGGCGCCGACGCAGTTCTCGAAGCGCCGCGTTTTATCGCAACCGGACCGACCAGCAAGGCATGCTATTTTTCGGCCGGAAATATGCGCGCCTGGGGCATCGGTGTTCTGCCAATGGGATGGGCGAAATTCATCCCGCTTCCGGCCGAAGCCTTGGCCGACCGCTTTACCGATGGAAAGACACACCCGGCGTTCGTCCGGCTTGCTCCGCTCGCCGATGCGCTGCGGCCGATGAACGACGTCGAGGCGGCTGCCGGGTTGATCGACGACTATTTCTCGAGGCTTCTGGCAGATGCGCCGCCCGACGATCCCGCAATCCTCGCTGCGCATGTCGCGCTGGTCGACGACGAGCTGGCGAGCGTCGCCGGTTTTGCCGAAAAACTGTCGATGTCCGAACGGTCGGTCGAACGGCTGAGCCACCGCGCGTTCGGCTTTCCGCCCAAATTACTATTGCGGCGCCAGCGCTTCCTGCGGTCGCTCGGCCGCTTCATGCTCGACCCGTCGATGGCGTGGATCGATACGATGGATCATCATTATTACGACCAAGCCCAGTTCACGCGCGACTTCCAGCGCTTCATGGGGATGAGCCCGCGCGACTACGCCGCGCGCCCCAAGCCGATTTTGGGTTCGGCCGCCTTCGCGCGTGCCGCCGCCGCCGGCGCCGCCATGCAAGGTTTGCACAAGCCGGCGGGATAGGCCGGTTTTCCGCCAAGTGGCTTGACCCACGCCGCGTGTTCGGTGCAAGCGGCAGGCGACGGACGGGCGGACAGCCGCCATATCCTTACAGAAGCGAAAAACAGGCCGGCAGCGCCAATGCCGCTGGAACAGGACGAACGACGATGAGCGATATCGAAGCCATCCAAGCCCAGCTCTTGGGCGAAATCGAAGCCGCGGCAGACACCGGCGCGGTCGAAGCACTACGCGTCGCGGCGCTCGGCAAGGTGGGCAGCATCACGGGGCTGCTCAAGACATTGGGCGGCATGAGCCCCGAGGAACGGCAGGCGCAGGGTCCCGCGATCCACAGCCTTCGCGAGAGCGTCACGGCCGCGCTCACCGCGCGCAAGGCGGCGCTCGAAGCAGCGGCGCTCGACGTCAAGCTCGCCGCCGAGACGATCGACATGACGCTGCCGGCCGACGCGAGCCCGCGTGGCAGTGTCCATCCGGTAAGCCAGGTGATGGATGAGCTTGCCGAAATCTTCGCCGACATGGGCTTCGCGGTCGCGACGGGGCCGGAGATTGAGGACGACTGGCGCAACTTCACCGCGCTCAACATCCCGGAGACGCACCCCGCGCGGGCGATGCATGATACGTTCTATTTTCCCGATGTTGCCGAAGGTGCCGCGCAGCGGATGTTGCTGCGGACACATACGTCGCCGGTGCAGATCCGGACGATGATGGAAAAAGCGCCGCCGATCAGGATCATAGCCCCCGGCCGCGTCTATCGCAGCGACAGCGACGCGACGCACACGCCGATGTTTCATCAGGTGGAAGGTCTCGTCATCGATCGCGGCATCCATATGGGCCACCTCAAATGGACGCTCGAAACCTTCTTGAAGGCCTATTTCGAGCGCGACGACATCGTGCTGCGACTGCGCCCGAGCTATTTCCCCTTCACCGAACCCTCGGCCGAAGTCGATGTCGGGTACAAACAGGAAAAGGGGCGCCGGATCGTCGGCGGCAACGGCGACGACGAGGGTCATGCGTGGATGGAGCTGCTCGGCAGCGGGATGGTCAACCGCCGGGTGATTGCAAACTGCGGGCTCGATCCCGACGCGTGGCAGGGCTTTGCTTTCGGCGTCGGGGTCGACCGGCTCGCGATGCTCAAATATGGCATGGATGACCTGCGCGCCTTCTTCGACGGCGATCTGCGCTGGCTCAGCCATTACGGGTTCGGCGCGCTGAATGTCCCGACGCTGAGCGGGGGGATTTCGGCATGAAACTGACTCTCGACTGGCTCCGCGACCATCTCGACGGCGATTTCACCGTCGAGGATGTCGTCGCCACACTCAACCGCATCGGCCACGAAGTCGAAGGCGTCGAGAATCCCGCCGAAAAGCTCGCGGGCTTCCGCGTCGCCAAGGTGCTGACCGCCGAGAAGCATCCGCAGGCCGACAAATTGCAGGTGCTGACCGTCGACAGCGGCGACGGCGGCGCGCCGCTGACCGTCGTGTGCGGCGCGCCCAATGCGCGCGCGGGGCTGGTCGGCGTGCTCGGCCTGCCCGGCGCGGTGGTGCCCGCGAACGGCATGGCGCTGAAGGTCGCCGCAGTGCGCGGGATCGAATCGAACGGCATGATGTGCTCGACGCGCGAGCTGGAGCTGGGCGACGATCATGACGGGATCATCGAGCTGCCCGCCGACGCGCCCGTCGGCACCCCCTTCGCCGATTACAGCGGCGCGGGCGATCCGGTAGTCGACATTTCGATCACCCCGAACCGGCAGGATTGCATGGGCGTGCGCGGCATCGCGCGCGACCTCGCCGCCGCGGGGCTCGGCACGCTGAAGCCGCTCGACGTCCCGACGGTCGAAGGCGAGGGCGCCCCCGCGACCGAAATCGCGACGCGCGACCCCGAAGCCTGCCCCGCCTTTTTCGGCCGCACGATCAGCGGCGTCACCAACGGCACCGCCCCCGAATGGATGCGCCGCCGGTTGGAAGCGGTCGGCCAGCGGTCGATCTCGGCGCTCGTCGACATCAGCAATTATGTGATGTTCGACCTCGGCCGCCCGAGCCATATCTATGACCGCGCCAAGCTCAGCGGCGCGCTCGTCGCGCGCCGCGCGAAGGATGGCGAGACGGTCACCGCGCTTAACGGCAAGGACTATACGCTCACCGACACGATGACGGTGATCGCCGACGACCGCGAGGTCCACGACATCGCGGGCATCATGGGCGGCGAACATTCGGGGTGCAGCGAGACGACGACCGACGTGCTGATCGAGATCGCCTATTTCACGCCCGAACGCATCGCGCTGACCGGACAGGCGCTGGGCCTGACGAGCGACGCGCGCAGCCGCTTCGAACGCGGGGTCGATCCGGCGTTTCTGGATGACGCGACCGCGATCGTTACCGCGCATGTGCTGGCGATCTGCGGCGGCACGCCGTCGATGGTCACCCGCGCCGGGACGCCGCCCGCCGAGGTGAAGACGGTCGATTACGACCCCGCGCTGTCGGCGACGCTCGGCGGCATCGCGATTGCGCCCGAACGGCAGCAGGAAATCCTGACCGCGCTGGGCTTCACCGTCATCGAACAGGGCAGCCGTTGGCAGGTCCAGGTGCCGAGCTGGCGCCGCGACATCGACGGCGCGCCCGACCTGGTCGAAGAAGTCACGCGCATCACCGGGTTCGACGCGATCGCGTCTGTGCCGCTGCCGCGCAGCGATGGCGTCGCGAAACCGACCGCGACCGCCGAACAGCTGACCGAACGCCGCCTGCGCCGCGCCGCGGCCGCCGCCGGGTTCGACGAGGCCGTCACCTGGTCGTTCATCGGCGAGGCCGAGGCCGCGCCCTTCGGCGGCGGCGCGTGGAGCCTCGCCAACCCGATCAGCGAAGATTTGAAGGTCATGCGCCCGTCGCTGTTGCCCGGCCTGCTCGCCGCTGCGGCGCGTAATCAGAATCGCGGCGCGGGCAGCATCCGTCTGTTCGAGATCGGCCGCCGCTACCTCGCCGACGCCGAACATCCGACGCTGGCGGTGCTGATGGCGGGCGACAAGCGCGTGCGCGGCTGGCAGTCGGGCAAGGCCGCCCCCTTCGATGCATTCGACGCGAAGGCCGCGGCGCTCGCGCTGCTCGAGGCCGCGGGCGCGCCCGCCGATCGGTTGCAGGTGATGGAAGCCGTCACAACCGGCAATATCTGGCACCCCGGCCAGTCGGCGACGCTGCGCCTCGGCCCAAAGGCGGTGCTCGCCGAATTCGGCGCGCTCCACCCCGCGCTGACGCGCCATTTCGACGTCGACGGCCCGGTGATGGCGATGCAGATATTCCTCGATGCGATCCCGGCGAAGCGCGCGAGCGGCCCCGCGCGCGCGGCGTTCGCGCCGCCCGCGCTGCAATCGGTGCGCCGCGACTTCGCGTTTCTGGCCCCGACGAGCCTGACCGCCGCCGACCTCGTCCGCGCGATCCGCGGCGCCGACAAGGCGAGCATCGTCGACGCCCGCCTGTTCGACCGCTTCGCCGGGCAAGGCGTGCCCGATGGTCAGGTGAGCCTGGCGGTCGAGGTCGAATTGCAGCCGGTCGAGAAGAGCTTCACCGACGCCGAACTGAAGGCGATCGCCGACAAGGTGGTCGCGGCAGCGGCGAAGGTGGGGGCGGTTTTGCGCGGGTGATGATCGCTTCGGCAGCCGGTCAGCGATGAAGTTCATGGCCCGAATCGAGCTGCGGGGTATCAACCCCTATGTGCTGGTCAGCGAAGCGCGGGCGCAGCAAATCCGGCCCGACTGGAAGCGACCGATCCCGGTGACGGTGCAGGTCAATGGTCAGCCCGAACCGCCCGCGCGGGTCAACATGATGCCCGCGGGGGACGGCAGCTTCCTGCTCTATCTCGATGGGTCCATTCGCAAGGTGTCGGGCACCACGGTCGGCGACACCGTCGAAGTCACGGCAGCGTTCGACGACGATTATCGCGGTGGCCCCGCGCACGCGATGCCGGCCGAATTTGCGGCGCGCCTTGATGCTGATCCGGTGGCGAAAGCGCGATGGGATCAGCTGGCCCCGAGCTTGCAGAAAGAAATATTGCGCTATTTTGCGAGGCTGAGGTCCGACGCCGCCCGCGCCCGCAATATCGACCAAGCCCTGAACGTACTGAACGGCGCGAAGGAACGTTTCATGGCGCGCACCTGGAACTGATCGACTGTCCGGACGCGGACTGCGATCAATTTTACGCAACGTCCCCTTCCTGAGCAGCCCACCAGCCCCGCCTTCGCCGAGCCAGGCGCGCGCCGCATCGCACGCTCACCCATCGCAATCCAGTGATCGCGCTAGGTGATCGGGCGATAGAGGTATATTGAGTTCCGGTCGGCGGCCTGGCGCCGCCGCCGAGCGGAGTTCCGGCTATGCTCATCACAATCTTTGCGCCCGGCCACGTGCATCTGCTTGAAATCGCCGGCGTGCGCGACGCGCTGTTCGAGGCGAACTGCAAAATGGGGCCTGGTCGCTCCTATCGCGTCCTGCTGGTGACCGAGCAAGGCATCGCCGAGGAAAGCGCCTCGGGCGTCACCTATGTCCCCGATGCGGGGATCGCGGATGCGATCCAAGCCTGTGACACCTTGATCGTTGTCGGACCTTATGGCCTTCCCGTCCGGCCGAGCGACGAGGTCAAACGGTGGTTGCGGAAGCAGGCTCTGAGTTCGCGGCGCTACGGCTCGACCTGCACGGGCGCCTTCCTGCTGGCCCATGCCGGACTGTTGTCGGGACGGCGCGCTACAACGCACTGGCAATATGCCGAACGCCTTGCGACCGACTTTCCGGACATCCGGGTCGAGCCCGACCGCATCTTCGTTCGCGATGGCCCTGTGTTCAGTTCCGCCGGGGTGACCGCGGCCATCGATTTGGCCTTTTCGCTGATCGAGGAGGATCATGGCCGCGCCCTGGCGCTTTGGGTGGCGCGCCGACTGGTCGTCTTTCTGAAACGGCCCGGCGGGCAGTCGCAGTTCAGTGAGGCCCTGACTTCGCAGGCCACGGGCGCAGGCCCGATCGACCGGGTAAGGCTGCACATCCTTGAAAGCCCGCGCGCGAATTTGGGCCTTGAGGCTTTGGCCGACGTCGCCAGCGTCAGCCCCCGCCATCTCTCGCGGCTGTTTCGAGCAGAATTGGGCATGAACCCGGCCGCTTATGTCGAACTGACCCGGGTCGATTTTGCCCGGCACCTGCTGGAAAACAGCAGCGCGCCGATCAAAGCGGTGGCCCATGCCGCCGGTTTCGGATCGACCACGACGCTCAGACGGGCCTTTCTACGCATAATCGGCGTCACCCCGGCAGATTATCGCCAACGCTTTCAGACCACCGGATCGCCGCACCCGCGCGAGGACGAAAGTGCCGCCATTTTGTCCTGAAATGCCGCGTCGCCCAGATTGAAGCGGGGGTACCGAGGTCGCATTCTTGGGCCCGGAGGCAACGACATGCGAGTTAATCCCGCCGCGGATCGAACAGATTACACACCGGAGAGGCGCGGCGGTTTCACCAACGCCCCGGATCCAGCCGCATCATGACGCTTCAAACCGAAACAGCCATCGGGCGAGCGCCGGGCGTTTCCGACTTCACCCCGGCGCGGTGGCGCCGGCTGACGCGGCGGCCGAACGAACCGGCAGCGATTTCTGCCGCATCTTTGCTGGCACTCGACCATATCGGCGAAGGCCTGCTGGTCGCCGATATGCGCCTGCGCGGACACCCCATTGTCCATGTGAATCCGGCATTCGAGGCGGTTACCGGCTATACTGCGGCCGAAGCGATCGGCAAGAATTGCCGCTATCTTCAGGGCAATGACCGGCTGCAACCCGAAATTGCCGAAGTGCGGGCTGCGCTGGCCGAAGGCCGCGAATGTTCGGTGACGCTACGCAACTATCGGCGCGACGGGACGATGTTCCGCAACGCGCTGCGCCTGGTGCCCTTTCGCGATAGCAGCGGACAGGTGACGCATTTCATCGGCCTGATCCGCGATGTCACCCACGCGCCCGGGATCGATCGCCTGACCGGCCTGCTCGACCGTTATGGCCTGCTCGACCGGCTGGCGGCGATCGACACCCCGGCAAGCTCCCCGGTGTTGCTGGTCAAGCTCGACATCCTGCGGTTTCACGACGTGAACAACGGGTTCGGTTATGACGCCGGCGACGCTCTGCTGCGTTCGGTCGCCGCGCGTCTCGCGAGCTTGACGGCGACCGCGATGGCGCGCGTGGGGACGAACAGTTTCGCGCTCGCTCTTGAAATCGAAGATACCGATGGGGCGGCCAGCGTCGTCGACGATATTCTCGCGCTGTTGCGACCCCGTTTCGTGCTGCCCGGTGCGTCGCTCGCCGTCCAGTTTGCCGCCGGCTTTGCGGTCGGCTTTACCGGTGTGGATCCGCTCCAGCTGGCGCGACAAGCGGGCGCGGCATTGCAACGATCCAAGGCGATGCCCGCGCATCCTCCGCACCCCTATGCCGCGGCCGACGAACGCGATGCGCACAACCGCATCCGGCTGGTGAGCGATTTGCAGTCTGCCGTCGCGAACGAAGAGCTGCTGTTTCACTATCAGCCCCAAGCCGATCTCGATACGGGCGCCGTGGTCGGCGCCGAGGCTTTGCTGCGCTGGAACCACGGGGCGTTCGGGCTCCAGCCGCCCGACCGGTTCATCGGCATTGCCGAGGAAACCGGCGCTATCCTCGACATCGGCGGCTGGGGCCTGCGCGCGCTCGCGGTGCATGCGGCCAACGTCAACCGCGGTCGCCGCGTGCCGATCCGCTTTTCGTTCAACGTGTCGGTCGTCGAATTTACCCGCCGCGACATGGTGGCCCTTGTCGAAGAGGTGCTGGACGAAACCGGTTGCCGCGCCGAATGGCTGACGCTGGAGCTGACCGAGAATCTGATGGTCCCCGAACCAGGGCAGATTCGCCGCGCGTTCGAAAGGCTGCGGCGGCTGGGGGTCGGAATCTCGATCGACGACTTCGGCACCGGCTATTCCAATTTGCGCTATCTGGAGAGCTTTCCGCTCAGCGAAATCAAGGTCGATCGCAGCCTTGTCCATGACCTTGCGCACAGCGCAGCGAAGCGGGTCATCGTCGAAAGCATCGTCAAGCTGGGTGCGGCGCTGGACATTCGTGTCGTCGCCGAAGGGATCGAGACCGAAGGCGAACGCGCCATCGTGCGGGCGCTCGGCTGCTCGGTGGGTCAGGGCTATCTTCTTGCGGCGCCCATGGACGAACGGGCGTTTCAGCGCGTGTTGGATGAGGGGTTGATCGTACGCAAGGGGTGGAATGCAGGCCGCCTCCTGACGATGCTCGACGGGCCTGGCGCTTAGCAGTGGGGTGCGGGACGGGCGGTCTTTGCATGACCCACCCCTCCCTGCGCGAGGCCGAAAAGCGGGAAGCGATAAGCCTGCTTCGCTCGGTTTGAGAGGTTTCTGGGTTGCATGGTTGGTCCCTAGCAACCCGGAAGGATGCCCCGGCGCCCCACCGCCGGGGCATCTACAATCAAACCGACCTGTCGTCGTGCCTGCTTCATTCAATCCGCGTGCGGCCTGTCAGCAACAGGAGGATATCGGCCCGCTAAGCCGCCACCGCTTCCTCGCTCTGGCTGGTCGCCGCCTCCAGCAGGCGTTTCTCGAGCGACTTCACCCGCGCCGCGCTGTCGATCTTGTCGCCGATCAGGTCGGTGACATAGAAAGTATCGACCGCGCGTTCGCCATAGGTGGCGACGTGGGCGCTGTGCACCGTGACCTTCGACTGGAAGAGCGCGTAGGCGAGCTGGTTGAGCAGCGCGGGGCGGTCCTGCGCATTGACCTCGATCACGGTGAAACGGTTCGACGCCTTATTGTCGACGAAGACGTTGGGGGCGACGCGGAAGGCTTCGGCGCGGGTGCGCGGGAGGGCGCGGGCTTCGAGTTTGGGGAGCAGTTTCTGGCGGTTGGCGAGCGCGTCCTCGATCGCGCGCGTCAGCCGGGCGATCTGACCCGTTTCGGCGAAGGGGCGGCCGATGGGGTCCTGGACGAGGAAATTGTCGAGCGCCAGGCCGTCGCGCGTCGTGTGGATGCGCGCGTCGATGATGTTGCCGCCCGCGAGGTGGATACCCCCCGCGATGCGATAGAAAAGGCCCGGATGGTCGGCAGCGAGCACCATCACCAGCGTCGCGCCGCGATCGTCGTCGGGGACCGCGGCGATGTGCAGCGGCGCGTCGCCCGCCTGCCGGATATGGACGAGGTTGGCGGCGATGACCTCGACCGGCTCGGCGATCCAATAGCTTTCGGGCAGGCGCTTGGCGACCTTGTCGAACGTCTTCTGGTCGAAGCCGAATTGCGCGGCGACCGCTTCCTTCTTGCTCGCGATACGTTGTTCGCGGCCGCGCTGCTTGTGACCAAGGCGCAGCACTTCCTCGGCCGCATCGTAGAGTTCGGTCAGCAATTGCCGTTTCCAGCTGTTCCAAACACCCGGGCCGACCGCGCGAATGTCGACGACGGTAAGGACGAGGAGCAGGCGAAGCCGCTCGGGGCTCTGCACGATCTGCGCGAAATCGAGGATCGTCTTGAAATCGGCGAGGTCGCGTTTGAACGCGGTCGCCGACATGAGCAGGTGATAGCGCACGAGCCACGAGACGGTTTCGGTCTCGGCCTCGCTCAGCCCCAGCCGCGGGCAGACGCGCAAAGCGAGTTCGGCGCCGAGCACGCTATGGTCGCCGCCGCGCCCCTTCGCGATGTCATGCAGCAGCACCGCGACATAGATGACGCGGCGCGAATGGATCTGGTCCATGATCGCGGTCGAGAGCGGATGATCCTCCGTGAGCCGCCCCTGTTCGATATTGGCAAGCAGCCCGATCGCGCGAATCGTATGTTCGTCGACGGTGTAGTGGTGATACATGTCGAACTGCATCTGCGCGACGACGCGGCCGAAATCCGGCACGAAACGGCCGAACACCCCCGCCTCGTTCATCCAGCGCAGCACCGTTTCGGGATCGCGCGGGCTGGTGAGTATGTCGAGGAACAGTGCGTTCGCGCGCGCGTCGCGGCGCACGCCCTGCGTCTCGATCAGCTTGGCGTCGTGGCGCGCCTGCCGCATCGCCTGCGGATGGATTTCGAGGCCATGCTTGTCGGCGAGCGCGAAAATTTCGACCAGCCGCACCGGATCGGCTTCGAAAAAATCGTCCGACGGCAGCGCGAGCCGGCCGCGGTCGAGCACGAAGCCGTGGAGCTTTCCGGGACGGCGGCGCAGCGTCGGGAGGAAACGCCGCCCGCGCGCCGCCATCTGGTCGTCGAGATGCGCGAGAAAGGTTCCGGTGACGTCGCCGACGCTTTTCGCATGGAGGAAATAGAGCTGCATGAAGCGCTCGACCGCGCTTTTGCCTGGCCGGTCCGCGAATTTCATGCGCGCCGCGATCTCGCGCTGGAAATCGAACGTCAGCCGATCCTCGGCGCGCCCGGCGAGGACGTGTAGATGGCAACGCACCGCGAGCAGGAAATTTTCGGCCCGCTCGAACTGGCGCAGCTCGCGCGCCGACATCAGCCCCGCGTCGACGAGTTCGGGGACGGTGCGAACGCGGTGGATGAACTTGCCGATCCAGAAGAGCGTGTGGAGGTCGCGCAGCCCCCCCTTCCCTTCCTTCACATTGGGTTCGACGACGTAGCGCGAATCGCCCATCCTCTTATGACGTTCGTCGCGCTCGGCGAGCTTTTCCGCGACGAAAGCGCGCGCGTTGCCCGCGACGACTTCGGCATCGAAGCGCGCCGAGGCCTGGTCGTAAAGGTCGCGGTCGCCCCAGATGAAGCGCCCTTCGAGCAAAGCGGTGCGGATCGTCAAATCCTCCTTCGCCGCGCGCACCATTTCGTCGAGCGAGCGCGACGAATGGCCGACCTTCAGCCCGAGGTCCCAGAGCGTATAGAGCTGCGCCTCGATCACCTGTTCGGTCCAGCTCGTCTGCTTGAACGGAGTCAAAAAGCCGATGTCGATATCGCTGTGCGGCGCCATTTCGCCGCGGCCATAGCCGCCGACCGCGATCAGCGTGATCCGCTCACCCGCCGAGCGGTTGGCCGAGGGGTAGAGCTGGCCGGTGGTGAAATCATGGCTGAGGCGGACGATCTGGTCGATCAGGAACGCCATCGCGTTCGCGGCGACACGGCCCGAGGATGGATGGTCGACCAGCCGCCGCTCGATTTCAGCGCGGCCTTGGTCGAGTGCGTCCTTGAGCAGCGCGACCATCGCGCGGCGGCGCGTCCCCGCGTCGCTGCTTTCGGCTGCAATCATGTCGAGCCGGTCGGCGAGCAGCCGACGATCGATGATCGCGCGGCGATTGGCGAGATTGTCGAACAGGCCGCTCATCCCTCGTCGGCCATCAGGCGCTTGAGCGCATAGAGCGCATCGAGCGCCTCGCGTGGGGCCAGCGCGTCGGGATCGATCTTCGCAAGCGCGTCGCGGAGCGCATCCTGCGCCGCCGCGGGCGCCTCGGCAAGCGTCGCTGCAAAGAGCGGCAGGTCGTCGAGCCCTGCGGCGAGCCCTCCGGTCTTCTCGCGCCCCGCCTCGAGCTTCGCGAGGACCGCTTCGGCCCGCTTGACCACACCCGGCGGGACGCCCGCGAGGCGCGCGACGGCAAGGCCGTAGCTGCGATCTGCCGGGCCTTCGGCGAGCTCGTGCAGCAGGACCAGGTCGCCCCGCCATTCGCGCGCGCGAACGTGGTGGAGCGACAGCGCATCCAGCGTTTCGGCAAGCCGCGTGAGTTCGTGATAATGCGTCGCGAAGAGGCAGCGGCATCGGTTGACCTCGTGCACCGCCTCGACCACCGACCAGGCAAGCGCCAGCCCGTCGTAGGTCGAGGTCCCGCGCCCGACCTCGTCCAATATGACAAAGCTTTGCGGCGTCGCCTGCGCGAGGATCGCGGCGGTTTCGACCATTTCGACCATGAAGGTCGAGCGCCCGCGCGCGAGATTGTCGCTGGCGCCGACGCGGCTGAACAGCCGGTCGACAAGGCCGAGCTTCGTCGCCGCGGCGGGAACGAAGCCCCCCGCCTGCGCGAGCACGACGATCAGTGCATTCTGGCGGAGGAAGGTCGATTTGCCGCCCATATTGGGGCCGGTGACGAGCCAAAGGCGATCCGCCTCGGACAGCGACACATCGTTGGGGACGAAGCGTTCGCCCGATTTGGCGAGCGCCGCTTCGACCACCGGATGCCGCCCGCCGGTAACGTCGAGGCACGGCGTGTCGGCTATGTCGGGGCGGCACCAATTGTGGCTCATGGCATGATCGGCGAGCGCGGCGGCGACGTCGATCCGCGCGAGCACGTCGCACGAGGCGGCGATCGCCTCGCGCCGCGCCACCGCGGCGTCGGTGAGCGCTTCGAGGTGCGCGGCCTCGGCGGCGACGGCATGGACACCTGCCTGCGTCACGCGGCTCGCAGCCTCGTGGAGGTCGGACGAGTTGAAGCGCACGACGCCCGCCAGCGTCTGGCGGTGGGTGAAGCCCGATTCGGGCGCCATCAGCGCATCGGCGTGCTTCGCGGGCACCTCGACATGATAGCCGAGCACGCCATTGTGGCGGATCTTGAGCGACGCGATGCCGGTGTGGTCGCGATACCCGGCTTCGAGCGACGCAATCGCCTTGCGCCCGTCGCGCGCGGTTTCGCGCAAGGCGTCGAGTGCATGGTCATAGCCCTCGGCGATATAGCCGCCCTGCGCGGCGTCGACCGGCGGTGTCTCGATCAGCGCGCGGGTGAGTTC
>NZ_LNSA01000015.1 GCF_001468465.1 Sphingopyxis sp. H115
GCATCACCGAAGGCGCCGAGGAAATCCAAATGCGAAAAGTCGCAGCTTTCCTCTTCGGTTATCTGGGGCCAAGGAAAAATACGCCGGGGATGATGTGAACTGGCCGCGCACGCTTTACGACAAGATTTGGGAGGCGCACGCCGTCGCCGACGACGATGGCGAAACGCTGCTCTATATTGATCTGCACCTGCTGCACGAAGTCACGTCGCCGCAGGCATTCGCAGGTCTCGATGCGGCAGGACGCGCTGTGCGGCGCCCGGCGCGCGCACTGGCGCTGTCCGATCACAATGTCCCCACGACGGGGCAAGCAGCGGGTCCGGCGGGCGTCGAGGATGAAGAGGCGCGTGCGCAGCTCGCGGCGCTCGTCGACAACACGCGCCGGTTCGGGATCGAGAATTTCCTGATGGGCGACCCGCGCGGCGGGATCGTTCACGTCGTCGGGCCCGAACAGGGACGCTCGCAGCCCGGAATGACCATCGTTTGCGGCGACAGCCATACGTCGACGCATGGCGCGTTTGGCGCGCTGGCCTTTGGCATCGGCACGTCGGAGGTCGAACATGTCCTCGCGACGCAGACAATCCGCCAGCGGAAGTCGCGCAACATGCGGATTGTCGTCGAGGGGCAGCTAGCGCCTTATGTCCATGCCAAGGATCTCGCGCTGCATTTGCTCGCTGCGATCGGGGTCGATGGCGCGACGGGACATGTGATCGAATATGCCGGACCGGCGGTTCGCGCGCTGTCGATGGAGGCGCGCATGACATTGTGCAATCTCAGCATCGAAATGGGAGCGCGCGCCGGGTTGATCGCCCCCGACGCGACAAGCTTCGCCTATCTGGAGGGGCGCCCCGCCGCACCGCAGGGTGCAGATTGGGAAACGGCCGTCGATCGCTGGCGCTATTTGGCGACCGACGCGGGGGCGGTGTTCGATCGCGAGGTCGTCTTCGACGCCGCCGATGTACGGCCGATGGTCAGTTGGGGGACCAACCCCGCACAATCGATTGCGATCGATGCTTGCATTCCCAGCCCCGGAACCCTGACGGGAGGTGACGTGCGCGGTGCCGCCGACCGGGCACTGGCCTATATGGACCTCACGGGGGGACAGCCGATCGCGGGAATTCCGCTCGACCGCGTTTTCATCGGCAGCTGTACGAACAGCCGGATCGAGGATCTGCGGATCGCCGCCGCCGTTGTCCGGGGCCGGACGGTCGCGCCGCATATCCGCGCGATGGTCGTGCCGGGGTCGGGGCTGGTCAAGCGGCAGGCCGAGGCCGAAGGGATCGACAAGGTGCTGCGCGCGGCGGGTTTCGATTGGCGCGAGCCCGGCTGTTCGATGTGTGTCGGGATGAACGCCGACCGGCTCCAGCCCGGCGAACGCTGCGCCGCGACATCGAACCGCAATTTCGAAAATCGGCAGGGCCGCGGCGGGCGCACACATCTGATGAGTCCGGCACTGGCCGCGGCCAGCGCGATCGCGGGGTGCATCGCCGATCCCGCGAGCCTCCGCTAAAGGCTAGCCTCAAAACGCGCGATCGCAGCTTCGTGTCGCAACGTCCGCGCGATGTCGTCGAGCCCTTCGATCAGCGTACGCCGGTCGTCGGGATTGATCGCGAAGTCGATCGTCTCGCCCGACGCGAGGATGATGCGCTGTTCGATCAGATCGACCGTCAGCGGCGCGAATTGTGCGAGCGCGATTTCTTCGCGCAGCCGTTCGCAGACCCCGTGGGGCAGGCGGACAAGCAGCAGCCCGTTCTTGCGGGCATTGCCGGCAAATATATCCCCGAAGCTCGACGCGACGATGCAGCGGATGCCGAAATCGGCAAGCGCCCAAACCGCATGTTCGCGTGACGATCCGCAGCCGAAATTGCGGTCGGCGACCAGGATGCGCGCGTGCCGGCCCACCGGATGGTTGAGGATGAAGTCCGCGCGTTCGGCGCCATCGGGCGTATAGCGAAGCTCGCGGAACAGATGGGTGCCGAGCCCACTGCGCGTCAGCCCCTTCATGAAGCGCGCCGGGATGATCATGTCGGTATCGACATTGGCAAGGGGTAAAGGCGCCGCGATGGCGGTCATCCGGTCGAATCTTTCCATCGAGCTCCGTCCAATAACTTAGGTATCTAAGTATATCGGAAAAATCCCTTTGTCCAAAGATATCGCCGTGTCGAAGCAGCTTGCGGCGCGAATCATAGAGCCCTAAGGTTTGCATAGCGACACGGCTCCGCCTTGCGGCGGCCGAAGGGGAAAGATCTTGGCCAAGAAGAATGAGGGCTTTCGGCATCCGGCCGAATATTACACCAACCCGGACAACAGCATCGGCTATCTCGCGCGTATCGTGTTCCGATCCTTTTCGCGCCTGCTCGAACGCGGTACGCTGACACACGACGTGTCAGCGGGGCAGTGGCGGTTCCTGCGCCAGCTGTGGCGCGAGGACGGGATTACCCAGCGCGAACTCAGCGAACGGGTAGGGATGCGCGAGCCGACCACGGTCGTAGCGCTGAAAGGCCTCGAAAAGGCCGGCTTCATCACGCGCAAGAAGACTGCCGACGATCGGCGCAAGACCTTCATCCACCTGACCCCTCACGCGAAGAAGCTCGAACTCATCCTCGCTCCGATGAACGCCGAAGTGCACGAAGTTGCGACGCGCGGGATGAGCGATGAGGAGGTCGAAACGCTGCAGGCGTTGCTGCGCCGCGTAATCGATAATCTTGCCGACGAGACTGCGAAGCTTTCGACGCTGTCAGATATCAAGGCCTGATCGCCAAAGACGGTTGCGACCCTCGCGGGCAATAGGTTAGTATGCTAACTAAATTACCCGGGAGGAAAAATTGGCACGGATTGCAGTCATTGTGGGAAGCACGCGCGACGGATCGTTCAACCGCGCGCTCGGTACGCTTGCGGTTCGCGCGCTGGAGGCGCATGGCGCAATCGTCACCGATGTCGACCTGTCGGCTTTCGACCTGCCGCTTTATTCGGCGGCGCTCGAAGCGAACGGCTTTCCTCCCGATGCGGTGCGGCTGAAAGAGCTTTTCGCCGCGCAGCAGGGCCTGCTCTTTGTATCGCCCGAATATAATGGGTCGGTTTCACCGCTGCTCAAAAATGCGATCGACTGGGCATCGCGTCCCACCGGCGACGAATCGCTCGTCGCGCTTACCGCCTATCGCGGCAAGGCGAGCGCGGTCATGTCGGCGTCAATCAGTCCGTTCGGCGGACTGCGCGGGTTGATGCACCTGCGCCAGATCCTGTCGACCGTCCAGACGCTCGTCATTCCCGAACAGGTGCTGGTGCCGGCGGCGCACGCCGCGTTCGACGAATCGGGCAAGCTGAAGGAAGCGCTCCCGGCCTCGTTGGTCGACGCGACCGCGGCGCGGCTGGTCGCGGTGGCGAAGGCGATCGGATAGGCCACGGGCTCCATCGGCTCGCCGCGCCGGTTGCACGGCCCGGCAACATGGCATTTGGCGCGACGCGGCGCGGTGCGGCACGACGGGCACGGTCATTCACAGGAGTCGTTATGTCCAAGCCTTCCGGCCTGCTCGCCGGGCTATGCCTTGCCGCGTCCGCCTTTGCCACGATCCCCGTAGCGCGGGCGCAGCAGGCCGCGCCCGCCGCGTCGTTGACCCCCGGGGCCAAAGTCTATGATGAACGCGGCGAGGAAGTTGGCCAGATCGCCAAAATCGCCGGCGACAAAGTAGCCGTCGCGATTGGAGGCAGCGGACTGGTGGTATCGAAGGGCGATTTTCTGAAGACCGCAAAGGGGCCCGCGCTGAAGGCGCCGAAAGAAAAAATTCTTGCCGTACTGAAGGAAGCCGAGGCCGATGCAGCGGCGGTGGACGGGGCGTTGAAACGGGGGGCGGAGGTTCGCAGCGCCGACGGCACGGCAATTCTCGGCACGGTCAAGGCGGTGGCGCCTCAGGGCGCGGTGCTGACGACCAGCGAAGGCAATATCACCATGCCCCGGGCGGCCTTTTTCCTGTCGCAAAAGGGGCTGGCGGTGAAGGTCAATCAGAAACAATTCGTCGAGGGCGTCAAGGCAGCGCGCGCGAAAAAGCAGGGCGGCTAAGCCGGGGTGACCTAAGGATCGCCCGACGATTAGGCCTGCCGCTTCGTCTCGCGCGACGCCCCGATATTATCGCCCCAATCGGCTTCGAGCGTTGCGAGCAGTGCGTCGAAACGATCCTTGCCGAGCTTCGCCGAAAGCTGGTCCGCGAGTTCGTCCATCGCGGCTTGCGCGTCCTTGCGCATCCGTGCACCGGTATCGGTCAGCGAGACGACCATGTGGCGACGGTCGTCAGGATCGGGGTCGAGCTTGACGATGCCCAGGCCGACCATCTGATTGATCGTGCTGTGGATCGCCTGCCGCGATACGCCTAGGTTGCGCGCGATATCCGAAGGGCGGACGATGCCGCTGACGATATTGGTCATCACCATCGATTGCGGGCGGCTGACGTCGGGCCAGCCGCCATCGTGCAGCCGTGCCTGAAGGCCTTCGTCAAGCCAGCAAAAGCGCTGGAACAGTGCAATGATAAGCTGGTTGGTGCGCATTATGCCGGTGACAATCCCTGTTGCCGGCAGGCAGGCCGGACCGTCACGCTAGAAGAGCGGCAGGGGCGACGCAAGGCGCTCCCCGATATTGCAAAAGCAAAATACTTAGCATACTATCTATATCGACAAGTGGCCGGGAGAGAAAACCGCATGGACGGGTTGATGCAGAATGTGCCGCTGACGGTCGACCGGATCATCGATCATGCGGCAAACTGGCACGGCGGACGCGAGATTGTGTCGCGCGATGCGGAGGGGCGCGTTACCCGTTCGACCTATGCCGACATTCACGCCGACGCAAAGCGCGTATCCAATGCGCTTGCGGCCGAAGGGATCGAGCCCGGCGACCGGATCGCGACGATGGCGTGGAATGGGGCGCGCCACGTCGCCGCTTGGTACGGCGCGACAGGGATGGGGGCGGTGCTGCATACGCTCAACCCGCGGCTGTTTCTGGAACAGATAGCCTATATCGCGAACCATGCCGGCGACCGCATGCTGATCGCCGATCCGGCGACCGCCGATCTGGTCGAGGAGCTGTTGCCGCAGGTTCCGTCTATCGAGAAGGTGATTTTCTTTTGCGATGCGGAGTCGATGCCGGAAACGACGTTTCCTGCGGTGGCGTTCGACGACTGGATCGCCGTTCAGTCTGCGGAATATGATTGGGGCGCTTTCGACGAAAATACCGCGTGCGGGCTTTGCTATACCAGCGGGACGACAGGCAATCCGAAGGGCGTGCTCTATTCGCACCGGTCGAATTATATTCACGCGCTGATGACCTTGCAGCGCGACGCACTCGCGTTGTCGGCGCGCGACACGGTGCTGCTCGTCGTGCCAATGTATCACGCCAACGCGTGGGGCGTCGTCTATTCGGCGCCCGCCGTCGGCGCCAAGCTCGTTCTGCCGGGACAGCGGATGGACGGGGAGTCGATCTACAATCTGATCGAGCAGGAGGGCGTGACCTATTCGGCTGCGGTCCCGACCGTGTGGCAGATGCTGCTCCAGTATATGCAGGAAAGTGGGAAACGCTTCACGACTTTGGAGCGCGTAACGATCGGCGGTTCGGCGTGCCCCGAATCGATCATCCGTACTTTTCGCGACGATTATGGCGTCGATGTCATCCAGGGCTGGGGCATGACCGAAACCTCGCCGCTCGGTACCGTGTCGGTGCCTAATGCTTCTGTCGCCGTGAAATCAGAACCCGAACAGATGGCGTATAAGCTCAAGCAGGGGCGGCTGCTCTGCGGCCTCGAAATGAAGCTGGTCGACGATGCGGGAAATCGCCTGCCACACGACGGCAAGACCCCGGGGCGGTTGATGATCAAGGGGCCGACGATCGCCGGTGCCTATTTTGACGGCGCGGGCGGCGACGTGCTGGACGAGGAAGGCTTTTTCGATACCGGCGACGTCAGCACGATCGACGCCGAAGGCTATATGCAGATCACCGACCGCGCGAAGGATGTCGTCAAGTCGGGCGGGGAGTGGATCAGTTCGATCGAGATCGAGAATATCGCGATGGGTCATGAGGCGGTCGCCAACGCCGCAGTAGTCGGGGTTGCGCATCCCAAATGGGACGAGCGGCCGATTCTGCTGTGCCAGTTGAAGCCCGGCGCCAGCGCCTCCGCCGACGACCTCAAAGATTTTCTCGACGGTAAGATCGCGCGCTGGTGGATGCCCGACGACGTGCTGTTCGTCGCGGATATCCCGCTCGGGCCGACGGGCAAGATCGACAAGAAGGCAATCCGTGCGGGGCTGGAGGGTTATGAGCTGCCCTTTGAAGGCACCCGCTGACACAATTACAAACAGGAGAGACGATGATGGACCCGAACGGGATTGAAGGACTGGACGCGCAATTCATCGGGCGCGTGTCGCCGACCGCGCCGCGCATCCAGGCGGGCGGGCATCCGTGCCAGGGCATCTATTGGACCGAAAGCGGCAAGCGGCCGAAGGTCGCGATCATCGCGACGCATTACAACGTCGATTTCTCCGAACATTATATCGCGCCGTATTTCGCGCGGCAGGGGTTCGGCTTCCTCGGCTGGAATACGCGCTACCGCGGGGTCGAGGATCAGTTCCTGCTCGAACATGCGGTGATCGATATTGGCGTGGGCATGAGGTGGCTCAAGGAAGAGGCGGGCGTCGAACAGATCGTCATTCTTGGCAATTCGGGCGGCGGTTCGCTGATGGGCGCCTATCAGGCCGAAGCCATCGCGCCGACGCTCACCGATCGGCTGCCCTCGGTCGGGCAGGACGCGCTGGCTAACCTCGTCAAAGGCGATCTCTACATCAGCTTCAA
The DNA here is from genome assembly GCF_001468465.1 of Sphingopyxis sp. H115. Taxonomy (GTDB): domain Bacteria; phylum Pseudomonadota; class Alphaproteobacteria; order Sphingomonadales; family Sphingomonadaceae; genus Sphingopyxis. The sequence goes on from NZ_LNSA01000015.1 coordinate 6,827, forward strand.
CGCGCATCAAGGCCGGCCCGAAGTGTTGACCGACTGGATGGACGCGTCGGTGATCGACGAAAATGACCCCGTGGCGACCGACCCCGAACTCGACCCGTTCAATCCCGACAACGGGCCACCCTATTCGGATGCGTTCATCGAAAAATACCGCGCCGCGCAGCGCGCGCGCAATCAGCGCATCACCGACTGGGCGAAGGCCGAGCTCGCGCGGCTCAACGCGGCGGGCATCCCCGATCGCATCTTTCCGATGTTCCGCTGCTGGGGCGACATCCGATGCGTCGATCCGGCGATCGATCCGTCGGACCGCAAGCCGAACTGGTGCTATCGCGGCAATCCGGCGGTCGCGAACCGCACGCCGAGCATCGGGCGCGCCAACACGATCAAGACCTGGCTCAACATGTGGAGCCTCGAAACCTCGCCGTGTCAGGGGCAACCGCATCTCGCCAAGCACGATACGCCCGCGCTCGTCGTGCAGGGAACGGCCGACACCGGCGTTTTCCCCAGCGACGCGCGCAAGATCTTCGATTTCCTCGGGAGCAGCGACAAGAAGCTCGAATTGATCCCCGGGGCGCATTATTTCGAGGATTCGATCGAGGAACGGCAGAATGCCGCCGACCTCGTCGGCGCATGGATCCGGGAGAAGCTGTGACGTGACGGTGGACGCCGACATCGTGGACGGGTTGCGCGGCGCCGGTTTGGCGGGCGAGGGCGATATCGTCCTCGAACCGCTCACCGGCGGCGTGTCGTGCGATGTGTGGAAGGTCGAAACGCCGTTGGGGCCGATCGTCGTCAAGCGTCCGCTGCCGCAGCTTCGCGTCGCGGCCGAATGGCTCGCGCCGGTCGAACGCGGGACGAGCGAGGTGCGCTGGCTGCGCCGCGCGCGCGGTGTCGATCCGCATATCGCGCCCGAGGTGCTCGCCGAATTGCCGGGCCACGCCTTCGCGATGCGCTTTCTCCCCGGTTGCCCGGTGTGGAAGGACGAGCTGATGGCGGGGCGGGTCGATCTCGCATTTGCGGCGCAGGTGGGGCAGGGGATCGCCGCTGTGCACGCTGCAACCGCGCATAATGATCGCGACCGCGCCGCCTTTCCGAACGACGAGATGTTCCGTGCGCTGCGCGTCGATCCTTTCCTGCTCTATGTTGCGCAGCATGATAGCGAACTCGCGCCCGCGCTGACCGCGCTCGCCGACGATCTGGCCTCGCGCAAGATCGCGCTCGTTCATGGCGACGTCAGTCCGAAGAATATACTCGTCAGTGCCGATAGCCCTGTCTTCCTCGATGCTGAATGCGCGGTCTTTGGCGACCCGGCCTTCGACCTTGCCTTCTGCACCACGCATTTGCTGCTGAAGGCGGTATGGTCGGGCGACGCGCGGCTGAACGCGGCGGCGGCGGCGCTGGTCGACGCCTATCGTTCCGGCATCGGGTGGGAGGATGCTGACGACCTGCTGCTCCGCGCGGGCAAGCTCACCGCCGGGCTGCTGCTCGCTCGCGTCGAGGGCAAGTCGCCGGCGCCATATCTTACCGATCGTGAACACCGACGCATCGTGCGCGATCAAGCGCGCGCACTGATCGCCGCGCCGCAACCGATCGACGCGCTTGCTACCAATTGGAAAAGGACATGAAATGACTTCGCCCATCGCCTCCGTCACCGGCCGCCAGCTATGGGACTCGCGCGGGCGGCCCACGGTCGAGGCCGAAGTCAAGCTCGCCTCGGGCGCCGTCGGCCGCGCCATTGCGCCCGCGGGCGCTTCGCGCGGCGCGCATGAGGCGATCGACCTGCGCGATGGAGGCGCCGCGTTCGGCGGTTTCGGGGTCGCTCGCGCCGTCGCGGGGATCGGATCGGAGATCGCGGGCTCGATAGCCGGGATGGACGCCCATGATCAGGCGGCGGTCGACGCGGCGCTCTGCGCGCTCGACGGAACCCCGAACAAGGCGCGGCTTGGCGCGAACGCGGTCGTTGCGGTATCGATGGCGGTGCTTCACGCCGCCGCCGCCGATGCGCGGTTGCCGCTATGGCGCTATCTCGCGGGCGACGCGAAAGTCCGTATCCCGCTCCCCGAAATCCAGATTTTCGGCGGCGGCGCGCACGCCGGGCGGCGTACCGATGTGCAGGACTTCATGATCATGTGCCCCACGGCAGACAGCTTCCGTCGCGCACTCGAAATCACCGACGATGTCTATCGCGCCGCGGGCAGGCTGATGGAGGGCAAGGGGCCGCTGTCGGGCGTCGCCGACGAAGGCGGCTGGTGGCCCAATTTCGCGTCGAACGAGGATGCGCTCGACACGCTGACGAAGGCGATCGATGCGAGCGGCTACCGTGCGGGCGAGGATGTCTTCATCTCGCTCGACATTGCTGCCAACGAACTCGGCGACGCCTCGGGCTACGGTCTCGCGCTCGACGACGGCCGCCTGACGAGCGAGGCGATGGCCGCGCGCATCGTCGAATGGGCGGGCCGTTATCCGATCCTGTCGATCGAGGATCCGGCAGGGCAGGACGACTGGACGGCGATGGCCGCAGTCACCGCCGCGATCGGCGACAAGGTGCAGATCATCGGCGACGATGTGCTCGTCACCAACGCCGAACGCGTGGCCCGCGCCGGCGACGCGGGGGTGTGCAACGCCGCGCTGATCAAGGTCAACCAGGTCGGCACCGTGACCGAAGCCAAGGCCGCGCTCGACGCCGCCGTGGCGCGTCGATGGGGTACGATCGTGTCGGCGCGTTCGGGCGAGAGCGAGGATGTCACGATCGCGCACCTCGCGACGGGCTGGAACGCCGGACAGCTCAAGGTCGGCAGTTTCACCCGCTCCGAACGCATGGCGAAGTGGAACGAGATGCTCCGGATCGAGGAAGCAATGGGCGCCGATGCCGAATTTGCGGGCTTCTCCGCCTTCGCCGGTTCGATCGGCCGGGTCGCGGCATGATCGTCCTTCACGCACGCCCGAGTCCGGGTTTCCGCGAGGCCGTCGATGCGATCTTCGGCGCCGGCGTCGTCGTGCATGCCGATGAATCTGCGCCGCTCGACGCGGTGGCGGGCGAGATCACCGCGCTGCTCCATGTGCTCACCCCGGTGACCGCCGACTTCATCGCTTCGGCGCCGAAACTGAAGCTGATCCAGAAGCTCGGTGTCGGGGTGAACACGATCGCGCTCGACGCTGCCCGCGACCACGGTGTCGCAGTGTGCAACATGCCCGGTACGAACAGTCAGGCGGTCGCCGAAATGGCGTTGTCGCTGATGATGGCGGTGCTGCGCCGCACCTGCTTCTTCGACGCGCGCACGCGAGCGGGAGAGGGCTGGACCGCTGACCCGTCCGAACTCGATCAGGTCGGCGAGATCGGCGGGCGTACTATCGGCCTCGTCGGCTTCGGCAATTCGGCGCAATTGCTCGCGCCCGCGCTCGCCGCGCTCGGCGCAGAAGTCGCCTACACCGCGCGCAGTCCGCGCGACGTGCCCTATGAATATTTGCCGCTCGACGACCTGCTCGCCACCAGCGACATCGTCTCGCTGCACATGCCGCTTACCGACGCGACGCGCGGGAGCATCGATCCTTTCGCAATGAAGAAGGGCGCGGTGCTGGTGAACACCGCGCGCGGCGAACTGGTTGACGAGGCGAAGTTGGTTGAGGCGCTCACCAGCGGCCACCTGCGCGGCGCAGGCCTCGACGTCTTCGCCGAGGAGCCGCTGCCGCGCGGCAATCCTTTGCTCGGCCTGCCCAACGCGGTGCTCGCCCCCCACATCGCCTGGCTCACTCCCGAAACGCTCGTGCGAAGCCTGACGGTGGCTCACGAAAATTGCCGACGCCTCGCTGCCCGCGAACCGCTCCTGCATCAGGTGGTCTAATGTCACTTCCAATCGTCCTTATCACTGGCCAGCTCCTGACCGACGCCGTCTGGCAGCCGCTGCTCGACGCCTGGCCCGACCGCGACATCATCGTCGCTGACAACCAGAGCGACGACACGATCAAGGGCTTCGCGCAGCGTCTCCTCGACAATGCCCCGCCCAAATTCGCGCTTATCGCCCACGCCATGGGCGGCTTCATCGCTTTCGAAGTGATGCGCAGCGCACCTGAGCGTATCGTCAAACTTGCACTGATCTCGACGCTCGCCTCGGCCGACGGGCCGGCGCAGACCGCGCGGCGGCAAGGCTATATCGACCTTGTTGAGAGTGGCAATTTCGATCAGGTCGTCGAGGAGCGCATCCCGATCCTCTTCCCCGAAGAAAAGCGGAATGACACCCGCCTGCTCGGCATTGCGCGGCAGATGGCGGCCGATACCGGCGCGGACACCTTCCTCGCCCAGCAGCGCGCGATCATGGCGCGCATCGACAGCCGCCTGCGGCTCGGCGAGATTGCGGTACCGACGCTGCTTGTGTGGGGCGAGCAGGACGGGATCACCAGCCGCGCGCATCATGACGAAATCTTGGACGCGATCCCCGGGGCAAGGCTTGAGGTGATCGCGGGGGCGGGGCATCTACCGACCGTCGAGGTGCCCGAGGTGGTCGTGCCGTTGCTGGCGGCGTTTATCGACGCCTGATCGTCAGTGTTTCACGGCGAAAGCCGGGGTCCAGTACCCCCTCCCCGGCTTTCGCCGGGGAACATTATGGACCGCTATTTGAGCTCCGCCCGCACCAGCGCGGTCCCGTCGATCATCGCTTTCAGCTTGGCCTGGCTATGCTCGCGGCTATGATATTTCATCCCGCAATCGGGCGCGATCCACAGCCGCTCGGCGTCGACATAGCGCAGCGCCTCGCGGATGCGGCCCGCGACCACCTCTGGCGTCTCGACCTCGGGGATCGACAGGTCGAGGACGCCGTACATGATCGTCTTGGACGGCAGTTCGGCAAGGATCGCGGGGTCGAGTCCCGGCTGCGCGGCCTCGATCGAAATCACATCGATTGCCGAGGCTTCGAGTTCGGCAAGGAAGTCATAGGCCTTGGGCTTCGGGCCCGTCGCGCCCGCGCCATGATGCACCATCGCGTAACCGAAGCAGATGTGCAGCGCGGTCGTCCCATCGACGCCGTCGAGCGCGCGGTTGATCGCTTCGATCGCATAACTGTTCGCCTCGGCGGCGCGCGCCTGCAGATAGGGTTCATCGAGCTGGACGACGTCGACGCCTGCAGCGAACAGATCCTTCACTTCGGCATTGACCGCATCGGCATAGTCCATCGCGAGTGCGCGCAGGTCGGGATAATAGCCATTCTCGGCCTGCTGGGTCATCGTGAAGGGGCCGGGCAGGGTGAGCTTCACCGGCTTGGTCGAATGGCGACGCAGGAAGGCGGCGTCCTGCGCCTCGATCGGCGCTACGCGGCGGATCGGGCCCGAGACGAGCGGTACCGGGTTGGCGTTGCCGGTGCGGTCGATCGCGGTACCATGCTTCTCGGTATCGATCCCCGACAGCGCGGTCGCGAGTCGGTTCGAGTAACTTTCGCGTCGCATCTCGCCGTCGCCGACAATGTCGATGCCGAGTTCCTCCTGTTCGCGGATCGCCATCAGCGTCGCGGCTTCCTGCGCGTCAGCGAGCCAGGGTTGAGGGATGCGCCACAGCGTCTCGGCGCGCACACGTGGGGGCAGGCTGGCGTTCAAACGCTCGCGGTCGATCAGCCAGTCGGGCTGGGGGTAGCTTCCGACGATCGTCGTCGGCAATATGGGGTGGTCGAACAAGGCCAATCCTCTCGATTTTTAGGCTGGCCAAACATTTGCTTAGTATTCTATCTAATTCAAGTCGAAACGATGGTTGGGAGAGCAAAATGATCGATCTGGAGGCCATCCGGACGCTGGCGGACATTCCGGCGGCACAGGCGAAATTGCGGGGACAGGCGGCCGCAGTGAAATTCGGAGACCGCGAGACGAGTTTTGCCGAACTCGATGCGCGCTCGAACCGCGTCGCGCACGCGCTGGCCGCTTCGGGCATCGCGCCCGGCGACCGCGTGTCGGCGCTGACCAAGAACCACGACAGCTGGTATCCGCTCTTCTTCGGCACCGCGCGGGCGCGCGCCTGTTTCGCGCCGATCAACTGCCGCCTCGCACCGGCCGAGATCGGCTTCATCCTCGGCGATGCCGGACCCAAGCTGCTGTTCGTTGGCGAGGATTTCTTCGATTGCGCGCTCGCGGCAGTGGAAGGCCTTGCTTCGCCGCCGCGCCTGATCGCGCTTTATGGCGATCACCCCGGGTTCGAGCCGTTCGGCGCCTGGCTCGGCGCGGCGTCCGACGCTGCGCTCGCCGATCCGCCGCAACTCGCCGACGATGTGCTCCAGCTCTACACCAGCGGAACGACGGGGTTGCCCAAGGGGGTCGTACTGACCAACGCCAATTATCGTACCTTCCTTGAAGCGGCGACCGAGGTTGACGGCTTCGCTTATGGCGAGGACGAGACGGTGATGATCGTCATGCCGCTATTCCATGTCGCGGGCACGAACGTCAGCTTTTCGGGGTTGGCGCAGGGCGGGCGCCTTGTCCTCGTCAAGGACTTCACCGCCGCCGACGCGGTGCAGATGATGCGTGAGGAAAATGTCGCGCACGCCTTCCTCGCGCCTGCAATGATCCAGATGATGCTGATCCAGCCCGATGCGGACGGCGCGCCCTATCCGCAGCTCAAGTCGATCGCCTATGGCGCCTCGCCAATCGCCGCGGATGTGCTGCGCCGCGCGCGGGCGACCTTCGGCTGCGACTTCGTGCAATTCTACGGCATGACCGAATCCGCCGGCGGCGGCTCCTATCTGTCGCCGGCCGCCCATGATTTGCCTGGCAAGCTGACCTCGTGCGGCAAGCCGTGGCCGGGCGCCGCGATGGCCATCCTCGATGGCGAGGGCCGCGTACTCGGTGATGGCGAGATCGGCGAGATTGCGATCCGCGGCGGCATCGTGATGAAGGGCTATTGGAACCGCGAAAAAGCCACGGAAGAAACGCTCGCGGGCGGCTGGCTGCACACCGGCGACGTCGGATATCGCGACGCCGACGGCTTCTATTATGTCCACGACCGTATCAAGGACATGATCGTGTCGGGCGGCGAGAATGTCTATCCGGCCGAGGTCGAGAGTGCGATCATGGGCTGCCCCGGGGTTGCCGACGTCGCTGTGATCGGCGTGCCCGACGACAAATGGGGTGAGGGAGTGAAGGCGCTGATCGTGCCCGCCCCGGGCGCGACGCTCGATCCCGCCGACATCGTTGCGTGGGCGCGCGCGCGCATTGCCGCTTATAAGGTTCCCAAAAGCATTGAGTTCATCGACGCGCTGCCGCGCAACCCGTCGGGCAAGGTGCTGCGCCGGGAACTGCGTGCGCCCTATTGGGAAGGGCGCGATCGCGCAGTGGGTTAGGAGAGCCCCCTATGGGGCGAGTTTCTGGCAGCCGCTTGTGCCGGCGTCTAAAGCTCAGTAAAGTTTGGCGTTGCGCGCCGGCCGATTTGACGCCTGTCCGCAATCGGTCGCCGGCTGCCGGCTGCCGGCTGGACCGAATTGCCCGACTCTCGTTCGCTCTGAACCGAGCCGCACGAAAAGGGCCAATACAGGACGCTCAGCTCCTTAAGCCCTGACAGAATTTCCGGAGTTATAGGGTCGCATTCCATTTCCCGGAGAGGACCGCGCGCTCGAACGAAATAGGATTTTTCCTATCTTTCCTACAATATTTGTTCTCTTTACGTTCCAAATCGAATCGGCTCCATCCCTGATCTAACCTGCTGATTCGAAAGAGGAACACCAATGACTATTTCGACCTTTACCTTTTCCAACGCCACTGGCCCCTATGCGCCCTCCCAAACCGATGGCGGCGTGACCGCGCACCACTTTGCGATATCGGGTTCGGGCGCGACCTTTGACGGCACATATTTAAACCTTCCGGCGGGCACCTACCTGACCGCAGGCATCGCAGATATCACCCTACCGACCGATGCCGATCCGGCGAAAACCCAGACCCCCGAGGAACTCACTCTCGAATATGTCGGCATCCTGCCGGCGGATGAGAGCCCGCTAGTGTCGCTCTTCGATTATGGCGATGGCCGCATCGACCTTTACGCGCACTGGGATAGCGGCCGCCTGCGCGCCAATTTCGAGCGCAACGGCACCACAGCGATGATCGACAGCATCGGAGGGCTTTCGACGACCGCCGAAGAGCGCGTCGGATTGCGCTATGTCGACGATCCCTCCGGTGTCGGCGGGACGGTAACGTTCCTCCGTAACGGCGTCGTGTTCGGTCCCAGCCAGGCGCTCGCCTTCAAACCGCGGCTCACGCCCGATTCGACGCTCGAGTGCAACGCATCGCTAGGCAACACCGCGAACAGCCGTGCCCAGAAGGTCCGCGAGATCAAACTCACGCTTGGCGCTCAGACGACGACCACCCCACCCGGCGATGGCGGCGGCAATGATGACGGCACGAGCTCGGCCTTTGCCTTCCCCAATGCATCGGGCCCGTACGCACCGGTGCAGGCCAACGGCGGCGTGACGACGCAGGGTTTTGCCATCTCGGGTTCGGGCGCGACATTCGACGGCACTTATCTACAATTGCCGGCCGAAACCTATCTGACCGCAGGAAATGCCGGCATTGCGCTGCCGACGAACAGCGACCCCGCCAAGACGCAGACGCCCGAGGACATCACCCTCGAATATGTCGGCATCCTGCCGGCCACCAATAGTCCGCTGGTTTCGCTCTATGATTATAACGATGGCGAGATTTCGCTCTATGCGCATTGGGACACCGGCCGTCTTCGCGCCAATTTCGAACGCAACGGCACGCGGGCGCAGATCGACAGCATTGGTGGTCTTTCGCTGACGGCGGAGGAACGAGTGGGTCTGCGCTATGTCGACAATCCGTCGGGCGCGGGCGGCACGATTACCTTCCTGCGGAACGGCGCCGCCTTGGGGGCAAGCCAGACGCTCTCCTTCAAACCGCGGATCACGCCCGACGCGGTGCTCGAATGCAACGCCTCGCTCGGCAACACGGCGAATAGCGGCGCGCAGAAGGTCCGTGAGATCAAACTCACCCTCGGAACGCAGGCGACGACCAATCCTCCCAGTGGAGGCGGCGGTACTTTTACCGTTTATGGCAAGCCCGGAACGCGCTTTCCGCTCGACATACCAGTTTCGGGTGGCGCCGCGACCTATGCCGTGACGATCCCGTCGGGGCTGTCGGTGCAGGAGCGCGTGACATCTACCGCGCTTATCGACCGGAAATCGGCTTACGCTTTCCCGAACACCGGACCCGACTTCGCTCCGACGCAGACCAATGACGGCGTCACGTCCAATTCGCTGGAGGTGGTCGGCTTGGGCGCAAGCTTCGACGGCAGCTATTTGCGGTTGCCTGCGGGAACCTACCTGACGGCAGGATCGCTGGGGATTAGCCTGCCGACCAGTGCGGATCCCGCAAAAACCCAGACGCCCGTCGTGATCGAGCTCGAATTCACGGGCATCCTACCCGCCAACCAGAGCCCCCTCGTGTCGCTGTTCGACTATGATGCGGGAGAATTTTCTCTGAACAGCCATTGGGACGCGGGGCGTCTTCGCCTGACGATGCAGCGCGACGGACAGAGCATCCAGATCGACAGCGTCGGCGGACTTTCGACTATCGCGCAGGAAAGGGTCGGCGTGCGTTATGACGACAATCCGACCGGCGCGGGCGGGACGATCACCTTCCTGCGCGATGGCATGCCCTTCGGCCCGAGCCAGGCGGTGGCATTCAAACCGCGTATCACGCCCGACGCCGAACTCGAACATAACGCCTCGCTCGGCAACACGAGCAATTCGGTCGCGCAGAAGATTGCTAACCTGTCGGTTACGATCGAGATGGCGGGGCAATCCTATGCTTTCGAGCCCGTGACGTCGGGAACGATCTCGGCCACACAGCTCGAAGCGCTCCATGTCGATGCGACCGGCGTATCGTCGCCGCAGGCGACAAAGATCATCTCGGTCACGCCGGCAGGCGGCACGGCCTTTACGGTCGATGTGATTGTCGGCCCGGTCGTCGTGTCGGCAGGGCAAGCCTATCGCGCGGTGCTCGAAAACTGGAGCAGCGGTAGCCGCGTCGACCATCCGCAGGTGCTGGTGATGACGCGCCCGTCGCGCCAGAATTGCCAGTTCGAGGATAGCTTCCTGCGCGCCAATCAAGCGCCGTGGATGGAGTGTCTTCCCGAAGGCTCCGCGCCGACGATTGCCGGAATCGCCTATTATTGCGAGGCGATCCGGTCGGGCAGCTATGTCCAATTCCAGTTCGGTTATGACTGGACCGCGGTGTCGATGCCCGACAATCCGTTCGGCGATCCGGCGGGCAAGGACAGCTATATGGTCCCGCACAAATGGCGCATCGAAGATCAGGCGGGCAATGTGTTGGCGACCGTCGAACGTCCTGATGGCGGACCGCTCAACGGCACCGACATCCCGCGGATTTTCTCGGGCAGCTATGACGGCAACGGCGCCGCCATCACGAATGCGACGAACAGATGGTATCCGCATGGCACCGTCCGGTCCGGCGTGATCTGGCGTTCGGGCGCGCCCGGCGCATACGACCAGGCGACAATCGACGCCAATCTGCCCCGCTATGACGCGTCGGTTCCCTATGGGTCGCACACCCATTATTCGAGCAACGGCTTCGATGTCCGGCTGTTCGGATCGGACGGGTTCAATGGATTCGGCAACACGCGGGTCATGCCCTATCAGCCGACGAACCATGCGACGCTTGTTCCGCAGGCGGGGGTGACGAACGATCCTTACAAGGGGTCGCTCTACACCGCGTCGTCGCTCGCGGCCGTCGCGTCGACCTGGTTGCGCTACACGCCGTTCAACCAGTGCGGCCGCTCGCCGATCACAGGTCCGGGCGGCGTACGCGACGATCGCTGTGCGATCGCCGAGCCCGTTGCCGCCTATATGCACGACATCACCTCGCTGCGCCCACACGACGGAACGCCGCGCGCGCTGATCGCGCTCGACTATCTGACTGCCTACGCCAGCGATCCGTTCCATTGTTTCGAGGGCGGGCGGAACGTACCGCTGTTCAAGGGGAACAACGCCACCCGCGATATCGGGCTGCGCGGCCATTATTACGGCTATGGGTCGGGTTCGCGCCCCGCGAACAAGTCATATTATGTCCAGGGCGGACGCCAGTACGATATGGCGAACAGCTATAATCCCTGGTCGTCGAAAGTGCCCTATGGCGGGATTGCGGCGGACAAACCCTATTTCGGAACCAACGAAATCGACCTGCCGCACGCCCATCAATTCCCGCACTGGGGATCGCTGCTATGGAAATCGCCGGAGTTCGCCTTCCTGGGCCACAAGCTCAGCGACCAGGCGCGGCTGTACGAAAACTGGATCCTCTCGAGCCCGTTCGGCGACCCTAACCTGTTTGCTGAACGCGGGGCGGCTTGGCAGTTCCTGCACGCGGCGCTGATCTGGAAAACTGCTTCGCGCAATTCCGATCGCCTCTATTCGCGCGACGAAATACTGACTTTTGTCGTTCAGGATTTCGAGACGTTCAGCGCGGCGCACAAGACTTCAAACCCCGGATTCGACAATCCGCCGTCCAACGTGATGGTCGGGGGAAGTATCGACGATGCGCGGGCGATCTATGCCGCCACCCACCGCTTCGGTGTGTGCGGGCTGCACGATGGCGATGTCGCACAGCACGACTTCTACATCGGATATTGGCTGACGGCGCTGGGAATCGCCGAGCGGATCGGCTTCAATGCCGCCGTTCGGGGGCGGTCGGCGACCGCGGGTGCGGTGCTAGACTGGCTGATCGCCAAGCATCGCCAGCGCATCGTCGGCCGTATCAATGCCGCGGCCAATACCGACTGCGGAACGGGTACGCCCTATCTGCTGAGGATCTGGAGTCGCGCCAGCCTGATCGCGGCCGGCGGCAACGTGGCCGGCCTGCCGCAGGGTTATGCGAACCTTGCAGCGGTCAACGGCACCAATGTTTCGTGGGACGTGTTCCAGGAAGGCGCGAACATTGGCACCCGCGATGGACAGGCGATGGATCAACTGATTGCCGGGCCATCGATCCTGAAAAACCAGCTTGGCCAATCGGGAAGCGACCTCGACCAGGCGGCGACCACCGCGGCAAGTTGGCGAAGCGAGAAGGTGACACAGCAGGATTTGCTCGGTCCGAACGGCGCGGGAACGACCTGGTTCCGCTACCTTCAAATCGTTCACAATCCAGCGATTTCCTGATCGCCTCCATCGCATAGCGACGCGTCGGCTCCACTCGGCGCCAAATGATTGCCAAAATTGGAAGGGCGGATCGTCATCGACGATCCGCCCTTCATTTAGCGCATTTTCCGGGAAAATTCAGCCCGGCGATATGCTGAAATACAGCTCGTTCTTCAGGAATCGGCTCGACATTTCGTTCAAGATTAACCTTATCTTGAACCGCCGCGCTTAGTGGCAAACCGCTGATAGACCGAAAGATTGTCCATGACGGTGCGCCTGTTCCTTCTGATTCTCGCAAGCGTGAGCCTTTCCGCGCTTGCGCAGCTCGCGCTCAAGATCGGGACAGCCGCCGCCGCCGGCGGTCGGGCAACAGGCATCGGCGGCGAGATTGGCGGCCTTGCTCAGTCGCCGATGATCATCCTTGGCCTCGGTCTCTATGGCATCGGGGCGCTGCTTTGGCTTTTTGTCCTCGGCCGTGTGCCGCTGTCGCTGGCTTATCCCTTCGTCGGGATCGGGTTCATCCTGACGATGCTCGCGGGCGCCTTTTGGCTGAACGAAAGCATCAGCGTCGCCCGCCTTGCGGGAACCTTGTTGATCGCCATCGGCTGCGTGCTGGTCGCCCGCTCGGCGTAAACCCATGACTTCGCGGGCCTCAACCATTCAGCCGTCGATACTGGAACTCTCACCGCGCGCCTGTTCGGTGTTGCTCGCCGCGATCGTTCTTGTTGCCGTGATGCTGAGAGTGGCGGGCGAGTGGGTCCTGAAGCACCCGCTCGATAGCGACTCGCTTGCCTATTTCACGATGGCTCAAGGCCTCGCCGAACGCGGCGAGCTCGCGGATATGTACGGCCAAAAGGCTTTCTACAGCGCCGGCTATCCCTTGCTGCTAGCTCCCTTTTTCAAGGCATTCGGCAGTTCGGTGGGCACGGCGATAGCGGTCAACCTGCTCTTGTGCGCGATCAGCATCGGGCTGATATTCAGGCTCACGATCGCGCTCTCCGGACATCGCGGCGCGGGCCTGATCGCCGCCGCTATCTATGCGCTGTGGTTTCCGGGCATCTGGAACGCGACGATGCTGGCGAAGGAAAATCTCTCGACCCCCTTGCTACTTGGCATTGCCCTGTGCGCAGTCGGGATCGCACGCGGCGATCGCCCCGCCGGTACCGCGCTGATCGCGGGACTTTTGTGGGGTGCGGCGCTCGTCACAGGTGGCTCGGCGCTGCTCCTCTGCTTGGGCGTCGCGGCGGCCCTACTGATGCTCTGGCGGGCTCGGAACAGCTTTGCACCGGCATTTTCGGCGGGTCTGTGCGTCATCGCTGGGGCCGCGCTGGTGCTGGCGCCATGGCTCTATGCGACCAACCAGATGGTCGGCCGCCCGGTCCTCACCACCAACGCCGCGTTCAACCTCTATCTCGGCCACAACCCTGCCGCGACGGGCAAGTTCGTGAGCATCGCCGACACCCCGCTGGCAAAGGATTGGGAAGCCACGCGGCTCCGTCTTGGCGAGGTCGGCAACGCCGACCGCCTGCAAACCGAGGCGCTCGACTGGATCGAAGCCAATCCGGGCAGGACGGCCGAACTGGCCGCGCTCAAACTCGCCTATTTCTGGCAGCCCAATCTGCCCGACGCGGACGACTTTGCAGCCTCAAAATCCGTCGCCGCGATCCGGGTCTTCGAGGTTGCACAATATGCGCTGATCCTGCTGCTTGGGCTGCTCGCCTTTCGCTCGCGGCGGATCGCCAGCGACGGAAAATGGATTTTCGCCGCCATGATCGCGGGCTTCTGGTTGATCCACGCCGCAGCCTATATCATCGTCCGTTACCGCGATCCGGCGATTCCGCTGCTGATCGTCATGGCTGCCATCCCGGTCGCGGTAGGGATCGAGCGGCTTTCGGCGCGAAGGGCCCCACGCGATGCGGCATGAACGACCCGATCCGGCCGACGAGGCCGTGCCGTTGTTCGTTGACGTCGACGGGACGCTGACGCGCGCGGATATCTCACTCGAAAGTTTCGTGCGGATCGCGCGCTCCAGCTGGGCCGCGATGATCGCGGTGCTGGCATGGCTGGTCGCGGGCCGCGCCGTGGCCAAGACGATGGCGGCGCGGCGCGACCGCATCGATGCCGCGCGACTGCCTTACCGCGAAGAGGTGCTTGATATCATCGAGCAGGCCAGGGCCGAAGGCCGTCCCGTGATCCTTGCGAGCGCGAGCCATTGGCGGCACATCCGGCGTATCGCCGACCATCTCACGCTGTCGGATCCGGTCATTGCAACGCGCGGCCGGTCCAATCTCAAAGGCGCCGCCAAGCTGGCCGCCATTCGCGCACGTATCGGCCCCGATACGCCCTTCGACTATGTGGGTGACAGCCGCGCCGACGCCTGCCTGTGGCGTGCAGCGCGGCGCGGCTGGTCGGTCGGCCATATCCCGCCGCGATCGCCAGTCGAACGTCTTGGGGCCCCGCGCCCCGGTCCTGCCCGGGCCATCATCAAGGCCATGCGCCCTCACCAATGGGCGAAGAATGCGCTGGTGATCGTTCCCGCTTTCACGTCGGGCGAGTTCATGACAAGGGGCGTGTTGCCGACGGCGGTGGCGGCTGCGATGCTCATGTCGCTGATCGCCTCGTCAATCTATTTGCTGAACGACCTGCTCGATATCGACTCCGATCGCGCGCATCGTACCAAGTGGAAGCGACCGCTTGCTAATGGCGATATCGCGATCCCTGCTGCGCTGGGTCTGTCCTTGCTGCTCGCAGCCGCGGGCCTTGCCGGGGGATGGCTGCTGGGCGGCCCGGAACTGACCTTCTGGCTCCTCGCTTATATGGCGATCACGACCGCTTATTCATTCCGGCTGAAGGCGGTGATGGTCGGCGACGCCATCGTCCTCGCCTCGCTTTACACGATCCGGATCTGGATCGGTGCGATCGCGATCGGGGTACCGCTCAGCTTCTGGCTGTTGCTGTTCTCGGTTTTCCTGTTCCTGAGCCTTGCCTATCTCAAACGCTATGTGGAGATGCGCGACGCCATCGAGCCGGAGCGCCTGCTGAGCGGGCGCGGGTATGTCGGCGGCGACCTCGACGTGGTGATGATGTCCGGGATTTCGGCCGGAATGGTTGCGATCCTTGTCCTCGCGCTGTTTGCGCATGACCCGGCGACAGCCGAACATTATGCGCTGCCCGAAATGCTGTGGCTACTCTGCCTGCCGCTGATCTATTGGCTGAACCGCATCTGGATGATGGCGCGACGCGGCGAGGTGGAAGGCGACCCGGTGGCTTTCGCGATCAAGGACGGCCGGAGCATCGCCGTCGGTGCCGCGATGGTCTGCATCTTCCTTGGTGCCCTCTACGGACCGGCGATCGTCGATTTGGTCGCGCCGGAATGACAAAATAGAGCGTGTGCGGCAATTGCCGACCGTTACCGGCATCCCGAAACACAAAAAAAGAACCCGGCCAAAAGACCGGGTCAGGAGGAGTTCCCAATGGGTAATGATTGGGAAATTCTATTCGGCGGGCACCGGCGTGCGGCCGACGATGAAGCCTTCGCGTTTCGTGCCGTCGGCCTGTACCGGGTCGTGCGCGACGTCGCTCTCGTTGAACTCCTTCGTCCAAGCCGCGAATTCGAGGCACACGCCGTCGGGATCGAAGAAATAGACCGAGCGCACGAAGACGCCGGGGTGTAGTTCGGCCGACGATTGGGTCGGGCTGTCGTCGTGGTTGAGCACCGGAGTGACCTCGATGCCCTTCTCGATCAGGCGGTTGTAATAGTCATCGAACTTGTCGGCACGGACGTTGATCGCGATATGGTTCATCGATCCGTGCGCCGACACGAAGCTGCCCTTCGTCGGCAGCGCAGCGGGAGCGGAAATGCCCGGCACCGCCTCAGGCGCATTCGGGAACCAGAAGAAGGCGAGGCTGTCGCCGTTGCCGATGTCGAAGAAGAAATGCTGGCCGCGCCCGCCTGGCAGGTCGATCGTCTTGGTCAGCGGCATGCCGAGTTTGTCGCGGTAAAACTCGACCGTCTTCGCCATATCCTTGCACACGAGCGCGAGGTGGTTGACCCCGCAGAATTCGAACTCGCTATTTGCTGCAGCCATGATCCGTCTCCTTAGTTTGCAGTGGTGCTGGCGCGGCTTTTCACCCGGTCGTACCAGCCGAGAATATGCCTGTTGGCGGGATCGATCGGTTGCCCCACCGACGCGCCGAAATCGAGAAAAGCGAACAGCATGATGTCCGCGAGGCTGAAGCGGTCGCCTGCGACGAACGCGCGCCCGGCGATCTGCGCATCGAGCCATTTGATCCCGTCCTGCGCCGTTGCCTTCAGCCCTTCGGCCGCTTCGGGAAGACAACGCAGTCGAGCCTCGAACAGCGGCAACCCTTCGGCGAAGCGGAAGCCGTTGGTCAGCGGCTCGCAAATCTTGAGGTCGATGCGCCGCGTCCACATGCGCGTGTCGGCGCGTTCCTCGGGGGTCGAACCGATCAAACTCGTATCGGGATATTTCTCGTCGAGATATTCGCAGATCGCAATGATCTCGCAGATGAAACTGCCGTCGTCGAGTTCGAGCGCCGGCGTCTGTCCGGCGGGGTTCACATCGACATTATAGGGCGCGCGCCGGTTCTCGCCGCCGCGCAGGTCGATCGTGACCTCGGGGATCTCGATACCCTTTTCGGCCATGAAAAGCTTCACGACGCGGGGGTTCGGGCCGACGCTGGTGTAGAATTTCATTCTGTCCTCTCCCGTCTCTCTTATCATTTTACCGACCAATCGTCAATTTAATTGACGGATAAGCCTGGACGCGGCCATCGCATGCGGTAGAGCGTTCCTGTTGTCGACGCCGTCACATATGCATCGCACCGGTCGACGCCGCCAAAGGCGATGTTGGTGATGCCGATGTCGGGCAGCGGGACAAACTGCGATCCGCCGCCATAGGGGTCGAATATCGTGATCCCGCCCTCGACCATCGTGCCGACGCAGATATTCCCGCTTTCCTCGATCGCCATGCTGTCGAGCAGGCGAAAGGCGGGCGGCGTGCCGACGAAGCGGCCGGGCGCCCAAGGTGGCGGCGGCGCGAGCTCACCGGGCACGACGATGTCCATCGCCCATACCCGCGCGGTCATCGTTTCGCTGACGTAAAGCGTCTTGCCATCGGGCGCGAGGCCGATGCCGTTGGGCCCCATCATATCGGCGCGCTGGCGGATGATCGTCGAGCCATCCGCCGCCGCATAATAGACTGCGCCATGGTCGCGGCCGGTGTCGCGCACCTGACCATGATCGGTGAACCAGAAGCCGCCCGCGGCGTCGAACACGATATCGTTCGGCCCCTTGAGCCGTCCTCCCTCGAAACTGTCGTAGAGCGTCGTCACCGCGCCGCTCGTCACGTCGACGCGCTGAATCGACCCGCAGGCGTCCGCGTTTGCCGCGTGGCCGGGAAACAGCAGGTTGTCCGCCTCGATCCACTCGAAACCGCCATTGTTGCAGACATAGGCCGCGCCGTCGCGCCCGATGGCAAGCCCGTTCGGCCCGCCGCCAAGTTCGGCGACCACCGACAGGCTGCCATCGGGCGCGACGCGCGTCAGCGTCCCGCGCGCGATCTCGACGAGCAGTATCGACCCGTCCGACATCGGGACGGGGCCTTCGGGAAATCGAAGGCCCGTCGCGACGACCTCTGGCGGGCCGTAGCCGCTCATCCGTTCGCTGGCCTTGGGGCGCTGAGGAAGTCGGCGGCGCTGAAGCCTTCGGGCGCGGCGATCTCGACGATCGGGTCCTCGCGCGCGTCATATTCCATGCGCAGCGCGCGCGTAATCACGGCGTGCATGTCATAAAGGCAGGTGATGTAGGTGAATTCGAAGATCTGCTCATCGTTCCAGAAGGTCTTGAGCTTGTCGAACACCTCGAGCGGCACGCGCCCGTCGGCCTGGCTCAGGCAATCGGCATAGGCGAGCACGGTGCGTTCCTGTTCGTCATAGCAGTCCGCCACCTGCCAGTGCGCGATGGCGGCGATCTTTTCCTCGCTGACGCCGAGGCCGCGGAGCGACTTGCAATGCTGCGAAAAGACAAACTGGCTGCCCTTGACCCAGCCCGCGCGCGTCTGGCCCAGTTCGCGGAGCACCGGATCGATCGTGCGCGCCGGGTTGCGATAGACGGCGAAGCCTTTGACCGCATGCTCGAAGATGTCGGGCGACAGCGCGAACACCGTCCACCAGTCGCCGGGCGTGCCGGTAGCGGTGCCGGGCTCGGCGACGGGGTCGCGGTCGCCGAACAGGCGGTTATAGTAAGCAAGGACGGTCTCGTCGGTGACTTCCGAGCGGGGAACCTGGCGCAGGACGGGCATGATTGACTCCTCAGGCGTTCGCAAATTTGCGGAATTCGGCGACATGCGCGCTATCGAAATATTCGTCGAGACGCGTGATCTTGCCATTTTCGACCTTGCAGATGATCGCGCAGGGCAGGCGGACTTCGCCGTCGTCGTGGACGCGGCGGCCCTTCAGGACATGCTGCTGGACGAAGCCGCCGGGAAAGGCCGTCAGGCGGCGGTCGGCATATTCGCGGTCCTTGATGCGTGCGACCATGCCGGTCAGCGTCTGCGCGGTCTGTTCGGGGGTAACGATCAGTTCGTCGGTATTGTGCCAAATTTCGGCATCGGGGGTGAAGCTACCCTGCATCGTCTCGATGTCGCCCGCCTCGATCGCGTCGAAGAAGCGCTGCGCCATTGCGCGAATGTCGTTTTCCTCGGCCATGTCTCTCTCCTATGCTTTTGCGCCGAACATGCGGCCGCCGTTGGCCGCGATCAGCCCGTCGATATCGTCGCCTTTATACGCCGGATCGGCCGACGGACCGAAGGATGCCAGCATGTCCCGCGTCACCAGCTCGGCCATCGCCTTCCATTCGGGGTGGGTGAAAATCCAGTAGTCGCCATTCTCGATTGCCTGCACGACGCGCGCGCCGATCTTGTCCGGCGACATGCCGCCCGCGAGCACGCCCTGCATCGCCTGGCTCGTGGCGGCCGCCTTACCGACCTCGACTTCCACCGGGCGCAACTCGCGCGTCGTCTCGACGATCCGCGTTGCCGACATGCCGGGCATCAGCACAGAGATGTCGACGCAGCTGTCGGCAAGCTCGTTGCGCAGCGCCATAGCGATGCCGAGCGTCGCATATTTGGAGCTGATATAGGCGACCGAGATCGGCGGCGGTACGATCGCGACCATCGAACTGGTGATGACGAGATGGCACGGCTCGCCGCTTGCCTTCATCTCGCCGAGGAAAGTGCGGCAGGCATAGAGATGCGCGTGCGCGTTGACGGCGTAGTTCCAGCGCCAGACCTCGGTGTCATATTGCTCGAAGGGCCCCGATCCGCCGCCGACCCCTGCGTTGCTGAACAGTATGCGTACCGGGCCGAACGCGCGTGCCTTCGCACCCGCTTCAGCCCAACTCTCTTCCCTGGTGACGTCGAGCTGGACGCCAAGCGCGTTGACCCCCTCGCTGCGCAGCATCGCCGCAGCATTCTCCGAACCCGCCGCGTCAATATCGGCGAGGATCACCGATGCTCCCTTCGCCGCGAGCGCTTTCGCAGTCGCGAACCCGATGCCGCTCGCGCCGCCCGTGATGAAGGCGGTCTTGCCCGCGACGTCTGTCATTCGGCGAAGTCATTTTCTAGGGTGCGCGTCATGCGATATTGCGCGATGCCCGCGGCGGCGGCGAAGGGCATCAGCGCCATCAGCGCCCACCGCAGGCTATCGTCGCCATAGCCGGGTTTCAGCGTGTCGCTGACGATTCCAGCGAATAGCGGACCGAGGCCGAGGCCGATGATGTTGAACATCAGCATCAGCACCGCGGCGGCGGTCGCGCGGCTGCGCGGCGGGGTGAGGTTCTGCACGAGCGCGAGCGCCGGCGCGACATAGGCTGTGCACGCCGCCATCGGGATCAGCATCAGCGCGAGCGAGAGCTGCCATTTGTCGACGAGCAGCGCGGCGATAAAGGTCGGGATCAGCACCGCAGTCGCGAGCGCCGGGATCGAGCCATAGGCCCGCGCCGAATGCTTCGCGCGGTGGCTGACGAGCCAGCCGCCGCCAAGGATTCCGATACCGAAGGTGATGCCCGCCGCAGGACCGAAATAGGTCGCCATCGCCTCCAGCGGCATTTTTTGCGTCCGCATCAGGAAGGCCGGAATCCAGTTGAGCATGCCATAGCTCACAAAAGCGGCGAGGCCGCTGCCGATCATCACCATGCGCAGCGACGGGCGGCGCCAGAACATCGCGAGGCTCTGCGAAAAGGGCAGGGCTTCGTCGGCGGGCTTGTGCGTATCCATCTGACCTCGCGCGGGTTCGCGCACGAGCCAGATCAGCAGCGGCGCGACCAATATGCCGACGATCCCGATGACGATGAAGGCGTTGCGCCAGCCGATATTCGCCGCCGCCCATGCGCCGAAGGTCGCGCCGACGAAAACGCCGAACGGGCCGTTGCATGTAAACAGGCCAATCGCCAGCGGACGCTGCGCCGGTGGATAATAGTCTGCGATGACCGAAAGCGACGGTGCGGTGCCGCCCGCCTCGCCCGCGCCGACGCCGAACCGCATCACGGCCAGCTGCCAGAAGTTCGAGACCATGCCGCACGCTGCGGTAAAGCCGCTCCACACAACGCACGCGATGCCGATCAGCTTCACCCGATTCCAGCGGTCGGCGATCATCGCCACTGGCACGCCGGCCGCCGCATAGAAGAGCGCGAAGGCAAAGCCGGTGAGCAGGCCGAATTGCGTGTCGCTGAAATTCATTTCGGCGCGGATCGGTTCGACGAGCACCGACAGGAGTTGGCGGTCGACGAAGTTGATCGTGCCGACGATGAACAGCATCGCGAGCGCGATGTTGCGGCGGAGCGCATGGCCGCTGGCCGGCGCTGCGGTGCCTGCACTGAGGGCGGTGGCCTCGGTCATAACTCTCCCCAAAAACGCACGAGTCTTCTCGGTCAAAAATACTTAGATATTTAAGTTTATCTGTCAATGTGCTTTACGGTAGCGAGAAGGCGAGCGGGAGAGAAGAGATGGACATCAAAGGCAAAAGCGCGATCGTGACGGGGTCGGCGGGCGGCATCGGCCGTGCCACCGCGGTGATGCTGGCGCAGCGCGGCGCGGCCGAAATCAGTCTGGTCGATGTCAAGGCGGACGCGCTCGCCGAAACCGCGCGGCTTGTCGAAGCGGAGGGCGCGCGGGCGGCGATGCACGCTCTCGACCTCGCCGACGTTCCTGCGGTCGAAACCTGGTTCAGGGCGTATGGCAACGTTGACATCCTCCACAACAATGCCGGCGTCGTCTCCGGCCTCCCGCAATTTCCCGATGTCGATGCGGCGCGGATCCGCAGGATCATCGACGTCAACATCACCTCGCTGGTCGCCGCAACGCAGGTCGCAGTGCAGAAAATGAAGTCGCGCGGGGGCGGGGTGATCATCAACACCGTATCGACCGTCGCGCTGGGCACCGGCTTTTACGACGCGATGTATGCGACGACCAAGGCGGCGGTGATGATGTTCACCCGCTGCTGCGCGCCGTTGAAGGACGAATATAACGTCCGCGTCGTGGGCATGTTGCCCGGGCTGGTCGACACGCCGATCCTCGACACGACCGGCGCGGGCGGCAAGTCCGAATGGATGAAGACCGTGCTCGCGAACAACGAGGCGTGCGTGCCGGAGGATATTGCGGGCGGTGTAGCCATGTTGATCGAGGACGACAGCCTTGCCGGGGGCGACTGGGTGGCGGTCCGGCGGCTGCAGGGGCAGGTCGAATATCAGTGGGGGCACGCCAATACCCCGTAAACCAACCTCCGTCATTCCCGCGAAAGCGGGAACCAGCGAGCCGACGTTGCCACTGGGTTCCCGCTTTCGCGGGAATGACGAGATAAGGTTCGTACTAGCGCGTGGGCGCTTCCAGCATATTCTTGCCGAACAAATTCGACCATTGTTCCTCGGTCAGTATCGGACGCGCGCTCGACAGGTTGGCGGCGTTCTTGACGTCGGTTCCGGCGATCACCGCGGGCCGCTCGCCGATCCGCGCGAACCAGTCCGCGACCGCGGGATAATCGTCGAGCGTCAGCCCGATCGCGCGGATCGCGCGCGTCCACGGCCAGCAGGCAATATCGGCGACCGAATATTCCTCGGCCAGGTAATCGGCTTCGCTCAGCCGCCCGTTGAGGACATGGAGCAGCCGCAGCGTCTCGTTGCGATAGCGTTCGACCGGATAAGCCTGTCCCTCGGGCGCATAGCGGATGAAATGATGCGCCTGACCTTGCATCGGTCCGAAACTTGCCATCTGCCACATCAGCCATTGCTGCGCTTGGGCACGCCCGCGCGTGCTCCCTGGAAGCAATTGGCCAGTCTTCTCAGCGAGGTAAAGCAGGATTGCCCCGCTTTCGAACACCGGCAACGGCGAGCCGCCACCGATCGGGTCGTGATCGACGATTGCGGGCAGGCGGCCGTTCGGATTGATCCGCCGAAATTCGGGGGTCAGATGATCGCCCTCGAGCATGTTCATTGCGATCAGATTATGCGGCAGGCCGACCTCTTCGAGCATGATCGATACCTTGTGGCCGTTCGGCGTGGGCGTAAAATAAACGTCGATCATGCGGACTTTCCTTCGGCAAAAATGGCGCGCGCGGCGGCGAAAGCGGCTTCGAACGCGTCCTTGCCGGCGGGATAGGCGACGACGGTCAAAGTGACGCCGGCAATCTTCCACCCGTTCTGCCGCACCAGCCGGTGGGTGTAGCGGCCGATCAGGTCGCCCAGCAAAGCGCGATCCTCGACCTCGACGACATGGACGGCATCGACGATGCTCGTCACCGTCGCACGGTTGCCGTCGATCGCGGTGTCCATATTGTGCAATTGGTGCGCCGTCGCGTCGAAACCTTCGAGCGCCCTGCAACGTTCCGTCCATTCGTCGGCTGGCACCGTCGCGGCAAGCGATCCGATCGCGCCATAATCGATTGCGACTTCGTCGGTGAACAGCGCGCGATAGCCGGCCCAGTCGCGCGCATCGAGCGCGCTTGCATAACAGGTCACGACCGCCATCGCCGCTTTCCTGTCGAGGAAAGCATCGATGGCGGCCGATCCCTGGGACATCGTAATCGAACCTAGAATTTGATCCCGGCCTCGACCGAAATATTGCGCGTCGGTTCGAGGTAAAGGATCGCGCGCGGAACCGGCGTGATCGGGAAGGGCAGGTTGAACGCGCTGCCGATCGTCTTCTGGTTGGTCAGGTTCTTGCCGACCAGCGCGAGGTGCCAGCTATTGTCCCGATCGGCGAGCTGGACGCGCAGGTCGAGCTTCACATAGCCGTCCTGGACGCCGAAGATCGGGCTCTGATTGTCTGAATTGAAATATTTGGACCGCCCGGCCGCAACGCCGGTGACGTCGAGCTTCAAGTCTTGCGACATGTCGAAACGCGCGTGTGCGGTGACGCTGCCCGTCCATTTCGACGAATAGGCGACCGGATAGCCGGCGAGGTTGTTCGTCGCGGGCGTACAGCCGACCTGCGAGGCAAGGCAGGCCGCGCCCGGGTAATCGTCATATTTGATGTCCGAATAGGCGGCCGACGCGCTGATGTCGAAATTGTCGATCGGGAAAATGCTGAGCGATCCTTCGACCCCCTTCGACGTCGCGGCCGCGGCGTTGCCGGTCAGATAGCTCGACGTCGCGGGCTGGTAGACCGAAACCTGCAAATCCTTGAACTTGGTGTGATAGAGCGAGACGTTCGCGACGACCTTGCCATCGAACAGCGTCGACTTGATCCCCGCCTCGAAATTCTCCGACCGTTCGGGCTCGAAGGTGAAGGTGGCGTTCGTCGTGCCGAGCGTGTTCGACACGAAACCGCCCGACTTCGAACCGCGGCCCCACGTGCCATAGATCATCACGCGCGGCGCGACGTCATATTGCAGCGTCACCGACGGATCGACATTGCCTTCGCTGATCTTGCCGACCGCGCTCGAAATCGGGCGCAACGCAAAAGGCTGGCCGTTGACGCCATTCGAACCATAGACGAGGCGCGCAGCAAAATCGCCGTCCTTCTTGGTGTGGCTGTACCGCAGGCTACCGATCGCGCGGAAGGCGTCGGTGACGTTGAACGTGCCCTGTCCGAACACCGACCAGCTTTCGGCTTCCTGGTTGAATACGCTGTCGATGCGGCCGAAATAGGGGCCGGTAAAGACGCCCGGGATAGTCAGGCTCGGCAGGTCGAAGCCCTGATATTGTTCCAGCGTGTAATTCGACTTGTCGTAATAGGCGCCGACGATGAATTCGAACGTCTTGCCGGTCGGCGACAACAGGCGGACTTCCTGCGAGAATTGGTCGAAGCGTTCGGGGAAGGCGTTATAAACCGAGTTGGCGGTAAAGGCGCCGCCGCTGTTCGGGATCGTCTGGTCGAACCCGTTGATGATCTTCGACTTGAACCAGCTATAGCCGGTGACCGAGGTCAGCGTGAAATCGCCGAGCGCGAGGTTGCCGACGCCCGAGATCATCACCGACTTGTTGTCATTGCCCTCGTCACCCAGCGCCGAGCGTTCGAGATAGCGCGTCGTCTGCGGATCCTGCCCGCTGGTCAGCGGGCTCGATACGGTGATGCCGCCGTTGACTTCGCGGTTCCCATATTCGACCTTCGCGGTATAGTCGAAATTGGCCGACGGCTCCCATTTCAGCGTCAGGCGCAGCAACTGCGACTTGATTTCGGGATCGTCGTGATCGGTCGCACGGTTATAGATATAGCCGTCCTGGTTGACGATCTTGTACGCAAGGCGCGCGCCCAGCGTGTCGGTGATCGGTCCCGACAGATAGCCCGAAAAATCGGTGCCCTTGTGGTCGAAATTATAGAGGCCGGTGATCGCGCCCTCGAAATCTTTCGTCGGGCCAGCCGACACCACGCTGACCGCGCCCGCGGCGGTGTTCTTGCCGAACAGCGCGCCCTGCGGCCCGCGCAGCACCTCGACGCGCGCAAGGTCGAAGAACGGGGCCTGCGCCTGCCGGTTGCGGCCGGCATAGATGCCGTCGACATAGAGCGACACCGACTGGTCGAAGGCGAAGTTCGCCGGCGGCGAGCCGAAGCCGCGGATGTAGATGACGTCGTTGCCCGCGGTCGACTGGACAAAGACGTTCGGCGTGTAGTTCATCACCGCCTTGATATCGCTGGTATTGAACTCGGCGAGCTTGGCGCCGCTGACGACTTCCATCGAAATCGGCACATTCTGCAGATTCTGCTCGCGCTTCTGCGCGGTCACGATGATCTCGTTGGTGTTGCTGTCGTCGACGTTCGACGCATCGGGCGCGGCGTCGGCGGGGGCCGTCTGCGCCATCGCCGGCGCGGCATTGGCGAGCATCGCGATCGCCGCCACGCCGGACAGCAGGAACTGGTTATGCGCCTTCATTGTCACCCTCCCATAGAGCTTGTTGTCGCCGGTCCCGGAATGGCTTCCGATCCGTCAATCTGATTGACCCTTAGTATACTAATGGTTTTATGTTTGTCCATAGGCTGGAACAGGATTCGCATCATGAACGAAGAAAATTCGCACGCGCCGCTGGCGACCCGTCACCTTTGCACCGTCGAGTTCGAAGTGGGCGGCGGGATCATCGGGATCGGTGCGTCGCCCTTTGGTGACCAGCGACTCGGCTATATCAGCGGCGGCCGCTTTTTCGGTTCCCGGATCAACGGCATGGTCCTTCCCGGCGGCGGCAACTGGTCACGCAGCGGACGGCTCGGCGACGGTGCCTCGGTCGGCACCTTCGACGCCCGCGCGGTGTGGCAAACCGACGACGGCGACCTCATCTACTTGAGCTACACCGGCCGCAACATCATCCCCGACGATGTGCGCGCGACCTTTGCCGATCCGGCGACGCCCGACGCCGATCCCTCGCGCTATTATCTGCGAATCGCGCCGGTGTTCGAGACCGCGAGCGCGAAATATAGCTGGCTCAACGGCGTGCTCGCGGTGGGCGTCGGCGAGCGCACTGCTTTTGGCGTCCGCCACGTGATCCACGAGATATTGTGATGATCGACCTTCACTATTCGGCAACGCCGAACGGACAGAAGATCGCGATCATGCTCGAGGAAATCGGCGAGCCCTATCGCGTCATTCCCTATGACATCTTCGCGGGCGACCAGCTGACCGCGGCATTCGGGCGCATCAATCCGAACCACAAACTGCCGGCGATCGTCGACCTCGACCCGGCAGGCGGGGGCGATCCGATCACCGTTTTTGAATCGGGCGCGATCCTGCAATATCTGGCAGAAAAAAGCGGGCGCTTCCTGCCCGCATCGGGCGCGGCGCGCGCCGCGACCTTGTCGTGGCTCAACTGGCAGGTCGCGGGACTCGGGCCGATGGGCGGGCAGGCGAGTCATTTCCTCCGCTACGCCCCCGCGGGGCAGGATTATGCGATCGAACGTTACACGAAAGAACTCACGCGCCTGCTCACGGTGCTCGAAAAGCGGCTGGAAAAAAGCACCTATGTCGCGGGCGAGAATTACACGATTGCCGACATGGCGATCTGGCCCGGCCGCGCGTCGGCGTTCGTGATGGGGTTGGGGCTCGATGAATGGCCCGCGATGCGCGGCTGGTTTGAACGCATCCGCGAACGCCCTGCGGTGGCGCGCGCGACGGCGCGCGGCGACCTGAAGGCACCCGCCAAATATATCGGCCGCCACCAGCAGCTTGATGATGCGGAATGGTCGAACATGTTTGGCGATGCGAACCATGCGGTGGTGCGGGGGGATTGAGGTCCGAATATCCGAAAACGACCGGTATCAGCCGTCGCCTTCGGGGGGGCGACGATTAGGTAGCGTCCGCCCCCCAACCCCAAAAAGGACGATCTCTTACCGCTTCACATGCTGGCGGTCGCCCCACAGGATCGCACGATGCTCGTCGGTAAAGCCGGTGAGGCCGCCCTCGATCGTCTCGGCGCGTGCGACGTCCACGGTCATGCCCTCGGCGACCGCGGGGCGTTCGAGCATCGCGGCGCCCCAGCGATCGACGTTGGGGAAACGCCCCGCCTTTTCGATCAGCTGGCGGCGCAGATAGGGCAGGGTCGCCATATCGGCGATCGTATAGTCTTCGCCCGCAAGCCATTCGGCCTCGCCCAGGCGCTTGTCGAGCACCATCATCAGCCGGTCGACCTCGCGGCTGTACCGCGCGATGGCATAGTCGTGCCGGTCCTTGGCATAATGGGTGAAATGCGCCTCCTGCCCGAACATCGGGCCGACCCCCGACACCTGGAACATCAGCCATTGCCAGCAGATCGCGCGCTTCACCGGATCGACCGGCACGAAGCGTCCCGTCTTTTCGGCAAGATACAGCAGGATCGCGCCGGTTTCCCACAGCGCGAAGCGTTCGCCACCCGGCCCTTCGTCGTCGACGATCACCGGCGTCTTGTTATTCGGGTTGAGCGCAAGGAATTCGGGGGTCAGCTGGTCGCCCGCGAGGATGTCAATATAGTCCAGCTGCCAGTCGAGCCCCATTTCGAGCAGCGCGATCGCGATCTTGCGCGCATTGGGGGTCGGGCCGCCATAAAGCGTGATCATCGCGTCAAACCTCCCGCCCAAGCCAGCGTTTCAGCACCTCGGCGCTATCCTGTCCGACAGTCAGCGGGGCAGGGCGCCGCACGCTGCCCGGCGTCGCCGACAGTTTCGGAAAGATGCCCTGCATCCGGATTTCGCCGAGTTCCGCGTCGGGAACGCTGACCAGCGCCTCGCGTGCGGCGAAATGCGGGTCGGCCAGCATATCCTCGGCATCGAAGATGCGGCCCGCCGGAACCCCCGCCTCGACCATCTTCTTCTCCAGCTCTTCGATCGTCAGCGTGCTTGTCCACTCGCCGATCAGCGCGTCGAGCTCTTCCTGACGCACCCCGCGCGCGCGGTGCGTCGCGTAACGTTCGTCGACGGCGAGTTCGGGCCGCCCCATCGCCGCCGCCAGCCGCGCGAAGACGCCGTCCTGATTGGCGCCGATCAGATATTCGCCATCCTTGCACGGATAGACGTTCGACGGTGCGATCCCGGGCAGGGTGGAGCCGGTGCGGCGGCGCTTGGTGCCGCTCGCCGAATAGTCGGACACAGTCGATTCCATCACCTGCAGCACTGCCTCATAGAGTGCGGAATCGACGATCTGGCCCTCGCCGGTCTTGCTGCGATGATGGAGCGCCGCGAGCGCGCCCATGCACCCGTAAGTCGCAGCGAGCGTGTCGCCGATCGACACGCCCATGCGCGCGGGCGGCAGGTCGGGATAACCGACGATGCCGCGCCAGCCGCCCATGGCCTCGCCGATTCCGCCGAAGCCCGCGCGCGCCGAATAGGGTCCAGTCTGACCGTAACCCGACACGCGCACGACGATCAGCCCGGAGTTGGTCTTGCGCAACTCCTTTGGATCGAGGTTCCATTTTTCGAGCGTGCCCGGGCGGAAATTCTCGATGAGGATATCGGCCTTGGCGATCAGCTCGCGTGCGAGCGCCTGTCCCTCTTCGCTGCGCAGGTCGACGGCTACCGAATATTTGTTGCGTGCGATTACGCGCCACCAGCTCGGTTTGTCGCCTTGACCCCAGTTGCGCATCTGGTCGCCCGTCACCGGGGGTTCGAGCTTGACGATTTCGGCGCCCATGTCGCCGAGGAGCTGGCCGCAGAAGGGCCCCGCTATCAGCTGCCCCATTTCGACGACCTTGATGCCTTCCAGCGCGCCCCCGCTGCCCGTCTCGCTCATATCATTCCTTTCGCGGCCGACTCTGGTAAGACGGCCTGCCTCGCCCATGGCCATTGTATACTTAGAATGCTATGTAATTTTCAACCTGCTAAATGACTCGGGACAATCGGGACGCAAGATGTTGAAAAACCATGCCGTGGAAATCGTCGAAGTCGGTCCGCGCGACGGGCTGCAAAATGAAAGTGCGATCGTCTCGACCGCCGACAAGCTCGAACTGATCCGCCGCGCGATCGACTATGGCGTCCGGCGTATCGAGGTGACGAGCTTCGTCAACCCGAAGAAGGTGCCGCAACTCGCCGATGCCGAGGACCTGGTGGCGACGTTGCCCGATCGCGACGATGTGACTTGGATTGGCCTCGTCCTCAATCGCCGCGGCGCAGAACGCGCCCTCGCCACCGGCCGCATCGACGAACTGGGCGCGGTGTGTGTGACGAGCGATACGTTCGGCGTTCGCAACCAAGGGCAAAGCTCGGATGAATCGCTCGCCGCCGCGATCGAGATCGTTGCGCTGGCGAAGGCGGCGGGGCGGAGCGGCCATATCACCATCGCGACCGCTTTCGGCTGTCCCTTCGAGGGCGAGGTTGCGCTGGGCCGCGTGGTCGAGATGGCAAAACGCGCCGCCGATGCGGCCCCGCGCGAAATCGCGCTCGCCGACACAATCGGCGTCGGCGTGCCCGCGCAGGTCGCCGAGATGGTAGGCCGGGTGCGCGAGGCGGTCGGCCATCTTCCCGTGCGCGTGCATTTCCACAACACACGCGGCACCGGTATCGCCAATGTCTGGGCCGCGGTGCGCGAAGGCGCGGCGACGGTCGATGCGTCGCTCGGCGGGCTCGGCGGCTGTCCCTTCGCACCGGGCGCGGCGGGCAATGTCGCGACCGAGGATGTTGCCTATATGCTCGAACGCGGCGGCGTTCGCACCGGCCTCGCGCTGCCGCACATCGTCGAGGCCGCAGGCTGGCTCGCCGGGGTGATGGACCGTCCACTGCCGGCGATGGTGAGCCGCGCGCCTGCTTTCCCACGCTGACGATCGCTCGCACCGGCTTTTGGAGTATATGACAGTGATGTCAGATTTTCTGCCCGCTCCCGCCAATGTGACCCTCGCCGGCCGTGACGTTTCGCCGATCGCATGGGGCATGTGGCGCTTTGCCGGTGTCGATATCCGCTCCGCGCGTGCGCGTATCGATGCCGCGTTCGAGGCCGGGGTCACGCTGTTCGACACCGCCGACATTTATGGCTGCGACACGCCGGGTGGCTTCGGCTCGGCAGAGGCGTTGCTCGGCGAGGTTTTTGCTGAAGCGCCGCGCCTGCGCGACAAGATGATGCTGGCGACGAAGGGCGGGATCATCCCCGGCGTCCCCTACGACAGCAGCGCGGCCTATCTGGCCTCGGCGATTGATATGTCGTTGAAACGCCTGCGCACTGATCATGTCGAACTGTGGCAGATTCACCGCCCCGACCTGCTCACCCATCCGCAGGAAATCGCCCGGACGCTCGACGACGCGCACCGGGCGGGCAAGATCGGCGCGATCGGCGTCTCGAACTTCACGCCTGCCCAGACCGCTGCGCTTGCCAAATTCCTGCCCGTTTCAGTGGTCAGCCATCAGAGCGAGTTTTCGCCGCTCCATCTCGCTCCGATCTTCGACGGCATTTTCGACCAGTCGATGGCGGAGGGCATGGGCTTCCTAGCCTGGTCGCCGCTTGGCGGCGGCCGGCTCGGTGAGCCTGCCGAGGAGCGCACGGGCGCCGTCGCGGAGCTGCTCGATGCCAAGGCGGCCGAGTACGGCGTCTCGCGGGCCGCCGCGACCTACAGCTGGGTGATGGCGCATCCAGCGCGCCCGATCCCGATCGTCGGCACGCAGAGTGTCGAACGGATCAAGGAAATCCCGCAGGCTCTCGCCCCGCGCTGGACGCGCGCCGAATGGTATTCAGTGCTGCAAACATCGATGGGAAAAGATCTGCCCTAACAGACCGAAATTGCAGATTCGGCCGATTTTCGGTGTTCTGCGACGACGGTGGCTATGCCCGAGGACAATCATGGGACCGGCGTCGGCCGCGCCCGCTGTGCTGTGGCGCTCGCGATCCCTGTCAGCCGCTCGGCACGCTCGCCCGCCGTCTATCCGGGATCACGTTCGGGATGACGACGGTTGGGGGATGCCCCGCCTCCTCGATGAGACGTAGGAGAGAGGGAGGCAGGGCGGGGGCGCTTAAGCAGGGTGCAGGTTGCCGGATGATGAACAGGATTGTATTCCGGAACTTTTCTGGTGCCCTTGCTCTCGGGCTGGGCAGCGCTATTCCTTCCTCCCATGGAACGACGCGCCACATGCCATTGCGGCCAGCTCTTGCTCCGCTGCACCGGTGAACCTTCCAAGGTCTCGCTCTGCCATTGCTTCGACTGCCAGCGGCGGACGGGCTCGCTGTTCAGCGTCGCGGCGTTCTTTCCGCGCGAATGCGTAACGGTGATCGCGGGGACTGCGAAAGTCTTCGCGCGCGCCTCGGCGAGCGGTTTCGACGTTGCCTTCCACTTCTGCCCCGAATGCGGCTCGTCGCTCTGGTGGGAACCTGCGCGCATGCCGCACTTGGCCGGTGTCGCGGCGGGGGCGTTCGAGGATTCGGGCTTTCCCGTGCCCGAACAGGCGGTATGGGCCGAACAGCGTCACACTTGGCTCGACCTGCCGCTGACCGAATATGCGCGAAATCCGGTCAAGGCTCCGCTAAAAGACGCCGACCCAGACTGATACGATCCTCGATCGCATAACCCAGCTTCGTATAGAAGCGCGCGACCGCTTCGTTCGACGCGCGCACCTGCAGGTTCACCTTTTCGCACCCCAGCGCCGCCAGCGCGCGTTCGGCTTCGCGGACCAGCGCGGTGCCGACCCCGCCACGCCGGCAATCCCTTCGCACCGCCATCGCATAGAGCCAGCCGCGATGCCCGTCATAACCCGCCATGACCGACCCGATCACCGCGCCACCCTCGACCGCGACGAACAGCAGGTCGGGCTGGAAGGCAAGCTTGGCAGGAATCGCCGCCTTGGCGCGGTTCCACGGCGGATCGTTCGGAAAGGCCTCTTCCCAAAGCGATTGCACACCGTCGAAGTCCGACGGACGATAGCGCCTGATCGCCATCGCCTAGGCCTGACCAGCCCAAACCTGCGCATAAAGCATTGCCATCTCTTCGGCATCCGGCACCCGCGGGTTGTTGGCGGGCGAGCCCGATGCCGCCGCCTGTGCGCACATCGTCGGGACCAGCGCGTCCCAGCGCGCCGCGTCGATGCCCCACGCCGCCGGTCCCGGCACCTCGAGCTCGCGGTTCAATGCCGCCAATTCGTCGAGCAGCCGCGCCACCGCCGACTGGTCGCCTTCGGCCTCGTCGGCGACGCCCATCGCCCGTGCGCAGTCCCCATAGCGGTGCAGCGCCGCAGGCGCCGACCAGGCGGTCACCGCAGGCAATAACATCGCATTCGACAGACCGTGCGGGACGTGGAAATGCGCCCCGATCGGCCGGCTCATACCGTGCACTAGCGCGACCGAGCTGTTTGAGAAAGCGATCCCCGCCTGCGTCGCGCCCAGCATCATTGCCTCGCGCGCGGCGGCGTCCAGCGGGTCGCTGCACACGCGCCGCAAATTGGGCGCCAGCGCACGCATCGCGAGCAAGGCCATGCCATCGCTGAACGGGTTGGCGCGCTTCGACACATAGGCCTCGATTGCGTGGACCAGCGAGTCGATGCCGGTATCGGCGGTCAGCCTCTTCGGCTTGGTAAAAGTCAGCTCATAGTCGACCAGTGCCGCGATGGGCAGGTAAGCGAGTCCCGGGCACAGCATCTTCTCGTCGGTGGTCTCGTCGGTGATGATCGTGAAGCGCGTCGCCTCCGACCCTGTGCCCGCGGTGGTCGGGATCGCGATCACCGGCAGGCCCGGCGCATCCTGCACATGCGGCGCTTTATAATCCGCCATCGCGCCGCCATGCCTTCCGAGCAGCGCAATCGCCTTTGCGCTGTCGAGCGGGCTACCGCCGCCGAAGCCGACAACGCAGTCATGATCGCCGTCCTTCAGATACACGACCCCGGCATCGACCGACGCCACCGTCGGGTCGGGCACCGTATCGGCGAACACCCGCGCCACGATCCCCGCAGCCGCCAGGCCGTCGACCATTTCCGCCGCGCGTCCGTTGCTCACTAGATAGCTGTCCGTCACGACCAGCGGGCGTGCCAGCCCCAGCGACGCCAGCACCTCGGGCAATTGCCTAGACGCCCCGCCGCCGATGCGGAAAATGCGGGGCAGGGCGATGCTGGCGATACTCAACGGATAGTCTCCTCGCGGATCGTTTGGCGCGCCGTCGATAACAGCGTTTCGCGGGAATCGGCAGGCCTTCGCATCTACGGAGTCATCTCCATGCGCCGCATTTCGGTTGGCGCCATCCCGAAACGTCGCGCGAACGCTCGCGTGAAGCTCGCATTGCTCAGATAGCCGCACCGATATCCGATGCTCGAAATGGGCAGGTCGCTTTGCGCGAGCAACTGCCTTGCCTGTTCCAGCCGGCGCGCGCTGATCGCTTCGGGAACGGTGCATTGGTAAAGCTGCCGAAACCCGTGCGTAAGCTTGGCCTTGCTGAGGCCGCACCGCCGCGCGACGATGCCGACCGTCAATTTTTCGTGCCAGCATTCGTTTACGATCTGGTGCGCGGCGGCGACCCGCGTGATATCCTGTTCGTTCAGCGTCGTTGCACCGCCGACTTCTACCATGCGATGGGCCTCGAGCGCCGCGAAGAGCTGGCAAAGCAATTCCATGCTGCGCGCCATGCGGAGCATCGTCGATGCCGCGCCGTCCCCCTCGACCGCGACCAGCGCGCGACCGAGCCCGCGCAGGTCGGCGGGCAAATACCAGCGACCGTCGGTTTTGGGGAGGATGCCGAACAGCCGCAGACACTCCGCGCGGCCAATGGCAAGCACGACCAGATGGTCGATCGCCTGGTCGGTCAGATCGGCTTTGCCAAGCATCATGACGGCCGGCTCGCCGATGTCGCCAAAGCCGAGGATCAGCGCATCGTCGGGAAGCGCGTCTGCGTCGCATGGGCCGCGCCCCACGAAGCTGGCGAATTCGGACGATATGACGACGGAACGCTTGCTGTTCATGGGATGCCTATAGCCTCGACCCTTGCCGATCGCACCATCGTAACATTCATGTCATCAACAGCGTGTTGATGCCGGCCTTCGGCTGACGATTCGATCCGCTGTGGTCGTCATTTTTGAAGGACGGAACATGAAAACCCCGCTTATCCTGATTGTCGCAGCAGCTACGCTGGCACTCTCCGCGTGCAACGGAAAGCCCGGTGATGCGCCCGCCGCCGACCAGCAGGCCGCTTCCGCAACCAGCGGGGCGATGACGGCGAACGCGACGACGACCATCGCGGCCGGCATAAAGGGCGCGCCGACCCTCACGAGCCTTGCCAGCGCGATCGAAGCGGCTGGTCTCGCCGAAACGCTTTCGGGAACCGGACCCTTCACCATGTTTGCGCCGTCCGACGCGGCTTTTGTCCAGGTCGCACCGGTGACCCGCGACGGTTGGATGCGCCCCGCGCAAAAGGATGTTCTCGCCGGCGTACTGAAATATCATGTCGTGTCCGGCGCGCTGACCGCTGCCGACCTTGCCGCCAAGATCGCCGAGGGCGGGGGCAAGGCCGTGCTCAAGACCGTCGGCGGGCAGGATCTGACCGCCACGAAAAGCGGCGACAATATCCTGCTGACCAGCGCGAGCGGCAACAAGGCGACGGTCACCGCCGCAGATATCGGGCAGTCGAACGGGGTCATCCACGTGATCGACGCGGTGCTTATCCCGCAAATGTAAAATCGATCGCCCGCAAGGCCCATAAAGCGATATTTTATTTCACAAAGCGCGCGCTTTTCTCACGCAGGGAAATGCGCGCGCCCTTTTTTGGCCGGTTTAGGAGTCGACAGGCCGCACCGCGCGCGGCAAGAGGTGCGCGAAACGGAATCAGCAGGGGAGCGAGCCCGTGGATTTTATCGCGATTTTTTCGATTTTCGTCCTGGCGTGCTTCGTCGGCTATTTCGTCGTCTGGTCGGTGACCCCGGCACTGCACACGCCGCTGATGAGCGTCACCAACGCCATTTCGTCGGTGATCATCGTCGGCGCACTGATAGCCAGCGCCGCCGCGGGGTCGGCGACCTCGAAATGGCTGGGTCTCGCCGCCGTCGTGATGGCGAGCATCAATATCTTCGGCGGCTTCGCCGTGACGTCGCGCATGCTCGCGATGTACAAGAAGAAGGAGCGCTGATCATGACGATGCAACGCATTTCTTGTTGGGCTCAGGCCAACCGCTGGGCAATCGCGTTCTGGCTCGTGATTTTCGCCGGCTATACGGTTGGTAAAGACATGGCCATGCGTGACAACGCGGCGGATGCGGCTGTGGCAAAGGAGCACTGAGATGGACATCCAGGCAATCCTTTCCGCCGCGACCGGCGGCCATGGCGCAGTAAATCCTTACGCGGCGATCGCCTATCTGGTGTCGGGCATTCTCTTCATTCTCGCGCTGCGCGGGCTTTCGAGCCCCGCGACGGCGCAGAGCGGCAACCGCTTCGGCATGATCGGCATGACGATTGCGGTCGTCACGACCTTGCTCACGCATATGCCAATGCGGTCCGATCCATTGCCGCAGGGCAATCCCCACGATTTAATGGTCGACTGGGTTTCGCTGATCGAAATTCTCGCGGCGATCGGCGTCGGCGCGGTCATTGGTATCGTCATGGCGCGCCGCATCGCGATGACGGCGATGCCGCAGCTCGTCGCGGCGTTTCACAGCCTCGTTGGCCTTGCTGCGGTCGCGGTGGCGGCGGCCGCCTATCTCAACCCCGTCGCCTTCGGCATCGCCGACGCCGCGGGGCAGATTCATGTTGTCAGCCGCGTCGAGATGGGCCTTGGCATTGCAATCGGCGCGATCACCTTCTCGGGGTCGGTCATCGCCTTCCTCAAGCTCAACGGCAATATGTCGGGTTCGCCGATCATGCTGCCTGGACGACACATCATCAACCTTGGCACGCTCGCTGCGATCGTCGCGCTGACGGCGTATTTCACGCAGGACCAGTCGCCGTGGGTGTTCTGGACGATCACGGGGCTGAGCTTCGCGATCGGTTTCCTACTGATCATCCCGATCGGCGGCGCCGACATGCCGGTCGTCGTGTCGATGCTCAACAGCTATTCGGGCTGGGCCGCGGCGGCGATGGGCTTCACGCTCGGCAACACCGCGATGATCATCACCGGCGCGCTCGTCGGTTCGTCGGGTGCGATCCTGTCGTACATCATGTGCCGCGCGATGAACCGCAGCTTCATCAGCGTGATCGCTGGCGGTTTCGGCGCCGATGCCGAAGCGGGTGCCGGTGGCGGGGCGAAGGAACAGCGCCCGTGGAAGCCGGGCAGCGCCGACGACGCCGCTTTCCTGATGAGCCAGGCGGAAAATGTCATCATCGTCCCCGGTTACGGTATGGCGGTGGCGCAGGCGCAGCATGCGCTCCGCGAAATGGCCGATCAGCTCAAGAAGGAGGGCGTGAACGTCAAATATGCTATCCACCCGGTCGCGGGCCGTATGCCGGGCCATATGAACGTGCTGCTCGCCGAGGCGAATGTCCCCTATGACGAGGTGTTCGAACTCGAGGACATCAACGGCGAGTTCGCGCAGGCCGATGTCGCCTTCGTGATCGGTGCGAACGACGTGACGAACCCGGCGGCAAAGACCGACAAGACATCGCCGATCTACGGCATGCCGATCCTCGACGTCGCCAACGCCAAGACGGTGCTGTTCGTGAAGCGCTCGATGGGCGGGGTCGGCTATGCCGGCGTCGACAACGATGTTTTCTACATGGACCAGACGATGATGCTGCTCGGCGATGCCAAGAAGATGGCCGACGACATCGTCAAGGCGCTGAGCGGTACCGGGCACTGACGGATTGCCGCAAAGTTTCGCTCCCGGGCTTGCCCGCGGGCGCCAGTTTTTCTAGCCAAGTTCGGGACCGGGTCCAGTGAGACCCGGTCCTGTTGTATTTCGGAGGACCACTTGCG
Organism: Sphingopyxis sp. H115; assembly: GCF_001468465.1. GTDB lineage: Bacteria > Pseudomonadota > Alphaproteobacteria > Sphingomonadales > Sphingomonadaceae > Sphingopyxis. Next base: position 43,723 of record NZ_LNSA01000015.1, read on the forward strand.
CAAAATCGGCCTGATCGGGGGAATGAGCTGGGCATCGACCGAGCTTTATTACCGCCATCTCAACAAGGGGGTGCAAAAGCGCCTCGGCACGGCCTGTTCGGCGCCGATCCTGATGGAGAGCCTCAACTATTGCGAGCTGTCGCGCATTACGACGCCCGAGCAATGGGCGCATGCGAAGGAGGTGCTGATCGCCTCTGCACAGCGGCTCGAGGCGGCGGGCGCGACTGCGCTGATGATCGCGGCCAATTCGATGCACAAGGTCGCCGAGGATGTCGCAGCAGCGATCTCGATCCCGCTTATCCACATCGTCGACGAAACCGGTGAGAAAATGAAGGCCGACGGGATCAAGGCGGCGGCGGTGATCGGCACGCGCAATGTGATGACCGAACCCTGGTTCCGCCAGCGCCTTGTCCGCCACGGGCTGATGCTTGCGCCCTATGATGCGAGCCGTGCCGACGAGATCGACCGGATCATCTATGAGGAGTTGATGCTTGGCAAGGTGAACGAAAGTTCGCGCCGGACGATGAAGACCTTCGTCACCGACATCGCGAAGCAGGATATCCAGGCAGTCGTGCTCGCGTGCACCGAACTGGTGATGCTGGTCGACACCGACGCCAATGTCCTGCCGATCTACGACACCACGCGCATCCATGTCGCGGCGGGCGTCGACTGGATTTTGGGCGAGGATTGAGAAACATCCTCCCTGTCGCGAAGCGATGGGGAGGGGGACCGTTCGCGCAGCGAATGGTGGAGGGGCTGCGACGTCGCGTTATGGGCCCCTCCGTCAGCGCTTCGCGCTGCCACCTCCCCATGGCTTCGCCACAGGGAGGATCGGATTCACCCCATCCGCGTCCAGGTGACCGTCCGGCAGAACACCGCGACGCACCCCTTCATCGTCAGCTTGTTGCCCTTCACGCGCAGGTGCGCCTTGTAATAACGGCCGTCCTCGGGGCTATAGCCCTCGCCTTTCCAGCCATCGCCATGCGGGGCGAGGTCCCAATAGATTTGCAGGCCTTCGACCTTGCGGGTCCGTTTGGACTTGTCGGGATTGCGTTCGTCGCGCTGACCGCCGGCGGGCTCCTTGATCAGCAGCTCGGCGATCCGACCGCACATCTTGGCGCCGCACGGCGCCATCGCGACGATGCCTTTCCCGTCGTCGGTTTTCCAGCGCCCCGTCAGCGACGCGGGCGCCGCCGCCGACGCGGGCAAGGCGACAAAGGCGGCAAGCGCCAGCATATATCTGTGAATCAAGCGACCTCTCCCCGGTTAGCTACACATATGTCAGCAACATCGCTTGGCATCCGTCAAGTCTTGCACCATGCTCCCCGAAAATTTGGGGAGAGACATATGCGATTCCATGGCCTCAGCCGTCACGCGGCGACGCTCTGCATCGTGGCGGCGCTTGCCGCCCAACCGGCGGCGGCGAAAGTGATCAGCGTCAGTGCAGTAACGCCCGACGCCAATGAAAAGCTGCAGGAGGCACTGATTCTCGCCGAACCCGGCGATACGGTGCAATTGGGCGCCGGTACTTGGAGGCTGACCGACGGCCTGTCGCTCGACGTCGCGAATGTCACCGTGCGCGGCGCCGGGGCCGGCGAGGGCGGATCGATCCTCGATTTTTCAGGCCAGCAGGGTGCGGGCGAGGGGCTGCTCGTCACCTCGGACGATGTCTTGCTCGCCGACTTCGCGGTCCTCAACACCAAGGGTGACGGCATCAAGTCGAAGGGCGCAGACCGCATCGTCTATCACAAGCTGCGCGTCGAATGGACCGCCGGGCCCACGGAAACCAATGGCGCCTATGGGATCTATCCGGTCGAAAGCAGCGACGTGCTGGTCGATAGCGTCTATGTTCGCGGGGCGTCGGATGCGGGCATCTATGTCGGCCAGTCGAAAAACATCGTCGTCCGCGACTCGATCGCGACCGAAAATGTCGCGGGTATCGAGATCGAGAACAGCTATGACGCCGACGTCCACGACAATATTGCGACGAAGAACACGGGCGGCATCCTCGTGTTCGATCTGCCGAGCCTGCCGATGCAGGGCGGGCACAACGTCCGCGTGTTCGACAATATCGTCAATGACAACAGCACGCCTAATTTTGCGCCCAAGGGCAACATCGTCGCGAGTGTGCCGACGGGCACCGGCGTGTTGGTGATGGCGAACCGCAATGTCGAGATTTTCGACAATGTCTTTGCCGACAATTGCACCGCCAATGTGATGATCGTCGGCTATCGCTACGACCATAAGGACCCGAAATACCAGCCGCTGCCCCGCGCGATCGTCGTGCGGGGCAATCAGCACGGCAAGGCGGGTTATGCTCCGAAGTTCCCCGGGGGCGACCAGATCGCGGCGGCGATGGGCGGCAGTATTCCGCCGATATTGTGGGACGGCGCGGGCGACGCGGTGGTGCTCGACAAGGTCGGCGTGCTGTCGCTGAACTTGCCCGATGTGAAGACGCCGCAGAGCGAGGCGAAGCCAACGCCGGCCGATCTGTCGAAGGCGACGCCGCCCGCCGCGCTGCCGGCGATCACGCTGCCCGAAAGCATGGAGGCGAAGGTCCGGTGAAGCGCGTATTGGCCGCCCTTGCGGCGGCGCTGCTATGTGCGAGCGGCGGGGCAGCAGGATCGCTGCTCGGGATCGATCAGGCGCTGGTCGAAAGCGACGCGATGCCGACGAAACTGTCGTCTTTCGGACTGTTTCGCGGTAATGACCCGGCACAGCCGGCGACCGGCATCGGTTATACGCTGCGCGCGCCGCTGTTCAGCGACTATACCGAGAAGCATCGCTTCGTATCGATCCCGGCAGGGAAAAAGGCGACGGTCGCCGCCGACGGGGAGATCGAATTTCCGGTCGGTACGGTGCTCGTCAAAAGCTTCGGCTGGGCTGACGTGAACGGCGGACGCCCGGTCGAAACGCGCCTGCTCATCCACCGCGCGTCGGGGTGGATCGCCTTGCCCTATATCTGGGACGCCGACGGCAAGGATGCGACGCTTGCGCTCGGCGGGCGCCGCGTGCCGGTGAGTTTCAAAAGCCCCGACGGCGAAACGCACAGCATCCGTTATGCGGTGCCGAACAAGAATCAGTGCAAGGAATGTCACAGCCTGAACGGCGCGATCGTGCCGATCGGGCCCAAGGCGCGGAATTTCATTCCCGATCCTGCGGCATCCGACAAACTGCGCAGCCTCTATTTCGCAAATCCGGCTGCGTTCAAACCGGCCATGCCGCAATGGGACGACCCGAAAGCTGGAACGGTCGCCGACCGCGCACGTGCCTATCTCGACGTCAATTGCGCGCATTGCCACAATCCGGCGGGCAGCGCATCGAACAGCGGGTTGTTTCTGCGCTGGACCGACGATCCTGCAGGCGTCAATTACGGTATCGGCAAGCGCCCGACCGCGGCGGGGCGCGGCAGCGGGGGAATGGATTTCGCGATTGCGCCCGGCGATCCCGACCACAGCTTCCTGATCTATCGCCTCGAAAGCACCGATCCCGGGATCGCGATGCCCGAGGTCGGGCGGTCGACGGTGCACAAGGAAGGCGCTGCGTTGCTGCGGCAATGGATTGCGGAAATGCCGAAGGGCGGCTGATAAGAGCGGTCTCGCTCTGATTACCCGTCATTGCGAGGAGCGAAGCGACGCGGCAATCCAGCGCCTGCCTAAGCCGCTCTGGATTGCTTCGCTACGCTCGCAATGACGTGGGTTTCTATGCCGACCGCTTGGCCTTAAGGAGCGTTGCATGACCCAACTCGTCCTCCACGATTATTTCCGCTCCTCGGCCAGCTATCGCGTCCGCATCGCGCTGAATCTGAAAGGGCTGGATTACGAGCGCGTCGAGGTCAGCCTGATCGCGGGCGAACAGCGCAGCGATGCCTATCTCGAACTCAATGCGCAGGGTTTTGTCCCGATGCTGGTCGCCGATGGCGAGCCGATCATCCAGAGCATGGCGATCATCGACTGGCTCGACCGCGCTTATCCCGAGCCGCGCTTGATCCCCGAAGAGGCAATGCCGCGCGCGGTCGCGCTGGCGCAGGCGCAGGTCGTGGCGAGCGATATCCATCCGCTCAACAACCTCCGCGTGCTCAAATATCTGACGAAGGACCTCGGCCTCAACGAACAGACCAAGGACCGCTGGATCGCGACCTGGATCGCGCAGGGTTTCGAGGCGCTGGAGGCGATGGCGGGTGAGGGGACTTACCTTGGCGGCGAGACGCCGGGAATCGCCGACTGCTGCCTCGTCCCGCAGATGTATAATGCGCGGCGCTTCGAGGTGCCGCTCGACGCCTATCCACGGCTGGTGGAGATCGACGCCGCGTGCATAGAACTGGACGCGTTCCAAAAGGCGCACCCCGATGCGGTCAAGCCCGCGTGATTCGGCTGATGGGGGGGGTGGCGGCGCTGGCGTTGCCGGCGGTCGCGGCGGCGCAGGACAGTCCGGTAGCCGCGAACGAGGAGCCGATCGTCCTCGTGCACGAAACGCGCGAAACGATCGTCGTGACTGGCGCCGGCAGCCTCGCGCCGACTGCGAGCGACAGCGTCCAGGCCGTCACGCTGATCCGCGATGTCGAGCCCGGATTCGGCGCGCGGGTCGAAAACCGGTTGCGCGGCGAGGCGGGGATCGTCCAATTCCGGCGCTCCGACGGTCGGTCTGCGCATCCGACGAGCCAGGGTGTCACGCTGCGCGGCCTGGGGGGTAATGCCTCCAGCCGTGCGGTCGTGCTGCTCGACGGCGTGCCGCAAGCCGATCCCTTCGGCGGCTGGGTGGCGTGGAGCGGTTTCGATGCGGTCAGGCTTGGCGGGATCCGGATCACGCGCGGCGGCGGTGGTGGCGGCGACGGGCCGGGCGCGCTGGCCGGCACGATCGCCCTGCACAGCAGCCTTACTTACGGCGCCGAGGCGAGCGCCGCCTATGGCTCGCGCGACGCGTTCGACCTGTCGGGGAGCGTCGGAAGCAATCTCGGCGAAGGCGCGATCGCACTCGACGCACGCTTCGCCGGCGGCGACGGTTTCACCCCGGTCGTCGCGGACCAGCGCGGCGCCGCCGACCGCGCGGCGGGCTATCGCCAGGGCGGGGGCGGCATCCGGCTTCAGGCGCTGACGGGCGATTCGGGGCGGATCGAGGCGACGGTGCGCGGCTTCTTCGACCGACGCGACCGTGGTACCGATTATTCGCGGAGCCGCACCGACGCCGTCGATGCCAGCGTCCGCTATGTCCTTGATCCGGGTTTCGGCGACGGCTGGCGGGCGAGCGCGCTCGCCTATGTCCAGCTTCGCGACTTCGACACCGGCTTTGCGAGCGTCGCGGCCGATCGCGACAGCGCGAACCCCGCGCTCGACCAACACGTGCCGGCGACCGGCCTGGGCGCGCGTTTCGAACTGCGCCCCGCCTTCGGATCGCGCAACCCGCTTCGCGTCGGGATCGACTGGCGGCGCACGGTTGGCCGCACCGAGGAGAGCTATTTTTTCACCGGCTTGGTCCCCGGACGCCGCCGCGTGGCAGGGGGCAGCAGTGACACGCTCGGCGCCTTTGCCGAATGGACCGATTGCCTGGCAGACGACCGGCTGGTGTTGACGGCGAGCGGCCGCCTCGATCGCTGGTGGCTGGGCGAGGGCTATCGGTTCGAAACCAATATCGGAGGTGCCCCCATTACCGACGCACGCTTTGCCGCAAGGGATGGCTGGGAAGCGAGCGGCCGAGTCGGCGTTAAATGGATAACGGGTCCGCTCGCGCTTCGCGCCGCCGCCTATCGCGGCTGGCGGCTCCCCACGCTCAACGAGCTCTACCGACCGTTCCGCGTCGGCCCAGACGCGACCGCCGCGAACGAGGCGCTCGAACCCGAACGACTGTGGGGTGGGGAGGTCGGCGCTGATTGGTCGGCGGGCCAAACCAAACTGGGCGTGACCCTGTTCGCAAACCGCCTGTCGAATGCCATCGCCAATGTCACGCTTGGAACCGGGCCGGGCAATTTTCCGGGCGTGGGTTTCGTCGCGGCTGGGGCGACATATGGCCAGCGGCAGAATCTCGACGCGATCGACAGCAAGGGCATCGAATTCAGCGCCGAGCAGGGATTGGGGCCGTTCACGATACGCGCGACCTATGCCTTCACCGACGCGAAGGTCGATGCGTCGGGCGCCGCTGCGACGCTCGATGGCCGCCGGCCGGCGCAGATCGCGAAGCACGGCGGCAGCGTCTCGCTGCGCAGCAACGCTGGCGGCCCGTTCGGTGGCTTCGCAACGCTGCGTTATATCGGCAAGCAGAATGAGGACGATCTGGGGCTGCTCGCGCTGGGCGATGCGCTGACGCTTGATGCCGGACTGTCTTGGCGCGTTACCGATGCGGTCAGCGTCGAGGCGCGTGGGGAAAATCTGTTCGATGAGCTCGTGCCCGCCGCGATCTCGTCCGCCGGCATCGTCGAGCGCGCCACCCCGCGCACCCTATGGGTCGGCGCGCGCCTTTCTTTCTGATTTTCCCGGCATTCCGCCCTTCACAGGCCCGAAACAGGCGATAGGATGGGCTTTGCCGGGATTTTGGATTTGGGGGTTTTGAAAAGCATGGCCGCGAAGAAACTGAATCTCGACAATTTCCTGCCGTATCGCCTGTCCATTGCCTCCAATGCCCTGTCGAGCCGGATTGCCGCTGAATATCAGAACCGCTTCGGGTTGAAGATCCCCGAATGGCGGTTGATGGCGGTCCTTGGCGAAGGAGCGCCGAAGACGCAACGCGAACTGGTCGAAGCGACGCGCATGGACAAGGTGACGGTGAACCGCGCGGCAAAAGCGCTCGCTGACCGGCAGTTAATCGCCCGCGAGGCGCATCAGGCCGACGGGCGCTCGCACCATCTTGATCTCACCGCGACCGGGCGCTCGCTCTACGACGCAATTGTCCCGGCGGCGCTGGCGAGCGAGGCGCAACTCGAATCGAATATCAGCGCCGACGAACGCGCGACGCTGCTCGCCATTCTCGCGAAGCTTACCGACGCTGCCGAAGACTATGGTTGATCGCGCCTATCGCGCCGCACCGCCCGGCGCGCTGCGCATCGAAGCGCTCGGTGACCTCACCGCCATCTTCGATCGCCGGTCGATGCAGACGCATCTCGTCGTGTCGCCGATTCCCGAAATTCTGGGCGCGATGGGCGACGAGGCATGCAACGCCGCGCTATTGGCGGCGCGTCTCGCCGCGACGTTCGAACTGGATAGCGAAGCGGAGGCCCAGCCAATCCTCGCAGATCGGCTCACCGAACTTGCCGCGATGGGGTTGGTGGAGCGCGCGTGAGGCATAGTGTGCGCATCGCGGTCGGTCCGGTGCAATTTCGTATCGGCAGCGACTGGGCCGAACCCGTCGCGGCGTTGCGCCATCTCTACGCCGGCTATCCGCAGGACGAAACGCGGTCCGCCGACGCGACGGTGCGCCTGTTCGCGGCGCGGCCCTGGCGGCGCTGGCTGCGCCCGTCGGTGCATATCGGCGGCGATTTTATCGTCCCCGACGCGCTGCCGTTGCCGCTGTCGATGGGGTTGCTCGCCGCCGAGATGGGGATGAATTTGCAGGTCGCGCTCGGCTGGCGGCGGCATATGCTGCTGCATGCGAGCGCGGTCGCGAAGGATGGCCGCGCGCTGATCATGTCGGGCGAGTCAGGGTCGGGCAAGTCGACGCTCGCTGCGCTGCTCGGCGAGGGCGACTGGCGGCTGATGGGCGACGAGTTCACGCTGATCGATCCGGCGGCGGGCGACGCCATCGCTTTCCCCCGCGCGGTCAGCCTCAAGAATGATGCGATCGCCGAGGTTGCGTCGCGCGTCGACGCCGCGCGGCTCGGGCCTTTGCTGTCGGGAACGCCGAAGGGCGATATCCGCCACCTCATCCCGCGCGCCGACGCGATCGCCGCGATGCAAGAGCCCGCGCGTCCGGCGCTGTTGCTCTTCCCGCGTTTCGGCGGCGAATTGGCTGTCGAGCCGATGGGCGAGGGCGAAGCCTTTGTGCGGCTGACCGAGGCATCGACCAATTATGTCGCGCTGGGCGAAGCGGGCTTTGCCGCGTTGACGCGCCTTGTGCGCGAAACGCCGGCGTTCGGCATTTCCTATCCCGACAGCGAGGCCGGGATGGCGCTGGTCGAACAGCTGTGGGCGGAGGCCGCACGATGAGTGCGATTGCAACCTTCGTCGACCTGCTCGCCGGTCGCCGCGACCCGGCGACGCTGGCGCGGTCCGACTGGGACGGCGCGATTGGCGTTGCGCGAAGCGAGGCGATGCTGGCGACGCTGGCGCACCGGCTGCACGGCGCGGACCTGCCGCCTGCGGTCGCCGCGCTGTTCGCCGATCAGCGCGCGGCTGCCCAGGTCGCGCAGGCGCAGGCGCTGTGGGAGGCCGAAATGGCGCGGCGTGCGCTCGCGCCCGCCGGCATCGAGTTCGTGCTGCTGAAGGGCGCCGCCTATGCCGCGGCGGGCATGGCGTGCGCGGCGGGGCGCCAGATCGGCGACCTCGACATCCTCGTCCTCGCCTCCGACATCCGCCGCGCCGAAAATGCGCTGCTCAACGCCGGGTGGGAATGGGTCAAATCCGACCCCTATGACGACGCCTATTATCGCGAACATATGCACGAGCTGCCGCCCCTCATCCACAAGGCGCGCGACCGGATGATCGACGTTCACCACACGATCCTGCCGCGCACGCACCGGATCACACCCGACGCCCTCGCGCTGATGAGCGATGCGGTCGAAAGCGCCAAGGGCTATGCCGTGCTTTGCCCGGCCGACATGGCGGTTCATTGTGCCGCGCATATGCTCGCCGACGGCGACTTGCAGGGCGGGCTGCGCAACCTGTGGGATTTCCACATAATGACGCGCGATTTTGCGGCAGCCGATCCGGGCTATTGGGGAAAGCTCGACGGGCGCGCCCTGCTGCACGGCTTGCGCGAAGCTGTGCATCGCGCCGCGCGCCTGTCGCGCGATCTCTACGGGGCCCGGCTGCCCGAGGGTTGGGACCGGCAGTATGGCACCGACGGCTGGTTCCGCCGCCGCTTGCTCGCGCGCGACGATTGGGGGCGCGTGACGGAGCCGTTGATCGAGCAGGCCTTCTATATCCGTTCGCACTGGCTGCGCATGCCGCCCGCGATGCTGGCGCGGCATTTGTGGACGAAATGGCGCAAGCGTCAAAGCGTATCGAGCAGCGGTGCCAGCTCGCGGAAATGATCGATCACATGGTCGGCGCCGAGTTCGGCCGTCGGCCGGTCGAGAAAGCCGAAGCTGACCGCGACGCTGGGTACGCCGGCATTTTTCGCCGCCAGCACATCGTAAATGCTGTCGCCGACGAAGATCGAACGGCCGCCGCCGCAGCGCTCGATCATCGCATGGATCGGCTCGGGCGCGGGTTTACGCACGCCCAGCGTGTCGCCACCGATGATCGTTGTCATCCGGTCGGCAAGGCCGAGTTCGGCGAGCAGCAGGCGCGCGAGATGCTCTGCCTTGTTGGTCACCACCGCCGTTCGGACGCCCAGTGCATCGAGCCGGTCGAGCGCGGCGATCACGCCGGGGAAGGGACGGCTTCGCACCGCGATATGTGCTTCGTAGAAGGAAAGGAGTTCGGGGTACAGCCGCTCGACCGCGCCGTCCGGCACGCCGCCGGTCGCACGCAGCCCCTCTTCGAGCATATGTTGGGCGCCGCGCCCGATCATCGGCCGCACCGCATCCTCGTCCAGCGGTGCGCGGTCCACTAACCCCAGTGCATGATTGACTGCGGCGGCGAGGTCGCCGAGCGTGTCGACCAGCGTGCCGTCGAGGTCGAAGCCGACGATCGCAAAAGGAAATCCGTTCATCGGCCGCACATGGCGCGATGTGCTGGAAACCGCAATGATTTGCTGGCATGGCGGCGGGCATGACCCGTCCGATCGCCGCTATCGTCCTTGCCGCGGGCAAGGGAACCCGCATGAAGTCCGACCTGCACAAGGTGCTGCACCCGATTGCGGGGCGGCCGATGCTGCTGCATTTGCTCGGCGGGCTCGCCGAATTGCGCTCCGCGGCGACGGTGGTTGTCGTCGGCGACAAGCGCGAACAGGTCGAAGCGGCACTCGCCGGGACCGGCGCGGTCGTCGCGGTTCAGGACCCGCAACTCGGGACCGCGCATGCGGCGCTGCAGGCGAAGGATGCGCTGGCCGGTTTCGAAGGCATCGCTCTCGTCTGTTTCGGCGATTGCCCGATGTTGACCGCGGGAACGGTCTTGCGCCTGTGCGGCGCGCTCGATGGCGGTGCGGCGGTTGCCGTGCTCGGCTTTCGTCCGGCCGACGCCGCCGCCTATGGCCGGATCATCGCCGACGCCGACGGCACCGTCCGCAAGATGGTCGAGTATAAGGATGCGTCGGAGGCCGAGCGCGCGGTCGACCTCTGCAACTCGGGCGTGATCGTCGCGGGCGCGGCGGACATGTGGCGCCTGCTCGAAGCGGTCGGCAACGACAATGCGCAGGGCGAATATTATCTGCCCGACGTGGCGACTGGGGCGATCGCTGAAGGGAAGCGCGTCGCGGTGATCGAAACCGATGCCGCCGAGGTCGCCGGGATCAACAGCCGCGCCGAACTCGCCGCCGCCGAGGCGCAATGGCAGGCGTTCCGGCGCGAGGAGGCGATGGCCGCCGGCGTGTCGCTGAAGGCTCCCGAAACCGTCTGGTTTTCATGGGATACCGTGCTCGGTCGCGACGTGACGATCGAGCCCAATGTGTTTTTCGGCCCCGGCGTGACGGTCGCCGACGGCGCTAATATCCGCGCCAATTGCCATATCGAGGGCGCGACGATCGGCGCGGGCTGCGAAGTCGGTCCCTTCGCGCGGCTGCGCCCCGGCACGATCCTCGGCGAGAAGGCGAAGGTCGGTAATTTCGTTGAGGTGAAGAAATCGACCCTCGGCAAGGGCGCGAAGGCGAACCACCTGTCCTATATCGGCGACGCCACCGTCGGCGCGGGCGCGAACATCGGCGCGGGGACGATCACCTGCAATTACGACGGCTATTTCAAATATCGGACCGAGATCGGCGAGCGCGCCTTCATCGGATCGAACAGCGCGCTCGTCGCGCCGGTCAAGATCGGCGCCGATGCGATCGTCGCCGCGGGGAGCGCGGTGACGCGCGACGTCGCCGACGGCGAGCTCCGCCTCGTGCGCGGCGAGCAGCTGGTCAAGCCCGGCTGGGCCGACCGCTTCCACGACGCGATGCGCAAGAAGAAGGCGGCTGAGAAGAAATAGCCCCATGCCCGCGCCGACACTGACGACCGCGCGGCTCGTGCTGCGCCAGCTCCGCGAGGATGACGCCGCGGCGCTATTCCCTGTGCTGTCCGACGCAGAGGTGATGATTTGGTGGTCGAGCGGCCCGCACGCGTCGCTCGCCGAGACCGAGGCCTATGTCAAAGGCAATGCCGCCGAGGGGCAGGGCTATCATTGCTGGGCGATCACCGCCGGTGACGATGTCGCGCTCGGCTGGGTGATCCTGATCGACGGCAAGACGCAAGTGAAAGAGATCGGCTATATCCTGCGCCGCGATCATTGGGGCGCGGGCATTGCGCGCGAGGCGGTGGCGCGGGTGATCGCGCATGGTTTCGACGATCTCGGGCTGCGCCGCATCTTTGCCGATACCGATCCCGAGAACGGCGGATCGATCGCATTGCTCGAACGGCTGGGCTTCCAGCGCGAGGGCCGGCTGCGCGGCGAATGGGAAACGCATATCGGCGTGCGCGATTCGTTGATCTTCGGCTTGCTGCGTGACGAATGGATGATGGAGAAGACAGGTGAGTGACCGCTATACCGACAAGCCCTTTCTGCGCTTCGTCGACGCCTGGGTGCTGAAGGCGATCGGACATCTCGACGAGCCGACCGAGAGCTGGTGCAAGGCGATGGTCCCTCAGCTCGAGCAGAGCTTCGGCGTTAAGGGACGCTGGGAACAGATCGTCGAGAAGCAGATGAAATTCAGCCCCGAATTGCCGGCGCAGATCAGGGCCATCTGGGAAAGCGGCAAAGCGCGCTTCGAGCAAGGCAATGGCGAGGCGGCCGATCCGCGGCAGTTCGCGATGATCTTCGTCGACCGCAATTTCGGCAGGGCGGCCGGCTAGGATCACCGGACGGACGAGCAGCTTGGCGGCGGAGGTGCGGCGATGGGATTGACGGTAGCGGTCGGTCTATACGCACAAAATCTTGCCGAGGATGGCGACGATTTCCTCGACGAGCCGTTCGAGATGCTCAATATTGTTCTTGCGGAGCAGGGGATGGCGCTTCACGCGGAACCTCGCTCGATAGCGCACGATCATTATTTCGAAGCCCAGATGTGGGGCTATGGCGGCCTTCATGCGCTGCGTCGCCTTGCGGCCTTTTTGGTCCTGAAGGAGACGCTCCCGCCGGCGGGAGCAAGCTACTAAAGCTATGCGAACGACCCGGTGGCCGTCCAATTCGGGCGGGCTCATGAGCATTATCTGCTGAACCGCGATAAGCGAAAGTTTCTCGGATTGTTTGGCGGTCCACCCCCGCGCCCAAAATTCCAGCATCTGGTGCTGCATTCCGACGCCGAGGGCTTCTACCTGCCGAGGAGCTTTGACGAAGTCATCGTCGATTTCACCGAGCCCCAGCGGCCGGGTCTGGGAATGATGATCGGCTCTTCGGTCGCGTTGCTTGACGAGTGCCGCGAGCTGGCAGATACCCTCCATCTTTCAGATGACGTTGATCCAGAATCTGATGCGTTTCTGGAGTTTATGGACTCGCCGCGCTCGGATGGGCCGCCTTGGCAAGCTTATCCGGTCGAAGCGCATACCATCCTCAATCTTCTGCGAGCTTGCGAAGCATCGCTGGCACTGGACGCCGTCATCCAGTTCGCCTGATTGACATGATATCATGATGTGATATCAATGATGCATGCGTTTCCTCGCGGACATTCCTGACGACGATATTCAGTGGCTCGACGCGCTTGCTGTCGAGCAGGGCGTGTCGCGCGCCGAACTGGTGCGGCGCGCCGTGACGGCCTATCGCGCCGATATTTCGGGTGACGCGATCGACAATGCTTTTGGCATCTGGCGCGCGCGCGACGACATCGGCGACGGCCTCAAATATCAGCGGCGGCTGAGGGGCAAGCGCGAATGATCGACGCGCAGTTCGACAGCGACATCCTGATCGATGCATTGAACGGTGTCGAGGCGGCGCGCAGCGAGATTCGCCGCGCGGGGCGCAAGAGCGTCAGCCGCGTGAGCTGGACCGAAGTAATGTCGGCCGCCGACCCTCAATCGGTGAAGGCGGTCGAGGCCTTCCTCGGCTGTTTCGCGGTCGAGGAAATCGGCGATGCCGTCGCGCGCCGCGCTGCCGCCTTGCGCGCCGAACGCAAAGGGTTGACCTTGGCCGACGCTTTCGTACTGGCGACGGCACAAATAAGCGGCCGCATCCTGATTACGCGGAATATCAAAGTCTTTCCCGCATCCATGCCGGGGATTCGCGTGCCTTATACGCTCTGAATGAAGGTAAGAGAATATGTGCGGAATTATCGGAATCATCGGCAAGGGCCAGGTCGCGGACCGGCTGGTCGATGGCCTTAGGCGCATGGAATATCGCGGCTATGACTCGGCGGGCGTCTGCACAGTTGAGGGCGGCCAGCTGATCCGCCGCCGCGCCGAAGGCAAGCTCAACAATCTCGTCAAGGAACTTGGCAATAACCCCGCGCCGGGCACCGTCGGCATCGCGCATACGCGCTGGGCGACGCACGGCGCGCCGACGACAAGCAACGCGCACCCGCATGCGACGGGCGAAGTCGCGCTCGTCCACAATGGGATCATCGAGAACTTCAAACCGCTGCGCGAGGCGCTGCAGGAGCGCGGGCGCAACTTCGAAAGTGAGACCGACACCGAAGTCGTCGCGCATCTCGTCAGCGAACAGGTCGAGGCCGGCAAGTCGCCGCAGGAGGCGGTCCAGGCCGTGCTGCCGCTGCTTCGCGGCGCCTTCGCACTCGCCATCGCTTTCCGCCAGCATCCCGATCTGCTGATCGGCGCGCGCCTCGGCTCGCCGCTCGTCGTCGGCTATGGCGAGGGCGAGACATATTTGGGCTCTGATGCGCTGGCGCTCGCGCCGCTGACGCAAAAGATCGCCTATCTCGACGAAGGCGACTGGGTGGTCATTACCAAGGACGGCGCACAGATTTTCGATGCCGAAAACAACCCGGTGACGCGCGAGATCACGACCTCGGGCGTCACCGCTGCGGCGGTCGAGAAGGGCAATTACCGCCACTTCATGCAAAAGGAGATTTTCGAGCAGCCGACCGTGGTCGCGCAGACGCTGTCCTCCTACATCCGCCCGCTCGAACAGACGGTTGCGCTGCCGCAGATGGACTTTGACCTGTCGAAGATCGACCGCATCACCATCGTCGCGTGCGGCACCAGCTTCTATGCGGGTATGGTCGCCAAATATTGGTTCGAGACCTTTGCGCGCGTCCCCGTCGACATCGATGTCGCGTCCGAATTCCGCTACCGCGACCCGGTGCTGCAACCCGGCGGGCTCGCGCTCTTCATCTCGCAGTCGGGCGAGACCGCCGACACGCTCGCGGCGCTCCGTCATTGCAAGGCGAACGGTCAGACGATCGCGGTCGTGGTCAACGTGCCGACCAGCAGTATGGCGCGCGAGGCCGACCTGCTGCTGCCGACCCACGCGGGTCCCGAAATCGGCGTTGCCTCGACTAAGGCTTTCACCTGCCAGCTTGCAGTGCTCGCCGCGCTCTCCGCGCATCTCGCTCTGAAGAAAGGCAAGCTGAGCGCCGCCGACGAACGCGAGATCGTCAAGCATCTGATCGAAGCGCCCGCGGCGCTCAACGCCGCGCTCGCGCATGACGAGGATATCGCCAAGATGGCGCATCTCGTCGCCCCAGCGCGCGACGTGCTCTACCTCGGCCGCGGGCCCGACTATCCGCTCGCGCTCGAAGGCGCGCTCAAGCTCAAGGAAATCTCCTACATCCACGCCGAAGGCTATGCCTCGGGCGAAATGAAGCACGGGCCCATCGCGCTGATCGACGAGGCGGTCCCGGTGATCGTCCTCGCGCCCTCGGGTCCGCTGTTCGAAAAGACCGTCAGCAACATGCAGGAAGTCATGGCGCGTGGCGGCAAGATCGTGTTGATTTCGGACGCCGAAGGCCTCGCCGAAGCCGGCGACGGCTGCATGGCGACGATCGAAATGCCCAAGGTCCACCCGCTGATAGCGCCGCTCGTCTATGCGGTGCCGGTGCAACTGCTCGCCTATCATGTCGCGGTTGCGAAAGGCACCGACGTCGATCAGCCACGCAATCTGGCGAAGTCAGTGACGGTCGAATGACCTGGAACACCAACTGCCACTGCGGTGCCGTCTCGGTGCGCCTCACCAAGGCGCCCGAGGAAGTGGCTGAGTGCAATTGCTCGCTCTGCTTCTCGCACGGCATCATCTGGGCCTATTATTCGCCGAAGGATGTTGCGATTGAGGGTGAAACGCAGACCTATAACCGCGCCGACCGGGCGAAGCCCAATTCGGACCTGCATTTCTGTCCCACCTGCGGTTGTTCGACGCACTGGTCGGCGACCGAGGGGCTGGTCGAGCGGATGGGCGGCGCGGTCGATCTGATGGGCGTCAACATGCGCCTGTTCGCGCCCGAGCAACTTAGCGGGCTCAAACTCGTATTTCCAGATGGCCGCGGCTGGTCGGGCGAAGGGCCGTGGGGCTATTCGCGCGAGGCCAGGGCTATGCCCTGAGCCAATGTCCTTTGCCGCCATCATCTTCGACTTCGACGGCGTGATCGCCGACAGCGAAGTGCGTGCGAACCTGTCGCTGTCCGAAAGCCTGACCGCGGCGGGCATGCCCACGACCTATGAAGAGAGTTTGCGCGACTATTACGGCCATAATTGGCAGGAAACGCAGCGACGGATCGAGGCGCGCTTCGGGCGCCTGCTGCCTCCCGATTTTCGAGAGACGCACCGCACCCGCGCGCGGGCACGCTTTATGGACGGGTTCGACGCGGTTCCGGGCGTTGCAGATTTTCTGGGCGCGCTCGGCGCCACGCCCCGCGCCATCGCTTCGTCAAGCCGCGCCGAATATATCGACTGGGCGCTCGGCCTGTTCGGTCTCCGCCACCATTTCGCCGACCATATCTACAGCGCCGACGGCTGGGATCGCGGCAAACCCCATCCCGATATCTATCTCGCCGCGGCAAAGGGGCTCGGCGTCGATCCCGCCGCGTGCCTCGCAATAGAGGATTCTCCGACCGGCGCGCGCGCGGCAATCGCGGCCGGGATGACCGTCGTGGGTTTCTGCGGCGCGGGGCATATCGTCGATCGCGCCGGTCACGGCGAGACGCTGCGCGGCGTCGGAGTCCATCATGTCGCGCCGACGTACGAAGCGCTGCACGCGTTTGCGCTCCACCGCGCCTGACGACGCGGGCACCGCACAAAACCTACGGCCGGACGGTCGCATATCGCATTCGCAGTATATTATTCCCCTCGTCGCGCTCGCGCAGCCGGTTGGCCTGGTCAATGCGGAACTCGAAAATCCCGCTGAGCGTACACGGCAGGATGCGGTCGAATACGGCCCATTCATAGCCGGCCGGAAGCGCGCGCTCACCCGTCGGCGGCGTGGGCGAACCGCCGCGCGTGTCGAGATAATATCCCTGTGCTTGCCGCTGTTGCTCGGGATTGCCCGACAGGAAGTAATAAGTGCGTTCGTGGGGAAAATAATCTCTCGCCGAGATCCCGTCGGCGACGATCGAAACATAGAAACGCACGGTGACGAAGGCATCGCTCTTCCTCGGGCAATTCCGCGACGTCTGCCGCCAGAGTTCGAGGGGCCGGCGCACGTCGTTTTCGATCAGCACGGCGGAACCCAGCCCGAACGGTCGGCCGAGCGAAAGCACGGGAGCGATCGGCCAACTCGGCGGCGGGTCTGGCGGCATCGGCGGCACATATTCGGCGATGACGACCGGGCCGGGCGCAAGATCGGGGTAGCGCGGCTGGCCCGTCGCGGCGCGACTGTCGGGCACGCCGCGCAGCCGGCAGGGCGTCGCGACCGTTTCGACGCCGCCGAAGGCCCGCCCGTTGACGTAAAGCCGCAGCAGGGTTTCGGGGCTCGCGGTGCGCAGCGTCAGCGTGCGCGCGACATCGAAATAGGGCCTGCCCGCCGGATCGCGCTGCACCGTGGCGGTCACCGATCCGCTGTTCGCGCCGTCGACATGGATCGCATAGCCGAGCTTCGCCGTTCCCGCCATGGATGCGGGCAGGAGGACGCGCGCGGACACGGGGACGGTCGCGCGGCTGTAATCCGGCGCACACTGCGGCTGGCCCAGCCTGAAATTGGCGGCGAAAACCTCCTTGGCTATCGCCGGCCTGATCGGGGGAACTGTCGCCGGGCGAATCTGGGCGACGGCGGGCGATGCGGCCGCGATTGCCAGGCAGACGGCTACGGCGCACAGCGGCCGCCGGTGATCGGATTTAGCCACGGCTAGAACTGCATGCGGGCGGCGTCGCCCGCCAGAAACCGCCCGACCTCACTGTCGCTCACGCGCCGGACATTGTTGGCCATGTTGCGATCATCGTTACAGCTGTTGCCGTCGATCAGGATGTCGGGATCGTAGCTGATTTTTGCCTCGACCGTCCCGCGAAATTCGAACGTGTCGAACGCATCGCGGATCAGCGGCGTGCCGTAAGTGCCCATACTTGTCCCCGCCTCGGCCCTCGCATGCAGCGGCCAGCTATGGCGCGACACCGCCCCGGTGTTGCCGTTCCGCACCATCACGGCCAGCACCTGCTGGCCGGCACGCGAACGCCAGGCGCCAGTCCCCTGATTGCGGGTTTCGACGGTCACGGTCACCGAACCCGGCGCGGCACCCTTGATCAGGTTGATCCGCGAAATCGCGGGGTCGCCTTGGCATATCACGCCCGGCGGGTCGAATTTGGGACGGGGCTTCGCCGGTGTCGCCTTGTCGGGCGCGTCCGGACGCGGCGCCGCAGAAGTGCTTACAGCCATCGTCGCGGCAAGGCTCAGAAGCAGCATCGAATGGAGCTTTCGCATCGCCATTATCTTTTCCTTTGCTCAATTGTCGCCGAGGATGCCGCCGAGGCTACGGCGAACCGCGTCTTCGGCGCGGCGTCCGATCTCGTCCTCCGCCGCGCCCTGGACGCGCGAGCCGAGTCGTTTCAATTCTTCGGGTGTGCGGATTTTCTTTTGCGCGGACACCGCTCCGGCGCTCGCCATGCCCTTGATCCCAGTGATGCAGCAATTGTTCGACGACAGCAGTTCGGGATTGCCGTCCCATTTCAGATAACAGGTGCTGGCCTCCTGGCTGACGGTCCAGGCCTGGCACTGGCCGTCGCCGTCGCACGCCGCCTTGCAGCTTTTCCAGTCGTCGCGCCGCGCGAGTCCGAATTCGCGGTGGTCGTAACCGAGCAGGTTGACGTTGAACATCGGCTGCCATTCCTCGATCGGGGCGGCCGCGACGGCTTGCGGGACGGGGGCGGCCGGTGCGGCTGCTGCACTCTGTACCGGCGCGCGCGTGCATACCACCTCGGCAAGATTGCCCTGCGCGTCGAGGTTATAGGCGGCGGCGCTCGCAAAGGCGCGGCTCTGGCAAAACGCCAGGGCGGTTTCTCCCTGGCACGTCGCGAGATCCTGTGGCTTCTTCTTGCCGCACGCCCGGATCAGCTTTCCTTTCGACGACAGCGGCTGGCAGAAAAAGCCCGTGTTGGCGCCCTCGCTGTCGACACAGGGGGTGTCGGCGGTCTGCGCGGTCGTCGCGGCGGCCGCAAGGGCGGTGGGAGGGGAGGCGGACGAGGCTGTCACGGCCAGCGATGCGGCAAGGATTAAGCCCGAAATAGCGATGTGTTTCATGATCTTCTCCGGCAACGAGAGTGAAGGCGGCGACCGCGGCGACCTCTGTCGTTCTCGCGGTTGACCTACCAAGCGGCGCCTTGCGCTCCCATCCCCAGTTCATGGGATGCCCGGGCGGCGGCGATCCGCTTATGCCCCCTTCGATGGAGTCAACAGGCAGGAGCGATGCGCGATGAAGAACTGGATTGGCGTTTCCGTGGCGGCGCTGCTCGCCGCCGTCGCGATACCAGCGCGCGCCGAACCCGCGCCGGCACCGGCAATCGATCCGGGCCGTTACGACACGCCATGGGGAGCGGGCGAGATGCGGATCGTCGGCGCGACCGCCATATTCACCCTCGACGACGGATCGGTCTTTTGGGGATCGCTCGGCAACGCCGGACGCGAATGGAACGGGCGGTGGGTTCGCGCCCCGCAATCGGCGCGCGCCGACCGCGCGCATCGTCCGTGCAGCAGCCCGCGCGGCCCGGTACCTTCGTCCTTCCCCGTCCCATCGGGGGGCTTTTGGGGTCGCTTCGCCGCGCATTCGCTGCGCTCGAACGGACCCCGCGCGCTGGCGCTCGACTGGAGCGGATGCGCCGACGCGCCCGTTCGCGGGGCGAGCCGCTTCAACCTCGTCCAGACAGCGCCGCGCCCGCTGACGCAGGCGGCCGTTCCTGGCCGCGCCCTGCCGTCGCCGCCCTATGACGGCCCTTGCACCTCGGTATCTTCGCGCTCGGTGGCGACGATCACCCCCTGCACCCTCGATTTCGCGCGTCCCTTTCGCATCACGCTCAAAAAGGACATGCAGAAGGCCGTCGGACGCATCACCTTCACGCCGCTGGTCGACGATCCGCGGGCCGTGGCGACGGCGATCCGGTCGAACACAGTCCTGCCCATCCACCCGACCGAAGGCGAGACCTATCAGGTCGTGCGCGGCGGCAAGCTGCACCGGCGTGGCAGCTGGGCCGACGTCACCCCGCCGGCAACGATCTGCCGGCACGATTACTGGATCGTCAATGTGATCGACGGCAACGGCCAGCGTCATCCGGGCAACGGCGTCATCGGCATGCGCTGCGGTCCCAACCGTATCGGTCGCTCGGATGATTTCCGGCCGGTCGAACCATTGCGTCCGCGCGAATAGGGAGGCGCGATATGGCCAATCGCAAGACCATCGTCGCGGGAACCGGGGCGCTCGCGGCCCTACTGACGGGCCTCGCCTGGGCCAGCGGCGTATTCTCGCCGCCGGTGCTGACCGGACCGCCGCCCCCCGAACCAAGAGGGCCGTTCAGCGGCTGCATTCCCACGGGAGCGGGCATGGCGGCGCGGCCGGTCGATCGACCGCGCCATGCCGGCGACCGTTATATCTACCGCGACGGGACGCAAGTGCGCGATACCGACCTCGATGGCCGCCCCGCGGTACTGCTGCCTGACGGATCGCTCCGCTATCCCGACGGAACGACGGTTGCGCACAACAGCGACACGGGCGAGACGACCATCACCCATCCCGACGGCGAGGTCACGCGCAGCAATATCCGGATGCCGGTACTTGTCGACGGCTATTTCGTCTGGGGCGACGGCGTGCGCTTGCCCGGAACCGACCCGGCGGGCGGCGCGGGCAAGATCGCCGAGGACGGGTTGGTATCCTTTCCCGACGGCACGGTGGTAACGCATGATCCGTCGACCGGGCTGACCAAGACGCGCCACCCCGACGGCCGCATCACCGAAGCCCGCGATCCGGGTACACGCCGCAACGGCGATGGCAACCTGCAATGGAACGACGGGCTGACCACCCCGCCAACCGACCCGTCGGGCGGCGAGGCGAGCGCAACCCCGGAAGGATGGATCCGCTATCCCGACGGAACGATGATCGGCCATAATCCTGCGACCGGCGACACCAAGATCATCCGCCCCGACGGCAGCATCGTTACCCATAATTCGGATACGTGCGAGACCAAGGTGATCGCGGCGGCGGGCGGCTGCCTGGGCGCGCCGCCGGTGATCGACCAGTGCCTGATCGGCAACTGGCGCCAGACCGGGGGCGGTCCGCTCGAATGGGTCCAGCGCAATGTCCAGATGGGCAAGGTACAGATGCCACGCGCCGAGGTCACGCCGCTCGACCTCACGCTAAAATCGGACGGCAGTTTCCAGACAAAGAATGGCGCGATGGACATCAAATTCTATCGGCCCGACGATCCGACCACGACATCCGAGGACCCGGTGACCGCAAGGGCGCGGGGGCAGATGGCGCCGACGACGGGATATTGGAGCGCAAAAAATGGTGAAGTTCGGGCCTGTTTCAACAGCGGCGACCGCACGACGGGCGCGGTGACGGGCAGCACGCCCAAACATAGCGTCACGACGCCTTTTGGCTTTCCGGGTGCGGCGGGGTCCGACGGCGTCGTCAGCTACACCTGCGACGGCAACAGCTTCAAGACTTCCCAGCCGATGCCGAAGGGGACCCCGATGGAATATTCCTTCACCCGAATATCGAAATAATGACGGCGGGCGGGCAATCTGCGACAAGGGGGCGCTGACAAGCTCGGAAAGGGCGGGGCCATGATACGCATTGCGATCATCGAGGACGATCCGTTGATCCAGGCGGAACTCGGCGCGGCGATAGGAGCGTCGGGCGATTGCGCTGTCGTGGCGACCGCGGCGACCCATGCCGACGGCGCACGGCTGGTCGAGGGCGGCGGTTTCGACGTGCTCGTGTGCGATCTGGGCCTGCCCGACGGCGACGGGGCCGACTTGATCCGCCGCGCCGCGTCGCGCGACCCCGACGCCGACATATTGGTGCTCACCATGTTCGCCGATCATGCGAAGGTGATCGAGGCGATCAAGGCGGGGGCGCGCGGCTATCTGCTCAAGGACCAGCGGCTCGACGACTGCGTTGAGGCAATCCGCGAAATCCGGCGCGGGGGTTCGCCGATCAGCCCGATCATCGCGCGCATCCTGCTCAAGCGGCTCCAGCCAGCCATATCGGTGGCCGAGGAAGAGGAGCGATTGTCCGAACGCGAGACCGAAACGCTGCGCCTCCTGTCACGCGGTTTCACCTATTCGGAGTGCGCCGGGATCATGGACATCTCGCCGCACACCGTGGGCACGCACGTCAAGCATATCTATCGCAAGCTGGAGGTCAGGTCGCGGTCGGAGGCGGTCTATGAAGCGACGCTTCGCGGGATGCTCGATGACAATTGAGCGGATCGCGGGCGCGATCTTCTGCTTCCTGCTTGCGGCCGCCGGCATGCCGGCCTTCGCTGCCGAAGCGGGGGCGACCAACGGTTTCGTCGCGCGCGTTTCCGACCACGGGCGGATTGTCCAGTTCACCGACGCCGATTTCGTCCTCAGCGCCCAGTCCGACATCCCCGCGCGAGGGTGGCATCGGCGGACGATGCCGCAGATCTGGCTTTCGGACGAAGCGCGGCGCTTGCGGCCCGGACGGCTCGGCGCATGGGCGCGGATGCGCTTCGACCGGAGCGATGTCGATGGCGACCATCTGGCGATCCTGACCGAGAATAATCGCGAAAAGCTCACCGTCTATTTCAACGGCGTCGACGTTTACCGCAATTATCGAAGCGAAGCCGCGCCGGCGATAGGATGGAACCGCCCCTATCTGATCACCGTGCCCGACGCGCTGGTGAAGCCCGGCGTCAACGAAATAATCCTGCACACCGCGTCGCGCAGGGAGTTCAACCTTGGCGTCGGGTCGGTGTGGGTGGGGCCGCGCGAAAGCCTCGCCGCGCTCCACGCCGATCGCTATTTCTGGCGTATTTCGGGCGCACGCGGTGCCAATTATGCGTTGATCTTCCTGTCCGCGATCATCTTTGTCATGTGGCTGTGGCGCCGCAAGGAGATGGAGTTATTCTGGCTCGCGATGACCGGCTTCGCGTGGTTCGTGCGCGACTATCATTTTTTTGCCGAAGAAGCGCCCTTCGATCCGTGGCTGTTTCAGCAGATCACCTATTATTCGCTGTATCCCGCAATCATCACGTCGCTGTGCTTCTGCGTCGAATTCATGAAGCCGCGTCGTCGGCGTCGCATTATCGGCGCGCTGCTTTTGCTTGGCCTGTCGCTCTGCCTTTTCCGCCTGTTCCTTGTCCGCTCTACCGCAACCGACGTATTGAGCAATCTGATGACGCTGGGAATCGTTGTCGCGATGCTCGTCGTGCTGTTTGCCGCCTGGCTGCGCCAGCGGACGATCGAGCATCTTGTCCTGATCGGTGCGCTGGGCGTTTCGACGGCCTTTGCCCTCCACGATCTCGGCCGGGTCCCCAACATCCTCTGGTGGGATGGCCTGGGCTTCCACGCCCAGCCCTATACGGGGTTGGCGCTGTTTACGGCCTTTCTCTTCTCGATCGGGCGGCGCATCCTGCGCGCTCTCGACGTCGTCGAGCAAACCAACGTCGAACTCGAGCGGCGCGTCGAACATGCGACACAGGCGTTGGCGCGCAGCGAAAGCGCCCGGCGCCGGATGGAGGTCGAACGCGCCATCGATTCCGAACGCGAGCGCCTGATGCGCGAGATGCACGACGGCATCGGGTCGAACCTGGTCACCGCGCTCGCCGTCGCGCGCCGGCGCGAGCAAGATCCCGACACGATCGCGACCCTCGAACGGGCGATCTCCGACCTCAAGCTGACGGTCGATTCGCTGGCGCCGGTCGATGGCGACGTGGTTACGCTCCTTGCCAACCTGCGGCACAGGATGGAGCCCGACCTCAGGCGCGCCGGGATCGCGCTCGACTGGCACGTCGAACCGTGCCCGCCGCTCGAATGGCTCGACGCGGCCAACGCGCTGCACATGCTTCGGATTATCCAGGAAGCGCTCAGCAATGTGCTGACCCACGCGGGGGCGACGCGCATCGTCATCCGGCTGTCGCCGTCCGCCAGAGAGCATGTCGCCGGGATTTCGATCGAGATCGCCGACGATGGCAAAGGTTTCGCGAGTGAGGAGAGTGGGACCGGCAAGGGGATCGCCAACATGCGTGCCCGCGCGCGCGCCTTGGGTGGAGAATGCCGCTTTGCGGCGCCCGCCGCCGGCGGCACGCGCGTCTCGCTCTGGCTGCCCGAACACAGGGATCGTGAAATGCCCTCCGTCCGCTAGCGCCGTGGCGATGACCATCGTCGCTCTTCTAAAAATTTTGCTGTTTTACCCTGGATCGCTGGATTAGCTTCGAGTCGGACACCCGGTTCGCGAACCGGCCAAGAGATTGTAACTATGAGGAAGCTACGCCAGTTTTCTGCGGTTTTCGAAAAGCGCCCCAAGGAGAGAAGCGATGTGCACCGAAGATACCGAAGCCGACCTCGACCGTGCCGGAATGCCCGTTGCGCGGCGCAGCTTTGCCGCGCTGGCGGGCGCCGGCGCGTTGATCGCGGCGCTGCCGGCGCGCGCGATGGCGGGTAAGCCCGTGAAGGGGCGCGACGTCGCGATCAAGACCGACGACGGCACATGCGACGCCTATTTCGTCGCGCCCGCCGAGGGCAAGCATCCTGGCGTGCTGGTGTGGCCCGACATTCGCGGGCTGCGTCCCGCCTTTCGCCAGATGGCCGACCGACTGGCGGGCGAGGGCTATGCGGTGCTGACGGTCAATCCCTTCTACCGCTGGCAGAAATCGCCCGTCGTCGACGCGGCGAACGACTGGAGTAACGACGCGGTTCGTCAGAAGCTGTTCGGCTATCTGAAGCAACTTACCCGCCCGATCGTCGAAACCGACGCCAAAGCGCACCTCGCTTTCCTCGACGAGCAGAAAGAGGTCGATACCAAGCGCCGGATCGGCACCACCGGCTATTGCATGGGCGGCGCGATGACGATCTACACCGCAGCGCTGGATCCGAACCGCGTCGGCGCGGCGGCGAGCTTCCATGGCGGTGGCGTCGCGACCGACAAGCCCGACAGCCCGCACCTGCTGATCGGTGACACCAATGCCGGCTATCTCTTCGCGATCGCCGACAATGACGACAAGGAAGCCCCAAACGAGAAGGTTTTGCTGAAGGAAGCCCTCGCACCGTCGCCGCACTGGCACGAGGTCGAGGTCTATGCCGGCGCGATGCACGGCTGGTGCCCGCCCGACGGCCGCGCCTACAACGAAACGGCGGCCGAAAAGGCGTGGGGGCGAATGCTCGAGCTGTTCAAGGCCGAGCTGGCCTGATGCGCGGCGCCCTTGGTTAGTGCGCGTGCGCGCCGCCGCTCGCGGCATAGCTCGCATAGACGCGCTGGCGGCGGGCAGCAGTCATCGCAAATCCTTTTAGTGGAAGCGCCGCAGAGCCTATAGGCGGGGGCCATGAAAGTCCATTTCATCCGGTCGGGCGAACGCCGCTACAGCATTCGCATCGAACGCGCCGGGCTACCGGCATTGGTGATGGACCCCGCACCGGGCTTCGATCCCGATCTCCCGCACGACATGGTGCATTTCGTTGTCGAGGCGGCGATGGGGCTCCAAACCGGCGTGTTCGGCCAGATTGCGGCGGGCGGCGACGCGGGTTCCTTCCATGTAGAAGCGGACGGCGCACGGTCGGCGAAGGAACGCCAGCACGCGGCGCGCAAACAGGTCGCAAAGGGCGCGAAGCTGATCAAGGCGCAGGGCCGCGAGGGCGAATTGTCCGAACTCGCCGCCTTCGTCTTCGATATCGGCTGGCGCAGCAGCACGCGCCCCGACAGCGGGGCACAGCGCGCGGCGCTTGGCGAGGTGGAACGGAAACGCTCCTCGCTCCTCGCCGACGAGCGCGCGCGGATCGATGCCGAGCAATCGCGTGTGTTTGCCGATTTCGATCGGCTGTCGCGGGCGTGGCGTTCGCTGCGGGTCGGCGATGCGTTGATCCTCCAATGGCCGAGCGGTCATCCCATCGGGTAGAGGATGTCCTTGCTGACCTTGTGCAGCGCCTTCATCACATTGTCCGAAAGCACCAGTTCCATCGCATCGAGGATCGGATCGACCTGATCATAGGCGCTGACCCCGACGATCGTCGACGCGACGAAGTCGTGCTGTTTCGACCAGGCGGTCGCCATCGTTACCGGATGCAGCCCGGCCTCTTCGGCGATCTTGATATAGCGTTCGGTCGCGGCAAGGCTCTTTTCGTTGACGAAGCGGCGACCCATTGCCGCCTGGCGCCCTTCCATCTGGAGGTAGCGCGAGAAGCGCGCGCCGTCGGGGGTCGCACCGCCCTGATATTTGCCCGAAAGCACGCCGCCGGCGAGCGGCGAGTAAGGGATCAGGCTGACGCCTTCCTGCCGGCACACCTGCGCCAATTCGTCTTCGAAGCGGCGGTTATTGAGGCTGAAATTGTTCTGGATCGTGTGATAGCGCGCACCGCCCAGTCTCTCCGACGCCGCGAGCGATTTCATCAGTCCCCAGCTCGTTTCGTTCGAGCAGCCGAGGATGCGGACCTTGCCGACACGGACGAGTTCGTCGAGCGCGTCCATCATCTCGTCATAGGGCGCGTCATGGTCGGGCCAGTGCGTCTGGTAGAGATCGACATAGTCGGTCTGCAGCCGCGTCAGGCTATCGTCGATAGCTTGCATGATGTTCTTGCGGTCGAGCGCGGTCATGCCGTTGCGGCACGGCGACTTGAACCAGACGTGGCTCGGCCCCGACACCTTGGTCGCCATGATGATCGCGTCGCGCGGCTTGGTCTTCATCCAGCGCCCGACGATCTCCTCGGTGCGGCCGACCCATTTGATATCGGGCGGCACCGGATAGCCTTCGGCGGTGTCGTAGAAATTGATTCCTTCGTCGAAACAGCGGTCGAGGATGCGGAACGCCTCGGCCTCGTCGGTCTGGCTGCCGAATGTCATCGTCCCCATGCAGATGTCGGAGACGTGGATGGCGCTTTTTCCGAGGCGGCGGCTTTGCATGGCTCGTTCTCCGGTCAGGGGGAGGGGAGCCCGTCTTTAGGTTGCGCGATGAAACCTTGCAATCAGATCAGCAGCGCGAGCGATCCGACGAGCAGCGCCGCCATCGTCCAGTTGAACGCCCTGAGCCGTGCCGGGCTCGACAGCCAGCCGCGCAGCGACACGCCCATCACCGCCCACAGGCTGGTCGAGGGCAGGTTGATGATGCCGAAGATCACCGCGACGAGCAGCACCGCGGCGAAATTTCGATCGGGTGCGTAGAGCGCGATCGCGGTGAGCGCCATCGACCAGGCCTTCGGGTTGACCCACTGAAACAGCACAGCCTGGAAAAAGCTCATCGGCTTGCCGCGCGCGCTGCCGGTCGTGTCGGGCGCGGCGGCGTTCGCAATCTTCCAAGCAAGCCAGAGGAGATAAGCAACGCTCACCACCTTCAATATGATATTCAGCATAGGGAACAGGTCGAACAGCCCCATCAGCCCGACGCCGACGAGGACGATCATCAGCGTGAAACCGATGCCGACGCCCAGGGCATGCGGAACCGTCCGGCGCAGGCCGAAATTGGCGCCGGATGCCATCAGCATCATATTGTTCGGCCCCGGCGTGACCGACGAGACGAGCGCGAAAGCGGAGAGCGCGGCGAGGGTGGTCTGGTTCATTCGCGCAACATAATGCGTTTCGATGCGCGGCGGATTGCAAAGATGGGCCGCATTCGGCTAAATTATGCAATCTATGATCAAGATCGACGCTATCGGCCGCAAGATATTGCAGGAATTGTCGCACGACGGGCGAATCTCGAACCTCGAACTCGCCGATCGCGTCGGCCTCTCCCCATCTGCCTGCCTGCGCCGCGTGCAGGAGTTCGAACGCAGCGGGGTGATCAAGGGTTATCGCGCGGTGATCGACCCGGCGAAGCTCGGGCTGACCTTCATCGCCTATGTGACCGTCGGGCTGTCGTCGCACACCAAGAAGTCGCAGGCCGATTTCGAAGCGGCGGTGGCCGACGCGCCCGAGGTGCGCGAATGCCATAATATCACCGGCACAATCGAATATCTGCTGCGCGTGGAAACGGCGGATCTGGCGAGCTACAAGCATTTCCACACCGAGGTGCTGGGCGTGCTGCCGCAGGTGCATTCGATCACCACCTATGTGCTGATGGATTCGCCCAAGGACGAGCGGGCATAGTTTTTCTTCGCGCCGCCCGCGAAGCGCTGAGCTTGAACCATCGTCCTCGCGGCCGCATATAAGTTTCATGCCAAAACTCTCTTTCCTCGACCTCGTGCCCGTCACCGACACCGGCACGATCGCCCAGTCGCTCGCCAACGCAGCCGATCTAGCAAGGCACGCCGAGGCGCTCGGCTACAAACGCTACTGGGTGGCCGAGCATCACGGGATGGCGGGGATCGCCAGCGCCGCAACGTCGGTCGTGCTCGCGCACCTTGGTCACGCCACGCAAAGCATCCGTATCGGCGCGGGCGGCATCATGCTGCCGAACCACGCCCCGATGGTGATCGCCGAGCAGTTCGGCACATTGGAAGCATTGTTCCCCGGCCGCGTCGATCTGGGGCTTGGCCGCGCGCCGGGGTCGGACGGCGTCGTCGCGCGCGCGCTCCGCCGCAACCTCGCGAGCGACGAGCGGCAATTCCCGCAGGATGTCGTCGAATTGCAGGCCTTCCTTGCCGGCGACGACCGGCTGGGCATCCGCGCGGTGCCGGGCGAGGGCACAAATGTCCCGCTGTGGATTTTGGGGTCGAGCCTGTTCGGCGCGCGGCTCGCGGCGATGCTGGGCTTGCCCTATGCCTTCGCCAGCCATTTCGCGCCTGACGCGCTCGACGAGGCGCTCGACATCTATCGCCGACAATTCAAGCCGTCGGAGCAATTGTCCGAACCCTACGCCGCGGCGGCGTTCAACGTCTTCGCAGCCGACACGCGCGAAGAGGCCGAACTGCTTGCCTCGTCGCAGCAGCAGGCGTTCGTCGCTTTACGCACCGGCAATCCCGGGAAGATGAAGCCGCCGCTAGCGGGCTATAAGGACAGCCTTCCGCCCAACGCGCGCGCGATTCTCGACCACGTGCTGCAATGCTCGGCGGTCGGGACAGTCGACGATGTCGCGGCAGGTCTCAAGGCATTTCAGGCGCGAACCGGCGTCGACGAGATCATTGTCGCCTCGTCGATGTACGACCATGATGCGCGCAAGCATTCGGTCGCGCTTGCGATGGACGCGGCAAAGACGCTTTAGGGGTTCGCCTTGACCGGTTCAGGACGAAAGCTCAGGCTCGCGAGGCGCCAGGCAAGATCGTCGCCCATTAATTCCGCTGCCGTGGGAATCGCCGCCGGCGGCGCGCAGTCGGCTTCGGCGGCGATATAGCGCCCCGTTTCGCGAAGCCGTATTTCGACATCGCCGAACCGTGCTTTCAGCGTGGCTTTCAGTTGCTTTGCATCGTCGGAAAGCGCGTTGGAATCGAGCGCGCGGGGTGTGCCGTCGAGCAGCTCGGCAACCGCCTGTTGCAGCGCGCCGATCGCATCCTTGATAATCGACAGGGAAATGAATAGCGCGGCGGTCGCGTCGGCCCACCACCAGCCGATTCCGATTCCGATAATTCCCGCGATACCGGCAAGCCCCGTCTGCCAGTCGGCTTTCTGCATCAGCGCGTCGGTATGCAGCACCTTGTCCTTGATGCGTTCGGCGACCGGTTGCTTCATCCGGCCGAGGATGATCGGCGGTACAACCGAATAAGCAAGCGCCGCGATCATCAGCCAGCCGAGCCAGATCGTCTGGCCGAACAGCGTGATCCCGCCGACGGTCGGATGCTCCTGCCGGATCAGCGTCGACACGCTCTCATAGGCAAGAAAGCCGCCGACCGAGAGCAGCGCGGTCGCAGCGACCAGAAAGGCAAGGCTGTTCGCACGGCGATAGCCGAAGGGAAAGCGCGTGTTTGGTCCGCGCCGTTCCCAATGCACGGACAGCAGGAAGACGAATGCCGGAACGAGACTCAGCAAGTCCTCGATTACCGCCGCTTTCATCGCCTGGCTCGCCCCCATCACGAGCCACATCACCAGCACCACACTCGCCATCCAGCCGAGCGTCCAATATTCAAGCCGTTCGCCGTGCCGCACGTCGGCCGCGATCGCGCGGGGAATGCCGCCATGGAGGCTCATCGTGCCGCCGCCGCGACCGCCCGGTCGGTCGCAAGGATCAGGGCGTTCTCGCCATTCCGCCGCGCGATGCGCAGCACCGGCTGCTGGCTGTCATCGGGCTCGGGATGGGCCACCGCTTTCGACAGCGAAATGTCCGCCATCCATGGCGACACTTTCGAAAAATGGCCAATAAGCGCGTCTATGCGGCCGTCCTCAAGCTGACGTGCTGCATGCTCGCCGTGCGCGTCAACGAGCATCAGGCGTGCGCGATGTTTGGTCGCATAGGCGTCGAGCAGGGCGAGGGCAGGCGCGGCATCCGGCGTCCCGGGCAGCACCGCCACGCGCATCGCATGCTCGCGCGAGATCCGCTCGGTCGTTCCAGCCGCGTCGCGTGGTAATGCGTCGCAGGCGCCAAGGGCCAGCAATAAAGGAAGAAAACAGGCGCGATACATCATCGCTGCGAACGCGGTGCCGCCCGCTTGGTTGCGTCGCGCCGGCGCCCCATGTTGACGCGGCTCCGGCAGGGGCAGTATAGGGGCGGCCCGATCAAGGGCGGCCCGTTTTGGGGTCGCCTTTTTACTTTTGACTGAAAGGTGCCTGCCATGACGATCACGCCGCTGATGCCCGTATATCCCCGGTGCGGTGTGCGTCCGGTTCGCGGCGAGGGCGCCTATCTGATCGGCGATCGAGGCGAGCGCTATCTCGACTTCGCAAGCGGCATCGCGGTCAATCTGCTCGGTCACGGCCACCCACACCTGACGAAGGCGATCCAGGATCAGGCCGCGACGCTGATGCACGTGTCGAACCTTTATGGCAGCCCGCAGGGCGAAGCCTATGCCGCGCGGCTTGTCGAACATACGTTCGCCGATACGGTGTTCCTCACCAACTCGGGCGCCGAGGCCGTCGAATGTTCGATAAAGACCGCGCGCGCCTATCATTCGAGCGCGGGCAACGCCGAAAAGCACACGCTGATCACATTCAACAACGCCTTCCACGGCCGAACGCTCGGCACGATCTCGGCGACCAACCAGGAAAAGCTGCGCAAGGGTTTCGACCCGCTGCTTCCAGGCTTTGCCTATGCGCCCTTTGACGACATCAACGCCGCGCTGGATCTGGTCGACGACAATACCGCCGGCTTCCTTGTCGAACCGATCCAGGGCGAGGGCGGTATCCGCCCGGCTTCGCAGCCCTTCCTGCAGGCGCTGCGCGATATCTGCGACAAGCGCGACCTGATGCTCGTGTTCGACGAAGTCCAGTGCGGCGTCGCGCGCACCGGACATCTTTATGCCTATGAGCATTTCGGCGTGACTCCCGACATCATGGCGAGTGCAAAGGGCATCGGCGGCGGCTTCCCGATGGGGGCTTGCCTTGCAACCGAAAAGGCCGCACGCGGCATGGTGATCGGCACCCATGGCTCGACCTATGGCGGGAACCCGCTCGCTTGCGCCGCCGGGCAGGCGGTGCTCGACGTCGTGCTCGAAGAAGGGTTCCTCGATCAGGTCAAAGCGACCGGCGAGCGCCTGCGCGGGGCGCTCGAACAGCTCATCCCGAACCACGACCAGCTGTTCGACAGCGTGCGCGGCGTCGGCCTGATGCTCGGGCTCAAGCTTAATTCGGACAGCCGCGCTTTCGTCGCGCACCTGCGCGACAATCACGGGCTGCTCACCGTCGCGGCGGGCGAGAATGTCGTGCGCGTGCTGCCGCCGCTCAACATCGATGACAGCCATATCGCCGAGTTCATCGAGAAACTCTCGGCAGGCGCGGCGAGCTACACGCCGCCCGAAGCATGATACGGCGCTTCCTGAACCTGTCCGACGCGGGCGGGGATGCGGTCGCCGCGATGCTCGCCGATGCGATCGACCGCAAGACAGCGCGCGCGGGCTGGCCGAAAGCGAAACCCGATGCCGATAAGCCGCTTGCCGATCATGTGCTTGCGATGGTGTTCGAGAAGAATTCGACGCGCACGCGCGCCTCGTTCGATATCGCGATCCGCCAGCTGGGCGGCGTGCCAATGATCCTCGACGCCGGCACGACACAGCTCGGTCGCGGCGAAACGATCGCCGACACGGCGCGCGTGCTGTCGCGTTATGCCGATGCGATCATGATCCGAACCGACGACCATGCGAAGGCCGAGGAACTGGCCGAATATGCAAGCGTCCCCGTAATCAACGGCCTCACCGACCTGTCGCATCCGTGCCAGATCGTCGCTGACCTATTGACCGTGGTCGAAAGCGGCAAGGCGTTGCCGGGGCTCGAGTTGGCGTGGCTCGGCGACGGCAATAATGTCCTCGCATCGCTGGTCGAGGCGGCGGGCCTGTTCGGCTTCCACGTCCGCGTGGGCGTGCCGCAGGGCTATGAGCCCGATGCCGGCTTCGTCGACGCCGCGCGCGCCGAGGGATCGCGCATCGACATCGTGCGCGATGCACGCGAAGCCGTGGCGGGCGCAGACCTAGTCGTAACCGATACTTGGGTGTCAATGGGGCAGGATCATGCGCATAACAAAATCGCGGCGATGGCACCCTACCAAGTCGACGAGCGGCTGATCACGTGTGCCAAGCACGATGCGATATTCCTTCATTGCCTGCCCGCACATCGCGGTGACGAGGTCGTCGATGCCGTAATAGACGGTCCACAGTCCCGGGTGTGGGACGAGGCCGAAAATCGCGTCCATGCGCAGAAATCGATCCTGCTCTGGGCGCTCGGTAAATTGTGAGTTCGAAACCGTGAGCGACATCATCGAAACCTGGTTCGACCAGCCCCTGCTGTTCACCATCGCCGAACGCCATGTGCGCGGACGGCTGGTGCGATTGGGCCCGACGCTGCGGACGATCATCGGGGCGCATAATTATCCGCCGGTCGCGGAAAAGCTATTGGCCGAAGCGCTTGTCCTCACTGTCCTGCTCGGCTCGACGCTGAAGGACGAGAGCGGCCAGATGACGCTGCAGGCCCAGACCGGCGGCGGTCCTGTCGAACTGCTCGTCTGTGATTATCGCGGGGGCGAACTGCGCGGCTATCTGAAATTCGACGCTGAGCGGCTGGCCGAGGTCGGCGCCGATCCGACCTTGTTCGCGCTGTTTGGGGAAGGTTTCCTTGCGATCACCTTCGACCAGGCGACGACCGGCGAGCGCTATCAGGGCATCGTCCCACTCGAAGGCGCGTCGATCGGCGAGGCTGCCGAACATTATTTCGAGCAGTCCGAGCAGATTTCGAGCCTGATCAAGCTTGCCGCCCGCCACGATCCGGAGGCTGGCTGCCTTGCCGGCGGGCTGCTGCTCCAGCATCTGCCCGAAGGCGAAGTGGGCCGCGACCGGCTGCATGTACGCCACAACAATCCTGAGTGGGAACATGCGAAGACGATCGCGACCACGCTGAAGGCCGAGGAACTGACCGATCCCGCCACCTCGCTCGAAACGCTGGCGTGGCGCCTGTTCCACGAAGACGAGGTTCGGGTCGAGCCCGGCATTGCGGTCTCGCGCGGTTGCCGGTGCAGCACGGGCTATTTCGCGGGAGTGCTGGCGCAGTTCCCCGAGAGCGAACGCGCCGAAATGGCGGACGAGGCAGGGAATATTGTCGTCGATTGCGCCTTTTGTTCGCGCTTCTTTCCTATCCCGCTGAACGAAATTTCAACGCACGACCATTGACGGGCACGCGACGAAGCGACGCGATCTGGCGCCAATCGGTTGAAATTTGGTCTTTGGCTTGCTACCTCAAGGACAATGGGGTCGCAAATTCAGCCCGCTTGCGGGCAGCCAATGGATAGGTGAAAATGGCGATCTTCTCTCCCTTGTTTCGATGCTTCGTGGCGGCGGGCGCGCTCGCGGGCGCGACGGCGGTGCCCGCACAGGCGCCGTCGCTGGCGATGCTCGACCGGCTCGAAAAGGGAAGCTGGCAGCTTCGCGAGCGCGGCCAGAGCGCCGTCCTGCAGACGATCTGCGTCGGCGACGCGCGGCGGATGATACAGATCCACCACCCGCGCGCGACATGCTCGCGCTATATCATCGAAGATACGCCGCAGTCGGTGACGGTGCATTACACCTGCCCTGGCGCTGGGCACGGGCGCACCACCATTCGCAGCGAGACGAACCGGCTTGTTCAGATCGACACGCAGGGGATCGCCGACGGCAAGCCCTTCTCGCAGGCGATCGAGGCGCGCCGAGCCGGCGCTTGCTGAAATTCGGCAGCCGCTAACGGCTTGTTAACCATATCGGGCTAGTCCGGGGCATGACATACTGTTGTGTGTCTTCTCCCTAACGGCTTTCATGCCGAACTGGGCCGTGGGACAGCGTCGCGCGGCCCGTTTCTTTTGGTGCCGCGCAGCCCTTGCACGCTCTGCGGCACAGGCCTATCTGGCGCACATGCAGCAAGTTTCCGGAAAAACGGTGATCGTCCTCCTGTCGGGCGGACTCGACTCGATGGTCTGCGCGGGCCTCGCGCGTGAAGCTGGTGCGCGCGTTGTCGCGCTCACGATTGATTATAACCAGCGCCACCGCGTCGAACTGGAGTCCGCCGCGCGGATCGCCGCTTATGTGGGCGCCGCCGAACACATCGTGCTGCCGCTCGACTTGCGCCGCTTCGGCGGGTCGGCGCTGACCGCCGATATCGACGTGCCGAAGGATGGCGTCGGCAACGATATTCCCGTCACCTATGTCCCGGCGCGCAACCTCATCTTCCTGTCGTTGACGCTCGGCCTCGCCGAGGCGCGCCAAGCGCAGGACATTGTGATCGGCGTCAACGCGCTCGACTATTCGGGCTATCCCGACTGCCGTCCCGAATTCATTCATGGGTTCGAGAAGCTGGCGGCGCTCGCGACGCGCGACGGCGACCAGGGCGTGGCGTTCCGCATCCACGCGCCGCTCCAGAATATGACCAAGGCCGATATCGCGGCCGAGGCAGCGCGGCTCGGCATGGATGCGGGCATGAGCTGGTCGTGCTACGACCCGACCCCCGACGGCTTGCACTGCGGCGAATGCGACAGTTGCCGTCTGCGCAGCAAGGGTTTCGCCGATGCGGGACTCGCCGATCCGACGCGATACGCCTGACCGATGGCTTACGCGGTCAAAGAAATTTTCCTGACCTTGCAGGGCGAGGGCGCGCAGGCGGGGCGCCGCGCGGTCTTTTGCCGTTTCGCTGGCTGCAATCTGTGGACGGGGCGTGAGAAGGATCGCGCAAAAGCGATCTGCCAATTTTGCGACACCGATTTCGTCGGTACCGACGGGACGCTCGGCGGCAAATATAGGAGCGCGGTGGCGCTTGCCGATATCATCGCCGAAAGCTGGGGCGAGGGTGCTGAAGACCGCTATGTCGTGCTGACCGGCGGCGAGCCGATGCTGCAGGTCGACACGGCGCTGATCGACGCGCTTCACGAGCGCGGCTTCAGCATCGCTATCGAAAGCAACGGTACGTTTCCGATCCCGCGCAGTATCGATTGGATCTGCGTCAGCCCGAAGGCTGGCAGCGAACTGGTGCAGACTAGCGGCGACGAACTCAAGCTCGTCTGGCCGCAGCCGGGCAGCGATGTCGAGCAACTCGCCGGCCTCGATTTCGGCCAATTGCTCTTGCAGCCGCTCGATGATCCGAACGCCGCCGCCAATGTACAAGCGTGCATCGATCTGGTGATGGCCGACCCGCGCTGGCGCCTCTCGCTCCAGACGCACAAGAATCTTGGCCTGCGTTGAGGCTTTGATTATTCGCCTTTTTTGGTCGCCGTCTCGGCGCTGAGCGATTTTTTTGCTTCGGGAGCGGGAACGGCGTCAGGATTGGCCGTTTCATCATCGCCTTCCGCCGCATCCTCTTCGGCGCTTTCATCGTCCGCCTTGGCGGCATCCTTTTTCGTGCCGTCGTCGGGAACGCTGTTGTCGACCGCGGTACCGTCGCCCGCGACATCGTCGAGGATGATCATCGAATCGCTGATCGATCCAGGCTGGACCTCTACCGCGTCGAGCTTGGTCGTCGATTTGCCCGTGCTGTCGCCGCCGCCGCAGGCGGCAAGGGCGAGTATCGGAAGCGCGGTGAGAATGATGCGGTTCATAGCAGGATATTAGTCGGTTGGCCCGAGCTTGTCGAGAAAGGCCGGCAGGGTGCGGGCAAGCGCCGTATCGACATCGGCGAAGGTCGCGGGCTTGCCGAGCGCGGCGAGGCTGGTGACAGGAAATTCAGCGATGCCGCATGGCACGATGCCGCCAAAGTGCGCGAGGTTGGGCGTGACGTTCAACGAAAAGCCGTGCATCGTCACCCAGCGCTTCACGCGCACCCCGATCGCGCCGATCTTCGCTTCACGGCCATTC
This sequence comes from Sphingopyxis sp. H115, assembly GCF_001468465.1. GTDB lineage: Bacteria > Pseudomonadota > Alphaproteobacteria > Sphingomonadales > Sphingomonadaceae > Sphingopyxis. The sequence continues at coordinate 79,797 of NZ_LNSA01000015.1, forward strand.
TCGTCGTCGGTCCAGATGCCGATCCGGCCATCGGCGCGACGCGCCGCGACACCGAACAGCGCAAGCGCATCGATCACCCAGCCCTCTAACTCCGAGACATAGGCGCGGACGTCGCGCCCGCGCTTTGTGAGGTCAAGTTGGACATACCCGACGCGCTGACCCGGCCCGTGATAGGTATAGCGTCCGCCGCGACCGGCATCGTAAACCGGAAAACGCGGATCGAGCAGCTCCGCGGGATCGGCGCTGGTTCCGGCGGTATAGAGCGGGGGATGTTCGAGTAGCCAGATGCGCTCCCTTGCTTCACCGGCATGAATCGCAGCGGCGCGTGCCTCCATGTCGGCAAGCGCGGCTGCATAGTCTGTCAGCCCGGAGGCGATCGTCCATTCGGGTAGGGGAAGGGCATCCATTTCGCCGGCTATCTGGCCCGTCGCCAGGCCCGATGCAAGGGGGCGGCGGGCGATTGGCGACGGGGCTGGACATCGGCGCCGAAGATCGTCACTTTCATCCCGACCGGGAATTGAAAAAGTGACGGGGTATCAATGGCAAAATTCGACATGGGTGCGGCTTGGGACGATGCGATGGCGCTCGTGAAGGCGCATTTGCCCCTGACCAGCATCCTCGCGGGCATCTTCCTCTTTCTGCCCGGAATGGCGTTGGCGCTGCTTGGTCCCGTTCCCTTGACCCCGCCCAACGATACCACGCCCGACCAGCTCTTGACGTTGCTGATCGCCGATATGCGGCAGCAGCTGCCATGGTTGCTGTTCGTGGCGGTCGCTTCGACCCTCGGTTCGGTGGCGATTTTGCGATTGTGGCTGGCCCGCGCCGGTACCAGCGTGGGGGAAGCGCTGACTTTCGCGATATTGATGATACCGACCTTGATTGGGATATTCGTGATCCAATCGATCCTTTTTGGTCTGGCCTTCCTGTTGCTGATTATTCCGATGATCTATCTTATCGGCCGATTTGCGGCGGTTTATCCGTTGCTCGCCGACCGCGAACTCAAGAACCCGGTCGCGGCGTTGCACGGCAGCTGGCGACTGACGCAGGGCAACGGCTGGCGGATTGCGCTGTTCGTTGTCCTGTTCATGGTCGTCCTGCTCGTCGTTTCGGCGATCACCGGCGGCATCACGAGCGTGTTCGGCACGCAGGGCTCGTTCGGGCACCTGGTCGGCAGCGCGATCAACTCGGCGGTGTCGGCGGCCTTCGGACTGCTCAACACTGCGGTGATCGCTTCGATCTATCGCCAATTGACCATTCGTGCTGAGGGTGGGGTGTTCGCGTGATCCGGGTCGCATATCGATGGCATCGTTCAGGGGGAGAAAAGGAATGAATCGGTTTAGTATCGGCCAAGCCTGGTCCTATGCGACCAGTTTTTTTGCGGGGCAGGGCGCCAATCACGCCATCGCTCTCATCGGCGTCGGCATCGTCGCGCCGCTCGTTATTCAGTTTGCGCTGGGCGGGGGGGCGATGATGGCGGATCCGATGAGCCTCGCGGCCGGGGGGATGGCGGCGATGGGCGGGCTCGCGATCCTTACCAGCCTGATCAATTATGTTCTTCAGACGGGGAGCTATTTTGCGTCGTGGCGCATGGGGCTCTCGAACGGCAGTGAAACTTTGGGCTCGGCTCTCGGCTTCGGCTTTATCGCCGCGCTTCCGACGCTGCTGCTGATGATCGCGGTTGTATTGGTGCTCGTGCTGATCGGCTTTGTCGTCTTCGGCAGCGCGCTGGCGCCACTGGCGATGGGCGGGCAACCCGGCGCGGGGACCAGCGCGATCATGCTGCTGCTTATGCTGCTATTCTTCCTGTTCCTGATCTGGCTCGCCGCGCGTTTCTGCTGCACCGGGCCGGTGATGGCGGACCAGCGGACGTTCAACGTGCTGACCGGGCTCGGCGAATCATGGAAGATGACCGCCGCATCGCAATGGAAGATTTTCGGCTATTTCATCCTGCTCGGCATCGCGCTTTTCGTCGTGTTCCTGATCCTCGGGATGATCGTAGGTGTGTCGATGTTCGCGGGCGGCGGTATGCCCGGCGGCGGATCGATTGTCGCGATCCTTATCGGTGCGCTGCTGCTCAGTATTCCGATGGCCTATCTTCAGGTCGGGGTGCCCGCCGGCATCTATCGGGCGCTGGGCGAAGGTAGCAAATCCGACGTTTTCGCCTGATAGGTTCGTCGATCTCGTTAATTTGGGCGCCCTTGCTGTCAGGGGCGCCCTTTTTACTGCGTCAGCTCCATTTCGCCAGCGGCGGCAGGCTCATCAGGATCGCGTCGATATTGCCGCCGGTCTTGAGCCCGAACAATGTGCCGCGGTCGTAAACAAGGTTGAACTCGGCATAGCGGCCGCGCCAGACCAGCTGTTCCTCGCGCTCGGCTTCGGTGAAGGGCAGGCCCATGCGGCGGCGCACGATCTGCGGGAAAATATCGAGAAACGCCTCCCCCACCGCTTGCGTCAGCTGGAAATTGCGGTTGAACCCGGCATCGTCCCCGCATTCGAGATGGTCGTAGAAAATCCCGCCGACGCCCCGATGTACGCCGCGATGCGGGATATAGAAATAGTCGTCGGCCCATTTGGCATAGCGTTCATAGACGTCGGGGCCAAAGGGTGCGCAGGCCGCGCGCAGCCGCGCGTGAAAAGCGTCGGTGTCTTCCTTGTACGGAATCGGCGGGTTCAGGTCGGCGCCGCCGCCGAACCACCGCTTTGTCGTCGCGAGGAAGCGCGTGTTCATATGCACCGCCGGAACATGCGGGTTTGCCATATGGGCAACCAGGCTAATTCCCGTCGCGAAAAAGCTCGGATCCTCGCCGGCTCCGTGGATCGATGCGGCAAAATCGGGTGCGAACTGGCCGCCGACGGTCGAAACATTGACCCCAACCTTCTCGAAAACCTTACCGGTCATCACACCGCGCACGCCGCCGCCTCCGTCCCCGGGGTCGACCCCTTCAGCCTCGCGATCCCACGGCGTATAGGCAAAGCGGGCGTCGCTGCCGACTTCGGCCTCGATCGCCTCAAATTCGGCGCAAATTCGGTCGCGAAGCGATTCGAACCAGTCGCGTGCAGCCTGTTGCTGCGGATCGAGCGAGATCATTCCGGAAAACCTTTCGTTTGCCTGAGTGCTTCGGCGAGCGCGATGCCAGCCGCAACCGCGACATTCAAGGAGCGAAAGCCCGAACGCATCGGAATCGCGACCCGAGCCGCGGCCGCGTCATGAACATGGGGCGGCACGCCCGAAGATTCGGCACCGAGCAACAGGATGTCGCCCCATGCAAATTCAAAGGCGGGCAGGGGTGTCGCGCCTGCCGTCGTTAGCAGCACGACGCGCCGCCCGGCATCGGCGCTCCATTCGAAAAAGCCGTCCCAGTCGGCATGCCGGCGCACATTCGCCCGCGTCGCATAATCCATTCCGGCACGCTTCAGCGCGCCATCCGAAAAGGGAAAACCGCACGGTTCGATGATATGCGCCAGCACGCCGAAACAGGCTGCGGTGCGCAAGGTCGTGCCGACATTGCCCGCGATATCCGGCTGAAACATGGCGATTTCCATTCCCAGCCCATAGCTGCGGTCGGCGCTGGAATCGAGTGGTTACGGCATTGAGGCCCGATGCGGTGCGCGCTGCGGAAATTGCCTGTTGGCAAGCCCGGACTGTGCGGCTATCAGGCCCGCAATTCCCGGAGGGGCCGCCGGGTTGTGCGCCTTCGTGCGCGTGCAACAGGGGCGGCCAATCCTTCGAGAACTTTTGTAGTTCACCCATGCAAGGGCAGTCGAATGGCCAGTGAATCTGAACTCAACGCCGGTATCGAGGATGGCGTACGCCGCCGGGATTTCATCAATATTGCGGCGGTGAGTTTCGCTGGTGTCGGTGCGGTTGCGGTCGTGCTGCCGCTGCTTAACCAGATGAACCCGTCGGCCGACGTGCTCGCACTGTCGACGACCGAAATCGACATTTCGGCGATCCAGCCGGGGCAGGCAATCAAGACCAGCTGGCGCAAGCAGCCGGTGTTCGTGCGCAACCTTGTCGCCAAGGAAATTGCCGAAGCCAAGGCGGTTCCCCTCGGCGACCTGCGCGATCCCGAAACGATCGACCAGCGCACCAAGCCCGGCAAGGAAAACTGGCTGATCACGCTTGGCGTCTGCACCCACCTCGGCTGCGTGCCGCTCGGTGCCGCCGAGGGCGAGAACAAGGGCGATTTCGGCGGTTATTTCTGCCCGTGCCACGGTTCGCACTACGACACTGCGGCGCGCATCCGTAAGGGCCCGGCACCCAAGAATCTGGTTGTGCCGCCCTATGAATTCACCAGCGACACCGTCGTGACGATCGGCTGAGGAGCGAGATAAGATGAGCTTTCCCTGGGCCAAACCCTATGAACCCCAGCATCCGTTGATGAAGTGGATGGACGAGAAGCTGCCGATTCCGCGCCTCGTCTATAACGCCACCGGTCCCGGCTATCCGGTTCCGCGCAACCTCAATTATTTCTGGAACTTCGGCGTCCTCGCCGGCGCCGCGCTGATGATTCAGATCATCACCGGTATCGTGCTCGCAATGCACTATGCGGCGAATGCCGGCGTCGCGTTCAACTCGGTCGAGCATATCATGCGCGACGTGAACGCCGGCTGGTTCATCCGCTACGCGCACATGAACGGCGCCAGCATGTTCTTCATCGTCGTGTATCTGCACATCTTCCGCGGCCTTTATTACGGTTCGTACAAGGCGCCGCGCGAAATGGTGTGGCTGCTTGGCGTCGTGATCTTCCTCCTCATGATGGCGACCGCCTTCATGGGCTATGTGTTGCCGTGGGGCCAGATGAGCTTCTGGGGCGCGCAGGTGATCACCGGCTTCTTCTCGGCGATACCCGTCGTTGGCGAACCGGTGCGCGAGTGGCTGCTCGGCGGCTTCGTTCCCGACAATGCCACGCTCAACCGCTTCTTCTCGCTGCATTACCTGCTGCCGTTCGTGATCTTGGGTGTCATCATCCTGCACATCTGGGCGCTGCATATCCCGGGTTCGTCGAACCCGACGGGTATCGAGGTGAAGGACGAGCAGGACACCGTCCCGTTCCACCCCTATTACACCGCGAAAGACGGCTTCGGTGTTGGCGTTTTCCTGCTGATCTTCGTCGCGCTGACGTTCTTCAGCCCGAACACGCTTGGTCACGCCGACAACTATATCCCGGCGAACTCGCTTTCGACCCCGGCGCATATCGTTCCCGAATGGTATTTCCTGCCCTTCTACGCGATCCTGAAGGCTTTCACCTTCAACTTCCTGTGGATCGACGCGAAGCTGTGGGGCGTCATCGCGATGTTCGCTTCGATCGCGCTGCTGTTCTTCCTGCCCTGGCTCGACAGCTCGCCGATCAAGTCGTCGAACTATCGTCCGCTGTACCGGATCTTCTTTTGGATCCTCGTCGCCGACGTGTTGCTCCTCGGCTGGTGCGGCATGCAGCCGGCCGAACAGCCGTGGGTCATCCTCAGCCAGCTGGGCGCGATCTATTACTTCGCTCACTTCCTGGTGATCCTGCCGATCGTGTCGCGGATCGAACGCCCGCTTCCGATGCCGAATTCGATTACCGAAGCGGTCCTCGCCAAACATGCCACCGACGCATCGTCGGCTTCGGCAACGGCCTGAGCGCCGGACTTTAATAGGAGCTGATACAGCCATGGTTCGTCCGCTCGGTTTTCTCGTTGGTCTCGGTTTCATTACCGCGCTGGTGCTCGCGATCCTCACGACGCCGCTCAGCAATGAACCCAATGTCGCGCACGAGTTTCACAAACATCCCAAGCATCTGAAGCTGGCCAGCGACGGCATTTTGCTGCCGCACTGGGATCAGGCGCAGCTGCAGCGCGGGATGCAGGTGTACAAGGAAGTCTGCTCGGCCTGCCACAGCCTGCACCATGTCGCGTTCCGCGACATCGCTGACCTTGGCTACACCGAAGGCCAGATCAAGACCTTTGCCAAGGGCTTCCAGGTCCCGTCGATCAACCCCGACACGGGTGAGCCGGCGACGCGCGACGGCCTGCCGTCGGATTATTTCCCGTCGCCCTATGCGAACGAGGTCGCTGCGCGCGCCGCGAACAACAATGCGTTGCCGCCTGACCTGTCGCTGATCACCAAGGCGCGCGAAGGCGGCAAGGACTATGTCTATTCGCTGCTGACCGGATTCCAGAACCCGCCGGCGAACCTGCCGGCAGATCTGAAACCGGGCACGGGGCTGCACTACAACCCCTATTTCGCAAACCTCAACCTCGCGATGGCGCCGCCGCTAACCGAAGGTCAGGTCACCTATGCCGACGGCACCAAGGCGACGGTCGACCAGATGTCGAAGGACGTCACCGCGTTCCTCGTCTGGACTGCCGAACCGAAGCTGATCAAGCGCATCCAGGTGGGCTATGCGGTGTTCGGCTTCCTGCTGATCTTCACGGTGCTGACCTATTTGTCGTACCGGAACATCTGGGCCGACAAGAAGCATTGAGAAACGAGGGAAGGGCGATTGTGACGACATGATCGCCCTTCCGCCTCGACCGGACCTCGATCTCGCGTCGCTGGTCCGCACCATCCCCGACTTTCCAAAGCCGGGTATCCTGTTCCGCGATATCACGACTCTGATCGGCGATGCTGCCGGTTTCGGCGAGAGCGTGCGCCGGTTGAGCGCGCGCGCTGCGGCGTACCAGCCCGACTTCATCGTTGCTGTCGAAGCACGGGGTTTCCTGTTCGGTGCCGCTATGGCTACCGCAATGGGACTGGGCGTCGTCCCGGTGCGCAAGGCAGGCAAGCTGCCCGGCGTGACCATCGGCGTCGATTATGAACTGGAATATGGCAGTGACCGGCTCGAACTCCATGAGGGCGCGGTGTTGCCTGGACATCGCGTGGTGCTCGTCGACGACCTGCTCGCAACCGGCGGCACCATCCTCGCGACGGCCGACTTGATGCGGAGCGCGGGGGCGGAGGTCGCCGCAGCGCTGTTCGTTATCGACCTGCCAGACCTCGGCGGATCGCAGCGGCTGAAGGCCGCGGGCCTCGATTGCGAGACGCTGATCGCCTTCGACGGAGATTAGCGCGGTACGCGCCGCTCCTATGCCGCGAGATCGGCCATCGCGGCGTCGGCCTCGATACAGAAGATCGCGCGCGCCTTGCCCCCGGCTTTGGCGCGATATAGCGCGGCGTCGGCGCAGGCGAGCAGGCGTTCGAGTTCGATGCCCAGCCGCGGCGCGGTTGCGATCCCGACGCTGACCGATATCGACATCGAAATGCCGTCGACCAGATAGGGCTTGCTGATTTCGCGGATGATCCGGCGCGCGAGCAGTTCGGCTTCGCTATCTTCGCGCAGGCCGACCTGAAGCACGATGAATTCGTCGCCGCCCAACCGCGAGACGACGTCGTCGCTGCGTACCATATCCTCAAGCCGCCGCGCGACCTGCTCGAGCAACGCGTCGCCCGCTGGATGGCCGTAGCGGTCGTTGATCGCCTTGAAACCGTCGAGATCGAGGAAGTGCAGCGCGACCTGGTTTTTCGTGCGCATCGCCGTCGCGGTATGATGCTGGAATAGTTCGCGGAGGAGCAGCCGGTTCGACAGACCGGTGAGCGCGTCGGTACGTGCGAGCTTGGCCATGTCGTGGCGTGCGGTGTGGTGCTCGACCGCGGTGCGGTGGAGGTAGGCAACGGTCTGGAGGCTCAGCGCGGTAATCATCGTGACGATCAGCGCCTCGATCCCGAACAGCTCGGCATGCAGGGGGGCGGAGTGCGTTTCGAGGGCGTGCAGGCTCAGAGCGGCGATCGTCGGCACGGTTGCGATCAATAGGCTGATGACGCAAATCGCCGGACGAACCGAGGTGCGCGAAACGATCCCCGCGCCGAAGCTGAAGACGAGGCTGACCGTGATCAAATGCAGCAGGGGATCGTGGGCCGTGATCGCGACGACGTTGAGCAGCGCGATAAGCGAGGCGGACACATAATTGCCGATCGCGTAGCGGCGCTCCCAGCGCCGCAGATGCCCGAATTCGACGACGGGAGCCGAACGGGCATAGGCGCGGAGCGTGGCGAGGCGCAGGATGGTGGTCAAAGCGCCGACCACCGCCAAGAGGAGGATGACGCCGCTATCGAGCGCGGCACCAACAAGGAGGCATATCGCGACGAACACGATGCCCAGCCCGAGGATGGGAAGCCACATGCCGAACAGCATGGCGACGAAGTCGCGATACACCGGCAGCGGCAGAGCCGCAGAGCTCGGAAAAATCCGCAAGCGCAAGCGCGGCTCGATCGGGGTAGGGGAAGCCGATCGTTCCATTCCCCGAGCTTATGGAGATAGGATTAACACTCGGTAATAAGGGATTGCGTCAGGACCGATCTGGAGCGCGGTTCGTCGCTATGCAGAAAAAGCCCCCGCCGGAGTGCGGGCTATCGTCCCCGTGGTCGATGGCAAAACAGGTGTGCTTAAAACGGTACCCAATTCTGTTTTTTGCGGAACTTCATGTAACCGACGTTGGCGCCAAGGCGCGCGCCGACCCCGACCCGGATCGGGATCAGGACGACGTCGCCGCGACGCAGATAGCTCGCGTTGAAACCGCCCACCAGATAGGCGGCGCCTTCGCCAGCCGGGTAGCGCTTGTACAAGTCTTCGCTGTCGAAAAGATTATAGACGAGGACGAACGTGTTTCCAGCATTGGCACCGGCGTCGAAGCCGACCGAGGGGCCCGTCCAATAGGCCGGCAATTCACCCTCAATCTTGTGGTGAAGCGTACCCGACCCGTAACGGACGCCCAGAACCAGCGCGCCCCCGGCTTCGCGCCCGACGATATAGGCATTGGGTTCGCCCTGCTTTTTCAATATGTCTTCGATCATCCCCGCCAAACCCTGCGCGCCCTTGCCGAATATGCCCTCGGCCGCACCGATCAGGTCGTCCTTCTTGTAGGTCGAACCATCATCGACGGAAACGTCGGTGGCGGTCGTCGGGGCATCGATGCTGGCCCCGGCGCTATCGACCGGGACTTCGCTCGTTTGCTGATCGCCGGTCGCAAGGTCGCTGTCATACGATTCTTCCGTCGTCGGCTCGCTGGGCGCTGCGGGCGGAGCGGGATTGTCGAGATCGGAATCGATCTGCATATTGCTGGGGTCGATCTCGCGCATCTGAGCCGCCGCCGGTAGCGGCGTCAGCGCGAGGCCGATCGATGCCAAAGCCGTCAAGGCGAGGCTGGTGAACGTTTTCCGCATATTGGACCCCCAAAAGTCGAACCGCGTCGTTACGGCGAAATCGTCGTTAATCATGACTCGCTTTGGCGTTCGGGCAATGAACGGGCGATGACCCGAGTCGAATTTGCGCCAAGTCGAATCATCGGGGCGACGAAATGCGCGCTGCACCACGAAAAATGCACAATCTTTGCCGTTGCGGGGCGCGAAGCGCATGGCTATAGCGACCCGCCTAGGCCAGACTGTCGTTAGCGCGACAGGCCATGCGGAGACGTGGGTGAGTGGCTGAAACCAACGGTTTGCTAAACCGTCGTACTGGTAAATCCGGTACCGAGGGTTCGAATCCCTCCGTCTCCGCCACCTTTGCAAACTTTCCAGTTCGCGCCCGTTCACACATCGTTGATTTTCCGCGCTTATTTCGGCCAATCAGTATTGGGCTTGTTCGCGCCGGTTCGCGGGCGTCCATGCAAATCCATGGTATAGGCCATGGTATCGGTTCGGACATCCATGGTATCGGAGACTGCCGTGCTTAACGACGGGAAGATCAAAGCGGCGAAGGCGCGCGAATCTGCTTATCGCCTCGGAGATAGTGGGCAGCTCTATCTCCTGATTACGCCATCTGGCGGCAAGCACTGGCGAATGAACTACACCTTTGGGCGGAACTCCGCGGGAAAGCTTGTTCAGAAGACGCTGAGTTTTGGCTCTTATCCTGCTGTCAGCCTCTTGGACGCGCGCGCTAAGCGCGATGAAGCCAAGCGAGTACTGAGCCAGGGAAGGGACCCAGCGGAAGAGCGCAGGGCCGTTGAACGGGCCGAGGCTCTCGAGAGGCAGAATAGTTTTCGCGCGGCCACCGAAGCCTGGTTCGAGCTTCAGAGCGGATGGTCTCTCCAGAAGCTGCGCGAATCAGCGATGGAGAACGAAGGCAAATGGTCGCATCTCCATGCCGACATTTGGACTGTCGACCCCCTCGCTCGTTGGTCAGCAGTTCACTCACGCGATGTCTGGGTGAGCTTGGAACGTGATGTCCTGCCTGTGATCGGGGACGAGCCGATCGCCAAATTGAAGGCGCCAGCAATTCTGGCTCTGTTACGAAACGTCGAAAACCGCGGCGCGATCGAGACTGCGCACCGTCTGCGGCAACGAATTTCAGCGGTATTTGTGTACGGGATCGCGGCTGGCCTTTGTGACAGCGATCCTGTCGCCACGCTTTCAAAGGCCTTGAAGCCTGTTCCAGAGTCAAAGCACCAACCATCGATAGTGGACGAACAGCCCGACCAAGCCGGACGAATCACCGCCGTTCGTCAGATGTTGTTGGATTGCGAAGCGCAGCGTTGTCGAGCGCAGACCAAACTCGCGCTTCGATTGCTTGCTCTAACCGCAGTGCGGCCCGGGGATCTCATCGGTGCACGCTGGACCGAGTTTTTCGATCTCGGCGGCAATGAGCCGACCTGGATAATTCCGGCTTTGCGAATGAAGGGGATAAAGGCCAGGAAGGACAGCTCTGACTTTGATCATCATGTCCCCCTCTCGATGCAGGCCGTGGACGTACTGAATCAGCTCAGGCGTTTGACCGGAAAGTTCCTGTTTTGCTTTCCTGGCGAACGGCAGGCTAATCGCCCGATATCGGAGAACACACTGAGGGCGCTCCTCATTCGGGCCGATTATCATCAGCGCCACGTCCCGCATGGATTTCGCGCTGCTTTTTCAACCATTATGAATGAGCGCGCCAAGGAGCTGGGAAATGATGGCGACCGCGCCGTTATTGATTTGATGCTGGCTCATGTTCCGCAGTCGTCGGGCGAACGAAACTCTCCCGGAACGCTGGTTTCGGGGTCCGAGGATGCCTACAATCGGGCGGCCTATAGACCACGCCGCAGGCAGCTCGCGCAGGAATGGGCCGATATCGTATTCGATGGGTTTTGGCCGGCCGAGACCCTGCTCAATGGACCGATTAGATGGGCGGCAACCGGCCCGGGAAGGCCGCGGTAGCTCGATATTTATACTGCTCCAACAAAAATCTCATTGTAACCGTTGTTCATCTCGCCAGCATTTTACCTCCGCCAGACTCCATCGTGAAGCCGTCCCTCCCGGCTTGTAGGGCTTGGGAAATTTATGCTGGCGGATTAGAGCATAAATCCGAGTTTTTCCGATGCCTGCGATGCGTTTGACGACGTCGAGCGAAACGAGAGGATCGTCGGCCTCGGCGGACGTCGATATGACCTCGAGAGACTTGGATTTCGTGTCGCAACTTGAGCACGGTGTAGACACCGCGAACTGGTCGAGTTGTCTTTCCTTCATCGCCGCAGCTATCAATTTCAAAGCGGCTGGGCTTGCGGAGATCAATTTAGCTAGCTCTTCCGCTAGGCCCATGCCCCCGGCATCGCCGCGCGCCGTCGACTTTGGCCTATGGAGGTTGCTGGCTGGTGAGTTCATGCCCTAAACGTAGTTCAAGGACGATATTAATCACCGGGGGGTGACATCGAGATAATGTTACTGTGCGGGTCGGGAGTTTCTCAATCATCCCGTTTTGAGCGATTGTGCGACCGCTATTGTCATAGGAACAGTGCAAATGACCCGAAGGTTTCCGATCGTGACTGCGGCACGAATGGCAGAGCTTGACAGCGGCGGGGGGTGGAAGAGGCTGGATTGATTAGCCGCATTTGAGCAATGGGGATGGAGGCGCATATGGATAGTGACGACATTGATTTCGAGCCGTTTCGAGACGTCCCATCAAAGGTCGATCTTCGATTGCGTATCGACCGTCTGGATGCGTCCGCCGACGCGAAGGCTTTGTTGAATGACCTTCTCGACGTTGCGATGGAGGCGGGCGGCCGCGTGGTGGCAGCGGGCAGACAAATATTGGCGTTCGTCTTCGACATGGTGAAGCGATATCCAAACACGGCATTTGGCATGATCGTCGCGCTCGTCGTGTCGTCCCTAATTACATCAATACCATTGTTTGGCGCAGTGTTGGGTCCGCTCCTGGCGCCGTTGCTGCTTGCGTTTGGCCTTGCGGCGGGAGCGTTGGCGGACCTAAAAGACGGGCCGATGCGGTCGCGGGTGGCGATTCTCGAAGAGCATTTTGCAAATGTGATCGACCATGGATGAGCAATCGCAAGGCGAGATGCTACTCAAGCAGGCTTTCTCGGAGATCGAATGTGTGATCGCCGATCCGCTTCGATTCAAACTTCAGCTAGGAATTGGAGAGGACGCCTACACCTCGCTTCGTACAACGAAGTATCTCTATCGGGTTTGGGATACGGCTAGTTGGGCGGGGACGGGGGCCGCGGTGGCAGCATCGAAAACTGTTGCAACGACCTTCTTTGCGCCAACCGGGCTGGCTGCACTGTTTGGCTTCGGAGCCGCTGTTACGCCTGTGGGATGGGTCCTCTTCGCGGCCGCCACATCGGCTGGCGCATTCTATGGCGTCACTCGGCTATTTGGCGGCTACGAGGAATCTCGGGTCGACAAGATTCCTAAGTTCATAAACACTCCAATTGATGTGCTCGGCGCAAGCTTATTTGACCTGATGGCCGGGTTAGCCGTCCGTGTTGCCCAAATCGACGGCGAAATCGATAAACGAGAGATTGGCGCAATAACTGACTATTTTGTCGGGGAATGGGGCTTTCACCCAGCGTATGTTGAATCGGCCTTAGCGGTGGTTCGCACTGACATTCCTAAGGCGTCGGTCAAGGACATGGCGCGATCCCTCGCTTCATTTCAGGCCCAGAATCCGGATTGTAACAACCTCGCAATGCAAGCTGCGCTGGTGGATTTTCTCAGAGAAATCGCGATGGCGGACGGTGTCATCGACGAACGCGAGGATTTGGCCATTGACGCGATCGCTCATTCAATGAAAGCGATGCCCTTTAGTCGATTGCGGCTGAAAAAATGGGCATTAACCAATGTCTCTAAAGCCGCAGGGGCAGTGACTGAGGTCGTGAAGGGTCGAGTCCGGAAGATTGATATCCGAGGGGTGTTCCGTAGGGCGACATGACCCTATGGTCCAATTCTTCGTGAGCCATTCTACCGATAACTCTCAAGTGCTCCGGGCTTTGGCCAACAATTTCGAGGTCATCATCTAATGCCGATTGTGTTCCGTCTGCCCCCACAGTAGATGGACCCATAAGGAAACTGGTCGGGCCATGTTTGCTGGGGGAGGCGTCACATGGGCTATGAAATTGCGTTGCGTCGCGGCGTCGAGAGCAGGCTGGAATTCATCGAATTCCGATTGTTCTGGGAAGGCCACGTAAACCGAAGTGACATCGTCGAGACATTCGGGGTTTCGATCAATCAGGCGTCAGCCGATCTCAACAGATATCTGGGGCTAGCCGAGACCAACATGGTCTACGACAAAAGCGCACGGACCTATGTGCGAAGCTCTTCCTTCAAGCCAATCTTCCGTAAGCCTGACGCCGAGCGGTATCTCACTCAGATCCGGTCGATCGCTGACGGGATCATTACTCCCGACGATGCCTGGATAGGCCGCGTTCCGGGGCTTGCTTGCGCGCCAACACCTGCCCGCGGTGTGTCTGCCCCCATTCTCCGAGCGATTGTGACCGCGATCAAGCGCAAGGAAGCACTCGAAGTCCTCTATCAGTCGATGTCCTCGCCGGATCCGTCCTGGCGCTGGATCGCGCCGCATGCCTTGGTCTTTGACGGGTTCAGATGGCACGCCCGAGCGCTTTGCGTCCGTAGCGGGGAGTTCAAGGACTTCGTCCTGTCCCGCATCGAAGAAACGCGCGCGAGCAAAGTCTCCGAGGGGGCGGATCCGCGCGATCATGATTGGCTCAGTGACATTGACCTCGTCATCGCGCCCCATCCTGAACTGAGTGTCGGCCAACGAAAGGCGATCGAACTCGATTATGCGATGGAAGGGGGCAGGGCGACCATCCCGGTCAAGCGCGCGCTCTTATATTATGCGCTCAAGCGGCTTGGGCTCGACACAGACCCGTCGGCTCGGCGGCCTCAGGATCAGCAGATCGTTTTGTTAAATTGGCACGAGGTCAATCTAGGTTTGGGCGGCGTCGACAAGTAATGTGCGGTGTGACTTAGTTATTTAGCAATCTTGGGCAAGTACAACGATCAAATCGATGCTTATGTCGGATGATGGGGAGCTGAAGATGAGTTTGGGTTACAATATTCCTTTGGTCACCTCTGTCTGCGACGTCAGCCCGGACGTATTCTCCATGAGCCGGTCGGAGCAAGTGGAACACCTCTCGTCGATTGGCGACGCGGATATATCGACCGCGCGCGCTTTCTACGCGCGAAACCACGTCACTAGCGGGATGTCCGAGTTCCTGGGTGGCGCACTTCGGCGCCTGTCCGGCCAGAGTCAGCAGGCGGTCTTTGAGCTTCGCCAGGCGATGGGAGGAGGTAAAACCCACAATATGATCGCCCTCGGCCTCCTAGCCCGGTTCCCGGAGCTGAAGGACCAACTTCCGGACATAGTCACGGCCGGAATGAGTGACGACCCTGCCGTGATCGCCACCGTCAATGGGCGAGACGTTCAGAACTTCCTTTGGGGGGACATCGCCGAGCAGCTGGGACAAGCGGAAGCGTTCCGGGACCACTGGGTCAACGGGCCGAAGGAGATGAACGAGGGGGACTGGATCCGGCTCATAGGAGACCGGCCCACCCTGATCATGCTCGATGAACTTCCCCCGTACCTCGCCATGGCGCACACCAAAGCGATCGGTCAGGGGACCCTGCTCGACCTTCTGAAATACTCAATCGCCAACCTTTTCTCCGCTGCGATGAAGCTCAAACGCTGCGTGGTCGTAGTCGCCTCCCTCGATGCCGCTTATGACGAGGCGCGCCGGATCCTGGGCGGGCAGCTCGCCGACCTCCAGAAGGAGACGAGCCGCGGAGCGAAATCCATCACTCCGGTCGACCTGAACACGGGCGAGATCTACGATATCCTGCGCAAACGCCTCTTTACCCGGCTACCGGATCCGGACGGGGCGGAGGTGGACCGGGTGGCGCAGGCCTATCTCGCCACCTACCAAGAGGCGATCCGGGGCCGTGCGCTGGCGAAATCCGCAGAACAGATAGCGGACGAGATCGTCGGCTCCTATCCGTTCCACCCGAGCTACAAGGACATTCTCTCCCTCTTCAAGGAGAACGAGAAGTTTCGCCAGACTCGGGGCCTGATCCAGTTCACCGCGAACCTGATGCGCGGGGTCTGGGGTAGGAAGGGCCAAGAGGAGGTGTTCCTGATCGGAGCTCAGTTCCTCGACTTCTCCGATCAAGAAACCCGAGATCAGGTGAAGGAGATTGAGCGGTCGCTCGAGTCCGCCCTCGCCAGCGACGTCTATGACACGGACGGGTCTGCCCATGCGCAGGGGATCGACGGCGACCGCCACGATCGCGTCGCATCGCAGGTGGCGACTCTCCTGTTCATTTCGTCGTTGTCGGACAACACTGATGGGATCCGAGGCCTGCCGCGCGACACGGTCGTCGAGTATTTAGTCTCTCCCGGCCAAGAGCCCACGCGGTTCATTGAGGCGTTCGACCAACTCCGCGACAGATGCTGGTACCTGCACAACCGAGACGGGGACCGGTGGTATTTCTCGGACATAGCCAACGTCCGCAAGCAGATCGAAGACAAGGTCGGGAAGATCCCTCAGGACCGGGTCGATGAAGAGATGCGTCGCCGCCTCACGGACATCTTCCGTCCGGTGAACAAGCTCGCCTATTCCGAGCTGGTGGTGCTTCCGCGGGTCGATGACGTGAACCTGACTCCGTCTAAGCGGGCCTGTCTGGTCCTCTCTCCCGACGCGAAGTCCCCGCCCGCTGCGGCGGCGCGGTTCTTCGAGGACGTGGTCTACAAGAATGCGTTCTGCGTGGTTACCGGTGACGGGTCGAAGATGGCCAGCGCGGAGGACAGCGTTCGCCGTCTCCTCGCGATTGCTGCCGTGAAGACGATCGTCGCGGATACCCCAAGGCACCAGCGGGAGATCGAGACAGAGCAGGAGACGACCGAGATCGGCTTCAACTCCACCGTCAAGAGCCTATTCAACGCGGTCTGGTACCCCCAGACCAAAGAGCTGAAGAGCGCCCGGATCGACCTCGGCCACTTCCAGGAGCGGGGAGTGATACAAGGGGAGAAGGCTGTTGAGGCGGCCCTCGCGGGGGGAGGGGCAAAGAAGCTCGTCGAACTTGACCCGGAGAAAATGGACGGGCTGATCCAACGCTGCGAGGATCAACTCTTTCCGGAGAACCAGTCCCGCACACGCTGGTCGGACGTGCTGGAGCGCGCCGCGTCGAACCCTCGCTGGATATGGCTTCCGCCGAAGGGCATGGATGAGATTAAGGCAGCGGCCCTCGCGGAGGGGCGCTGGGTCGAAGAGAACGGCTACGTCGACAAGAGCCCGCCCCCGCCTCAGCCCGTGGTCAGGGTCACCCGGATCGGTGGGGACGACACGACCGGGGAAAGCGAACTTGAGCTCGCTGTCTCGAATGCCGGACGAGCACCCGAGGTGCTAGTCGCCCCGACCCGGGAAGGGCTGGGCGCGGGCGAGACGATCACGGACCGGACCTACCGGACCACGGAAGTCGAGCTCTGGTTCCAGTCCCGCAACCCGGAAACGGGCGAAGTGAGCGAACCCTATCGCTGGGCTGGGTCGATCACGATCACCCATGAGAGGCGCGATAACGCCGGCATGTGGCAGGTGACTCTCGCTGCGCGCCCCGAGGCCGAGCTGCGTTGGAACATTTCGGGCATCAACCCGAAGGACGGGGCGGTCTACGATGGGGAGCCGATCGAGATCGATGGGCGCCAGAAGACCACGCTCCACGTTTACGCGGTCAAGGGGAGCGTATCGGCCCAGCGGACCTTCGCTTTCGACGCAGTCGGTGCGCGGCGAACTATCAACAACGAGCGCCCCGCGAAGGCGAAGCGGGACTTTCAGTTTGCCTCGAAGGGTGAGGTTCTCAGGGTTGTCCGGGCCGCGAAAGGGAAGGAGAGCGTCCGGTTCCACGGGGTCAGCGTCACCGTTGGCGAGGGAGAGCGGAGCCTCCGGGTGCGCAGCGGCGGGGACGTCGCCCTGTCGGGTGCGGACATTGAGACGATGATCGAGGGTCTGCGCGGTGCACTTGGGCAGGCGGACGCGGAGGTGCAGCTCCGGTTTCGTGAGGCGGACTTCCCGGATGGGTACGCCCTGAAGGACTTCGCGACCCAGGTTGGGATCGACATCCCGGTCGAGGACGTGGAGCAGGAGGCCTGATGGCGGAAAAAGTGATTACTCACGGGTTCGGGGTTCCGAATGACCCACTGCCGCACCAGTTCCTGGTCCGGATCCCGGCTGGCCGCACAGACCCAGTCGAGGTCTGGGAAGATTTCGGCGCGGTCGGGGTCGGGACAGCCGCGCAGCGGCTCTGTCGGGCCGCAGTACCGCGCGACACCTGGCGCCAGGTAGCGGAGGGGGTGAAGGCCCACCTGAACCGGCGCCTGAAGGAGAAGGACCTGAAGGCGTCCCGGTTCAACGCCGGGGACAACCGGGTCGAACGGATTCTCGGGCGCGAGCTCTGCGTGCTCGCTTGGGCGATCGAGGACGCGACCACGGACGAGGCGGCGATCGCGTTCAACCGGTGGTCCTCGCACCGGCCGGAGGAGCTTTGGTGGCTCTTCCAGCAGATCGACAAGGACGGGGGTGAGTGGGACAGCCCCAAGACCGGGTGGCGTATCGCGATCCGGCACGCCCTAGTACGGGACGGGGAGGAGGCTCAGAAGGCACCCCGCCGCCCCCGCCCAGCGACACCGGGCGAGAAAACCCCCGACCTATTTAGCAAGTTCTGAGGATTGATAATAACCGTGACTGCCCCCGAGCAAACCGTCGTTGTACCGTTCAGTCTCCGAAACGCCCCATCCCTGATCGAGCGGGCCTGGCCGACGGCGAAGATTTCGGCAGAGACCCAGAAGGAGCGGAAGGCTGGCTCAGGTCAAACTCTGACCGGCCTTGGTTCTTATTGGAAAGGGCGCAAGCCGCTGATCCTGACCCGGGCCTGCGTGCTCGCCGCGCTGATGCCGGCAACCGACGATCTGGAGCGGGATGTCGAGATCTTTGAGAAACTGATGGGGATGGCGGATGAGACGTTCGGTCGTCGTTTCGTTGGCGGTCCGTCAGCCTTTGCCAAGCTCTTCCCCCAATTTGCCGAAACGGTCGCCACTGGAAAGAATTTCGAGTGGAGGTCCAACGTCCGTGAGGGTTACGATCAGTCCCACGAGGCGCAGAAGCTACTTTGTAGGGTAGAAAACGATATCCCGGACTGGGTTAGAAGGGATCTGAAGAGGCTGGCTGAGCGGCAAAGTCCCCACGGAGACCCCAAGGAGTTCGTGGCGGCTTTACCAAATAATTGGGACCCCTTCGTCGAGGAGAAACATCGGCGATGGTGCTGGCGTGATGATATCACCGAGCACGAACGGGAGCGTCGGATCACACGGGCCTTCATGACCCTCCCATATGCGGAGCGCCTAGAAAAGGTGAAGCGGCCTGAAGAGCTACCTGAGGAGGTTCTGCTTGCGGGGGTCTGGGACGAGGTGAACGAGCATCTCGGAACCGAGGCGTATTCGATTTCGGATCTCGTGGAGCAGCTCGGCGTCAAGCGGTTCGGCCGTCGGCCGAAACTCGCGGACACCTTCTCTGGATCGGGGTCGATCCCATTCGAGGCGGCCCGGATGGGCTGTGACGCTTACGCCTCCGACCTGAACCCGGTCGCCTGCATGCTGACTTGGGGGGCGTTCAACATCGTTGGCGCCACGCCGGACGAACATGAGCGGATGCACAAGCGTCAGGTCTCGGTGATGGCGGAGATCGACCGTGAGATCACCACGATGGGGATTGAGCATGATGAGGACGGGAACCGAGCAAAGGTGTTCCTCTACTGCCTGGAGACCAGGTGTCCTCGGACCGGGTGGATAGTGCCACTTTCTTCGTCTTGGGTAATCTCAAAACAACGTAATGTTATCGCGCGTCTGATCCCAAATCACGAATCGAAGCGCTACGACATTGAGATTATTTCTGGCGTCTCAGAGGCCGAAATGAAGATCGCGGACAAAGGGACCGTTATTGGAGGGAACCACGACCGTCGCCTACATCATCCACAGTTGGATGATATCCTTGGAGTCGCCATCAGAGAGATCCGTGGGGATTACAAGGACGAATCAGGTGCTAATAGGAACCGCCTCCGCCAGTGGAGTGTCAGCGATAGGTCGCGTCCGTCAAGGTGGTGTAATTTCGGCTGTGGCCGTGGGCCATCGTCAGGCGGCTTTGGCGGTGATGTGTAGGGGCTGATTTTCCTCCTCGATC
>NZ_LNSA01000016.1 GCF_001468465.1 Sphingopyxis sp. H115
CCCACACCCCGCGAATGTCCCCGGCCCCTTCTATGTCGAGGACGGCTGCTGCATCAGTTGCGGCGTCTGGGAAGACGTCGCCCCCGACCTGCTCGCATGGTTGGAGAACGAAGATGTTCCGCATTGCTACGTCCAGCGCCAGCCCGAAACCGACGCGGAGTTCGAACAGATGATGGAAGCGATGCAGGTCGGCGAAGTTGACTGCATCCGCGTCCACGCCTGCAAGCCCGACTGGATCGAGCGCTTGCGCAAAGAGGGTTTGGGTGATCAGATCGATCCCGAAAGCGGGCCGCTGCCAAGGCGGGTGTAATGCGGCGCCATTCGGAGACAGAATAGATGGCCGGACGCGGTCTTTTCGGAAAACTCTTCGGACGGCGCCAGCCGTCCGCGCTTGAAATTCTGCAATCTGCCCAATGGAAATGCGCGAACTGCGATGCCGACCATGAGGGCATGTTCGACATCGGCTCGCGAGCACCCGACCATTGGGGCAAGGCTGAAGAACTCGAACCCAATAGCGCGCTACGCCTCGATGGCGATTTCCTGTCCGAAGATTTCTGCGTGATCGGCGGCGAGCATTTCTTCGTCCGCTGCGTCTTCGACATCCCCGTCCACGGAATGGCCGAAAAATTCGGCTACGGCGTCTGGTCGACCCTCTCGCGCGAGAATTTCGACCGCTACGTCGATGGCTTCGACGATGGCAAATACAGCGACATGGGGCCGTGGTGGGGCTGGTTCGGAAACAGCCTCAAGGGCTTTCCCGAGACGATCAACCAGGGCTGCCGGGTCCATCCGCAATTGGGACGGCAGCGGCCGGTGATCAGCCTTGACGATGGGGATCACGAATTGGCGATCGCCCAGCATGACGGGATCAGCCCGGAGCGTCTTCTCGAACTCTATGCCGAATATGGTCACGCGCCCGGCGGAGGCTGATTACGGGGATCGGGCGTTGTTGCACCTGTCACCGTAACTACACCGTAATCTCGAAAACGACGAGGAAATCGACCAAGAGTTAGCTCTCTTGGTCGTCGCGATTACTCTCTCTCCAAGAACCGATTTGAATGGAAGGCAGCTTGTAATTGGCGCTGTCTTTGGGACAGCGGAGGGCCCAGATCAGGCTCTTCGAGGCAAGAGTCAGAAATGCTAGAGCGAAGATGACTTGGGCGACGTCGTTCATCGCTATCTCAGAAAGGAACATCATCATCGAGATCATCACTGGAGCCCTTGCCACTCCACGACTTCACCCTGTTCCAATTAGGAAGTTGATCTTTGGGAAGTTCGCCTGCTGCAACACCTTTGAACTTATCCCAATTTTCGCGGAGGCGGTCCCGAATTAGCGACGACGGGTTGGTCTCCCACGACCATTCACCAGAACTGTTATATCTGCCTTTCCACACATAGCCGTTCTCTTTGACCAGTTTCCAAATCAGTTGTTCGTCGTGTGCAAGAAGTGCTGGCGCAATCAGGGCGAGCGCCACCAGCCTGTCAGCTTCGTCCACCTCCCAAAGCTCGCTCGACTTCTCGCTTATGGTGACGTGGCGAGAATTATCGAAATCTTCAAATTCGAGCACTTCAGGAAGTTCAACGTTTTTCAGCGCCTCGGCGACCGCCCACTCGACGAAACTGCTCTTCGTGCGACGCTGGGCACGCGAAGCGAGCTCGCACAGATAATTGAGCTTCGGATCGAAGCGCACGGTTACTGTCTCCGTGCGATTGAGTTTTGCGCCGCCAGCCCGTGCCAATGTCACTTCTCCGAATCGCGGGGACTTACCGCCTCTGCATTCTCTATCACCGCACGTGTTGCTTTACAATACACGTGATGCAATCCCACACGGAAATTTTAAGTTGCGATTTCGGTAGCAGTTTGACCCCAAATCCCGCCACATATCACAGGCATTCGGCCTCACCCCCACACCATGCTACACTCCCATCCATGCGCGCCCGGAACCCCCTCTACGTCATGACCAAGCCGCCGCCGGAGGTGCAGGCGCAGATCGCCGCGCTGCCGCGCAACGACCCCGGACGCGGACCCGACCTCCTCCATGTCACGCTCATCTCGCTCTACGACCTCCACTATGCGCCGCCCGAATGGCTGCCCGCGACCATCGCCGCGCTCGATACCTTCGTCGCGGCGCCCTTTCCGCTCCGCTTCGACCGGATCGAGAACCGCAAGGCGGTGACGCTGCGCACGCGCGGGCCGCTCGCCGGGGCGCGGGCGTTCCGGGAGGCGCCCGGACGACGGCGCGGCTTTTCAGCCCTGACCTCCCACCCGCGAAAAAACGCTTTCCTACATTGCTCCGCCATGCTTCAAACTGGCGGATGAGCAGCATCCTTTCCTTCGCGCCGCGCCGACCGCCCCGACCGGCCGGGCAGGGGATCGCCACTGGGCTGACCTTTCCTGACCTTTGGATGCGCAGGGCCGGCGGTCTCGGCCCGCCCCCGGTCGTCATCGCCCCGCCTCCATGCTAGATTCCCGCCCATGCGCGCCCGGAACCCCCTCTACGTTATGGCCAAGCCGCCGCCGGAGGTGCAGGCGCAGATTGCCGCGCTGCCGCGCAACGATCCATCACGCGGCCCCGACCTCCTCCATGTCACGCTCATCTCGCTCTACGACCTGCACCATGTGCCGCCCGAGTGGCTGCCCGCGACGATCGCCGCGCTGGACAGCTTTGCCGCACCGCCCTTTCCGCTCCGCTTCGACCGGATCGAGAACCGCAAGGCGGTGACGCTGCGCACCCGCGAGCCGCTGGCCGAGGCGCGGGCGTTCCAGAAGGCGCTGGTGAACCATCTGCTGCGCGAGAAAGCGCCGATCATGGACGGCACCACCCCCGAACCGCACATCACGATCAATTATCGCGGCGACCGGCTGGGTTCGCAGACATTGAACGCGCCAAAATTGCCGCCGATCGGCTGGACGGTCGATGAGATCATCCTCACCGAAAGCATCGTCGGCAAGACCACGCATGTCGAACATGGCCGCTGGTCGCTGCGCGCGGACGCCGCCTGACCGTCAGCCCCATCCTATTTCGCACACCCCACCCCCAAAACCCCTTTCCTAAAAAAAACCCGTCCGGTTCATCCTGCTGGATGAAGCACGACAAGACCCTCACCGCCCTTCGCGCCCGCGCGCAAAATGCGAACAAGGCGCGCAATCCCGCTCGCATCACCAAGGCGCGCCGGGCCCCGCCCGACGACACGCGCCCGCTCGGCTCGGCGAACGACTTCGTCCCCGGCTCCCCGCGCGAACGCCGCGACGGCTGGACCCCCGAAAAGCAGGTCGAATTCATCGATGCGCTCGGCGAATGCGGCTGCGTGACCGCGTGCGAGCGCGTCGGCCTTTTGTGACCTTCCGGCCCCGGCGGCGCGTGCAGCAGTCGCCCCACCCCCGCACGATGCTCCGCTCGCGCCCATGTGTGCCGCCTCCCCGCCCTCAGCCCGCTTGGCAAGCCCGGCGCCGCTGCCTAAGGCGGGGGCATGAGCACGCATATCCTGATCACCGGCGCCAGCCGCGGCATCGGCGCCGCGATCGCCGCAGCGCTGGCGGGCGGCGGCGCGCGCGTCGTCGCGCTGTCGAGCGCCGACGGCGACCTTGCCGACCCCGCCGCCCCCGACCGGCTGTGGCAATCGAGCCTCGACCGGCTGGACGGGCGCATCGACGTGCTGGTGAACAATGCCGGGGTGTTCGAGGCGAACCCGCTCGATGGCGCCGACGCCGACTGGCTCGCGAGCTGGAACCGCACGATGCAGGTCAATCTGACTGCGAGCGCGCAGCTCTGCCGCCACGCGGTACGCCACTGGCAGGCGCGCGGATCGGGCGGGCGCATCGTCAATATCGCGAGCCGCGCGGCCTATCGCGGCGACAGCCCCGCGCACTGGCATTATGCGGCATCGAAAGCGGGCATGGTCGCGATGACCAAGACGATCGCGCGCGCCTATGCAAAGGACGGCATCCTCGCCTTTGCCATCTGCCCCGGCTTCACGATGACGGGCATGGCCGACGACTATCTGGAAAGCCGCGGCGGCGACAAATTGCTCGCCGACATTCCGCTGGGGCGCGTCGCGATGCCGGACGAGGTCGGCGAAATGGCGCGCTGGTGCGCGATGCAGGCGCCCGCGTCGATGACCGGCGCGGTGCTCGACGTCAACGGCGCGAGCTATGTGCGCTAGATGAGCTGGATCGTCTCGCTCCCCTGCACCCGCGCCGAGGCCGAGGCGCTGTCGGGCGAAATCCCCGAACTCGACGCGCTGCCCGAAGCCCCCGTCGTCGTGACGCGCGAGATCGACGAGGATGCGGGGCGCTGGCAGCTTGACGCCTATCTCGACGATCGGCCCGGCGCGGCGCTCCTCGCGCTCCTCCAGTCGTTCGTGCCGAGCGCCAAAGGGGTGAAACCCACCGTCGAGCGATTGCCCGAGGAGGATTGGGTCACGCTGTCGCAGCAGGGGCTCGAACCCGTGCGCGCGGGGCGCTTTTTCGTCCATACAAGCAGCCACGCCGACCGCGTGCCGGCGGGCACCACCGCCTTCCTGATCGACGCGAGCCAGGCGTTCGGGACCGGCGGCCACGACACCACCGCGGGCTGCCTCGCCATGCTCGACCGGCTGGCGCGGCGGGGCGCCGCCCCGCGCAACATCGCCGACATCGGCACCGGCACCGGGCTGCTCGCCTTTGCCGGACTTGCGCTGTGGCCGCGCGCGCGGATAATCGCGTCGGATATCGACCCCGCGAGCATTTTCGTGACGCGCGATAATGCCGCGATCAACGGCGTGCCGCTGGGCCGAGGCGGCGGGCGGCTGGCGCTCGCGGTCGCGCCGGGCACCGACCATCCCGCGATCCGCCACCGCGCGCCCTATGACCTTGTCATCGCGAATATCCTCGCGGGGCCGCTGATCACGCTCGCGCCCGATATCGCCGCCGTGACCGCCCCGGGCGGCCACGCGATCCTTGCCGGGCTGATCGCGCGCCAGATGGAGCCGGTCCTCGCCGCCTACCGAGCGCAGGGCTTCCGCCTCGCCGCGCGCGGCGGCAGCGCCGAATGGCCGTGCCTGCTGCTCGTCAAGCGCCGTCGTTACGGCTGGCGCCGCAAGGAACGCGCCTTCCACCGCTCGGACCCGGCGGACGCCAGTTTCGGGAGTTGGTAGGGGTCAGGCCTTCGCCGTCGCATAGTCCTGCGTGCCGCGGGTCATCACCGCGTCGCTCGGCAGGATATCGGCGATCGGGATCGGCGGCAGCGCGGCGTTCGCGGCATAGAGCGGCGCGAAGTCGGTGTTCACGGTCACGTCGAGCAGCTGATCGAGGCTGTCGATCACGAAATAATTCTGCTGGAAATCGTCGATCCGGTAGTCGGTCCTCATCACCCGCGCGAGGTCGAAGCCGATGCGGTTCGGACTGTCGCTGTCGAGCGCGAAGACGCTTTCGGCGTAGGAGGACACGATGCCCGCGCCATAGATGCGCAAAGCTCCGTCCTCGCGGATCAGGCCGAATTCAACCGTATACCAATATAGCCGCGCGAGCTGTTTCAGCGCATCGAACTTCAGGCTGCGCAGACCCCCTTCGCCATAAGCGACCATATAATCGGCGAACACCGGGTCGGCGAGCATCGGGACATGGCCGAAGACGTCGTGAAAAACGTCGGGTTCCTGCAGATAGTCAAGCTGGTCGGGCGTGCGGATGAAATTGCCTGCGGGAAAACGCCGGTTCGCAAGATGGTCGAAAAACACGTCGTCGGGCACCAGCCCCGGCACCGCGACGACCTGCCACCCCGTCGCCGCCATCAGCCGCGCGTTGAGTTCGCGGTAATCGGGGATCCCCGGCTTTTCGAGCTTGAGCACGTCGATGCCGCGCAAAAAGGCCTCGGCCGCGCGGCCGGGCAGCATCGCCGACTGGCGGGCGAACAGGCGGTCCCACATCGCATGCTCGTCGGCGGTAAAGGCGTCCCAATTTTGCGGAATCGTCCAGTCGGCCGCGGCGCCCGGCGGCGGCGTTTCGTGGACGTGGGTAAACTGGCTTTCCATGGGCAGGCTTCTATCACAAATATGGTTTCAAGTGAAACTTTATTCGCCGATCGCGACGACCGACGTAGCGAGCCGGTCGACCTCGGCGCGGTCGTGGCTGACATAGAGAATGGGGAGTTTGAGGTCGTCGCGAATCCGCTCGATCACCGCCATGATGTCGCCGCGCCGCGCGGCGTCGAGCGACGCGAGCGGTTCGTCCATCAGCAGGATGTCGGGACCGGCGAGCAGCGCGCGGCCGATCGCGACACGCTGCGCCTCGCCGCCCGACAGGCTCTGCGGCCAGCGGCCCAGCAGATGGTCGATGCCGAGGAAGCCCACCGCCTCATCGAGCGTCATCCAGCGGTTCGCCGTCGGCGCAAGCTCGTGACCATAGGTCAGGTTCGCGCGCACGCGCTTGTGCGGAAACAGCCGCCCGTCCTGGAAGACATAGCCGATGCGCCGCGCCTCGGGCGGCAGGTCGGTCGCGGCGTCGAATAAAGTGCGGTCGCCGATACGGATGTGGCCGCGGTCGGGGCGCAGCAGCCCCGCGACCATGTCCAATATGCTCGTCTTGCCCGCGCCCGACGGGCCGAACAGCGCGGTCAGTCCCGGTCCGGCGGTGAAACGCGCCGCGATCATCCGATCGCCGCGCCGCTTTTCGACGTCGATCTCAATCGTCATGCGCGCGCCGTCCCACATGGCTTCGCCGCACCAGCCATTCGGACGCGAGCAGCGCGCCGAGCGACAAAGCGACCGACAGCAGCGCGAGGCGCGTGACCATCGCCTCGCCGCCCGGCACCTGGAGCGCCGAATAGATGGCGAGCGGCAATGTGCGCGTTTCGCCCGGAATGTTCGAGACGAAGGTGATCGTCGCGCCGAACTCGCCGATCGACCGCGCGAAGCCAAGCACGAGCGCGGCGAGGATGCCGGGAAGCGCAAGCGGCAGGCTGATCGTGCGAAAGGCGTGCCAGCGCCCAGCGCCGAGCGTGCGCGCCGCTCCCTCGAGCCGACGGTCGATCCCCTCGATCGACAGCCGCATCGCGCGCACCATCAGCGGCAGCGCCATGATCGCCGCGGCGAGCGCCGCGCCGGTCCAGCGGAACATCAATGTCACCCCGAACCAGCGTTCGAGCCAGCCGCCGATCGGCCCCAACGGACCAAAAGCGATGAGCAGCAGCCAGCCGGTGACGACGGGCGGCAGTACGAGCGGCAGGTGGACGAGCGCATCGACGAGCATCCGGCCGGGAAAACGATAACGCGCAAGCGCCCATGCGATGACGAAGGCAAGTGGCAGCGTCGCGAGCACCGCCAACCCGCCGACCTTGAGCGACAGCGCGACGATCCCCCATTCCTCCGCTGACAGCATCAGGTCGCCGAAAAGCCGTGGCGCGCAAAGATCGCGCGGCCCTGTTTGGACAAGAGGAAGGCGCGGAAGGCCGCAGCGTCTTTATGCCGCGAGGCCTTCAGCACCGCGACCGGATAGCGAATCGGCGGATGGCTTGCCGAGGGAAAGATGCCGACAATCCGCACCGCCTTCGACGCGCGCGCATCGGTTGCATATACGATGCCAAGCGGCGCAGCGCCGCGTTCGACGAGAGCCAGCGCGGCGCGGACGTTTTCGGCGGGCGCAACCCTTGCCGCAACGCCGCTCCAGACACCAAGATGCGTCAACGCGGCCTTCGCATAGCGGCCCGCGGGCACCGCGTCGGGGTCCGCCATCGCAAGGCGGCCGCCACCCAGTGCTTTGGCGAGCGGAAAGCCCGGCGCCGGAGTCAGCCGAATCCGGCTCCGTAGCGGCGCGATGAGCACGAGGCGGTTGCCGAGCAACCTCGTGCGTGTCCCCGCGCGCAGCAGCCCGGCTTTGGCGACGGTGTCCATCCACGGCTCGTCGGCCGAGAGGAAGAGGTCGGCGGGAGCGCCCGCGATCACCTGCCGCGCGAGCGCCGACGATGCGGCGAAGGATAGCACGGGCCGGGGGTGTCCCTTCGCGGCCCAGATGTTTGCCGCTTCGCTGAGCGATTCCTGGAGGCTTGCGGCGGCGAGCACGACTGGCCCGCGCTCCTGTGCGATGGCGGCGGGCGCCAGCAACCATGCAAGCAACAGCACGAACAGGGAGAGGAAGCGGGCCATCGGCACCGCTATAACGCCCTCATCCACCCGGCGAAAGCGGCGCGCACAGCCGGATGCGCCCGTAGCCACAGGCAAGCGCGCCGCGCGCTTCGAGCGTGCGTAGCGCGGCACCGAGCGTCACGCGCGACACACCGAGCAGGTCGGCGAGCTGCTGCTGCGTCGCGGCGACCGTGCAGCCGTCAGGGGCGTCGACGGCCATCGCGGCGAGCAGGCGCCACAGCCGCTCGGCGGTCGGCAGCCGCCGCTCGGCATCAATGATGTCGAGCGACACAGCGAGCTGGCGCCCGAGGCTGCGTAGCAGCAGCTCGGCCCAGCCGACATCCTCCTGCATCAGCCGGCGGAGCAGCGGCCGGTCGATCGCAATCAGCCGCGCAGGCCCGCTCGCGATTGCATCGACCTGACGCTCCATACCGGTGAAGAAGGCAAGCTCGCCGAAAATGTCGCCGGGCCCGAGCACCGCGAAGGCGGTGAAGGCGCCGTCCTCGGCGTAGCGGCCGACGAGCACATGCCCCTCGATCACCGCCCAGAAGGCGTCGCCGGGGTCGCCCTGATGCTGGATGAACTGGCCGTCGGCAAAGCGGCGCGGGTCGCGCGCCGCGAGCAGGCGGTCGCGATCGGGCCCTGCAAGCCGCGTCCGCTCGGCGAGCGCCAATTGATAAGATCTTTGCATTTCTGTCGCCGCTTTTGCGCCACGATGCGCGCAATAACAAGCGGCAAGGCCGCAACGGGAGATTGAGGATGCACCTGACCACCGCCCAGTCGAGCGCGATCGTCGCGGCGATCTATCTTGGGTTCTGCCTGATCGAGCTGATCCG
Organism: Sphingopyxis sp. H115; assembly: GCF_001468465.1. Classification (GTDB taxonomy): domain Bacteria; phylum Pseudomonadota; class Alphaproteobacteria; order Sphingomonadales; family Sphingomonadaceae; genus Sphingopyxis. Next base: position 8,934 of record NZ_LNSA01000016.1, read on the forward strand.
CACGCGGCTGTTCACCAAGGACGAACAATCACGCCACGACGGGATCATCGAAATCGTCAGCACCTTCATGTTGCTGATCGTCACCCAACCGGCGATCCTGCTGGTCGTCGGCGCACTCGGTCACCGTTTCTTTCCGCACTATGAAGGCGCGCTCGCGAACGCGCCCTTCCTCGCGGCGCTCGTGCTCTTCCTCGTCTTCGAGGATATGATGCAATATTGGTGGCACCGCGCGAGCCACAGCTTTGCCTGGCTCTACAACCTCCACCGCGCGCACCACAACGCCCGCTACATGAGCGTGCGGCTCGTTTACCGGAACAACATCATTTATTATGCGATGATGCCGAGCATCTGGTTCGCGGGCGTGCTGGTTTATCTCGGGCTCGGCTGGTTCTATGCCGGATATCTGGTGGTCAAGATGGCGGTGATCATCGGCGCGCACAGCGATGTCGCGTGGGATGCGCCGCTCTACCGGATCAAGGCGCTGTCGCCGATCATGTGGGTGGTCGAACGGACGATCAGCACCCCCGCGACGCACCACGCGCACCACGGGCGTCACGCCGACGATCCGGCGGTGAACTATAAGGGCAATTTCGGGAATCTGCTGTTCTTCTGGGATGTCTTGTTCGGCACCGCAAAGATCACGCGCCACTATCCGGCAAGCTATGGCGTCGAGAACCTGCCGCCCGCGACGCTGGGACAGCAGCTCCTGTGGCCAATCTTCCCTGAAAACAAGGACATGGGCGCCCGCATCCCCGGCGCCGTGCCGACGGCGTCGGCGCCGGGACCAGCGGCAACGGCCTAGGCCGCGACGCCAAGCCAGCGCGCCGCGCGCGGCAGGCGGGGGAGCAAGAGCCGGTCGACGATCCATAGCAAGATCAGCGACGCCGCCAGCAACGGGAGCAGCGCCGCGAGCAACAGGATGATCGCCGCGACCCCCTTCAGCTTCGCGGGGTCGCGCGGCAGCGGCGGCGCGCCGAGCGCGTCCTCGGGTTTGCGCCGCCGCCACATCAGGAAACCCGACACCGCAAGAGTGATCAGCATCAACGCGGTGAGCACTCCGATCAGCTGGCTGACGATCCCGAACAACGCCCCTTCGTGCCAGGCGATGCCGATCCCGACGATGCGGTCGATGACATGCTTGTCGGCAAAGCCGCTGCGCGACACCTCGATCCCGGTGACGACGTCGTAACTTACCTTGCGCACCAACGGCCGGTTCTGCGTCTGCGTGGTCAGCGTCCAGGTATCGCCATTGGGGGGACCGAACATGTTCGGCGCCCCCGGCGGCTGGATGATCACCGGCGCAGGCAAATTCTCGTTGCGCGCACGCAGGACGATGCGATCGAGCGGCACCCGCGGCGCATCGCCGACCGCGACCGGCGCGGGCATCGCCTTGGCCATCGCAGCATGATCGTGCGCAGCGTGATGGTCGGCATGACCGCCGCTTTTCCAGTCCTGCGCGCCCTGCACCCAGCCCATCTCGGCGCGCACGGCGCGGAAGCCCTGCGCCCAGACGTCGGTCCACGGCAGCGCGGTCAGCAGCAGCACCAGCGCCAGCCCCGACACCCAGAAACCGGTCACCGCGTGCAGGTCGCGCAGCGCGGTACGCCCGCCCTTCCCAAGCCGCGGCCAGACGACCCCCGCCATCCCGCGCCCGCGCGGCCACCACAGGTACAGCCCGGTCAGGATCATCACGATCGCCCAGCTCGCTGCCAGTTCGACGATGATCCCGCCGGGCTTGCCGATCAACAGGCTGCCGTGGATCTTGGCCAGCCACGCCGAAATCCGATCGTCGGGATTGGCGGAACCGATCACCTCGCCCCGCGGCGACACCGCGACATCGCGCATCGTCCCGTTCGTCAGTCCGACATGGACAACCGCCGCGTCGCCGGGCGCCTGCGGCACGCGGTAATAATGAAAGTTCGCGCCCGGAAAGGCGGTCAGCGCTGCCTGTACCTGCGCATCGGGATCGACCCGCTCGGCCGCCGGCAGCCCGCGCCAGACGCGCTCCTGCCACCGGTCGAGCTGCGGCTTGAACAGATAGGCCGCCCCCGTCACCGACAGCATCAGGATGAAGGGGATGACGAACAGCCCGGCGTAGAAATGCCAGCGCCAGATCGTGCGATAGAGCGGAATCCGGTTGATGTCGGTCATCCCCTGTCCTCCTTTTTAGAAGCGCGCGCGAATGCCCGCGGACACCGCGCGGCGCTCGACCGGATAATAGATCGCCGAAGCGGCCGGCGTCACATTCGACGGCGCGGTGACATTGATCGCCGCGCTAATGTCGCCGATCGCTTTCTTGCCGGTGATGTTGCGGACGTCGACAAAAGCGTCGATCCCCTCGGCGATCCGCGCCCCGCCCGTCACGCCCAGCAGCGCATAGCCCGGCGTCTGCACCAGGTTGCGATAATCGGCGTAAGGGCCATCGGGCACCCACTCGACGTTCGGCGCGACATGCAGCGCGTCACTGCCTATCCGCGCTTCGGCGCGATACACATGCTTCGGCACCACCGGCAGGCGGTTGTTCCCGTAGTCGGCGTCATTCCGGAACCGGAAATCGCTGTAGGTATAGACCTGCCGCAGGCGCAGCCAGTCGGTCGGGGCAATTTCCAGCGCCGCCTCGACCCCCTGATGCAGCGTGCGGTCGGCGTTGAAGGTCGCCGCCGGGATGCTGACATTGGTGGTGAACTGCAGCAATTCGCCCTTCAGCGTCGAGCGATAGAGCGCCAGATCCCAGCTCACGATCCCCGTCTTGCCGCGCGTCCCGACCTCGGCCGTCCAAGCGCGCTGCGGGCGGATCGTCGACACCACCTGGCTGACCGGCGGGGTGCCGATGTTCTGGAACACTTCGCCAAAGCCCGGAAATTCGGCCGAGCGGCTGTAATTGGCAAAGAATTGCACCGTCTCGCTCGGTTCGAACAGGACGCCGAACTTGGGCGAAAAGGCGTCGAAATCGATCCGCCCGTCGCGCGAGGTCGAGAGATTGACCCGCCGCTTGCGGAAGCCGTCGGCATAGACGCCGCCCGCGATCAGCGTCAGCTGCTCCACGGGGCGCACCCGCACTTCGCCATAGATATTGGCGGTGCGCGCGGTCTGGTCGGCATCGAACACCAGCGCGCCGCGGCGCCCAGCGATATTCACATATTGCCGCGCATCGGTGCTGCCGCGGCGCAGCTCGCCGCCCAGCGTGACCTCGACCGGCCCGCTCGCATAATCGGCGCGGAAAAAGCCGCCGAGGTCAAGCGAGTCCTGATCGATCACCTGAAAAATCGGGTGATAGAGCGACTTCGCGTTGACGAAGCCACCGACGTCGAGCTTGAACGCGCCCCAGTCGAACGTCGTGCGGTTCTGCAGCCGCAACGACACAATGTCGCGCGCCTGATCGCCCGCCACCGCCGCCGCACTCGACGCGCGCGGGGCGGTCAGCGCCTGACTATAGGTCAGCGCGCCGGGGATTTCCTGCTTGATGTCGTTATAGCTTGCATAAAAGCGCGTCGACACGGTGTCGCTCAGCTTCAGCCCGACATTGCCGTGAAAGCGAAAGCTGCGCCGGTTGACATGGTCGCGGTCGCCGCTCGATGTGTCGGCGCTGACCGCCGCCCACGCATCGACGCGCTCGCCTGCAACCCCCGCCGACACCAGCCCACGATAGCTGTCGAAACTGCCAACGTCGCCGCGCAGGTAGAAGCCCTCGGCGGTGCGCCCGGTCGGCGTCACGCCATTGACCGCGCCGCCCAAGGTCCCCGACCCGAAACGCAAGGCATTGGCGCCGCGATAAACCTCGAGATGGTCGAAGAAGATCGGTTCGAGTTCCTGGAAATCGCCATTGTCGTCGGCAAGATTAATCGGCACGCCGTCCTGCAACAGCGTGAGGCCGCGCATGTGAAAACCGCGCGACAGCCCCGACCCGCGGATCGAAATGCGCACCTCCTGACCGTAGCGCGGCTGGAGATAGACCCCCGGCGAGAAGGCAAGCGTGTCGCGCAAGGACACGATCGATTTGTCGGCATAATCTCGATGGCCGACGACGTCGGTGCCGCCGGCAGTCTTTGCGGCGCGCTCTTCGGCTTCGTTCGTGAGCTGCGGCGCGGTGACGATAATCGTCGAGTCGGCCTCTTCGGCATGGACAGGAGCGGTCGAAAGGCAAGTGACGAGCGCCAGCAAGGGGGCGCTGCGATAGGCGAATTTGATCATTGATATTGCTTCCCTGGAAACAGGCATGGCGCCGCGCCGCGCGGAGCGCGGGCGGCAGTTCAGGCTGGATCAGGCGAAGCGAGGTGGACCGGTACTCGGCGGGAGTGGCGATGCGATCCCGGGCGCGAAGCCGAGCGAAGGCAAGTCGACAAGCGAGGGCTGAACAGGCAGCGGGGCTGCTGCAAGCACGGGCAATTCAGGGACGATCGGCGCGTTGGCCAGCGCACCCCACGGACAATGCTGCTGCACGTCTCCCGCGTCGTGGCTGCCTGCTTTCTCAAGCGGGATCGTCATCGTTCCGCCGGGGTTCGCCGGGTCCGAACAGATTCGGACGGTGATCGACCCGCCCGCGTCGCTCTCGATCATCCAGCCCGGCGCGACGAGCACCCGCGCGGCAAGCGCGAGGAGCAGCGGCAGGAGCAGCAGGATGCCGGGACGGCGAAAGGCGGCGAGGAGACCCACGCGCCGCGCCTTATGGCGCGCGCGGACGTCTGGCAAGCGAACAGATTGCACCGCTCCCCGCAACCTATTCGGCCGGCGTCTCGTCGGTCTTCTTACCCGTGCGCGTCCAGGGATAGAGGAACTGGCCCCAATAGTTTCTGGGCACATCCTCGGGGATGCCGTAATTTTCGGGCCAGCGGTCCTTGGGCAGGTGGAAGGTGCCGAACAATTTGTCGATCCACGGGAAGTGGATCGCGAAATTAACGTCGAACGCTTCGCGCTCGAGCCCGTGGTGCCAATGGTGGAAACGCGGGGTCGCGATCCAGTGGCCGAGCCGGTTGAAATTGCCGCCGATATTGGCATGGAGCAGCGACGACCAGACATAGACGAAGCCGATATAAGCCTGCATCACCGACGGGCTGAACCCCAATGTGAAGAGCGGCAGCGAGGTAATCGCACGCAGCAGGATGATCTCGACGAAATGCATCCGCGAGCCCGCGAGCCAGTCCATCGACTTGGCGCTGTGGTGCACCGCGTGGAAGCCCCAGAGAAAGGGGTAGCGATGGAAGCTGCGGTGGAAGAAATATTGCGCCAGGTCCGACGCGACGAGCACGATTGCGAACTGGACGATCCACGGCAGCGAGGCGACAGCTGCACGAAAAGCCTCCCAATCGTTCGTATTTTCGTTGATGATCGTCGAGGGCGCGAGCGCGAGGAAGCCCAGCACCTGCACGAACATCGTGCTAACCAGATAATAGAAGAGATCTTCGCGCCATTCGGTGCGGAACAATCGCTGCGTGCGACGATGCGGAAAGGCGCGCTCCAATGGCGCGAACATGAAGCCGGTGACGAGCAGGTTTACGACGAAGAAATCGAGCCCGAAGAAAATGCCCCAGTCGCGCGTCTCCTGCGGCTGGACGTTCGCCCCGCCGACGAGAATTGCGGCAAGCCCGATCATCAGCGCTGTCAGCCCGAGCACCTTGCGCGGACGCAGCAGCAGGCTGAGCAAGGAGAGGCCGTAGCTGATCAATAGCGTCGCGTGAACGACGCCGCGAAAGCCGCCCCAATCCTTGACAACCTCAAGCTCGGGGGTCGCAAACCAGTCGGGAAAGCGCAGCGCGATGACCATGAAAAAGCCCGCGATCGCGAAGAGCAGCCCGAAAAATCCCGAAAGCCAGCCGCTACCGAACCGCCGTACCTCGGTATGCGATTCAAGGTCGCGCATCAGATTCTGGAGATAGTCACGCTTTGCCATGTCGTCCCCCCACAGCATTTCGGCCGCGCGGTCTGTGACGGCGCGCACGGTGCTTATAACTCCTCCCTGTGGCGAAGCCATGGGGAGGTGGCAGCGCGAAGCGCTGACGGAGGGGCCGTTGCGCAACGCCGCCGCCCCTCCACCATCCTTCGGATGGTCCCCCTCCCCATCGCTTTGCGACAGGGAGGATCAATCATCCCGCCGCCGCGACAATCTCCGCCCACCCGGCTTCGTCGATCACGCGGATGCCGAGCGCACTGGCCTGCTTGAGCTTGGACCCCGCTCCGGGTCCTGCGACCACCAGGTCGGTCTTGGCGCTGACGCTGCCCGCGGCCTTGGCGCCGAGCGCCTCGGCCTGCGCCTTCGCTTCGTCGCGGCTCATCGTCTCCAACTTGCCCGTGAAGACCACGGTCATGCCCGACACCTCGCTTTCTCGCGTCTCGACGACATAGAGCGACGGCGACACTTCGGACAGGAGGTCATCCCACAGGGCCCGGTTATGCGGTTCGTGGAAGAAATCGGCGAGCGCCTCGCCGACCGCGATGCCGATCCCGTCGGCGCGGACTTCGAGGATCGCCTTGAACGCCTCGACGCGGCGCGCCGTATATTTGCCGTCCGATTCGCTTTCGGCGCGCGGATTTTCGTCCAAATAGGCGTGGATCTCAGCTGCCTTTTCGGGAAGGCGCCGGATGTCGCTCAGCCCCTTGAGCAAATCGCGCGCGGTCACCGCGCCGACGTGGCGGATGCCGAGCCCAAATAGTAAGCGCGCGGCATCGGGTTCACGCTTCGCCTCGATCGCGGCGAAGAGATTGTCGACCGACTTTTCTTTCCACCCCTCGCGCTCGAGCAACTCGGTGCGGTGGCTTTTTAGCCGGAAAATGTCCGCCGGGCCCTTGTCGAGCCAGCCGAGTTCCAGAAACTCCGCGATGCTCTTTTCGCCCAATCCTTCGATATCGAGCGCACTGCGGCTGACGAAGTGCCGCAGGCGCTCGAACTTCTGCGCGTTGCAGATGAGACCGCCCGTGCAGCGCACATCGACCTCGCCCTCCTCGGCGACCGCCTCGCTGCCGCACACGGGGCAATGGTCGGGGAAAACGAACGCAGCGCGATCCTCGTCGCGGGACAAATTCTCGACCACCTGCGGGATGACATCGCCCGCGCGCTGGACGACAACGCGGTCGCCGGGACGCACGCCGAGACGGCCGATCTCGTCGCGGTTGTGAAGCGTGACGTTCGACACGACGACGCCGCCGACGGTGACGGGGGTGAGCCGTCCGACGGGGGTCAGCTTGCCGGTGCGGCCGACCTGAATATCGATCGCTTCCAACGTCGTCTGGGCGCGTTCGGCGGGAAATTTATGGGCGATGGCCCAGCGCGGCGCCTTGGCGACGAAGCCGAGTCGCGCCTGCCAGTCGAGCCGATCGACCTTGTAGACGACGCCGTCGATATCATAATCCATCTCGGCGCGGCGGCGCTCGATTTCGGCATAATGGGCGAGGATGTCGGCGACGCTGTCGTAGCGCTGCAGCAGCGGCGACACCGGAACACCCCAGCCCTCAATGGCTTTCATCACCTCATATTGGGTGTCGGCGGGCAGCGCGCTTACCTCGCCCCAGCCGTGCGCGAGGAAGCGCAGCGGGCGTGACGCGGTGACGCTTGCGTCCTTTTGGCGCAGCGAGCCTGCGGCGGCATTACGCGGATTGGCGAACTGGCGCGCCTTTTCGGGGTCCTCCGCCTCGGCGAGCAGGCGCGCGTTCAATGCGGTGAAATCCGCCTTGGCCATGTAGACCTCGCCGCGGATCTCGAACACGTCGGGGGTGCTGCCCTTCAGCTCCTCGGGGATATCGGCGATGTGGCGGGCGTTGGCGGTGACATCCTCACCGACGCTGCCGTCGCCGCGCGTCGCGGCCTGCACCAGCTTGCCCTTTTCATACCGCAGCGAGCAGGAGAGGCCGTCGATCTTGTCCTCGGCGGTCATCTTGACAACGTCATCGGCGCCGAGGTTGAGGAAGCGCCGGACCCGCGCTGCGAATTCTTCGACATCCTCGGCCGCGAAGGCGTTGTCGAGGCTCATCATGCGCACCGCATGCCTCACCTTCGCGAGCGGAGACGCCTCGACCGCAGCGCCGACGAGGCGGTTCGGGCTGTCGGCGCGGATCAGATGGGGGAAAGCCATCTCGATCGCATTGTTGCGGCGGACGAGCGCGTCGTAATCAGCGTCCGAAATCTCAGGCGAATCCTCGGCGTGATAGAGCTTATTATGGTGGGCGATCTGCTTCGCCAGCCGCATCAATTCATTGGCGGCCTCGGCCTCGGACAGCGATTCGATTTCGGTCATGCACCGGCCTTTGCCACCGGCCTGAATTCGGCGCGAGTACCAAATCCTGCAATAAGCGGGCGCCCCTTGGCGATCGCCGCCTGCACCGCCGGCAGCTTGATCGAGGCCGCGTGCGCCTCCTTGCTGTCCCACAGCTCGACGATCCAGATCGCGTCGGGGTTCGCGCTGTCCTCGCCGATCAAATAGGAGATATTGCCCGGCATCTGCCCGGTGCCTTCGGATAGGATCGCGATCAGTTCGGCGCGCTGTCCCGGCCGCGCCATCATCTGACCGAGCAGGCCATATTGCGAATCCGTTTCTTCCATCCTCGCCTCCAGGGCCCGTAGTTTGGTCGCGGGGAACAGCGCCCCCGCCATCGCTAGCATCGCGACCAGATGCTCGCGCCGGTTCATTTCGCGATCGCCAGCACATGGACTTCGCGCCGGATGCAAAAGCCGAGCGATTCATACAGGCTGATCGCGCCCGCATTGTCGGCATAGCTGTGCAGGAAGGGCGTCTCGCCGCGCGCGACCATTTCGCGCATCACGTGGCCGATCAAGGTACGCGCAAGGCCGCGGCCGCGGCAATCCTCCCATGTCGCGACGCCGCTGACCTCGGCCATGCCGGGAACGAGGATACGCTGCCCCGCCATCGCAAGCAGCCGCCCCTGTTCCCGGATCCCGAAGAAAGGCCCGTAACGATGCGTCTTCGGTCCCCATGGTCCGGGCTTCGCATGATCAGCGAGCACGGCCATTTCGGCGGCGTCCGCTTCGCCGAGTGCAACTATTTCCGGTTCGCCTGCGCGCGGCGCAGGCGGCCGCCGGTCAGCGACCATCTGCACCAGTACTGCGCGCTTCACTTCGCGCGTGCCTCGGGGCAGCGGCCAACACTCGCCCTCGACGATCCAGAGCTCTCCGTTGCCGGGCACCAGCGCGGCCAGCGCCGCCTGCGCTTCGGCGCCGGCATCTACGGCGGCGCCAAAAACGCCGTAATCGCGGTCGATCCGCACCGCGCATGCGTCGCCTTGCGCGAGATGCGCCTGCCGGCCGGTGAGCATGCTCCAGACGGGACGGTCGAGGGGATGAGCAGGCGTCAAGCCGCAACCTCCAGCAACCGTTCGGCCTGCGCGCGTGCTTCGTCGGTGACCTCGGCGCCCGACAACATGCGCGCGATTTCCTCGCGGCGGCCGGCATCATCGAGCGCACGGACGCTGGTCCGCGTTACGGTGCCCTCGCTCGATTTCGCGATGATGAAATGGAAGGCGCCTTTGGCGGCGACTTGCGGGCTGTGCGTCACCGCGAGCAATTGCTTGCCCGCGCCCGCAAGCCGCGCCAGCCGGTCGCCGATCGCGCTCGCCACCGCGCCGCCGACGCCGCGGTCGATTTCGTCGAAGATGATCGTGTCGGCGCCGCCCTCTTCGGCGAGCGCGACCTTCAGCGCGAGGATGAAGCGCGACAATTCCCCTCCCGAGGCGATCTTGGCGAGCGGCGCAAAGGGCGCGCCGGGATTGGTCGAGATGAGGAATTCGACGCGGTCCATGCCCTCCGGCCCCCAGCGATCGGCGGGCAGCCGTTCGACGAGCGTCTGGAAGCGCGCGGCGTCGAGTTTCAGCGGTACAAGCTCGCCCGCGACCGCCGTGTCGAGCCGAGTCGCCGCCTTGCTGCGTTGATCGGAGAGCGCGGTCGCGGCGTGGGTGTAGGCGGCCGCCATTTCGGCCACCGCGGCTTCGAGCTTCGCGAGCCCCGCGCTGCCGCCCTCGATCGCGTCGAGCCGCGCGGCGAGCGTGCCGGTGAGTTCGGCGAGTTCGTCGGGCTGACACCCGTGCTTGCGCGCCATCGCGCGTAGCTCGAACAGCCGCGTCTCGGTCGCCTCGAGCCGTTCGGGGTCATATTCCATTGCGCGCGCGGCTTCATGGAGCTTCGTCTCGGCCTCGTCGGCCTCGATGATCGCGCGGTCGAGCCCCGCGAGCGCCTCGGCGAGCAACGGATGATCGCCCGCGAGCCGGTCGAGCCGCCGCGCCGCGGCGCGAAGTTGCGCCGGTCCGCTGTCGCTGCCGTCGAACGCTTCCATGATCGCGCCCATATCGCCGGCCAGCCGTTCGCCCTTCTGCATCGCGGCGCGCGCTTCGGCGAGTTCGGCTTCCTCACCCGGCTGGGGAGCAAGCGCCTGCAGTTCGGCGACGCAATGTTCGAGCCATTCGCGGTCGCGCTCGGCCTCCGAAATCGCGGCGCGCGCGGCGGCGAGCTTGTCCTCCGCCGCGCGCCACGCCGCATGGGCGGCCGCCACGGCGCCGGTGTCGGCGCGGGCATAGGCGTCGAGAAGCGCGCGGTGCCCCGCGGGCGCGAGCAGGCCGCGGTCGTCGTGCTGGCCGTGTATCTCGACCAGATGGCCGCCGACCTCGCGCAGCAGCGCCGCCGAACAGGGTTGGTCGTTCAGGAAGGCGCGGCTGCCGCCGTCGACCTTGAGCGTCCGGCGGATCAACAGCGGTTCGCCCACCTCCAGCGCAATGTCATTGTCCGCGAGCAGCGCCGCCAGCCGTGTGCCGGACGCCGGCGCGGCGAAACTGGCGGTCACTTGCGCCTTGTCGCTACCCTGACGTACCAGCGCGCTGTCGGCGCGCATGCCGAGCGCGAGCCCCAGCGCGTCGAGCAGGATCGATTTGCCTGCCCCGGTCTCGCCCGTCAGCACCCCCAACCCGGCCTCGAAATCGAGGTCCAGCCGTTCGATCAGGACAATGTTGGCGATGGAAAGCGCCGTCAGCATGCCCTGCCCTTACCGCAGAACAAAGACAGAATCTATGCGCAGTATCAAGCGCTGGGGGCGTACCTCTGCATCAGCTTGTACGCGCGCTCATACCATTCGTTGCCGGGATAGTTGGCGCCGAGCACGGCCGCCGATTTCTTGGCTTCGGCCGGAATACCGAGCGCGAGATAGGATTCGGTCAGGCGATACAGCGCTTCGGGTGCGTGGCTCGTCGTCTGATATTTGTCGACGACTTCACGGAAGCGGATCGACGCGGCGAGCCAGTTCGAGCTGCGCTGGTAAAAGCGGCCGATTTCCATTTCCTTGCCCGCGAGATGGTCGCGCACCAGATCGATCTTCAGCCGCGCGTCGGCAGCATAGCGGCTTTCGGGATAGCGGCGGATCACTTCGCCGAGCGCGTTCGACGCCTGCTGGGTGATTTTCTGGTCGCGGGTGACGTCGCTGATCTGCTCATAATAGCTGAGGCCGATCAGATAATAGGCGTAGGGCGCGTCCTTGTTGCCCGGGTGGATCGCAAGGAAGCGCTGCGCGGCCTCGATCGCCGGCGTATATTCGCGGTCCATATAATAGCTGAACGAGCTCATCAGCTGCGCGCGGCGGGCCCAGGGCGAATAGGGATGCTGGCGCTCGACCTCGTCGAACAGCGCCGCAGCCAGGCCATATTGCTTGCGGTCGAGCCGGTCTTGCGCCGCGCGATACAGCGTGTTGACGTCGCGCGCGACGTACCGCGTATCCTTCTTGACCCCGCCGCCGCCGGCACAGGCCGCCAGGGGCGTGATCATCAGTGCGGCGGCGAGCAGGCGCATGGTCGCGCGCGAAGGGTCAAAGCGAGTCATGCGCGCGGTATAGCCACAGCGCAGATGAACGCAAAATAAATGATGGGGGCTCGGCGCAGCTTTACGGCGTTTTGACGACGCAGCCTTGCAGCACATTCGCCGGCGCCGGCACGCGGCGCGCGGTCTTGATCGTCACTTGCGGCTCGAGCATCTGGCCGGCCATCACGCCTTCGCCCGCGGTGGGCGAAATCGGCGCATTGAAGATCGCCTCGGCGACGTCAGCGCCCGCCACGACTTCGCCGAACACCGCGAAGCCGGCGCCGTCGCCGCCGGGGGCATCGCTGTCGAAACCCTTGATATCCGACAAGAGCAGGAAGAAATCGGTCGTCGCGTCGCCGGGGTTGAGCCGGGCCATCGACAGCGCGCCCTTGCAGTTGGTAAGGCCCGTCGTCTTCGTCGGTTCGTGCGCGATCGGCGGGAAATTCTTGCGCGCATCGCCGCGATTGCCTGCCTGAATCAACTGGTTCGCCGGCCCCCAGCTTTTTGTCGAACGATAGAATTTGAACCCGTCCATCCGTTTCGTATCGACATAGCGCAGGAAATTGGCGCTGGTAACAGGCGCACGCTTGTCCTCGATCCGCAGCGTGATGGTGCCAAGATCGGTGACGAGAGCGACATAAGGCCGCGTATCGGCCTCGACCGCCGGCAGGACGGGAGCGGGCACCGGCGGAACGGGCGGCGGCAATTGCGTGGCCTGCGGCGGCGCGGCGGTGGCCTGCGCAGCAAGGGCAAGCATGGGGGCGAACGCGGAGAAGATCGTCAGCATGGCCGATACATAAACGACAAAGCGCAGCGCTGGCGACTCCGATTCCACCGTATCGGCTGTTTGACGGCAAGCTCAGATTGGAAAATGCGGCGCGTCCCGGTAGGCACGGGCGGGACCGGAAGCGAAGAGGAAAATATGACCGAGACGCCGAACCGCGACACCGCGCCCGACACCGCATCCACGTCCGCCACGTCCCCCGCCGAGGTCGGATCGCGTCTCCTGCGTTATCTGCCGTTGATCACCACCCTGCATTTCCTGATCGGGTTGCCAGCGCTCATCGCCTCGCTCGCGCTGGCATATTTCGCCTTCGTCCAGGCCGATGCGACGCAAAAGATGCAGACCGGAGGGGTCATGCCTTTCGTCACCTTCGGTACGAGCAACGGGGACGAACAGGGCAATCGCGACATTGCGCTGACGCTGACGAACAATGGCGTCGGCCCCGCGATCCTCGGCCCCATCGAAATCCGTTATGAAGGCAAGCCGATAACCACTCCGGTCGACTTGCTGAGGACATGCTGCACGGAAAACGACGCGCGCCCGTTGCGCTTTTCGACGTCGCCTTCGACCGGCATCGCCGTGCGGCCCGGCGAAACCATCGAATTCGTCAGTTTTCCCTATACGCCCGCCTCCGACAAAGTCTGGCAGACGTTCAACAGGGAACGGTGGAAGCTCGAGGTCCGGGCCTGCTACTGTTCGATCTTCAACGACTGCTGGGTGACCAAGGGCATGCAGGGACTGCCCAAGGCCGTGAACACATGCCCCGCCGACTGGACGCTTTACCGAGAGGATGCGGGGAACCGGATTGGCGGGATCGGCGCCCCATAATTCAACCAATCGGTTGACAATAAAAATTGAGACATCATATTTAACTTTATGGTTGAATATGATTCGCACACCCTTGATACGATCTTCCACGCGCTCGGCGATACGACGCGCCGCGCGATGCTCGGCGAACTTGCCAGCGGCGAACGCAGCGTGGGCGAACTCGCCGAACCCTTCGCCATGTCGCTCGCTGCGGCGTCGAAACATATCAAGGTACTCGAAGCCGCCGGGCTCGTCCGCCGCGACATTCGCGGCCGGACGCATATGTGCAGCCTTGATCCCGCGCCACTGATGCGCGCCGACCAGTGGATCGGCATCTATCGCCGCTTCTGGGCCGGTCGCCTCGACCTGCTCGAAAAAATCCTGTGCGCCGAAAAAGCGGCGCCCGCTTCCCCCAGAAACCCCTCCCCGGGAAAGAAGGAGAATGACGATGACGACGATGCTTGATCAGGACCGCTACGGCGTACTCACCGAACCCGCGACGCTGACAATCGCCCGCTTGCTGCCCGGCCCGGTCGAACGGGTGTGGACCTATCTGACCGATGGCGACCTGCGGCGTCAGTGGCTTGCTGCGGGCGCGATGGAAGAAAAGGCCGGCGCGCCGGTCGAACTTGTGTGGCGCAACGACGAACTCACCGACCCGCCGGGCGAGCGGCCTGACGGCTTCGGCAACGAACACCGGATGCTGTGCGAGGTCGTTGCGATCGACGCGCCGCGCCTGTTGTCGATCAGCTGGGGAAGCACCGGCGGGGTGACCTTCACGCTCGACGAACGGGGCGACGAAGTGCTGCTGACGATCGTCCACGAGCGCATCGAGGACCCCGAAGTGCGGCTCAATGTCAGCGCCGGCTGGCACGCACATCTCGACGTCCTCGAAGCGCGGATGTGCGGGACGAACGCAGCGCCGCACTGGGACAATTGGACCCGGTTGCGCACCGAATATGCCGAGCGGCTGTTCGGCTGATTTGCCGGCGACAATGAAAGTAGGGCGCTGTCCTGCGACCGACAGAGATGTGCACCCGGGCGAAAGCTGGGGCCCGGAATTCTCAGATCCACCTTGCGTTTTGCCGCGCTGAGCCCCGGCTTTTGCCGGGTTTCTCGAGATGGCAGCTCATCACCCCAAAGCCGTCATTCCATCGCAGCAAAAAAGGGGCCGCCTTTCGGCGACCCCTTCTCTTTTCCGATAGCGGTAGCGGAAGGACTTAGTCCTTCAGGAAGTCGGGCACATGGCCCTGATCTTCCGGGCCGTCTTCGCTGCGTTCGCGGCGCGGGCCGCGATCGCCGCCGCCATCGCGACGCGGGCCACGATCGCGGCCGCCGCGACCACGGTCGCCGCCGTCACGGCGCGGACCACGATCGCCGCGCGGTTCGCGGGGTTCGCGCGCCGGGCGGGTGTCTTCGAGTTCTTCGCCGGTTTCCTGGTCGACGACGCGCATCGACAGGCGAACCTTGCCGCGCGGGTCAATCTCAAGGACCTTGACCTTGACTTCCTGGCCTTCGCTCAGAACGTCGGCGACCTTTTCGACGCGCTCGTTCTTGATTTCGCTGACGTGGACCAGGCCGTCCTTGCCGCCCATGAAATTCACGAAAGCACCGAAATCGACGAGGTTGACGACCTTGCCGTCATAGATCTTGCCGACTTCGGCCTCCTCGACGATGCCGCTGATCCACTTGCGCGCGGCCTCGATCTGGTCGAGGTCGCTCGACGAAATCTTGATCAGACCTTCGTCGTCGATGTCGACCTTGGCGCCGGTGGTCGCGACGATCTCGCGGATCACCTTGCCGCCGGTGCCGATGACGTCGCGAATCTTCGCCTTGTCGATCTGCATCGTTTCGATGCGAGGCGCGTGCGCCGACAATTCGCTGCGGGTTTCGCCGAGCGCCTTGTTCATCTCGCCAAGGATGTGCGCGCGGCCTTCCTTGGCTTGGTTAAGCGCGGCTTCGAAGATCTCGCGCGTGATGCCCGCAATCTTGATGTCCATCTGCATCGTGGTGATGCCTTCGGACGTGCCCGCAACCTTGAAATCCATGTCGCCGAGGTGATCTTCGTCGCCGAGGATGTCCGACAGGATCGCATAATCCTTGCCTTCGAGGATGAGGCCCATCGCGATGCCCGAGACGGGGCGCTTGATCGGCACGCCGGCGTCCATCATCGCGAGCGACCCGCCGCAGACCGACGCCATCGACGACGAGCCGTTCGACTCGGTGATGTCGCTGGTCAGGCGGATCGTGTAGGGGAATTCGTCCTTGGTCGGCAGCACGGGGTGCAGCGCGCGCCAGGCGAGCTTGCCATGACCGACTTCGCGGCGGCCCGGCGCGCCGAAGCGGCCCACTTCACCGACCGAATAGGGCGGGAAGTTATAGTGCAGCATGAAGTGCTGGTACGACAGGCCGTTGAGGCCGTCGATCATCTGCTCCGCATCCTTGGTGCCGAGCGTCGCCGTGGCGATCGTCTGGGTTTCGCCGCGAGTGAACAGCGCCGAGCCGTGCGCGCGGGGCAGGAAGTGCGTTTCGGCGACGATCGGACGGATCTGCGTCGTCGTGCGACCGTCGATGCGCTTGCCGTCCTTGAGGATGGCGGTGCGGACGATTTCGGCTTCCAGCTTCTTGGTCAGCTTGATGCCGGCCATGACATCCTGCGGCGACAGGCCGTCCTCGGTGAACTGAGCCTTCGCCTTCGCACGCGCTTCATTGAGCGCGTTCGAGCGGGCCGACTTGTCGGTCAGCTTGTAGGCGGCGGCGATATCCTTGCCGATCAGCTTCTTCAGCTTGTCCTTGATCGCGGCATTGTCGTCGCCGGCGGCAACTTCCCACGGATCCTTGGCAGCCTGTTCGGCGAGCTTGACGATCGCCTTGACGACTTCCTTACACGCGTCGTGCGCGAACAGGACGGCGCCGAGCATGACCTCTTCCGACAGCTCGTTCGCTTCGGATTCGACCATCATCACCGCGTCGTAAGTGGCGGCGACGACGAGGTCGAGGTCGCCTTCGGCAACCTGTTCGTCGGTCGGGTTCAGGATATATTCGCCGTTCAGATAACCGACGCGCGCGGCGCCGATCGGACCCATGAAGGGCACGCCCGAAATGGTGAGCGCGGCCGATGCGGCGACCATCGCGAGGATGTCGGGCTCGTTGTGGCCGTCATAGCTCAGCACCTGGGCGATCGCGTTGATTTCGTTATAGAAACCTTCGGGGAACAGCGGACGGATCGGGCGGTCGATCAGGCGGCTGACGAGCGTTTCCTTTTCGGTCGCGCCGCGTTCGCGCTTGAAGAAGCCGCCCGGGATGCGGCCGGCGGCCGAATATTTTTCCTGATAGTGGACGGTGAGCGGAAAGAAGTCCTGCCCGTCCTTCACCGACTTCGCGGCGGTCACGGCGCACAGAACGACCGTTTCGCCCAGCGTCGCCATCACGGCGCCATCGGCCTGGCGGGCAACCTTACCCGTTTCGAGCGTCAGCGTTTCACCGCCCCACTCGATCGATACTTTTTTCACGTCAAACATGTGGTTTCCTTCGCCCGCCGGGCCCTATGCCGGGCGGGGCCTCTGATTCCGGGCAGTCCGGCCCGGGGCGGTGTAGGGCGTCTGTCTGCCCTATGGCGGTCCCGCCGGATGCGGGAACGGCCCTGCGGCCCGGCGCGAGATTGCGCGGGACCAATATGACAGCGGCCCCGGAAGTCCGGGGCCGCCAGAAACTCTTACTTGCGAAGACCCAGCTTCGCGATCAGCGCCGAATAGCGGGCCTCGTCCTTCTTCTTGAGATAGTCGAGGAGGCTGCGGCGCTTGTTGACCATCATAAGCAGGCCGCGGCGGCTGTGGTTGTCCTTGTGGTGCGCCTTGAAATGCTCGGTCAGCGTGTTGATGCGGTCGGTCAGGATCGCAACCTGGACTTCCGGCGAACCGGTATCGCCCTTTTCGCGGGCATTGTCCTTGATGACTTCGGCTTTGCGCTCGGCGGTAATCGACATAGTTCTTTTCCTCGAACATCCTTGTTTACAGATTGAAGCCCCGGACGACCTTCAGCGTTCCCGCCAAAGCCTCGATCAGGGCAACGGGACGCATGTCGCTGTCCCTTCCCCAATAGAGCCCGTCTTCGGTGCACCCCCCGGTCCAGACGCGACCCTGACGGATCGCCCCTGCCGCTTCCGGGGAAAGGTTCAGAGCCGGGATGTCGACCAGCCCTGCCTCAAGCGGCAGAATAATTTCTGATTGGGCGGCCCCTTGGCCGAACGCATTCAATTTGTCCAGCGAAATCGCCTGTAACAGGTCGAACGGCCCGGCTTTGCTGCGGCGCAGCATAGTGACGTGCCCGACAGTGCCGACCGCGCGCGCGATATCGCGCGCGAGGCTGCGGACATAGGTGCCCTTCGAAACGTACGCGGTGAGCGTGATGGATTCCAGTGCCCCCTCGCCCCGATCGTCACCCCGGACTTGATCCGAGGACCATTCGTCATCCGCTGCGGTGGATGCCGGATCAAGTCCGGCGTGACGAAGGGAATGTACCGTCACCGGCCGCGCCTTCATCTCGACCGCCTCGCCCTTGCGCGCGCGGTCGTAAGCGCGCTGTCCGTCGATCTTGATCGCCGAATAGGCCGGCGGCACCTGCTCGATCGGGCCGGTGAAGCGCGGCAGCACTGCCTCGATTTCCGCTAGCGTCGGTCGCATATCGCTCGTCGCAACCACCTCGCCCTCGGCATCGAGCCCGGCGGTTTCGGTTCCGAAGGCGATGGTGAAGTCGTAGGTCTTCGACGCATCGAGCATCCGCCCGCACAGCTTCGTCGCTTCGCCAAGCGCGATCGGCAACACCCCCGACGCCAGCGGATCGAGCGTCCCGCCGTGGCCGACCTTAACCTTGCCCAGCCCCGCCTCGCGGCACACGCGCTTGACCGCGCCGACCGCCTGTGTCGAGCCGAGACCGACGGGCTTGTCCAATATGATCCAGCCGTTCATTGCAGCGCCGCTAGGGCGCCGCCATGCCGTTTGTCAATTTTGCGCGGCCTCTTCGGCTTTGCGCGCGGCGTCGCGCTCTTCTTTCGACGGCGGCGGCGCGGAGGTGACGAACGAGCTCAGCGGACAGCTGTCACCCCGGACGATGATCGACGCCAGACGGTCGAGCCGACCGGCGCCGCGCGTTTCGATGCCGAAAGCCTGCGCGAAGCTGAGGCTGGGGCACGTCCCGATAAAGGTCCCGTAAAACCAGTTACGGCGACGATCCTGAATCCATATCCCGCGGTCGCGGTCCGCCTTCCAACTGCGAATCGTACTATTGCCGGGGAAAACGATCGCCGCCTCGACGCCGAGCGGGCGCTCCTTTGCCGGCTCTTCCGCCAGCGCCGCCGACGGAAGCGCGAACAACGCGAGCGAAAATATCAGTTTCGGCTTCATGCTCCATCCTCGATTTCGACAGCGGCGTGATGCTGGAGCATAGATGAATTCCCTCCCAAAAACATCTCTTTCAGCTCGTCGCCTGCTCGTGCCACTCCCTTGCGAGCAACGACCAGAGCCCCGTGTCGCGAACATGGCCGGTCCAAGTAACGCGCTCGGACCGCAGCACGCCCTCCTTGGTACAGCCGAGCTTGGCAACGGCCGCCTGGCTGCGCTGGTTGCGTTCGTCGATGCGAAATTCGATGCGGCGGATGCCGACGGCGAACGCATGGTCGATCATCAATTTTTTCAATCGCCCGTTGAAGCCCGTTCCGCGCGCGGCGGGATGGATGAAGCTGTTGCCGATCTCGATCGTTTGCGCAGACCAGTCCGGGCGCAGCCATGCCGTCATCCCGACGAGCCCGTCGTCGCCGAAAATGGCATAGGGCATCCGGCTGTCATGACCGATCAGCGACGTGAAGCTCGCGTCGAAATGATCGGGATCGAAGCTCGACGAGTAGATCGGCCATATATCCGCGTCAGCGGCGCAGGCGGCGCGCAACGGCTCGCGGTGCGCTTCCACCAGCTTGACGAGGCGGAGATCGCCGTCGGCCAGTTCGACATAAAGCGCGTCGCGCATCACTGGACCCCCGCGGTCGCAAGCAGGATGCCGAGGCCGACCATCGCGCCGCTCAGGCTCTTCGTCTTTTCGACGTCGATCCATTCGTCAAGCGCGTGCGCCCGCCCGCCCTCGCCGCCCGACCCGATCGTCACCGCCGGAATGCCGAGGCTCATCGGCAGGTTCGAATCGGTCGACGAGAAGGAGGCCTTGGGTTCGAGGCCGTTCGCACGGATGATCGCATCGGCGTTCCGCACGATCGACTGGGTTGCCGCGGTCTCGCCCGCGGGGCGGTCGCCGATCATCTTGATATCGGCGGTGATCGGTCCCTCCTTGATTGACCGCGCCGCATTCTCGCCCTCGACGCTCTTCTGGACGACAGCGAGGAAAGCTTGTTCCAGCTTGGTCAGTTCGGCGGGGTTCACCGAGCGCATGTCGAACTCCATATAGGCCTCGTTCGGGATTGAATTGACCGAGGTGCCGCCCCCCGTCACGCTGGCCGAATAGGTCGTCTTGGGGGTCGCGGGGACCGGGATTTTGTAGAAATCGACCACTGCCTGGCTCATCGCCGCCATCGGATTGACAAGCCCGAACGCGCCATAGCTGTGACCGCCCGGCCCCTTCCAGGTGATGCGATAGCGTTTCGAGCCGACGCCGCCGGTGACGATGCGCGACGGATCGAGCCCGTCCATCGAGAAAAAGGCCTTCACCCGGTCCTTATATTTGCCCTTGGTCAAAAGGTAGCGGACGCCGCGCAGGTCGCCGGGGCCTTCCTCGCCGACATTGCCGACAAAGATGATGTCCCGCTTCACCTTGACGCCGCTCTCCTTCATCGCGCGGGCGTAAGCGAGCAGCACCGCAAGACCGCGCGTATCGTCGCCGACGCCGGGGGCATGAAGGCGCGTGCCTTCGCGGCGGACCTTGACCGGCGTGCCTTCCGGAAAAACGGTATCAAGGTGCGCGGCGATCATCACCGCGGGACCGCCCGCCGGGCCGGTACCGCGATAGACGCCCATCGCATTGCCTTCCGCGTCGATCTCGACATCGGCGAGCCCCGCGTCCGCGAGCATGTTGCGATAGGCGGCGGCGCGCGCCGCTTCCTTGAACGGCGGCGCAGGAATTTCAGTCAGCTTGACGATCTCCTCGACCATCCGGTCGTGATCGCGATCAAGGATCTCGACCGCCGCACGATAGCCCTTGGTCTTGAGCACGGCCTCCGGCTGCGAAGCCGGTGCCGCCTGCACGGGCGAGACAGCAAGCAGCGCGGCGGCGAGGCTCAGCGACACGAAATTACGCATGGTTTTCCTTTCGCGAAAATACAGGGAACGGGACGAGCGCCGCCGGATCAGGCCGGCATCAGCGACGCCGCCGCCTCGCGCCGTTTCGCCATGAAATGCCGCCGGCACATCGCGACGTAACGATCATTGCCGCCGATCTCGGTCTGCGCGCCTTCAACCACCGCGCGGCCCGCCTCATCGACGCGCAGATTCATCGTCGCCTTCCGCCCGCATTCGCACACTGCCTTCAGTTCGACGAGCGCGTCGGCAAGCCCAAGCAATGCTGCCGAGCCGGGAAACAGGTTGGCCGCGAAATCGGTGCGCAAGCCGTAGCAGAGCACCGGAATATCGACTTCGTCGGCGAGCCGCGCGAGCCCGAGCACCTGCTCCCGCGACAGGAATTGCGCCTCATCCACGAGCACACAGGCGAGCGGGCGCTGCCTGTTCTCGTCGTTTGCCGATGCAAACAGGTCACTGTCGGGGTCGAACTTATGCGCCTCGGCCATCAGCCCGATGCGGCTCGTCACCTGGCCGACGCCATAACGATCGTCGAGCGCCGCGGTCCACAGCATGGTTTCCATACCGCGCTCGCGATAGTTGAAATCCGCCTGCAGCAGCGTCGTCGACTTGCCGGCATTCATGCTGGCATAATAGAAATAGAGCTTGGCCATGGAAGTGCGATAACGCGTTCGCCCGCCATCGCCAATCCTCTCGGTGGCGTCGGCTTGACTCGCCCATCGCCGCTGTCATGCTGCGCAGCAAAAGAAGCAGCATAAACAGTGGGGGAGAGCTGCGATGCGCCTGATGCCGGTAACCGACGCGATGTTCCTTTGGGGGGAGAGCCGCGAAATGCCGATGCACATCGGCGGCATCAATCTTTACACGCTGCCCGACGGGGTCGACGAGACTGAATGGCTGAACGAACAGCTCGCGCTGCTCCGCCAGTCGGAGGGCCTTAGGCGGCCGTTCAGCGAGGTGCTGAAGCTGACCCCGCTCGGCCAGTACGGTCCGATCCGCCTTGAACCCGATCGCGACATCGACATGCACTACCATGTCCGCGCCGCCGCCTTGCCGAAGCCGGGGCGTTATCGCGAGATGTTCGAGCTGGCCTCGCGCCTCCATTCGGGACTGCTCGACCGGACGCGGCCTTTGTGGGAAATCACGCTGATATCCGGCTTGCCCAACCGCCAGATCGCGACCTTCAAAAAGGTTCACCACGCGCTGATGGATGGCGCTGCAAGCATCCATTTCTATAATTCGATGCTGTCGGCGGATCCCAAGGAACGCCGCGCCGCGTCGCCGCTCTCGGTCGAGGCCTATGAAGCGTACAAGCGTCTCTTCCCACCCCCCAAAAAGCCTGCGCGCCCGAACCTGACCGACATCAAGGCGATCGGCGACTTCCTGAAGGAGCAATGGGGCAACAGCGTCGGGGTGACCAAGGCGATGAACCAGTATCTCGCCGCGATGTTCGGCATCGGCGGCGACGGACTCGTCACCCCCTTTGCCGGCGTGCCGCGCACCAGTTTCAACCGCAATATCACCGGCGCCCGCCGCTTCGTCGCGCAAAGCTGGTCGCTGGAACGCGTGCGCGCGATGGGCAAGGCCTATGACGGAACGATCAACGATGCGGTGCTCGGCATGTGCGCGGGTGCGATGCGCAAATATCTGCAATCGCTGAACGAACTCCCAGACAAGCCGCTCAAAGCCATGGCGCCCGTATCGATCCGCCCGAAGGACGATATCGATTCGGGCAATTCGGTCGCCTCGGTCACCGCGAACCTTGCGACGCACGTCGACGATCCGGCGACGCGCATGGCGATGATCCAAGAATCGATGAATTCGGCAAAGGCGCAGCTGCGCGCGATGACCGCGGCGCAGATCCAGCTCTATACCGCGATCACCAGCTTCCCGATGATGCTCACGGCGCTGACGCGCACCGCCGACAAATTCCCGGCCTATTCGGTGACGATTTCCAACGTTCCCGGCCCGCGCGAGCAGATGTACTGGAACGGCGCGCGCCTCGACGGCATGTATCCCGCGAGCATCCCCGTCGACGGCATGGCGATGAACATCACGCAGGTCTCGAACTTCAAGAATATCGACTTCGGCATCACCGCCTGCCGTCGCAGCGTTCCGCACGCGCAAAGGATGATCGACTATCTGGAGGAAGCGCTGGTCGAGCTGGAAGCGGCGGCAGGGATCAAGGCGGGAAAGAAATAGGCGCCCGAACGAGTCAGGCGTCAGCTGTCGCTTTCTCCACCACTCTCAAGATCCCGCGCCACCTTCGGGTCGCGCAGCAATTTTTCGATGTGGCTCGCCTCGTCGAAGCTCTCGTCGGCGAGGAATTTCAGTTTCGCGGCATATTTCATCCGCACCTTCGACGCGACGGTCTTCTGCAGATAGGCGGTGTTGGTGCGCAGCGCCTTGAGCACCGCCTCCTCGCCCTTGCCGAGCAGCGGCTTCACGAACACCGTGGCGTGGCGCAGGTCGGGCGACATGCGCACCTCGGTGATGCTGACCGGGTGCGTCGCGAGCACGTCGTCGTGCACGTCGCCGCGCGCGATGATCTCGCTCAAGATATGGCGCACCTGCTCGCCGACGCGCAGCACGCGGACCGAGGGGCCATTGTCCTTTTCGGCTTTCTTCACTTCGCCTTCTTCTCTTCGTCCAGTTTCGCGACGATGCGCGCGATCGAGCGCATATTACGCGCGGTGCCCTTGCAGCCCAAGCGCCTTTCGATGAAGGCGGTGGTGAGCTTGCTGCCGGCGACCCCGTCGCCATAGTCGAGGAACAGCATGCGCTTGCCGAGCGCGAGCTTCTCGCCGCCGCGGCCAAGATGATCGCCGACCAGCTGATCGAACTGCGCCTTGGTCGGCTGGTCGGTCAGATACATGGTGTGGACGAACCTGTCCTCGTTCGTGCCCGCGAAGGGATTGTCCGACACGCCCGCCGCGAGCTCGTCGCGGTCGCGCACCACAACCGCGCTCGTCATGTCGAAACGGTCGTCGACCATCATCGCCAGCTTTTCCTCGAGCCCGCGCGTCGGCCGCGCATCATGGTCGAACAGCACATTGCCGCTCGCCACGACGGTCTCGACATTGCAGAAGCCCTCGGCCTCGAAGGCCGAGCGCAGATCGACCATCTTCAGCCGGTTGCCGCCGACGTTGATGCTGCCGAACAGGGCGACGTAGCGCGCCATGATGCCGCCTCCCTGTTATGCGGAGCGGACGCCCGTCAGAGCGTCCGGTCGCGCAGTTCGACCTCGAAGACTTCGAGATGGTCGCCCGGCTTGATGTCGTTGGTATCCGCCAGCACGACACCGCACTCGAGGCCGGCGCGCACTTCGGCGACGTCGTCCTTGAAGCGGCGGAGCGACGCGATCGTCGTCGCCGACACGATGACGTCGTCGCGCGTGAGGCGGGCGTGGAGCCCCTTGCGGATCGAACCTTCGAGCACGAGCAGACCGGCTGCCTTGTCGCGCTTGCCGGCCGGGAAGACTTCCTTGACCTCGGCGCGGCCGACGACATTTTCGATGCGTTCCGGACCCAGCTCGCCCGCCATCTCCTTCGCCACGTCGGCGGTCAGGTGATAGATGACGTCATAATACATGAAGCGCACTTTTTCGCGGTTCGCGATCTCGCGCGCCTTGGCGTTCGGACGGACGTTGAAGCCGATAATCGGCGCACCGGTGGCAGCCGCCAGCGTCACGTCGCTCTCGGTGATCGCGCCAGCGCCCGATTGGAGCACGCGGACGCGAATCTCGTCGGTCGACAGGCGGTTGAGCGCGTTGACGATCGCTTCGACGCTGCCCTGCACGTCGCCCTTGATGACCACCGGATATTCGATAACCTTGGCCTTGTCGGCGAGCGCCGAGAACATGCCCTCGAGGCTGACCGGCGCCTGCGCCGTCCGCTTCTTGAGCGCCTGTTCCTGGCGATAGGCGGCGACTTCGCGGGCGCGCGCCTCATTCTCGACGACCGTAAGGGTATCCCCCGCCATCGGCACGCCGCCGAGGCCGAGCACCTCGACCGGCATCGACGGTCCGGCGGCCTTGATCTGCTTGCCATGATCGTCGACGAGCGCACGGACGCGGCCGCTTTCGGCGCCGCAGACGAAGATGTCGCCAACGTTGAGCGTGCCGCGGCGCACGAGGATCGTCGCGACCGGGCCGCGGCCCTTGTCGAGCTTCGCCTCAATTACCGTGCCTTCGGCGGCGCGATCTGGATTCGCCTTCAATTCCATGATCTCGGCTTGCAGCGCGATCGCATCGAGCAGCTTGTCGAGACCCGTTTTCTTCAGCGCCGACACTTCAACATTCTGGACGTCGCCGCCCATTTCCTCGACCACCAGCTCGTGTTCAAGCAGGCGTTCGCGGACGCGCTGCGGGTTGGCGCCATCCTTGTCGACCTTGTTGATCGCAACGATGATCGGCACGCCCGCGGCCTTCGCATGGTTGATCGCCTCGATCGACTGCGGCTTCAGCCCGTCGTCGGCGGCCACCACCAGGATCACGATGTCGGTGACGTTGGCGCCGCGCTGGCGCATTTCGGTAAAGGCTTCGTGGCCCGGCGTATCGAGGAAAGTGATGACACTGCCGTCCTTCGCCTTCACCTGATAGGCGCCGATATGCTGGGTGATACCACCGGCTTCGCCCGCGACGACATTGGCGCCGCGCAGTGCGTCGAGCAGGCTCGTCTTGCCGTGATCGACATGCCCCATGATGGTGACTACCGGCGCGCGCGGCTTGAGCTGCGCTGCGTCGTCGACATCCTCGTCGTGGCGGATATCGATATCGGCTTCGCTGACGCGCTTGATCTCGTGCCCGAATTCGGTGACGAGAAGCTCGGCGGTATCCTGGTCGATCGTCTGGTTGACGGTGACCGGCATGCCCATCTTGAACAGCGCTTTCACCAGGTCGGCGCCTTTTTCGGCCATGCGGTTCGCCAGTTCCTGCACCGTAATCGTGTCGGGCACGACGACTTCGCGGACCTGCTTTTCGCGCGGCCCCGACGAGGTCATGTGCGAACGCTTTTCCTTTTCGCGCGCGCGCTTCAGCGCCGCGAGGCTGCGCGCGCGAGCGCCCTCGTCCTCGTTGAGCGCACGCGTGACGGTCAGCTTGCCCGACTGGCGGCGATTGTCGGTGCCGCGGGCAGCCTTCGGTTCGGGGCGCTTGGGTTCGGGACGCTTCGGCGCCTCCACCGGGGTAAAGCGGCGCGGAGCTGGAGCCGCGCTCGCCGCCGGACGCGGCGCAGCGGGAGCGGCTTCGTCACGCGCTTCGGCCGCCGGCGCTTCGGCGACAGGTTCGGCGGCGGCCGCAGCGGGTGCCGGTTCGGCCGCCTTGGCGGCAGCCTGTTCCTGACGCGCTTCAGCGCGCGCCTTTTCTTCCTCGGCGGCCCGGGCACGCGCGGCTTCGTCGCGGCGGCGATTTTCCTCGAGCGCCGCCATGCGCGCTTCCTCCGCCTCGCGGAGCAGTTGCGCCTGGCGTTCCTGACGCGTCATCAGGCTGTCATTCTCGCTCGCCCGCGGCGCGACCGGCTTCGGAGCGGGCGCCGGGGCGGGAGCCGGTGCGGGTGCCGGAGCGGCCTCGACCTCTTCGGCCTCGGGTGCCGGCGCAGCTTCACCCGGACGGCCGATCACGCGGCGACGCTTCACCTCGACCACCACCGTGTTGCGACGGCCATGGCTGAATTGCTGCTGCACCTGTCCGGCCTCGACCGTCCGCTTCAGCCCAAGGGGCTTGCGGGTAAGGGTCGGCTTGTCCTGTTCGTCACTCATCGAAAACCATCATTCCTTCAAAACGCGTCCGAAGCGGCGGTGCCAGCTGGCGCCGTCCCTGTTTTTTCCTCGCCGGCGGGCGGCGAGGCGTGCGGATCGGAATCGCGGTTGGCCGCGTCCCTACTCCATCCTGTGAAAAACTGCCAGCGGCTCAAATGCGCCAGCACCCTGTCCGCCGCGCGGGCGTCGGTAATCGCCAGATGCACCGCATTCTCGCGGCCCAATGCCATAGATAGGGTGCCGCGGTCCACCGGCAAGACCAGTCCCTCGCGTCCCGACCCTTCGGCATCGTCGCCGACGCGCCACGCCTGCGCCAGTTTCTTGCGGCCGTCCTCACCCGCGTCGCTGGCATGGAGAAGCAGGCGGACCTGCCCCTTGCGCGCCGCCGTTTCGATCTTCTCATTGCCGCTGATCAGCGTGCCCGATCGCGATTCCAGCCCGAGCCGGTCGAGCGTCGCACGCTGGAGCTGTGCCTCGATACGCGCGCCGAGATCGTCGGGGATCGCGATATGGCTTTCGTGCAGCGCGCGCGCGAGCCCGCCTTTCAGCTTGCCCTTGGTTTGCGCAGCCTCAAGCTCGGCGCGCGACACGCCGATCCACGCGCCGCGGCCCGGCGCCTTGCCATGCACGTCGGGGGCGATGCTGCCGTCGGGGCCGAGCGCCAGGCGCACAAGCCGCTCCGCCGGCGAAACATCGCCGGTGATTACACAGCGCCGCTCGGGCACATGCTGGCCGCGCCCCTTTGCGCGGTCGGTTTCGGTCAGCTGATCATTGCGCGGGGTCCGCATCGGCGGCCTCCCCGGTTTGCGGCTCTGCCGCGGGCTCGGCTTCGGCAGGCGCAGCCGCTTCGGGCTCATCGTCGAACCAGTGCGCACGCGCCGCCATGATGATCTCGTTGCCCTGCTCTTCGCTGAGGCCATATTCGCCAAGCACGCCGCCCTTGTCCTCGGCACGCTCGCTGCGCGCCGGGCCGCGGCGATTGTCCTGGCGCTTCTTCGCGATCAGCTCGTCAGTCGCCAGGTCGGCGAGGTCGTCGAGCGTCTTGATCCCCGCCTTGCCAAGCACAACGAGCATCGCTTCGGTCAGGTGCGGGATATCGGCGAGCGCATCTTCGACGCCCAGTTCGCGGCGTTCCTGGCGCGACGCTTCCTCGCGGCGCTCGAGCCCTTCGGCGGCGCGGCTCTGCAGTTCCTGCGCCAGCTCCTCGTCGAAGCCTTCGATGCTTGCGAGTTCGTCGATGCCGACATAGGCGACTTCCTCGAGTTCGCCGAAGCCTTCGGCGACGAGCAGCTGTGCGAGCGTTTCGTCGACGTCGAGTTCTTCCTGGAACATCGTCGAGCGTTCGACGAATTCGCGCTGGCGCTTCTCGCTCGCGTCGGCCTCGGTCATGATGTCGATCTGGCTGCCGGTGAGCTGGCTGGCGAGACGGACATTCTGGCCGCGGCGGCCGATGGCGAGGCTCAGCTGGTCGTCGGGAACGACGACTTCGATGCGGCTGTCATCCTCGTCGATCACGACGCGCTGCACCGTTGCCGGCTGGAGCGCGTTGACGACGAAGGTCGCCGTGTCTTCCGACCAGGGAATGATGTCGATCTTTTCGCCCTGCATTTCCTGGACGACCGCTTGCACGCGACTGCCCTTCATGCCGACGCACGCGCCGACGGGGTCGATCGAGCCGTCGTAGCTGATGACGCCGATCTTGGCGCGCGAACCCGGGTCGCGGGCGGCGGCCTTGATCTCGATGATGCCGTCATAGATTTCGGGCACTTCCTGCGCGAACAGCTTTTTCATGAAATCGGGGTGGGCGCGCGACAGGAAAATCTGCGGACCGCGCGTTTCGCTGCGCACCGACAAGATCAGCGCGCGGACGCGGTCGCCGACGCGCATCAGTTCGCGCGGAATCTGCTGGTCGCGGCGGATCACGCCCTCGGCGCGGCCAAGGTTGACGACGATATGACCAAATTCGACCGACTTCACGACGCCAGTGATGATCTCGCCCGCGCGGTCCTTGAATTCGGCATATTGACGCTCGCGATCGGCTTCGCGCACCTTCTGGAAGATCACCTGCTTCGCCGACTGTGCATCGATGCGGCCCAGGTCGACCGCGGGCAGCGGATCGACGATGAAGTCGCCAATTTTGGCGTCCTTCTGCAGCTTCTGACCGGCAGCCAGGTCGACCTGCTTGAAATAATCCTCGACCTGCTCGACGACCTCGACGACGCGCCACAGGCGAAGATCGCCGGTCTGCGGGTCGAGCTTGGCCCGGATGTCGTTCTCGGCGCCGTAGCGCGCGCGCGCGGCGCGCTGGATCGCTTCCTCGATCGCCTCGATGACGATGGCTTTGTCGATCATCTTCTCGCTGGCGACGCTGTTGGCAATCGCGAGCAGCTCGGCCTTGTTAGCGGAAATGGCAGTGGCCATCAGTCCTGTCCTTCTTCTTCCATTTCGTCGGCGCCCTCGATCGAGAGCGGGACGGTTGCGGCAATCAATTTGTCGGTGAGAACGAGCTTGGCCGTGTCGATCGCATCGAACGGCAGCTTGTGCTCCACCCCTTCCTTGTCCGAAATCGTCACGACATCGCCGTCGATACCGACGAGCGTGCCGTTGAAGCGCTGGCGCCCGGCCAGCTTTTCCTTCAGCGCCACTTTCGCCTCATGCCCCGCCCAGTCGGCGAAGTCGGCGCGGCGCGTCAGCGGCCGGTCGATGCCGGGCGACGAGACTTCGAGCCGGTAGGCGATCTCGATCGGGTCCTTGCCCGCCTCTTCGAGTGCGTCGAGCTTCTCCGAAATGCGGCGCGACAGGTCGGCACAATCGTCGATCGTCAGCTGGCGCGTGTCGGGGCGTTCGGCCATCACCTGCAAGGTGGGGTCGCTCTCGCCGCCGAAGAAGGCTACGCGAACGAGCGCCAGGCCCATCGCCTCGGCTTCGGGCGCGATGATTGCGTTAAGGGCGTCGAAATCGACCAATATCATTCCAATCCAGATGACCAGAAAGCATGTGAGTATAGCCGCCGCGGCCCGCGGCCCCGACGTCCCAACTGGCTAACCATGTCAAGAAGTAGGGCCGCATATAGGCGCGTGACGGTGAGTCGGCAAGGGGGAATGGCGTCCGCGGCGGATCCCCCGATACGACTTGAAACATTTTGTTGGCGTTTCGGCGTATAAGGCGGACTGGCCCGCTCTGCGCGAATCGCGCGTGGAGCCCCACCGGAATGTAACGCACATATGAAGCCCGAATTGACTCTGACCGCCCGATCGACATGGCGCGACCCGGTGCCGGAAAAGCCGGTGGGGCCGGGCCGTGCATTCTGGGCCGCGATTATCGCGGTGGTCGCGGTCGCCTGTCTCGCCTTCCTGCTGTCGAGCGGACAGCTTCGCGCACCGGCTGTCTTTGGGCCTTACAGCGTGTCGGTCCCGCTTGATTTCAAGGCTTATGACCCCGAACGCTGGGCGATCATGAACGCCGAGGATTATGAGGCGGCGCTGAAGATCGATCCGACGCTGCCCGATCCGGCAAGCGTGGATTATGGCGATGCGACCGCGATGCCCCCGGACGACCCCGCGCTTCTGCGCGAGGAAGCCTTTGTGGGGCCGCCCGCAAAACCCTATATTTTCCGGGGACTGACTGCGCTCGACCGCGAACGGGCGCATTATTGCCTGACCGCCGCCATCTATTATGAAGCGGCGTCGGAAACCGACGACGGGATGCGCGGCGTCGCGCAGACGGTCATCAATCGCGTCCGCCACCCGAGTTTTCCAAACACCGTATGCGGCGTCGTTTTCCAGGGGTCGCAGCGCGCCGGCGTGTGCCAATTCACCTTCAGCTGCGACGGCGCGATGGCGCGCGCGCCCGAGCGGCGAAACTGGCTGCGCGCAAGCCGCGTTGCCTCGGCGGCGCTTGGCGGCTTTGTCTTTCCGAAGGTCGGGCTTGCCACCCATTATCACACGCAGGCGATCTGGCCGCGCTGGGGCAAGAGCCTGGTGATGACCAACATCGTCGGCGCGCATATCTTTCACCGCTGGCGCGGGCGCTGGGGGATGCCCGACGCGTTTCGCGCGCCCTATCCGGGCCGCGAGCCGGTCCCCGGCCCCTATCTGCCGATAGCGCAACAGCTTGCCATTCTGAAGGGTCAGGGCCTTACCCCCGGCGCCGGCCCGGCCCCGATGCTCGCGGGCCCCGCCGCGCCGCTGCCCGACGCCGGTCCGGCACCACTGCCCGGGGCGATGACGCCTGCCGTAACGCCCACGCCCGCCCCGCCGCCGGTCGCCGCGCCGACCTACACCGACCCGCGGCTCAACCAGTCGGGCCGGATCCGCGAAGAATTCAGCAAGAGCGGGGAGTGGAAAGGCTGAGCCTTTCGGCCTAGGCTCCCCCGCATCTTCAGGGGAGGCCATCATGGGACATGTCAAAGGCATCGGTGGACTGTTTTTCCGGGCGCGCGATCCCGAGGCGCTCGCCGCCTGGTATCGCGAACGGCTGGGCGTCGGCGGCGGGTGCAACGCCGACGACAGCGTGCCGCCGAACGAGTGGGTCTGGAACGTTACCGCTGGACCGCTGGTCTTTTCGCCGTTCAAGGCCGACACCGACTATTTCGCCGCCGACCGTCAGTTCATGATCAACCTGCGCGTCGATGATCTCGACGCCGTGCTGGCCCCGTTTCGCGAGGCCGGCAGCGAAATCATCACCAAGGCCGAATGGGACGATCCGGCGATCGGCCGCTTCGCGCGCGTCCACGACCCCGAAGGCAATCCGATCGAGCTTTGGGAGCCGCCGGAAAGCTGATGCTCTTGTCTGACTAAAGCCAAACGCGGCACCGGCCTTCCGCGGCAGGCAAAGAATATTACCTGCCTTGGCTGCGCCAGCGCTTGACCACGCGCTCCAGGATTTCGACCTCGCCGCCGGTTTCGCGCCACAGCTTCGAAAAGAGCGGATCGCTCGACGCCGGCCGCTTTTCCTCTTCCAGTGTGTCGAGATAGACGCGGATCGGGATCGACACGCCCTCGCCGCAGACGATGCATTCGCGGTTGCGCAGCGCCGGGATCGAATCGATGAAGCCGCGCGCGCCTTCGGGCATCGCCGCCTTCACGAAATGCTGGTCGCGCTCGTTGTTGAGGCGCATCGAGATAATCGTGCCGCACTGCGACAGCACGCCTTCGGCAAGATCCGACGGGCGCTGGGTGATGAGCCCCAGCGAAACGCCATATTTGCGGCCTTCCTTGGCAATCCGCTCGAGGATCTTGCGCACCGCCTGCCCGGTCCCGATGTCCTTCGAGGGGATATAGCGGTGCGCTTCTTCGCAGACGAGCAGGATCGGGCGCTGCGGTTCGCCGCGCGACCAGATCGCATAGTCGAAGGTCAGGCGCGACAGGACCGCGACGACGACCCCCGTGATGTCCGACGGCACACCCGACACATCGATTATCGAAATCGGCCGGCCGTCCGACGGCAGGCGGAAAATCTTGCCGAGGAAATTCGCCATGGTGTCGGCGACAAGCATGCCCGAGAACATGAAATTATAGCGCGGGTCGGCGCGCATTTCCTCGATCTTGCCCTTGATGCGCATGAAGGGCGCCGACGAAGTCGCCTTGTCGAGCTTGCCCATCTCGTTCTGCAGGATGTTGAGCAGGTCGGAGAGCAGATAGGGGATCGGCGAGTCGACCGTGATCTTGCTCATGCCTTCGGCGAGCCGGTTCTTGGTCCGCGCCTGCAGCAGGCAGCGCGCGAGCACGTCGCAGTCGGCCTGTCGATCGCGGCCCTCCGCGGTAATGAAGACCTCGCAATGTTCCTCGAAATTCATCAGCCAATAGGGCATCGCCAGATTGTCGACGTCGAACAGCGCGCCGGTACCCTTGAAGGCAGCCGAATATTCGCCGTGCGGGTCGATCATCACGATATGGCCCTGCGGCGCGAGTTCGCAGATTTTGTGCAGGATCAGCGCGGCGCTGGTCGATTTACCCGTACCGGTCGAACCAAGCAGCGCGAAATGCTTTCCGAGCATCGCATCGACATAGAGCGAACCGCGAATATCCTTGGTCGGATAGACGGTGCCGATTTCGACATGCGCGCGTTCGTCGGCGGCGTATATCTGTTTGAGATCGGCGCTGGTCGCGGCGAAAACCTGGCTACCCGGAATCGGATAGCGGGTCACGCCGCGCCGGAAATTATGGATACGCCCCGTGATCTTTTCCTCTTCGCCTTCGCCGAGGAAATCGATCGTTGCGACGATCAGGCCTTCGCCGCGCTCGTGCAGTTGCTGGTCGCGGATACTTGCGATCAGCCAGACATTGCCGACCCGCACCTTGACCTGCGCGCCGACCTGTCCCGCCATCGCCACGGCGGCGTCGCTGGATGTCGACAATTTGCCGATCGTCTCGGCATCGAGCAAGATACGCGACGCCGATCCCGAAATGTCGATTACTTCGCCGATCATCAGGTCGTCGCGATGATGCGTGGTGACCGGCGCGACCGGCGCCGCGATGCCTCCACCCGCAAGCCGAACATGCTGTACCGCTGTCGAATCCCCGGCGTTCAAGCCGCCGCCCTGCATATCCATCAATTTGCCCCGCCTATCATGGTCCCGGGCGCCGGTATCGCAGCTGAGGGTAAATATAGGCTGAAGGCGGTCAGCGCCGGCGGAATATGGCCGATGCACCATAACCGAGCACGAGCGACAGAAGCACCGCGCTCAGCCCATACAGAAAGCCGTGGCGCTCCGCCGCGAGCGCGACGAAACGCTCGAAGCCGGCCTTGCGGATCTGGACATCGCGCGAGGCGACCGCAAGCACGCGGCCCCGGCTGATCAGATAGGTTTCGGCGCGATAGGTGCCGACAGGAACGCGCGCCGGAACGGGAATGCGCGCGCGATAGAGCACGCCCTCGGTGATTTCGACCGCCGCCGGATTCTCATAGAACAGCCCGATCCGCCGATAGAGGTCGGTCAGCCCCGCCTCGAACCGCTCGAGTTTCTTCGCTTCGGAAAATCCGCTGGGCGACATCGACAGGTTGGCAAGCCCAAGTTCGAAGATCGCGGCGGTGCGCTCATCGACGATCTTGTCGATGGGGCGCGACGAACCGATCGCGTAAAATCCTGGCGAGGTGCGCAGGCGCAAGCTGTTCGCATTGACCCATATTCCTGCGACGCGCCGCTTTTCGCGCAGGATGATCGGCCGCACCGGCCCCTTCAGCACGACCACGATATCGGCGCGGTCGTTGGGAAGCCGCTGCCCGGGATAAAGGATCGCCCCGAACAGCAGCAATTCCTCGCCCGTAAAGCTGTACTGGATGTCGATGGCGCGGCTCGATACGTCGGGGACCAATCGCGGATCGGCCGCGTGCGCCGCGGTCGCCGGCAGCAGCGCCAGCGCGAGCCCGAGGATCAAGGCGCGCACTACGATCACTGGACCGTGTAGATTTCATCGGGACGGATGAAGAGATCGACCGCCATACGCAGCGCGACAAGCAACACGATCACGGCGAGCGCCATGCGCAGATATTCGGGCTT
Source organism: Sphingopyxis sp. H115 (assembly GCF_001468465.1). GTDB lineage: Bacteria > Pseudomonadota > Alphaproteobacteria > Sphingomonadales > Sphingomonadaceae > Sphingopyxis. Next base: position 42,860 of record NZ_LNSA01000016.1, read on the forward strand.
CACCTTTTGCGCAAAGCGGGCGCCGAATTGCGCGCCGGTGACGCTGCCGAGCAGCAGCAGCCCCGCAAGCACGATATCGACTGCGCCCGTCGTCATGGCATGGACCATCGTCGTCGCGATAGTCACGAACAGGATCTGGAACAGCGACGTGCCGACGACCACCTGCGTCCCCATGCCCAGCAGATAGAGCATCGCGGGAACCATGATGAAGCCGCCGCCGACACCCAGCAGCATCGTCAGAACGCCGACCGCCATGCCCAGCAAGAGTGGCGCGAGCGGGGAGATATAGAGCCCCGACCGATAGAAACGCCAGCGCATCGGAAGGTTGGCAACCATCGGATGATGGCGCCGCTTGCGGGCCGGCGCCGGCAAGCCCGCGCGCGCCGCGCGCAACGCTGTCCATGCCTCGCGCGCCATCAGTCCGCCGACGGATCCGAGCAGCGCGACATAGAGGATGTTGATCACGGTATCGATCTGCCCCCAGGCGGCCAGCAGTTCGAACAAGGCGGCGCCGAGCAGCGAACCGAGCAGCCCTCCGGCAACGAGCACCCAGCCCATGCGCAGGTCGACCCCGCCGCGTTCGAGATGCGCGAGCGCGCCCGACACGCTGGCGCCCGTCACCTGAGTCGCGGCCGATGCCGCCGCGACCGTGGGCGGGATACCGTAAAAGATCAGCAGCGGCGTGGTCAGGAAACCGCCGCCGACGCCGAACATGCCCGACAGGAATCCGACGCCGCCGCCAAGCAGCACGATGACCAGCGCGTTGACCGACAAATTGGCGACGGGAAGGTAAAGATCCATGGGCTCCGAACGACCTAGGCGGCGCCGAACGGCCCCGATTCCAAGGACCCTAGACGATTTTGTCGAAGCGGGGAATCGTTGCTGCGGCTATTTTCTTCGCGGGTCAGAAGTCGGTGGCGAGCGTCAGGGCCAGCCCGCTTTCGGGACGCGCGTCGCCCGCGACGCGCTGCCGCCAGTCGAGCGCCACCCGGCTCCCTTCGCCGACGTCGGGAAGGCGAAGCGTCAGCCGGGGCCCTACATCGACGCGCGTCGCGCCGGGCTGCGCGGCGCCCGCCGCCAGCGCGCCGAGCCGCAACGGCGCATTGTCATCGGGTCCAAGGCGGCGGTCGACCACGATCGCGCCATCGACGAAACCGTCGCGCCGCCGCGCGCCGACGACCCCCGCCTGCCCATAGGCATCGAGGCGGAAGCCGCCGGGAAGCGCAACGTCGCCGACCCCGCCGCTGACCATCACGGCGAACGCGCTCCGCCCCTCTTTCCCGGCCGCAATCCTGCGTTCGACAGCCAGGTCGATCGGAAGCCGCGGCAACGGCGCAAAGGCAAGTCCTAGGGTAATTTCGCGCTGTTCGGTCTGGCGCATCGCCATCGTCGCCCTGCCATAGGCCCGCACACGGCCGGTATCGCCAAAGCCATAGGCCAGCCGCAGCCCGGCCTGACTGCCGCCCAGCTGGCTAGCTGCCGCAATGCCGTCGGGTAGCGGCTGGTCGCCGCCATGGACATAGGCCCATCCACCAAGCGACCATCCGGCGAGCTGACGGCGAATCCAGAAGGGTTTGCCCTGCCCCGGTTCGGCGCGCGCAGCGGCCGGAGTGCGCAACCACATGGGCTCGCCGGCCGCGACCGCCGATCGCGCCGCCCGCCCGGATATCGCGGGCAATAGGCGCGCCATCAGCGCAAGGCGAAGGCCGTGCCGGTCCGCACCGAAGCCCCCACCCGTCGCCCCGGACAGCTGCACTTCCGATGCCGCTTGGCCCAAGGCGAAGCGGCTATCGGCTCGCGGCAGCGCCACAACGCCCGCGGTCCCTTCGCTTTGGCGCGCAGGCACCACAGGGGGCGCAAACCCGGCGCCGTTCGCCCGCCCGTTCGCCGGCGGGACCTCACTTGCCGCGAAGGGAAAGGGCATCGACCAGGGGCTCGTCGCCTCAGCGGGCGGCGGGGGCACGGCCGGGCTCCAGGCCATCAGGACACGCAGCGATATCCAGCCGCCCACGCACAGGATCAGGAACCGCAGCGCCCCCGCCTCGCGCTGTATCGCGGACCGGCGCACCATCATCGGGGCGACACCGGCAGGGTGGCGGGCTTCGCGGCCACGTCGCTTTCGATATGATCGGTCTTGTCCCACACCACTTCGCCCGACCGCAAGATGCGCCAATAGATCGCCATCGCACGCCGCGCCGCGAGCATTGCGATGATGTTGGCGACAAAGGCGCGCGGCAACGCCAGCCACGCTTGCCGCCAACCGTACCAGCGCGCGGTGAAATGGGCGCGCATTCCCAATCGCCAAAGCAGCAGAACCGCGTTGAGCGCGAGGAGGAGGCGCAGGCCTTCGCCGACCACCGCCGCCTCCCAGCCGAGCAGTGCCTGGCCCGCCCAGCCGATCGCCATGACGATCAATCCCGCATAAGCCGCCAGCAGCACCAGCGCGGCAAGCGGCGCACGCCGGTCGCGCCAGAGCATCCAGCGCGCAAGCCAATCCTGCCCGGCGGACCGCCCCGCGTCGTCGCGCCGCGATCCGGGCCAGCCGAGATGGTCCCAGCCCGCAAGTGCGATCCCCGCGACCCAGCGCGCCTTCTGCCGCACGGCGGCGTCGACGCTGTCCGGGAATAACCCCCGCGACACGATAGGCGTCCCATTCGCGCCGATGGCCTGCATGAATTGCGAGCCAAGGCCATAGGTCCCGAGCAGCATCCCGACCTCATAATCTTCGGTCAGGCTGTCGCGTCGAAACGGATCGCCCCCACGTTCGATCGCGAGCAAGGCCAATGTATTGCGCGCAAGCGCACAGCCCACGCCGGCCGACGGCAACGGCATTCGCAGGCGCGACCGCACGACCAGTTCCTTGCCATGCGCCTCGGCAAATTCGTCACCATAATGACCGCCGACCCAATATGCTCCGCGCACAAGCCACGGAACCACGGGAATCTGCACCATCGCATTGTCGGCCAGACCGATGCGATACAGCGCGAGTTCGTCGGGATGGACATGATCTTCGGCGTCGTGGAGGACAACCGCGGCAAAGCGCATGTCGCCGTTGCGTTCATCGTCGCAAAGGGCGGCCCACAGCCGGTTGAGATTGTCCCCCTTGGTCGTCGGGCCTTCGGCTTCGTGGATGACGAGGCGCAGCCGCGGGTCGCGCGCGATCAAGGGAGAAACGGCAAAAAGCGTCGCGGCGTCGTTGGGGTAACATCCCACATAGAGGATGAAATCCTCGTCCGCCCAGGCAGCGAGCGTCCGGCGCAGCATCGCCGGCAATACGCGAGCCTCGTCCCACGCGGGGACGAATATCGCCAGTGCGCCGGCGACGGGCGGCGTATCGGGACGATCAGGCGGGCGCGACCTGCCGCTCGCCAGCCAGAAAGCGTCGAACAGCAAATCGTCGAGTCCGATCAACAGGATGCCGACCGATGCAAACAGCATCAGTTCGTGGCCGGCCCCATGCACCAGCCATTCCAGCCATGCAGTCGAAAGCTCCACCTGCTAGCCCCGCCCCCCGCCGTTGCGGCCCAATGCCCCTTGGCAAAGGGGTAATCCGCAAGGCAAATTTGTAAAGCGCGGCGCTTGTCGATAGGAACCCGCCATCCTTCACCACCACAAGGGAATTGGCCGATCGTGAACCGCAGTTTTCCGCCCCGTTCAGCGCTGCGCGACTTTCTGGAGAGCGAAAGCGCGGGAGGCATATTGCTGATTTTTGCAGCCATTTTGGCGATGATTGTCGCCAATTCGTCGCTCGGCGATGCCTATGAACATGTCATCCACGCGGTGACCGGCCCGGTGCTGACCGACAAGCTGGGCCCGATGACGGTCCATCTGTGGATCAACGACGGATTGATGGCGATATTTTTCCTGCTCGTCGGGCTGGAGATCAAGCGCGAGTTCGTCGACGGCCGACTCGCGAGCTGGGACCGGCGACGGCTGCCCTTCATCGCGGCGGCGGCGGGCATGGCGGTGCCGGCCGCGCTCTATATGCTCTTCGCGGGGAAAGAGCCGGGACTCGCGCAAGGTTGGGCGATCCCGGCAGCGACCGACATCGCCTTTGCGATGGGGGTACTCGCGCTGCTCGGAAAGCGCGCGCCAACGTCGCTCAAGCTTTTCCTCGTCACGGTCGCGATCGTCGACGATATGGGCGCGGTCGCGATTATCGCGCTTTTCTACACTGCGAAGATCAACATGGTCGCGCTCGGCGCGGCAGCCGCCATCCTTGCGCTGATGTTCGCGATGAACCGCGCCGGGGTGAAGAGCCTCATCCTTTATCTCCTGATGTTCCTCCTCCTCTGGTATGCGATGCTGCTGTCGGGCGTCCATGCGACGATCGCGGGCGTGCTCGCCGCAATGATGATCCCCTTCGAACACACGCCCGGCGCGCCCGACAGCGCGACTTCGCCGCTGCACCAGCTCGAACATGCGCTGCATCCGTGGGTCGCCTTTGCAATTGTGCCGCTATTCGGCTTCGCCAATGCCGGCGTCGATCTCAGCGGATTGACCGCCGAACAGATTTTTGCACCGCTGCCGCTCGGCATCGCGGCGGGGCTGTTCCTCGGCAAGCAGATCGGCATTTTCGGCAGCGTCTGGCTTTCGGTCAAACTCGGCATCGCGGGCAAGCTGCGCGGCGCGACCTGGCTCCAGATCTACGGCGTCGCCATGCTGTGCGGTATCGGCTTCACGATGAGCCTGTTTATCGGCGGTCTCGCCTTCCCCGGCGATCCGACGCTCGTCGAGGAAGCGAAAATCGGTATCTTGATGGGATCGCTGGCGGCGGCGCTGGCCGGCTTTGCGGTGTTGCGCTTCGCTCCCGTCCATTCGCAGCATGACGCGATCGAAGGCGCGTCCGATGCCGAAATCAACGCCGATGGCGACGTGCGCGACATCTGCGACGGCGAGACGCCCGCGAGCGAGCGGCCAGCCTGATGCGGCGGCGCGCGCGCCTGACCGGGGCGATGCTGGGCGCAAGTCTGGCCCTGTCCGGCTGTTATGCGCTCGACCCCGAAATGAAGCGCACGGTTGCCGAACGCAAGGCGCGCGAGCGTGCGCTAGCGGCAGCTCCCAAGGTCGCGCCGCCGGTATCGCCCCCCGAGGTTCCCGTCGTCGACGTGCGGCGCAGCGACGGACAGGCCGGCTGGCCCGAACCGCGCCCCGCTGTCGACCCGGCAACGGCAAGCCAGGCAGGACAGGCGATCGGTGAGGTCGCCGCCGCCTATGTCACGTTGAGCCTCGAGGCCGGGACGCACGAAAAGGGCTATATCGATGCCTATTATGGTCCGAAACAGCTGTTCGAAGCCGCAACGGCCAAACCGCGCGACAAGGACGCACTGTTGCTGGCAACGCGGCGGCTGGCCGAAAAGATCAGGGTGGCGATGCCCGGTCTCACCGATCCGATCGAACGCCGCCGCGCCGCCTTCCTGACCGCCCAGCTGCGCGCGGCGGAAACGCGGCTCGAAATGATGCAGGGCGCGCGTTTTTCCTTCGCCGAAGAATCCGAACGGCTTTTCGGTGTCCGCCCCGAACTGAAACCGCTCACCGCCTATGACACGCCGCTCGCGACCGTCGCGGCGATGCTGCCCGGCGATAAGCCACTCGCGGAACGGGTCGAAGCCTATCTCGATCGCTTCACCATCCCCCCCGACCGGCTACAGAAGGTGTTCGACGCCGCCATCGCGCGATGCCGCGGTCGAACCGCGACCCATGTCGCAATGCCGCAAGGCGAAAGCTTCGACCTTCAGTTCGTCACCGACAAAAGCTGGAGCGGCTATAATTACTACATGGGCGGCTATCACAGCATCATCCAGGTCAACACCGACCTGCCGATCCGCCTGTCGCGCGCGCTCGATCTTGGTTGCCACGAAGGCTATCCGGGCCACCACCTGCTGAACATGAAGATCGAGGAACAGCTGGTGCGCGGCCGCGGCTGGATCGAGTTTAGCGTCTATCCGCTCTACAGCCCGCAAAGCCTGATCGCCGAAGGCACGGCCAATTATGGTATCGACCTCGCCTTTCCCGACAAGACGCGGCCCGACACCGAACGCGACATCCTGATGCCGCTGGCCGAAATCGCGCCGCCGACAGATGACCGCTACTGGCAGTTGCTCGACGCGATGAAAGCATTGCAGGGCGCGCGGCTGACGATTGCGCAGCAATATCTCGACGGGCAAATCGACCGGGCGGCAGCGGTCGCGCTCACCCAGAAATATCTGCTTGTATCTGCGGCGCGCGCCGAACAGATGACGGCCTTTACAGACCGATATCGCAGCTATGTTATCAACTATGGTCTCGGCGAAGAGATTGTTCGCGATTTCATCGAACGCGGCGCGCCGGACCGCGACGAAATCTGGCGCCGCATGGCGCTGATCCTCGGCGAGCCAACGCTGCCCGCGGACCTGCTGGGGCCATGACCGGCGGCATACCGCTCCTATGGCTCGGCCAGGCAGGATCGCCGCGGCGCCCGCCGGCGGGGGTCGCACCGCGCGGATAAAGGAACCGGCGCATCGTTGCGCCGTCGATTATCCACGCAACCAATTCACGAGGAGCAGATCATGCTCGACAAGACCGAAACCCATCGCCGAATCGAGACGCCCGAGATGAAGGATTATGGCGTCTATCTCGCGGTAGACCGCCTACTCGACTGCCAAAAGCCGCTCGCCGAGCTTTGCACTCCCGACGAATTGCAGTTCCAGATCGTCCACCAGGTCGAGGAACTGTGGATGAAGCTGATAGCCTTCACGCTTGTGGAGATCGACGGCCATATGGTGGCGGGCGAGACGATGCGCGTGCTGACGCTGTTCGACCGCGTGAACCGGATCATGCGGATGATGACCGACCAGCTCGCTCTGCTCGAAACGATGAGTCCCTTCGATTATCAGTCGATCCGCCTCCAGCTCGGCAATGGATCGGGCCAGGAAAGCCCCGGCTTCCAGCTGCTCCTGACGCTGCCGCAGCACCTATGGGTGCGGTATAAGGCCGCCTATCTCGATCCCGCAGGCCGCAGCGTCGCCGACGTTTACGACATCGGCTACAAACATGACGAGGCCTATATGGTGGCTGAGTCGCTGATCGAGTTCGACGAACTGTTCCAGATCTTCCGCGCGCACCACATCTATCTGATTCATCGTTCGATCGGGATGGGGTCGAAGTCGCTGAAGGGTCGCCCGGTCGAATTGCTCAACGCGGGCGCGCGGCACCGCTTCTTCCCCGAGCTTTGGGACATCCGCGCCGACATGACCGACCGCTGGGGCGCCGAATATGGTGTGAAGCGCGACAGCATCAGCGGCTCCTCGCCCGCCGGACACGGCAGCGGGCTGTGACCGGCGCGCTGTTGCCGGAAGCGATCCGCGACCGCTTCCACCTGCCGCCGGGCGTCCCCTATCTCAAGAGCCATAGCGTCGGCTGCCAGCCGCGTGCTGCCGAAGCGCTGCTCCGCGACCGGCTACTAATGCCCTGGCGCGAAACGGGCGAGGCCTGGCCCCACTGGCTCGAGGCGATCGATGCATGGCGCGCAGCGCTGGCCAAGCTGACCGGCGCGGAGGCGCAAGACCTCTGCCCGGCGACCAACGTCACCGCGGCGCTGTCGCGTTATATATCGGCGCTCGGCCCGGCAACCGGCCGGCGGACCATCCTGCTCGCGCCAAGCGCCTTTCCGACGATCGGCTATCTCGCAAGCGGCCTTGCGGCGGCGGGGTGGAAGACGCGCTACCTGCCCGGCGACGCCGAAGTCCGCGACGCGGCGAGCTGGACGGCCGCGCTCGACGGGGACGTCGCGCTCGTGATCGCGATGCACGTCAGCTCGAACAGTGGCGCGCTGGCCGATATCGCCGCCATCGCATCAGCGGCCAAGGCGGCGGGCGCGCGCTGCATCGCCGACTGCGCGCAGTCGGTCGGCGTCGTTCCCGTCACCCCCGATGCATGGGGCGTCGATGCGGTGCTCGGCACCAGCGTCAAATGGCTGTGCGGCGGGCCCGGCGCGGCTTGGCTGTGGGTCGCGCCGCACGACCGCAGCACACTCGATCCGATGGAACGCGGCTGGTGGAGCCACGAAAATCCGTTCGAGATGAATATCCACGATTTCCGTTACGCGCCCGATGCACGGCGCTGGTGGGGCGGCACCCCCGACGTAGCGCCCTTCATCCTCTCGACCGCGGGGATCGAGGCGATCGCTGGCATCGGGGTCGATGCGATCCGCGCGCACAACCGGCGGTTACAGGACATGCTGCGCGATGCGCTGGCGCCGAAAACCCCGCAATGGCGCTGGCCTAAAGGCAACTTCGGTGGAACCTTGTGCATCGACACCGGCGCCGACCAGCCGCGCGTCGCCGACCTGCTCGGTCGCCATCATATCCGCGCCGACTTTCGCGGCACGGTCCTGCGGCTGTCGTTTCACGCCTATAATGGCATCCCCGACGTCGAACGGACGGTGGCAGCGCTCGGCTAGCCAAACCCGTTCGTGTCGAGCGCAGTCGAGACACCGCGAAGGTCCACAAGACCGATGGATATCTCGACTGCGCTCGACACGAACGGGTGGGTTTCAGATATCGACGACAATTTTGCCGAAATGGGCGTTGGCGATCTGAAGCCGAAAGGCGTCGCCCAGCCTTTCGAGTGCGAAATGGTCGCTGATCACGGGGCGAAGGCCGTTCGCCTCGACCCCGGCGATCATGTCGAGCTGTTGCGCCCGGCTGCCGACCGTGAGGCCCTGCACGCGCAGATTCTTGCTCATCAGCAGCGCGGTCTGCACCGGGCCGACGACCCCCGCCAGTACGCCGATCAGCGCGACATGCCCGCCAACGCGCGCCGCGACCATCGACTGGCCGAGCGTCCCGGCCCCGCCGATCTCGACCACCGTGTCGACCCCGCGCCCACCGGTCAGTTCGAGCGCCTTGGCGCCCCATTTGGGTTCTTCCTTATAGTTGATGACTTCGTCGGCGCCGAGCGCCTTCAGCTTTTCGAGCTTCGCGTCGGACGAACTCGTCGCGATTACGCGCGCGCCCGCCGCCTTGGCGAATTGCAGCGCGAACACCGACACGCCGCCGCTGCCCTGGACCAGCACCGTCGACCCTGGCTGCGTCGTGCCGTCAACGAACAGCGCGCGCCACGCGGTCAGCCCAGCGCAGGTCAGCGTCGCCGCCTCGGCCGCCGACCAGCCCGCAGGTGCGCGCGTGAACCAATGCTCCGGCACCACCACGGCTTCGCGCGCATAGCCGTCGATGCCGTCGCCCGGGACTTGGGTGAAGGCGCTCGCGGGCGGCGCGCCGTCATGCCAATCGGGGAAGAAGAGCGACACGGCGAGGTCGCCGACCTGAAAGCCCGTGACGCCCTCGCCCACCGCTTCGACCACGCCCGCGCCGTCGGACATCGGGATGCGGTTCTCGGCGGTCGGGATCATCCCCGCGACGACCGCAAAGTCGTGGAAGTTGAGCGACGACGCACCCAATCGAACGCGAATTGCGCCCGGCCCCGGATCGCCGGGATCGGGCAGGTCGGCGGGCACCAGATTGTCGAGCGACGCGGGTGCTCGCAGCTCGATGGCGCGCATTATTCCGCCGCCATCGCTATTTCGACGCGCTGCGGGCCGCGGATCACGCCGCCGGGGGTCGGCCCCTGCATCGCGCCATCGCGGAAGGTCACTTCGCCCGACTTGATCGTCGCGACATAGCCGTCGGCTTTTTGCAGCAGGCGCTTGCCGCCCGCGGGCAGGTCGAAGGCGAGCCAAGGCTTGCCGAGCTTCAGCGCCTCCATGTCGATCACGTTCAAATCGGCGAGATAGCCCGGCGCGAGCACGCCGCGATCTTCGAGGCCGTAGAGCATCGCGGTATCGCGGCACTGGCGCTTGATCGCATGTTCCAGCGCGATGCGATGGCCTTTGCGGTCGCGCACCCAATGCTGGAGCATGAAGGTCGGGGAGGCCGCGTCGCAGATCGTCCCGCAATGCGCGCCGCCGTCGGAGAGGCTGTTCACCGTGTCGTCGGCGGCTTGCAAATCTTCGAGGAAATTGAGGTTGCCGTCGCGATAGTTGAGGATCGGAAAATAGATGAAGCCCTTGCCATCGTCCTTCATGAGGAGGTCATAGGCATATTCGTCGGGCGAGACGCCCGCCGCGGTGGCGCGCGCCATGATGCTTTCGTCCATCTTGGGTTCGTAATTGAAATCGGGGTCCATTTCGAACTGGACCGGCCAGCCCAGCGCGACGACTTTCAAAAAGTCGATGATGTCGCTTTCGGGCCAGATATTTTCCTCTTCGATCATGCGTTTCTTGAAGGCAGGGTTTTTGAGCTTCGCGAGTTGCTCTGCCCACGGCAGGTCAACGATCTCTTCCCACGCGGGCTTGAAGCGGAACGGGTGGACGGTGCCTTGCCAAGCCATGATCACGCCGTTGCCGCGCAGCGCGATCTGGGCAACGATGTTCGCGCCGCTCGCATTCTGGCGCCGCATCTCCTCGATCTGCTCCTCGAGCGGCAGCTCCTTGGCGATCGACTGGAGCGCGGCGAAAGTCACCGGCAGCCCGGTTTCACGGCTCAAATCGCCCATCCACTCAAATTCGTTCCACTCGCGCTTGAGGTCGCTCGCCATTTCGAACACGCCATAACCGACGCGCCCCATCGCGCGGCCGATCGCGATCAGCTCTTCGGCGGTCGCGGTGGTGCCGGGGACAAGCTCGCCATCGATCGACTTGTGGAGCACGGTGCGGCTGGTCGAGAAACCCAATGCGCCCGCGCGCACGCCTTCCTCGACGATCCGCGACATTTCGGCGATGTCCGCGTCGGTCGGGATCGCACCCGGTTTTTCGCGGTCGCCGAGGACATAGGCGCGCACGGCACCATGCGGGACGTGGCACGCTACATCAACGGTGCGCGGCAGTTTCTCCAGCGCGTCCATATATTCGGGGAAGGTCTCCCAGCCCCACGACATGCCTTCGGCAAGCGCTGTCCCGGGGATGTCCTCGACGCCTTCCATCAGCGAAATCAGCCAGTCGTGGCGGTCGGGCTTGGCGGGCGCGAAACCAACACCGCAATTGCCCATGACGACGGTGGTGACGCCGTGCCAGCTCGACGGCGCCATTTCGGCATCCCACGTCGCCTGCCCGTCATAATGGGTGTGGACGTCGACGAAGCCGGGGGTAACGATCTTGCCGGTGGCGTCGATTTCTTCGCGGCCAGCGCTGAGCTTCTCGCCAACGGCGACGATCCGGTCGCCATCGATCGCGACGTCAGCGACAAAGGGCGCGCCGCCCGAACCATCGACGACGGTGCCGCCGCGAATCACCAGATCATGCATGTCCGTCTCCCGATTTTTAGTTTCACAGAAAAACCTATCATCAAATTCGCGAGATGCAAATAATCGGGCGAAGGCGGCGCGATACTGTTATACTGGCGCGATACACGTCAGGGAGTCGATGCCATGATCCGTCCGCTTACCCTCGCCCTGCTTCTCGCCGTATCGGCGGCTCCGCTCGCTGCCAAAGAAGCCGCCACCTCCGACTATCATGCCGCGCTGGCCGATCCCACGCGCCCCGCCGACGACCGAACACGCGACGCGGCGCGCAAGCCCGGCGAACTGCTCGCCTTCGCGCAAGTCGCGCCGGGGGAGATGGTCGGCGACTATGTCATGGGCGGCGGTTATGTCACCCGCCTGCTCGCCGCCGCGGTCGGCCCCACTGGCAAGGTCTATGGTTTCCAGCCCGCAGAATTCATCGCCTTCAAGAAACAATATGGCGACGACCAGGCCGCGGTGGACGCGGCCTATCCGAATGTCGATGCCGTCGCGGGGCCTTTCGCCGCACCCGCCTTTCCCGAACCGCTCGACACGATCATCACCGTGCAGAATTTCCACGACCTCTATCTGAATCCCTTCCCTGAAGGCACCGGCGCCAAGGCAAGCGCGGCCTTGTTCGCGGCGCTAAAGCCCGGCGGCACGCTGGTCGTCGTCGACCACAGTGCGGCGGACGGCAGCGGCACGGGGCTGTCCGACAGCCTGCACCGCATCGACAAGGCTGCGGTCGTCGCCGCGCTGACCAGCGCGGGTTTCAAACTGGAGGCTGAAAGCGACGTTTACCGCCGCCCCGACGATCCGCGTAGCGCCAATGTCTTCGACAAGGACATCCGCGGCAAGACCGACCAGTTCGCATTGCGCTTCCGCAAACCGGGCTGACCGGTTGCGGTCGATCCGTTGTATTGTCATTCCCTCAAAAGCGGGAATGGCGAATAAGGAAGTAGCAACGGCAGCGCCCACCCCTAAGCGGACACCCGCCCCCCGGCTGGGTCCAGTCGAAGATAGCGCCGCTCGGCCTCTGCCATATAATCGCGGGTCAGAGGCAGCGCGTGGCGGCTCCGCGCGAACTGGATTTGGTAATTGCCCATCCCGCCGCTTTCGAACGCCGCGGTCGCCCCGGCGAGGTAGAAGCACCACATGCGGAAAAAGCGATCGCCCATCCTGGCGACGATTTCCGCCTCATGCGCCAGCGTGCGCGCATACCATTTGCGCAAGGTCAGCGCATAATGAAGGCGCAGCGTCTCGATATCGGTTGCGATCAGCCGGCTTTTCTCGCTCGCGGCCAATGTTTCGCTGAGCGCCGGGATATAGCCGCCGGGGAAGATATATTTGCGCGTGAACGCGTCGGTCGCCCCGGGGCGGCCGAAACGGCCGATCGTGTGGAGCAGCATCACCCCGTCGGCGGCCATCAGATTGGCGGCGGCGCGAAAGAAGGTTTCAAAATTGGTGGCGCCGACATGTTCGAACATGCCGACCGACACGATGCGGTCGAACCGGCCCGCCTCGCGCGCAGCGAGGTCGCGATAGTCGATCAGCTCGAATTGGACGCGGTCGGCCACCCCAGCCGCCTCGGCGCGTTGGCGCGCGAGCGCGAGCTGTTCTTCGGACAGGGTGATCCCGAGCACGTCGACCGCTTCGAGCTGGGCGAGCGTGATCGCCATACCGCCCCAGCCGCAACCGATGTCGAGGATGCGCTGGCCGGGCGCGAGCGCGAGCTTTGCCGCGATGTGCGCTTTCTTCGCGACCTGCGCTTCCTCCAGCGTCATGTCGGGGCGGGGCCAATAGGCGCAGCTATATTGCATGTCCTCGTCGAGGAAGAGGCGGTAGAGATCGTTGCCGATGTCGTAATGATGTTTGACATTGGCGCGCGATTGGCGCCGGCGGTTGATCGAACTGATCCGCGTTTTCACCCATTCGGCGCGCCGTCCCAGCCATGTCTTGTCGCGCAGTTTCGCACCGCGATCCCATGGCGTGTTCATGCGAATGAGGCCGACCAGATCCATGATGTCGCCCTCGACCAGCTCCATCTCGCCGTCCATGAAGGCTTCGGCGGCGCCGAGCCGCGGGTCGAGAATGATGCGGCGCATCCCACGGCGGCGGGTGAAACGGATGGTGACATCGGGAAATCCGGGCGCCGACTGACCATAAACTTCGTGCGCGCCATCGGGCGCGACGACGGTCAGCCGCCCCTGACGAATGACCCGGGAGAGAAACGGACGCAAGATCGACATATTTTATCCACGGAACAATCGCGCCGCGAAATGGTTGCGGTCAAATTCCCGCATACCATTCATAATCGATACGATCTTCCCAATAGCCGCCCTTGCCCGCGCCGATCCGGTCGAGGCTTGCTACCGCCTCGATCGCCTTCACATATTTGGCGTGCTTGTAGCCAAGCTGGCGCTCGATGCGCAGGCGCAGCGGGGCACCATTGGCGATCGGGAGCAGCGCATCGTTGAGCGCCCACGCCATGATCGTCTGCGGGTGCAGCGCATCGACCATATCGCAGCTTTCATAATAGAGCGCGTCGCCGAGCCGGTCGGCGCAGCGGAAGACGATATAGCGCGCGCTGTCCCTTACCCCCGCCGCGGCGAGGATGCGGCCGAGTTGCGGTCCGGTCCATTGGCCGATCGCGCTCCACCCTTCGACACAATCGTGCCGCGTGATCTGCGTCCGCTGCGGCATCGCCCGAATATCGGCCATCGAGAGCGACAGCGGCCGCGCGACCAAGCCGGAAACCTTGACGCTCCAGTCGGCGAAGCCCGACGCCGCATGAGTGGCATAGGCGTCGCCCGGCGGCAGCCTTGTCCCGTTCGAGCGGAAGGTCGGCGACAGATCGGCGCGCGTAAATTCGCGCGCGAGCGCATCGCGATCCATCAGCGCGCGCTGGCTGGCACGGTTCATCTCTTCGCCCATCGACAAGATCTTGCGAACCGCGGGCGCATCGTTGACCGCATCGCAGCCGGCAAGCAGCGGCAGGACCCCCGACGCGGCCACCAAGCCGCCGGCCCGCGCGATCAACTCGCGCCGCGGAAGGATAAGGTCGCTCATGCCTCCTGGTCCTTTTCGGGCGGAAGCCGGAACCAGCCGGTGACCATCGACCGGATTTCGTTCACCGGGCCGGCGAGCAGCACCATCACGAGATGGACGAGGAAGAAGGCGACCAGCGCCCATGCGGCAAGAAAATGGACCGACCGCGCCGACTGGCGCCCGCCAAACAGGTCGAGCAGCCAGGGCGCCGACGCGTTCATGCCGGGCGACATGGTGAGACCGGTTGCGATCATCAGCGGCAGCAGCACAAAGATGACGCCGATGTAGCTTAATTTCTGGAGGATGTGATAGCTGGCGGCAGCCTCGCCCCTTGGGAAGCGGAGGCGCGCGTGATTTTTCACATCCTGCCAGATGTGGCGCGGCGCCCATTCGGCGCGGCGGACGTGCAGGTCCTTTTTCAGATGCCCGCCGATAAGGCTCCACAGTATATAGAGCGTCAGGCTGATCGCGAGCACCCACGCGAACAGCAAATGCCAGCGGCGCCCGTCGGCAAGGCTGTAGCTGGTGGGGATCGTCGCCCAGCCGGGAAAGGCCCAGGTCTGCTGGGCGCCCTCGGCATCGGTCCAGCGTCCGAGCACCCCCGTGGTCTCAATTCGCGTTTCGCCGATGCGCACGAAGCCGGTCTTCGGTGTAGAGCCAACCGCCAGCCAGGCGTAATCGGCGTTCGCGCCATATTGGCCCCAATAGAGGCGCGGGTGCGCGTTGAAGATCATCAGCCCGCTCATCAGGAGAAGGAGCAAAGTCACGGCATTCAACCAATGCCAGATACGCGCGGGCAGCCGGTGGCGATAGACGCGCACCGGCGCCGGTTTCTCGGGAACGACGGGAGTTTCAGCCTCGGCCATGATCCCGGTTCGCTCCTTCCTGCTTTCTGGTTACGCGACGGCCTCCGCCGCATATTCTTCGCGATAGCGAGTGCGCAAGCTGACCTTGTCGATCTTTTCGCTGCCGAGCTTCGGCAGCGCGTCGTTCGACATCCAGATTCGGCACGGCACCTTATAGGGCGCAAGACGGGCGTTGAGGAAGGCAACCAGTTCCTCGGCGGTCACGTTGCTGCCGGGTTTCATCCACACCACCGCGCCGACGCATTCGCCAAGCCGCTCGTCGGGCAGGCCGAACACCGCGCATTCATTGACCTCGGCATGCTCGTAGATCGCCGCCTCGACTTCCTGGCAGCTGATATTCTCACCGCCGCGGATGATGATGTCCTTTTTGCGGTCGACGATGAACAGATAGCCGTCGGCATCAAGATACCCGAGGTCGCCCGAGCGGAAATAGCCATTTTCAAAGAAGGCGGCCTTGGTCGCCGCCTCATTGTTCCAATAGCCTTCGAAATTGCACACCGAACGGATGCAGACTTCGCCGACGCCGCCCTGCTGCACCGGTTCGCCATTATCATCGAGAATCGCGAGGTCGACTAGCGGTTTCGACGCCGGACCCGTCGACAGCGGCTTTTCGACGTAATTTTCATTGATGATGCCGCAGCCGACCGCATTGGTTTCGGTGAGGCCATAGCCGAGGAGCGGCTTCGCCTCGCCCATTTCCGTTGCCAAGCGCCGCACATGCTCGGGCGGGCGCGGCGCGCCGCCGCCGGCGTAGCTCTTGCACGTCGACAGGTCGTAATTCTTGCGGTTCGGGCTTGTGAGGATTTCATAGCTCATCAGCGGCACACCGACGAAATAATTGACCTGCTCATTCTGGATCAGCCGCATCGCCTCGTCGGCATTCCACTTCGGCATCAGCACCAGTTTGCGGCCGAGCGCGAAGCTTTGCAGGAAGACCGGGATTTCGGCGGTGACGTGGAACAAGGGCGTGCAGATCAAGGTTGCGGGCTGGATATCCGACATCTGGCCGTCTTCGGTCAGCAAATGAACGATGCTCGCGGTCTGCGTCACATAGTTGAAGATCGCCTGCACCACTGCCTCGTGCCGCGAATAGGCGCCCTTCGACTGGCCCGTCGATCCCGAGGTAAAGAGGATGGTGGCAAGATCCTGCCCCGTCAGCGTGGGCAGCACGGTCCCCGCGGCGCCCTTCGACGCGATCGGCGCGATCGCTTCGTCGATCGGATGCGCGATATCGAGCGTGACGATTTTCGCGCCATGTTCGATGCCCTCGAGCCGCGCGGCGCGCTGCGGGTCGGCGATCACGAGCTTTGCCTCGCTGTCGATGATCCCCGCGGTGAGTTCGCCGCCCTGCCACCAGCCATTAAGCAAGGTCGCGCAGCCGCCCGCCATCAAGATACCGATATAGGAGACGCACCAGGCGTTGGCGTTGCGCATCGCCAATCCGACGCGGTCACCGCGCTGGACGCCGAAACCATCAACCAACCCCGCCGCGACCTGCCGCGCCGCCAGATAGACCTGCTTGAACGACAGCCGCTCGTCGCCTTCGACAAGAAAGGTCGCGTCGCCATGCTGCGCCGCGAAAAAAGCGACATAATCGGCGAGGTTGGTCGGCGCATTGGTGATGAAGGGAAGCTGTCGGCCGAAGCGTTCGACGGACCCGACCTGGATCGGTCCGCCCGGACCGGTGATCAGATTATAGGCGGCTTCCAGGCGCAAATCGAGCGCTGATGGCATCTTGTATCTCTCCTCTTGGTCTCGCTGGCCTAACCCCTTATGGGGAGGCCTCTCCTGGGGAAGGACCGCGCGACTATATGTTTCTTTTTGCAACCTTAGCCGAAGCAACGCAATATGTGAACTTTCACGATCTGATGGGGGAGAACTCCGAGATCGCGTTCAGCGTCTTCGGCCTGCCGATCCGATGGTATGCGCTCGCTTATCTTGCCGGGATTTTCGTTGGTTACTGGTATCTCTTAAAGCTGATCGCGCAACCCGGCGCCCCGATGGCGCAGCGCCACGCCGACGACATGATCTTCTGGGCGATGCTCGGGATCATCCTCGGTGGGCGCCTCGGCTATGTGCTGTTCTACAACCTCGAGGCCTACATCGACAATCCGGTCACGATCTTCAAATTGTGGGACGGAGGCATGTCGCTCCACGGCGGGGTGATGGGCGTACTAACCGCGATCTGGTATGTTACCCGGAAGGAAAAGCTAAGCTTCCTGCGCTTCTGCGACTATATCGCGTGCGTCGTTCCCTTCGGTCTTTTCTTTGGCCGCCTCGCCAATTTCGTGAACGGCGAACTGTGGGGTCGTGTATCCTATGTCCCTTGGGCGATGGTCTTTCCCGGCAACGCCGGCCCCGAACCGCGCCACCCGAGCCAGCTTTATGAAGCGGGGCTGGAAGGCATCGTGATGTTCGCAATCCTCGCCTTCTGCTTCTGGCGCACCGATGCACGCTACAAGCCGGGCTTCTTGTTCGGCCTCGCAGCGATCATCTATGGCCTCAGCCGCTTTGCGGTCGAGTTCGTGCGCGAACCCGACGCCCAGCTTGGCACGCTGTCGTGGGGCCTGACGATGGGGCAGACGCTGACCGTCCCGATGCTGCTCGCCGGTGTCTGGCTCGTCGCGACCGCGAAGGGACGCCGCCAGCGGATCGAACCGGTGGCCGGAACCGACAGCATTGCGTGACGGCCCGCCGACCCCGGACCAACTGATCGCCCGAATCGCGGCCACCCGACCCGTCACGGTCGCCGACTATATGGCCGCCGCGAACGCGCATTATTATGCGACGCGCGACCCGCTCGGCGCAGCGGGGGATTTTACGACCGCACCGGAAATCAGCCAGATGTTCGGCGAAATGGTCGGCATCTGGATCGCCGACCTGTGGAGCCGCGCGGGCATCCCCGCGTTCCACTATGTCGAGCTTGGCCCCGGCCGCGGCACGCTTGCCGCCGATGCGCTGCGCACGATGGCGCGCTTCGGCTGCGAACCCATTGGCGTCCACCTTGTCGAGACCAGCCCGGCGCTGCGCGCGGCGCAACTTGCGCGCCTGCCCGCGGCCACGCACCATGACGAGGTCGATGCACTGCCCCATGACGCGCCGCTCGTCATCGTAGCGAACGAGTTTTTCGACGCGCTGCCGATCCATCAATATATTCGCACGGCGGACGGCTGGCGCGAGCTTATGGTCGAGCGCGCGGGCGACGCGCGCGTGGCCGTCGCGGGCGACGTTCCGGCCGACGAGGCCATTCCGACGGCGCTGCGCGGCGCGGCCAAAGGCGCAATCGTCGAAACCATGCCCGTCGCCGCGGCGATCATGCAGCGCTGCGCCTTCCGCCTTTCGCGGCAGGGTGGCGCGATGCTGGCGGTTGACTATGGCTATAGCGGGCCCGCCGCGGGCGACACGTTGCAGGCGGTCAAGGCGCACCGCTTTGCCGACCCCTTCGCTGATCCGGGCGAGGTCGACCTGACGGCGCATGTCGATTTCACGACGCTGGCCGATGCCGCGCGTGGCGCGGGCGTAGCCGTGACCCCGCTCGCGACGCAGGGCGAGTGGCTGAGGCGGCTGGGCATCGACGCGCGGCTGCAATCGCTTGCCACCGCTACGCCCGCCCGCGCCGACGAATTGCAGGGCCAGCGCGATCGGCTGGTCGATCCCGGCGCAATGGGCGATCTGTTCAAGGTGTTGGCCTTCACCGCACCCAGCTGGCCCACCCCCGCAGGATTCAAAGGAGACGCCGCATGACCGCCATTCAACTGGCGACGCCCGGAGATGCCGAGGCGATCGCCGCCTTTGCCAACGGGTCATTCACGCACACCTTCGGACATATCTACGACCCCGCCGACCTCGCGAGCTTCCTTGCCGACTGGAACCCGCCTGAGCGCGTGCGCGCACAGATCGCGAGCGACGACCATGACATCGCCCTCGTCCGCGACGCGGCGGGGGCGATCCTCGGCTATATAAAGATGGGGCCGCTCGATTTCGACCTGCCCGAGGGTCAGCCGACCGACAGCGCGGTCGAACTGCACCAGCTCTATGTGGACGAAGCCGCCAAGGGGACGGGCGTTGCGGCGGCGTTGATGGACTGGGGTATCGACTGGGCGCGTGGGCGCGCCGCCATCCTCTACCTCAGCGTCTTCACCGAGAACGACCGCGCGCAGGCCTTTTACCGTCGCTACGGCTTTTACGACGTCGGCCGCAACGCCTTTCGCGTCGGCAATCATATCGACGAAGACCGCTTTTTCAGGCTCGACCTGTGAGCGCGCCTTTCGTTACGGCCCCCACACTGGGCGGCATTGCCCACGGCTTTTTCGGGCGCCGCGGTGGCGTCTCGGCAGGCGATCTTGCCTCGCTCAACTGCGGGCTCGGATCGGGTGACGATCCGGCGCTGATCGCAGAAAATCGCCGGCGCGTCGCCAACGCCATGCTTCCTGGCGCGACGGTGACCGGTCTCTATCAGGTGCATGGCGCTCGCTGCGTCATTGTCGATGCAAACAGCGATCTTGCCGAACGGCCCGAAGCCGATGCGATGGCGACGCGCGTCCCGGATATCCTGCTCGGCATATTGACCGCCGACTGCGTCCCCGTGCTGTTCGCCGATCGCGAAGCCGGGGTCGTCGGCGCGGCGCATGCCGGATGGAAAGGCGCGATCGCGGGGATCACAGACTCGACGCTCGATGCGATGGAAAGCCTCGGCGCGCGGCGCCCCAACATCGCAGCCGCGATCGGCCCATGTATCGGCCGCGCCTCCTATGAGGTCGACGAGGGCTTCGTGCAGCGTTTCCTTGACCACGACCCCGCGAATGAGCGCTTCTTCGCCGCGGCCAAGCCCGACCATGCGATGTTCGACATCGCCGCCTATGTCGCTGCGCGCCTCGCCGCAGCGGGCGTCACGCGAATTGCCATCGGCGGGCAGGACACCTATGCCGAGAGCGAGCATTATTTCAGCTATCGCCGCGCGTGCCATAAAGGAGAAAACACCTATGGCCGCCAATTGTCGGTGATCGGACTGTCGGGAGGATAAGAGGCAAGATGACGCGCACGCGCTGGTTGGGTTTGATCGGCGGCCTCGTCGTCTTTTGCACCATACTCCTCCTCCCTGCCCCCGCCGGCATGGAACTCACCGCCTGGCGCGTGGCGGCCCTCACCGTCTTGATGGCGATCTGGTGGATGACCGAGGCGCTGCCGCTCACCGTCACCGCACTCCTCCCCTTCCTCACCGTCCCAGCCTTCGGGGTGATGGACGCCAATGCCATCGCCAAGGAATATTATTCGCCGATCCTGTTCCTGATCCTCGGCGGCGCCTTCCTCGCGCTCGCAATCGAGCGCGTCGGGCTGCACCGGCGGCTCGCGCTCGCGCTCTTGAAACGCGCCTCGCCGACTGCATCGGGTCTGCTCTTTGCCTTCATGGCGGCGACCGCGCTGCTCAGCATGTTCATCTCGAACACCTCGACGACGCTCATCATGATCCCGATCGCGCTCGCCGTCGTGCGCGCGGGCGGCGTGCAGGAGGGCGAGACGAACGGCTTTGCCGGCGCAGTGATGATGGGCATCGCCTTTGCCGCATCGATCGGCGGGCTCGGTACGCTGGTCGGCAGCCCCACCAACGCGATTGCCGCGGGGCTGATCGAAAAGGCGCTGGGTTTGCGCATCTCCTTTCTCGACTGGATGATCTACGGCATCCCCGTCGTGCTGCTTGCTACCCCTGCCGCGATGGTCGTCGTCGCGCACGTCCAGCGCTTGTCGGCCAATTCCTTCGACGGACAAGGCGCCGCTGCGGCGCTCGGCAATCAGGCGATATGGTCGACCGCCGAACGCCGCGTCGTTCCCGTCTTTCTGCTCGTCCTGATCGCCTGGATCGCGCAGCCGTGGCTCGAACCCTTCCTGCCGGGCGGCGCCTTGACCGACGGCACGATTGCGGTGGCGGGCAGTCTTTTGCTCTTCATCCTGCCCGACGGCACGGGGCGGCCGCTCCTCGTGTGGAAAGAGGCCGACCGCGCGCCGTGGGGCGTCATCATGATGTTCGGCGGCGGTCTCGCCCTCGCCGCGGCGATCACCGCGAGCGGCCTCGCGGCCTGGCTCGGTGCCGTCCTCGCGCCGCTCGGCAGCATCCCGACGATCGCCCTCGCGGCGATCATCGTCGCGCTCACCATCCTGATCACCGAATTTGCGAGCAATGTGGCAACGGCGAGCGGCATCATGCCCGTGCTCGCCGCGCTGATCGCAGCGACCGGTGCCGACCCGATCCTGCTCGCGCTGCCCGTCGCCATGGCCGCCAGCTGGGGCTTCATGCTGCCGTCGGGCACCGGCCCCAACGCGCTCGCCTGGGCGACCGGCCATATCGCGCTGCCGCGCATATTGAAAGCGGGGCTCGCGCTCGACATCATCGGCGTGCCGCTGTTGATCGGCGTCGTCTGGGCTATCGCGATGCTGGGATAGTCCGCGCAATATAGTTTCAAACGAAACTTGGCGCGTTATAAGGGCGGCAACATTCAAGGAGCATCCCCCATGGCCATGCGCGGCAAACCCAAGACCAACAACAAGAAAATCGGCGACAAGGACCTCAGCCCCGCAACGCTGATGATGGGACTCGGCTATGATCCGGTGCTGTCCGAAGGATCGCTGAAGCCGCCGATCTTCCTGACCTCGACCTTCGCCTTCGAAAGCGCGGCAGCGGGCAAGCGCTTTTTCGAGCATATCACTGGCAAGCGCGAAGGGCCCGCCGACGGGCTCGTCTATTCGCGTTTCAACGGTCCCAATCAGGAAATCCTCGAGGATCGCCTCGCCGTGTGGGACGGCGCCGACGACAGCCTTGTTTTTTCGAGCGGCATGTCGGCGATCGCGACCCTGCTCCTCGCGCTCGTCGGCCAGAACGACGTGATCGTCCATTCGGGACCGCTCTATGCCGCGACCGAAACGCTGATTGCGCGTATCCTGTCGCGCTTCGGCGTCAGCTTCGTCGACTTCCCCGCCGGCGCGACGCGCGACGAACTCGACGCGATTCTGGAACGTGCCAAGGCATTGGCGTCCGAAAAGGGCGGAAAGGTCGCGCTCGTCTATCTCGAAAGCCCGGCGAACCCGACCAACGCGCTCGTCGATGTCGAGGCGGTGCGCGCCGCGCGCGATACCGCCTTCCCCGGCGAGGCCAAGCCCGCGATAGCAATCGACAATACGTTTCTTGGACCGCTTTGGCAGAAGCCGCTGAATCAGGGCGCCGAACTCGTCGTCTATAGCCTCACCAAATATGCCGGCGGCCATTCGGACCTCGTCGCGGGCGGGGTGTCGGGCGACCAGGCGCTGATCAACGCGATCCGCCCGATGCGCAACACGATCGGCACCATCTGCGACCCCAACACCGCATGGATGCTGCTCCGCAGTCTCGAAACGCTCGAACTCAGGATGAGCCGCGCGGGCGAAAATGCGCTGAAGGTCTGTACGTACCTCCGGGATCATCCGAAGGTCGAAGGGCTCGGCTACCTCGGCTTCATCAGCGACGCGCGGCAGAAGGATATTTTCGACCGCCACTGCACCGGTGCCGGATCGACCTTTTCGCTGTTCATCAAGGGCGGCGAGGAAGAAAGCTTCCGCTTCCTCGACGCGCTCAAGATCGCCAAGCTCGCGGTCAGCCTTGGCGGCACCGAGACGCTCGCGAGCCATCCCGCCGCGATGACCCACCTGTCGGTGCCGCAGGAACGCAAGACCGCGCTCGGCATCACCGACAACCTCGTGCGCGTGTCGATCGGAATCGAGGATGCCGACGACCTGATCGCCGACTTCGCGCAGGCGCTGGACGCCGTCTGACGGCAGCCATCGCCCTCCTGACCTTAAAGCCACAAAAGCCCCGCATGTGCGGGTTGGAATTGTGTCCTTTGTGGCTTTAAGGTGGCGCGCTACATACCCGCAGAATCGGCCATCGCGGATCGGTGTCGGCGTCATTCCACGACGCTAATCCCCCGCGATTTCGTAGGACAGCGCTATTTGCGGGCGCGCCAGTCGACGACCTGCCATCCCATTTTCGGCGCAAGCTGTTTCAGCCTGCGCGACGGGGTCGTTGCGACCGCCTCGTCGGCGAAACGCAGCATCGGGTGATCGGAGACATGGTCCGAATAAGCACGGACATGCGCCTGTTCGCGCGTGATTTCGTTTGCCGCGAGCCAGTCCGAAATACGCGCGAACTTTGCCTCGCCATAGCAATTGTCGCCAGCGAGGCGCGCGTGGATATGGTCGGCGCCATCGGGCTCGTCGAGCCGGGTCGCGAGGACATCGTCCATCCCGAGCCGCCGCGCGATCGCATCGACATAAAGATGGAAGGACGCCGTCGCGAGAAGCAGCCGATACCCCGCCTCGCGGTCAGCGGCGATCTGTTCGAGCGCCGCAGGGTGCAATCCGCGGGCGATCACCTTGTCGGCATAGCTTTCGGCAAGCGGCGCGATTTCGGTGCGGCGAAAGCGCTTGCCGACAAGCAAGCGGAGATTGATCGCCTTCAGCCGCGAGCGGTCGATCAGTCGCAGCGACCAGGCCACGCCAGCAAGGGCGACAAGCGGGAGAAGCAGCAGCCGCCATTGCTGGCGTTGCCGCGCAACATGCATGAGGAACCCGCTGTAAGTGCCTGAACGCGTTATCGTCCGGTCCATATCGTACATCGCGACACGGTGCGCATAGTCTCGGATCGGCGTGGCGGGCGGGTCATCCATGGCCCACCCCATAGTATCGGGCGGCATGGCGGCCAAGAGCAGACAAGCCACGCCATGGATTCACTTGCCGCCGGGGGGTAAATAATACAATGTCGCCCGCACGATGGTGGCCAGGGCGGATTTCGAACATAGCGACGGCGCCGGGGGCGCCGAGGTTCGCTTCACCGGTCGGCTGACACTGGCGCGCCTGGGGGATGTCCCCGCGCGCCTCGAAGCGCTCGGCCAGATCGCGACGCTCGACCTTTCGGCGCTCGAACGCATCGATACCGTCGGCGCGTGGATCGTGACCCGGACGGTCAACGAACATGGCGCGAAAATCGTCGGCGCCAGCCCCGAAGCCGAGCGGTTGCTCGAAGCGCTCGCCAGCGACAAGAGCGAATATCGCGTCCATCGCGACCGGCGTCCGGCATGGGTCCGCATGCTCGAACAGGTCGGCACCGCCAGCACCGCCGTCTGGCATGAGCTGCTAGGCATCGTGGGCTTTTTCGGCGCGATGATCGTCGCGCTCGGCATCCAGATTCGCGCGCGGCGCCGCCTGCGCTGGAACGCCGTGGTCACGCGATTCCAGACCGTCGGCGTCGATGCGCTGCCGATCATCGGGCTCATGAGCTTCCTGATCGGGATCGTGATCGCGCAGCAGGGGGCGGTGCAGCTCGAACAATTCGGGCTCGAGGTGTTCACGATCAACCTTGTCGGCCGCGCGTCGATCCGCGAGCTTGGCCTGCTGATGACCGCGATCATGGTCGCCGGCCGATCGGGATCGGCCTTTGCCGCACAGATCGGCACGATGAAACTGACCGAAGAGGTCGATGCGATGCGGACGATCGGCGTGTCGCCGATGGAAGCGATCGTGCTACCCCGCGTCGCGGCCTCGACGATCACCATGCCGCTGCTCGGCTTTTACGCCAGCCTCTGCGCGATCGCCGGCGGCGGCGCCTTTGTCTGGATCGGGCTCGACATTCCGCCGCTCACCTATATCCAGCGACTGCGCGAAATCATCCCGATGACCGATTTCTGGATCATGCTGATCAAGGCGCCGGTGTTCGGCATATTGATTGGCGTCACCGGTTGTTACGAAGGCATGCAGGTTCGCCAGAATGCCGAGGAAGTCGGCAAGCGCACGACCTCGGCGGTGGTGGCCGCGATCTTCCTCGTCATTGTGCTCGACGCCCTGTTCGCCGTCTTTTTCTCTTCGCTCGGATGGAATTGATGAGCGACGAAGACCCGAACGATATCAGCGAAGAGCTTGCCGCGGCCGACGCCGTGCGCCCCGAAAAGTTCGAGAATGCGATCTGCATTCGCGGGCTGAGGAACCAGTTCGGCGACGCGGTGATTCACGACGGGCTCGACCTCGACGTCCGATCGGGCGAGATATTGGGCGTCGTCGGCGGATCGGGTACTGGCAAGTCGGTGCTGATGCGTTCGATCATTGGGCTCCAGATCCCCACCGCGGGCGAGATCGAAGTCTATGGCAAGACGCTCGACACGATCGCCGACGAAGAGGAATCGCGCGACCTGCGCCGGCGCTGGGGGGTGATGTTCCAAGGCGGCGCGCTCTTCTCGACACTGAGCGTCGCAGAGAATATCCAGGTCCCCTTGCGCGAATTCTACCCGCGGCTCGACCAGCGGCTGCTCGACGAGATTGCCGCCTACAAGGTCGCGATGGTCGGCCTGCCCCCCGATGCGGGTCCCAAATATCCCGCCGAACTGTCGGGCGGCATGGTCAAGCGCGCGGGCCTCGCGCGCGCGCTCGCGCTCGACCCGGCGCTCTTGTTCCTCGACGAACCGACCGCGGGGCTCGACCCGATCGGCGCCGCCAAATTCGACGAACTGATCCGCGAACTTGCCGACACGATGGGCCTCACCGTCTTTCTCATCACGCACGATCTCGACTCGCTCTATGCAACCTGCGACCGGGTTGCGGTATTGGCAGAAAAGAAGGTGATCGCCGTCGGAACGATCCCCGAACTGCTTGCCACCGAGCATCCGTGGATACAGGATTATTTCAATGGCCCCCGCGGGCGCGCAGCGGCAGGCTGCAACATCGCCACCGAGCGGCAGGATAGGAAAAGCTGATGGAAACACGGTCGAACAATGTGCTCGTCGGCGCTTTCGTCCTCTTCTTCACTGCGGCACTCGCCTTTTTCGTCGTCTGGCTCGCCAACGACAGTGGCGGCGCCAAGCGCGAATATGATATATTTTTCAAACAGTCGGTCGACGGGCTGAACAAGGGCGCACAGGTCCAGTTTTCGGGTGTGCCGTCGGGGCAGGTGCGCGAAATCGCGCTGTGGCCCGACGATCCGCAGTTCGTCCGCGTACGCATCGAGGTAGATGAGGGCGTGCCCGTCCTGCAAGGCACGACCGCCGCGCTGGAAGGCGTCGGCTTTACCGGCGTGTCGCAGATTTCGTTGTCGGGCGCGGTCAAGGGCGCGCCGCCGATCGCCGACAAGGGGCCCGCGGGCAAGCCGGTGATCCCCGCGCGCGTCGGCGGCCTCGGCGAACTGCTCAACACCGCGCCGCAATTGCTCCAGCGCCTGTCGACGCTGACCGAACGCCTCGCCGAACTCGCCGACGACGAAAATCAGGCGAGCCTTCGCGGGATCCTGAACAATGTAGAGGCTTCAACGGCGATCCTCGCGCGCAACGGGCCCGCGATCGAACGCGCGCTCGCCGATACGCGCATCGCGATCCAGCAGACGGGCAACGCCGCCGAGCAGATCGGCAACCTCGCCGCGTCGGCACAGGGAACGATCGACCGCAATGTCGATCCCGCGATGGCCAACCTGCGCGACACGCTGAAATCGGCCAATTCGTCGATGGCGACGCTCGAGGCGGCGATTTCCGACGCGCGCCCGGGGCTCAAGACCTTCAGCGAAACGACGATCCCTGAGGCGAACGCCCTGATCCGCGACCTGCGCCGCACCTCCGCCTCGCTGTCCAGCCTGACCGACAAGCTCGACCAGCAGGGCGCTGGCGCGATCATCGGCGGCAGCAAGCTGCCCGATTACAAGCAATGAGGACCGATATCATGATCCGCCGCCTTCGTGCTCCGCTGCTCGCCGCCGTCGCCACCGTCTCGCTGTCGGCGTGCATCGGCCTCGGCGGCAAGACGCCGCCCTTCCTGTTGACGCTCGATGCCGAGGCGGCACCGGCGGCCGGCGGCGCGCGCACCGCGTCCGAAGCCGCGACATTGACGATCCTGATCCCGACCGCGCCGCAAAAGCTGCGCACCACGCGCATCCCGGTGCAGCAGGACGGGGCCAGCGTGACCTATGTAAAGGACGCGCAATGGGTCGAGGCGCCGTCGCGGCTGTTCCAGCGGCTCGTTTCCGAAACCGTGTCGGCGCGGACGTCGCGCGTCGTGCTCGACGAGGGCCAATATCTGACTGCCCCGGGCGAGCAGTTGGCTGGACAATTGATGGAATTCGGCGTCGATGCCGCCACCAACGAGGTCGTCGTCGTCTATCAGGCAATGCTGGTGGCGGCGGGCGGCAAGACGGTGACCCAGCGGCGGTTCGAGGCACGCGAGGCGATCGGCGGCAAGGTCGAGGCCAAACCAGTCGGCGAGGCGCTCACGCGCGCGGCGAACAAGGTCGCGGGCGAGGTGAGCGATTGGCTGGGCGCATAGGAAGCTTTCCGTCCGCCGTAGCATTTTCGATTACCTGACGGGTAATCGCTTCGGGTCGATGCTCGCCCTATCGTCTCTCCATCGTTTTGACAGGAGAGACAGATGAACCGCCGCCAGATCATGTCGTTCGCGGGCCTCGCCGCGGCGGGCGCGCTTGTGGCGCCGCCGCGCAGTCATGCTGCCCTGCCCGCAGCAAAACGGTCCGCCGAAAGCTTCGTCGCCGCGAAAGACGGAACGTCGCTGTTCGTCCGCGACTGGGGTGCGGGCAAACCCGTTCTGTTCCTCGCGGGATGGGCGCTGCCGTCAGATTTCTGGGGCTATCAGATGTTGGCGGTGGCTCGGAAGGGCTATCGCGCCATTGCCTATGACCGCCGCGGGCATGGCCGTTCGGCCGACCCCGGGCGCGGCTATGACCATGACACGCTCGCCGACGATCTGGCGTCGATCATCGGCGCCCTGGCGCTCGACGGGGTCACTATCGTCGCGCATTCGATGGGCGGGACCGAGGTCGCGCGCTATTTCGCCCGGCACGGCGGACGCGGCGTCGCGCGCGTCATCCTCGTCGGTACGATCACGCCCTGCCTGGTCAAACGTCCCGACAATCCGGACGGCATCGACCCGGCAACGCTCGCCGCCGGTGCCGACCTGCTCGCGCGCGATTTCCCGGCATGGGTCGCAGCAAATACCAAGCCGTTTTTCACCCCCGACACCTCGGGCGCCATGGTGGCGTGGGGCCAGAATATGATGATGTCGACCTCGCTGTTCGGGGCGGTGCAGCTAGCGCAGGCCAATTTCGCCACCGATTTCCGCGCCGACGTGCGACGGATCGGGGTGCCGGCGTTGGTCGTGCATGGCGACCGCGACGCCTCTGCACCGCTGGCGATAACCGCGAGGGCGACCGCAGCGCTGCTGCCCGATGCGATCCTCAGCATTTATGAAGGCGCACCGCACGGCCTGCCGCTGACGCATGTCGAACGCCTCAATGCCGAGATCCTTGCGTTTATGGCAAAGGCGTAAGCACACCGGCGGGTTGCCATTTCGCCTGACCGGCCTTAAGGGCACCCGCCTGCGTAGCCTCTTCCGGGTTTCCGGTTGCGCCCTATCCTTTCGAGCCCGCGCACTTGAAAGGACCGTCCTATGGCGTGGGTCATCCTCGCGATCGCCGTTGTTACTGAAATCATCTGGGCGCTGAGCCTGAAATGGGCCGCGACGATCGGATCGTGGCAGGCGTCGATCGTCCCCATATCGCTGAGTTTCCTCAACATGGCGCTGCTCGCCTTTGCGATGCGCGGCATCTCCGCCGGCACCGCTTATGCCATCTGGACCGGGCTGGGCGCGGTCGGCGTGATCATCGGCGGCATCGTGTGGTTCGGCGAGAAGGTGAACGGTGTCCAGATCGGCTTCATGACGCTGATCGTCATCGGCGTCGTGGGCACCAAACTATTTTCCGCAAATTGAGCGGCGCGCTACCATTCAGCCGTCGTCGAAGATGCCCCCCCTCCCGACGTAAGCCGGGACGGCGCGCTGCCATCACACGGGCTTTAGCGCAAAACGCCCTTTGCCTTCATCGCCCGCGCATAGAAGAACAGCGCCAGCATGATCACCCAGATCGCCGCCGTCACGATGATCGCCACATTCTGGAACAGCGCACGGGTCGTTTCGCCATTCAGCACGTGCTGATATAGGGTCGATCCCGCGAGGCCTGCTATCGACAGGAAATAGGCGGTCACCGCGTGGCGCGAGCGAAAGAGCAGCAGCACCGAGCCGATGAAGGCGCCGAAACCGCCAAGCGCCCAGCAGATGTCGGCCCACAAGGGGGCGCCGAGAATGAAGCTGCGCTGACCGGCCGTCAGCGGCGACAACCAGAACTCATTCTCCAGCTGGGTTAATATGAAATCGACCGCCGGGAAAGCGTTCACCAATATCGCGAGTATCCCCACAACCCACAGGTGCAAGGGCGTTTTAACGGCGTCCGTCATAATCATCTCCCCCTCCAGAAAGATCAGGCGAAACTATCATCCTTTGCGCTCGCCAGCAATATGGTGATATAGTCGCGCAATACAGCAATGTTGCGGTCGAAATAACCGATGTCGCGATAGGTGCGTGCCTGCATCACCGCGCCCTCCATCACCGTCAGCACGAACTCGCCGAGCGCCTTGCGGTCGGTCGTCGGCGGCAGCCTGTCGGCGGCGGCCCCGAAACAATCGGCGATCGCCGCCGACCAGTTGGAAAAATTCGCCGCCATCAGCTCGCGTACGACCGGGTCGGGTTCGTGGATTTCGAGCGCGAGGCTGCCGATCGGACAGCCATAGGTGCAGTCGGTGACGATCAGGTGCGTGCGATAACCGCCAAGCAGCGCGAAGATGCGCTCGATCGGGTCGTCGACACCGTCCCAATTGGGCGCGAGCAGCATCTCGTCGATCCCGTCGCGATAAAGTTCGAGCACGCCTACCAGCACGTCCTGCTTGCCCGGAAAGAAGTGATAGAGGCTGCCCGAATGGACCTGGCTGCGCGAGAGGATGTCGGAGACCGAGGTCGAGAGATAGCCCTTCTCCCAGAACAACTCCATCGCGGTCATCAGGATGCGCTGGCGCGTGTCGGCGGCGTTCATATCCTCTAACCTGCCCGATCATAAGCGGTGCGGAGCCAGCCCGCGACGTCATCGCCCGTATCCTCGCCCGCCGCGATCCGCACGCGGTGCGACACCATCGCGTTCCATCCCCCCGCCAATTCGAGCGTGCCCGCCGGCTCCTCGCCTTTCAGCGCGAGGCCGATGTCGAAACGATCCTTGGTCGAGGGCATCAGCAGCGCAAACTGTTTTTTGCGGCGCAGGCTGACATAGCCCTTCTTCGGCGCGAGTTCGACGTCGTCGCCGAACCCCTGCACCAGCGCCACCAGCCGATCGTAAAGCGGCCGCCAATGCGCCTTCGCGCCGTCGAAAGCCGCCGCGACCAGCGCGTCGTCGTCCTGCGACAGCGACGACGACGCGTTCGCCGCATGGACGATCATATTGGCATAGCCGTGGCCGAGCCCATGTTCGGATTTGAGGTGGTTCACCAGCGCCATATGGCCGGCGATCCCGGTCGCGCGCGCGGCGGCGACCCATTCGTCGAGCCCTTTGCCCGTCTTTGCCCGCAGCGTCTCGCCGATCTTCTCGAATTCGTCGGCCATCGGCGTCCTCCCTCGTCAAGATGAGTTGATTGAGCATTCAACCAAGCATTTTGTCAAGAGGCTTGGCAAGCGCGCGCGGGGATCCGATATGCACGACATGTGTGTCGTCGCCCTTGCCCACCGCGTCCATCCAGACTGGCCGCTCATCCTCATCGGCAACCGCGACGAGTTTCACGCGCGGCCTGCGGCACCGCTTCACGAGTGGGAGGACGGCAGCGGTCTCGTTGCCGGGCGCGACCTGCAGGCGGGCGGCACCTGGCTCGGCGTTCATCGCCCGAGCGGCCGCGCGGTCGTCGTCACCAACGTCCGCGGCGCAATGCCCGACCCCGCGAAGGAATCGCGCGGTGCGCTTGTGTCGGACCTGCTGCGCGGCGCGGGGCGCTTCGCCGATCCGGCGGCGGAGGATTTGCCGCGCTTTAATGCTTTCAACCTGTTCACCGTCGATGGCGGCGGCGCGCGGTTGCTCACCAACCGCCCGGTCCCGCTGATCCTGCCGCTCGAACCCGACGTCCACGCGCTCGCCAACGAGCCCGTCGATGCCCCCTGCCCGCGGGCCGAACGGCTGCGCGCAGCGGTCGCGGCGGGAAGCGACCCCGAAGGCCTGCTCGACACACTGATGACGGAGGACGACCCGGCGCTGTTCTTGCGCGGCGACATTTACGGCACCCGCGCGTCGACACTCGTCGCAATCGCGGCGGACGGCGCGGTACGGATGATCGAGCGCCGATACGAAGCGGGCGGCCGTCCCGCTGGAACGACCGCCCTTGAATTTCGGATGGGTTGAATTGTGATCCTCCCTGTCGCGAAGCGATGGGGAGGAGGCAGCCCGAAGCGCTGACGGAGGGGCTGCAACACGGCCCGTCCACCACCCGCCACGCGGGAGTGCAGGGTTACTTCGGCGCGAGCACCATCAGCATCTGGCGGCCTTCGGTGCGGGGGTGCGCCTCGACCTTCGCGACCTCGGCGGTCATTTCGGCGACGCGCTGGAGCACGTTGAGCCCAAGCTGCGTGTGGCTCATTTCGCGGCCGCGGAAGCGCATGGTCATCTTGACCTTGTCGCCTTCCTCGAGGAAGTCGAAGACCTTCTTCATCTTCACGTCGAAATCATGGTCGTCGATATTCGGACGCATCTTGATTTCTTTGATTTCCTGCGTCTTCTGGCTCTTGCGCGCGAGGTTCGCCTTTTTCTGCGCCTCGTACTTGAACTTGCCGACGTCGAGAAACTTGCACACCGGCGGATCGGCGTTCGGAGATACTTCAACCAGGTCGAGGCCAACCTCGGCCGCCTGCTCGATCGCTTCGGCTGTCAGCATCACGCCCAGATTCTCGCCTTCCTCGTCGATCACGCGGACTTTGGGCGAGGCGATGAATTCATTATAACGCGGACCGTTTTTAGGCGGCAGCGGTGCCATCGAGCGACGGGTCATGGGCGGTGGTATAGCTGTATCTCCTGGGTCGTATAAAAAGGGCGTGCGGAATCGATGCGCCGCGCGCAATGTCCATATAGTGAACGCGCGCGCCGCGTAAAGGCTGCGACGCTGTGCATCGCGGCGCTTTTTCGTCCGACTGTGGCGGCTATGCCACTAATGTTCGGCGGTCACCATTTGGTCGGCGCGGGATCGACGACGCGGAAGCCCCCGGCGCCGATCTCGCTGACCTCGAGCGCGCGGATAGCGATCCCCCGGTTATTGAACCGGAAAATGCCGTCGATCCCGCCGAAACCGTCTGCGGCGAGCAGCCGCGTCGCGGGGAAGCCGGTGCCCGGCTTCCAGTCGCGCGCGATACGCACCGTCAGCAGCACCGAATCGTAACCGAGGCTTGCGAGCCGGTACGGCGCCCGGCCGAAACGGGTGCGATATTTGGTCGCGAGCTGCCCATACAGGCCGTCCGACACGCTGGCGAACCAGGCGCCGCGCATCGCCGCGCTGCTGCCCAACCCGGCATCGGTGTTCCAGAGTTCGGTGCCGAGAATCTGCCGGTCGCCGCCGCCCTTGATCACGGGCACCGCGCGAATGGCGTTGCCGCCGCTGTCGGCGATCAGCACCGCGTCCATCGCGCCGGCGTTGGCGAGCCGCCGCGCGGCGCCGGTCAGCGCGGTCGCGCTGCGGTCGTAGCTTTCGACGGCGACCAGGGTGCCGCCCGCGGCGGATACCGCGGCGCGGAACGCGGCCGCCGACCGGTCGCCGTAGACATTTTTGGGGACGAGCGCACCGAAACGCTGATGCCCCTTCGCACGCGAAAAGGCGACGACGCGCTCGACCGACTGGCCGGGGACGAAGCCCATGATGAAGACGCCATTGCCGGCGACGCTGCTGTCGTTCGAAAAGCTCAACACCGGCACCTTCGCCTCGCGCGCGATCGGCGCAACGGCCGAGACATCTTCGCTGAGGAGCGGGCCCAAGATCAGCTTGTTTCCGTCGGCGACCGCCTGCCGCGCCGCGGCAGCGGCGCCGAGCGCGGTGTCATAGGTGGTGATACGCACGCGCTCGGTCCGCGAATCGAGCAGTGCCAGTGTCGTCGCGTTGGCAATCGCCGTCCCGACATCGGCATTCGGTCCCGTTTGCGGTACGAGCAGCGCGACGCGGTGGCGGTCGGTGTCGGTGGGAAGGCCGGGGCCGACATTGTCGTCGGGGGCAGTCGGCGGCGGCGGGGTCGCAGGACCGTTCGATTTGGGCACCACCTGGCACGCCGCGAGCAGCCCTGCCATCGCCGCCATGCCTAACCCGCGCAGCATCCGGCGGCGCGGCGGCGCATTATTTTGGCGCTCAGCCGCAGTTTCTGCCATTTTCGGCGTCATGCCAGATTCGAACATCTCAGATTCTCCCTTGCCCGGTCTCTATATCGTCGCGACGCCCATCGGCAACCTTGGCGATATCAGCCCGCGCGCGGCCAAAATGCTCGCCTCCGCCGACGTGATCGCCGCGGAGGACACGCGCGTGACCGCGAAGCTTCTCGCCCATCTGGGTTTGCGCGTGCCGATGACCCCCTATCATGATCATAGCGACGAACGCACCCGCGCCGCGCTGGTTGCCCGCATGGACGGCGAAGTTGTCGTTTTGGTGTCGGACGCCGGCACCCCGCTGATTTCGGATCCCGGGTACAAGCTGGTGCGCGACGCGCGGGCGGCGGGGCGCCATGTCGCCACCCTGCCCGGCCCCTGTGCCGCGATCGCCGGCATCACCCTCTCCGGCCTGCCTAGCGACCGCTTCCTCTTCGCGGGCTTCCTGCCCAACAAGGCGAAGGCGCGCGCCGAAACGCTCGCCGAATTCGCCGCGCTGCGCGCAACGCTGGTCTTTTACGAAAGCGGACCCCGGCTGTCGGCTTCGCTTGCCGCAATGGCCGAAGGACTGGGCGACCGCGAGGCGGCGGTCGCGCGCGAGATCAGCAAGCTGTACGAAGAATGCGTGACCGGAACGCTGACCGAACTGGCCGCGCGCTATGCCGACGCGCCGCCCAAGGGCGAAATCGTCGTCGTCGTCGGGCCGCCGGGCGAAGCCGTCGCTGAGCAAGCCGACGAGGCGACGCTCGATGCCGCGCTGCGCGAGGCGATGGCCGCAAAACCCGTCGCGCAGGCGGCCAAGGCGGTCGCCAAACGCTTCGGGCGCGACCGCCACGACGTCTATGCCCGCGCGCTCGCGCTGAAAGAGCGCGCTTGAACCGCGCCGCGGCCGAGGCGCGCGGGCGCAAGGCCGAACGCCGCGCGGCGTGGTGGCTGCGCCTCCACGGATGGCGCATCCTGGGCGAGCGGCTGCGGCTTCCGGTCGGCGAGGTCGATCTCGTCGCGCGGCGCGGGCGCACCATCGCCTTCGTCGAGGTGAAGTGGCGCGACAAGCCCGAAGACCTCGACCTTGCGATCGACCAATATCGTCTGCGCCGCGTCGCCGCGGCCGCCGGAATGCTCGCCCCGCGCTTCGCCGGGCCCCGCGACGACATCAGGATCGACGTGATCCTCCTTGCACCCGGGCGCCTGCCACGCCATCTGGTCCACGTCTGGCAACCCTGAGGATGATCGAATGACCCTGCGCGCCGCGGTACAAATGGACCCGATGGATGGCATCAACATCGGGGGCGACAGCAGTTTCCACCTGATCCTGAAGGCGCTGACCCGCGGATATGAGCTTTATCATTATGATGTTCGCGGGCTGACATGGGAGGCCGGGCGGCTGACGACGAAGGCGAACCGCATCGTCGAGGCGCAGCGCGAGGCCGGAGCGCATTACAAGTTCG
This sequence comes from Sphingopyxis sp. H115, assembly GCF_001468465.1. GTDB lineage: Bacteria > Pseudomonadota > Alphaproteobacteria > Sphingomonadales > Sphingomonadaceae > Sphingopyxis. The sequence continues at coordinate 77,749 of NZ_LNSA01000016.1, forward strand.
GCGACGAAATATTGCTCGACCTCGGCCGCGACGTCGATGTGGTGCTGATGCGGCAGGACCCGCCTTTCGACCTCGGCTATCTCACCGGCACCTGGCTGCTCGAACGCATCCGCCACGAAACGTTGATCGTCAACGATCCGGTTTCGGTCCGCAACGCACCCGAAAAAGTGTTCGTGCTCGACTTTCCCGAGTTCATGCCGCCGACGATGGTCACACGCGAGCTGGATGCGGTGAAGAATTTCCAGGCGCGCTACGGCGCAGTGGTGATCAAGCCGCTGCACGGCAATGGCGGCAAGGCGGTGTTCCGCATCGACGCCGACGGCGGCAACCTTGGCGCGCTCGTCGAACTGTTCGGACAGGTGTGGCCCGAACCCTTCATGGTCCAGCAATTCCTGCCGAGCGTCGCCCAGGGCGACAAGCGCATCGTGCTCGTCGACGGCGAGGTGGCGGGCGCGATCAATCGCAAGCCAGGCGAAGGCGAATTCCGCTCGAACCTCGCGGTCGGCGGCTATGCCGAAGCGGCCGAACTCACGCCGCGCGAGCGGGAGATTTGCGACGTCCTTGGCCCGGCCTTGCGCGAACGCGGGCTGGTCTTCGTCGGGATCGACGTGATCGGCGGCGAATGGCTGACCGAAATCAACGTGACCTCGCCGACCGGGATCGTGGCGATCGACCGGTTCAACGACAGCGACACGGCGGGCATGATCTGGGACGCGATCAAGCGACGCATCGGCTGAGCCAGCGGCGCGTTACCCCCCGCATGACCGATTTCATCCTGAACCTGATCCAGAGCTGGGGTTATGCGGGGATTTTCGTCCTCATGTTCCTCGAAAATGTGTTTCCGCCGATCCCGTCCGAAGTGATCATGGGATTGGGCGGGATCGCCATCGCGCAGGGCCGGTTCGACTTCTGGACGCTCGTCACGGTCGCGGTCGCGGGAACGACCGCGGGCAATTGGGTCTGGTATGCGATCGGGCGCTGGATTGGTTACGGACGGCTTCGACCCTTCATCGACCGCCACGGCCGCTGGCTGACGCTCGACTGGGACGAGGTCGAACGGTTGCACGATCTGTTCCTGAAATATGGGCCAGCGATCGTCTTTGTCGCGCGCTTCATGCCTGTCGCGCGGACGATGGTCTCGCTGCCCGCGGGCATGGTGCAGATGAACCAGCTCAAATTCCTGATCTGGACCGCCGCCGGCTCGACGATCTGGATCGCCGCGCTCGCCGGCGCGGGCAGCTGGTTCGGCAAGCAGTTCGCCAACCTCGACGCCTTCGTCGGCCCGCTCGCGCTCGTAGCGATCGGTTCGCTGATCGCCCTTTATATCTACCGCGTGATCACGTGGAAACCGGCGGCAAAGAACGACTGAGCCGCCATTTTTCTCCGCGGGAGAGTGGCGAGTTTCGAGCGGTTGCAGGCGTTAGGCGTTCTGCTACGCTGCTCCAATGGCACCGCGACGTTTCGCTCCGCTTTTCTTCGTTGCGCTGCTTTCCGCCTGCTCAGCCAATGCGCCTCCCGACGCGATTGCGCGGATAAAAAAGGAATATCGCGTTGAGATTTGCGAGGGTTCGCAAGTGGCAATCATCTATAATATGATGACCCTGATGAACACCGCCACCTATCAAATAGGTTTCCCGAATAGCCAATGCGTCGACAAATTTCTCGAAAGCGTAATTGCTGATTCGACCTATGAGCACCCCTTCGACGACGAATCGAAGTTGCTGGGTTCGAGCGACAAGAAACACATGCTCTTCTCGACCGTCCGGAGCGGAAAGGTTGTGATCTTTCATGTTACCAAGACGGCGGAAATGAACCAGAAGTTCGAGAGGTCGTAGCGCGCCAAAAGTCGATTTGGCTCCGCCCCACACCTCCAAAACCGCTCTTACCCCAGCAGGCTTTTTGACGCCTGTTCGGTCACGTCGCGCGACAGGCCCGGCTGCGCCAGAATGCGTTCGAGTTCAGCGCGCATCAGCCGCTGCCGTCCCTCGTCGAACCGTTTCCAGCGGCCGAGCGGCGGAATCATCCGTGCAGCCGTTTGCGGGTTCTTCGGATCGAGCGCGATGACGAGGTCGGCGATCAGCCGGTATCCCGCACCGTCGGCTTGGTGGAATGCCGCCTGATTGCCCGTCAGCGCGCCATAGAGCGCGCGCACCCGGTTCGGGTTTGCGAGCGTGAAGTCGGGATGCTGTGCCAGTTCCTTGACCGCATGGACCGTATCGGCGCGCAGCGACCACGCCTGCACCTGGAACCATTTGTCGAGCACGAGCGGGTTGTCGCGATAGCGTTGGTAGAAGATGTCGAGCGACGCGACGCGTTCGTCGCTGTCGCCATGCGCCAGCGTCGCCAGCGCCGCCTGCCGTTCGGTCATCCCGTCGGCGTCGGAGAAGATGCGGAACGCGAGCGCGGGCACGTCATCCCTGCCGGTCGCGGCGAGATAGGCGAGCGCGACGCCGCGCAGCCGGCGGCCGCCCTTGGCGGCGCGCGACAGGTCGGTCGCGGGCGGCGCGGCGCCGCTCAGGATCGCGCGCCATTCTCTTTCGAGCGCGGCACCGATCGCCGCCTGCAGCGCCAGCCGTTCGCGGCGGATCGCGTCGGGGTCGACCGTCACCATCTGGTCCCCGATAAACGCCTCGCTCGGCAACAGTACCGCTTCGGCGACGAAGGCGGGGTCGGTCTGACGCCCGGCCAGCGTCCCCGCAACCGCGTCGATCACCACGCTATGATCAGGTGTCCCGCCCGAAACGGCTGCAACAAGCGTGTCGAGCATCAACTGCTGCAACGCTTCATAGCGCGCAAAGGGATCGTCGTCGTTTGCGGCCAGCCATGCGAGTTCGCCGGGCGCGCGGGCGTAATCGACGATCACCGGGGCCGAAAAGCCGCGGTTGATCGACAGCGCCGGACGCGCCGCGAAGGCGCCGAGCGCGACCCGCTGCGTGGCGTCGGTCAGTGTGACCAGCATTTCGGGCATCGCCGCGCCGCTGCCGTCCATGGCAAAGGCCGCGAGTTTCAGCGGCATCATCATCGGTTGTTTGTCGGGCTGGCCCGGGGTCGGCGGCACCGTCTGCTGCACATCGAGCGCCCACTGGCCTCCGTCATCAACCAGCGACAGCGACAGCCGCGGCGTGCCCGCCTGCTCGTACCAGCGGCGGAACTGCGTCAGATCGACCCCCGCGCCGTCCTCGATCGCGCGGACAAAATCCTCGCACGTCGCCGCCTCGCCGTCGTGGCGGTCGAAATAAAGGTCGGTGCCTTTGCGGAAACGCTCCGGCCCCACCATCGTCGCCATCATGCGGATGATTTCGGCGCCCTTGTTATAGACGGTCGCGGTATAGAAGTTCGAGATTTCCTGGTAGCTGTCGGGGCGGATCGGGTGCGCGAGCGGCCCCGCATCCTCCGGGAACTGGGCGGCGCGGAGCAGGCGGACATCCTCGATCCGCTTGACCGCGGGCGATCCCATGTCGGCCGAGAAATTCTGGTCGCGAAAGACGGTAAAGCCTTCTTTCAGGCTCAGCTGGAACCAGTCGCGACAGGTGACGCGATTGCCCGACCAATTGTGGAAATATTCGTGCGCGACGACACCCTCGACGCCGTCATAATCCATATCGGTCGCGGTGTCGGGGTCGGCGAGGATATAGCGCGTGTTGAAGATGTTGAGTCCCTTGTTTTCCATCGCCCCCATGTTGAAGTCGCTGACCGCGACGATGTTGAAGAGGTCGAGGTCATATTCGCGGCCATAAACCTCTTCGTCCCATTTCATGCTGTCCTTCAGCGCTTGCATCGCATGGCCGGTCCGATCGAGATCGCCATCGCGCACCCAGATGCCAAGCGCGACTTTCCGCCCCGACATCGTCGTGAAGCTGTCGCGGTTAACGACGAGGTCGCCGGCGACCAGTGCAAAGAGATAGGAGGGTTTCGGCCAGGGATCTTCCCATAGCGCCCAATGATCGCTCCCCTGCTCGCCCTGTGCGACGCAGTTGCCGTTCGATAGCAGGATCGGGAATTTCGCCTTGTCGCCCTGCATCCGCACCTTGTAGCGGCTGAGCACATCCGGCCGGTCGGGGTGGAAGGTGATGCGGCGAAACCCTTCGGCCTCGCACTGGGTACAAAGCATGCTGTTCGACGCGTAAAGCCCCGACAGCTGGGTGTTGGATGCGGGGTCGACAACGGTATCGACCTCGACCGTCGCCGCCGTCCGGTCGCCCAGATCGACGATCAGGTCGCTGCCGTCCATCCGCCAGCCGTTCCACACCTCGCCATCGACGCGCACCGCCGCCGGGGTCAGCCCGTCGCCGCGCAGCACCAGCGGCACCGGCGCATCGGCGTGGCGCACGACCGACAGCGCGGCGGCAACGCGGGTCGCGTCGATCCCCAGCGCGAAATCGAGTGCGATATCGGGGATCAGCCATTCGGGCGGACGGTAATCGCCGCGATGGATGGTGACGGGCATGGCGGGCGTGGAAGAGGCGTCGGTCATGCGATCGGTCTAGGCATGGCGTCGCCGACGCGCAATAAGGCGCGCGATGGGACAGATGCTGATTTTCGGAATGGGCTATGCGGCGGGCCACCTTGCGGAGCGGCTGCGCGCGCGCGGCTGGGATGTGGCGGGGACGACGCAGGACGGACGCGCGGGCAGCATCGCATTCGGCGACGACGGCGCGGTTCTGGCGGCGCTGCGGAACGCGACGCACATTCTGTCGTCGGTACCGCCTGTCGCGGGCGACGACCCCGTCCTCGCCCGCTATGGCGACGCCATCGCGCTCGCCCCCGCAACCTGGACTGGCTACCTCTCATCGACGGGCGTATACGGCGACGCAGGCGGGGCCTGGGTCGACGAAAGCGCGCCGGTCAAAGGCCGCCGCCCAGACCGCAACGCCGCCGACGCGGCATGGCGCGCGCTGCGCGGCGACGTCCGCGTCTTTCGCCTGCCCGGCATCTATGGCCCGGGACGCTCGATCCTCGAGCGCATCCGGGAAGGCCGCGCGCACCGGATCGATCTGCCCGGACAGATATTCAGCCGTATCCATGTCGACGACATCGCCGGCGGGATCATCGCATCGTTCCGCGGCCCCGCGGGCCTCTACAACCTTGCCGATAACGAACCCTGTCATCAGAACAGGCTGGTCGAATGGGGCTGTGCGATGCTGGGCGCTCCGTTGCCGCCGCTCCAGTCGCTCGACGATGCCGGCTTGTCGCCCGCCGCGCGCGCCTTTTACGCGGAGAACCGCCGCGTCGCGAACGCCAAGGCGAAGCGGCTGCTCGGCTGGAGTCCGCGCTATCCGACGTTTCGCGAGGGATTGGCAGCGAGCGGCTAGATCAACACATCGACGGTGTGGATGAGCACGCCGACTAGCCCGCCGACCAGCGTGCCGTTGATGCGGATATATTGCAGGTCGTCGCCGACGGCATTTTCCAGCCGGTCGGTGATTGTCTTTGCGTCCCAGCTGCGGATCGTGTCGGACACCAGCTTGAGCGCGGTTTCGCCATAGCTGTCGACCATACCGACGACGGCGCGGCGGGCATAGCGGTTGAGCGTGCGCTTGATGTGCGCATCTTCGCCCAGCATCGCGCCGAATTGCGTGACCAGCTCGCCGATCCGCCCCGCCAGCATCGTATCCGGATTGCGCGCCGCCTTCAGCAGCGCGCCGCGCCCCTGTTCCCACAGGCCATCGAGCCAGCGTTTGACCGCCTTGTTTTCGAGCAGTTCGTCGCGCACGCGCGCGACTTTCGCCTGGACCTCGGGGTCGTGCTGCAGGTCAAGCGCCATCTTGGCGAGCCCCTCCTCAACGCGGATGCGCAAGGGGTGCGTTTCGTCGACCGCCATTTCGCTCAGCAATTTCGACAGGCCGGCGACGATGCGGTTCGAGATGCTCTCGTCGAGCCCGGTGAAGCGGACGATCGCGTTCGAATTGTCGTGGACCATCTGGTGGATCAGATGCTCGTTGAGTTCGAGCGTCTTCGATCCCCATTTGACCATCGCGTCGAGAAGCGGCTGGTGGCGCCCTTCGGCGAGCGCAGCCTGCAACGCCTGCCCCAGCAAGGGCGCGACATCGAGCTCGCGCAGGCGGTCGGCAATCGCCGATTTGACCATACCGCCGAGCCGTTGCTGGTCGAGCGCGCCAAGCGCATCGGCCATGATGCGCGAGGCACCAAGGCGCAGGCGCCCGCCCCCCTCGGCGGGTTCGGAGAGGAATTTACCGACCGCACCCGCGACATCGAGCGTCTGCATCTTGCGCGCGATCAGCCGCGGCAGCAGGAAATTGGTGAGCAGGAAACGTGCGAGCGTATCGCCGATGCGGTTCTTGTTGCGCGGCACGATGGCGGTGTGCGGGATGGGCAGGCCCATCGGGTGCCGGAACAGCGCTGTGACCGCGAACCAGTCGGCGAGCCCGCCGACCATCGCCGCTTCGGCAAAGGCGCGGACGAAACCAACCGCAGGATGAACGTCCTGGAAATATTTGGCGCTCACGAAGACGATCGCCATGACGACGAGCATCCCGGTCGCGACGGCGCGGATATTCGACCCTTTTGCCGGAATGGCGACGCCAATCGGGCGGGGAAGCGTGCGGTCGGTCATGCGAACCAAATGGCGAAATCCCGCAAAGGTTGCAACCGGCGCAGTCGCTTACCGCGCCGGTTGATCCCTCTACTCCGCCGGTTCGGGTGTCGGCGCCCCGTGCGGCTTCGTATCGTCGCCCTTGCGGTAGGTGAGCAAGTTGCGCGAGAAGAAGCGGCCGAGGCGCTTTTCAATGCTGTCGGCCAGGCTGAAGCCCGCAGGCACGATCAGCAGCGTCAACAGCGTCGACAGGATCAACCCCCCGATCACCACCACGCCCATCGGCGCGCGCCACGCGCCGTCGCCCGACAGCGACAGCGCGGTGGGCACCATGCCCGCAACCATCGCGACCGTGGTCATGACGATCGGCTGCGCACGCTTGCGCCCGGCATCCATCAGTGCCGCCGATTTTTCGACGCCATGGTCCATCTCCTCGATCGCGAAATCGACGAGCAGGATCGAGTTTTTGGCGACGATCCCAAGCAGCATCAACAGGCCGATAAACACGGGCATCGAGATTTCCATGCCGGTCACCGCAAGGCCGAGCAGCCCGCCGAGCGGCGCGAGCAGCAGCGACGACATGTTGACCAGCGGCGACAGGAAGCGGCGATAGAGCAGCACCAGCGTCGCAAAGACGAGCAGCAGACCCGCCACCACGGCGACAAGAAAGTTGTTCATCATCTCCGCCTGCCACTTGGCATCGCCCTGGATGACCTTGCGGATGCCCTGCGGCATGTTGGTGATCGACGGCAATTTGTCGATCTTGGTCTGCGCTTCGCCGGTCACCAAGCCCGGCGCCAGATCGGCGCCGATGACGATGCGCCGCGTCTGGTTGTAGCGCCGAAGCTCGGTCGGCCCCGCTCCGAAGCCGATCTCGGCGACCGATTTCAGCGGCACGGTACCGCCGCGCGCGGTCGGCACGGGCAGATTCTCGATCGTCGCAAGGCTGCGCCGCGAATCTTCCGACAACAGAACCCGGATCGGAATCTGGCGGTCGGACAGCGAGAATTTCGCCGCATTCTGGTCGATGTCGCCGAGCGTCGCGATGCGGATCGTCTGGCTAAGCGCTGCGGTGGTCACGCCGAGTTCGGCGGCAAGGTCCATGCGCGGATTGACGATGATCTCGGGCCGCGGAATGTCACCCTCGATACGCACCGCGCGCAATTCCTTGAGCCCGCTCATCTCGCGGACGATCTTGCGCGCATGATTTTCGAGCGCCACCGGATCGTCGCCGCCGACGATGAAGGTGATGTCGCGGCCCGAAAAGCCACCCGACTGGCTCTGGAACGACACGCGCGCGTCAGGGATCGCCGCCATCTTCGGCTGCAAGCTGCGCTCCCATTCGACGCTGGTGGTCGGGCGGTCCTTCTTCAGCGTGATATACACGCTGCCGCCGCCGACATTGACGTCGTAAAAAGCGTTGTCGACCACGTCGTTCGACGCGAGAATCGCGTTGATCTGGTTCGCGATCACGTCGCTCTGCGCCAGCGTCGATCCCGGCGGCAGTTCATAGCTGATCTGGCTATAGTCGCTGTTGATTGTCGGCTGGAACTGCTTCGGCAGCACCGCGAACAGGACGATGCTCGACACAAAGGCGAGCACGCCGATCCCGACGATCCACACGCGATGGTCGGACAGGCGGGCGCCAGCGCGCTTGACCATGAAGCGGGCCCAATTGGTGAAGCTAGAGGTCCGCATGCCGACGACATAGGCGATCGCGCCGACGATGATGGAGAACAGCGTTGCCAGAAGAAATGCCACGATCGTTACGGCCGGCGTGGCGAGCATGAAATGCATCGCCGGGTTGGGCGCATCCTGTCCGGCGGGAACGGGCTGATAATATTGGAATATCATCAGCGCCAAGACGGCGGCCGCAACAAGGAACGACAGGGCGAAGAACATCGGGCGCGTCTGCACGACATCGAGAGCCGCACGCTTCGCCCTGTGCTTGCTGCTGTCGAGCGTCCAGCGCAGCACATTTTCATACCGGTCGACCCAGGGGCCCGAAGCATGATCCTGTTCGCCCTGCGCCGACAGGAAGTAGGCGGCGATCATCGGCGTGATCATGCGCGCGACCGCGAGGCTGACGAGCACGGCGAAGACGACGGTCATGCCGAACTGAATGAAGAACTGGCCCGAAACACCGGGCATCAGCGCGACGGGCAGGAACACCGCGACGATCGACATCGTCGTCGCGACGACCGCCAGCCCGATCTCGTCGGCGGCGTCGATCGACGCCTGATAGGCGGTCTTGCCCATGCGCATGTGCCTGACGATATTCTCGATCTCGACGATCGCATCGTCGACGAGCACGCCCGCAACGAGGCTCAGCGCGAGCAGCGACAGCCCGTTGAGCGAGAAGCCCATCAATTCCATGAACCAGAAGGTCGGGATCGCCGAGAGCGGGATCGCGAGCGCCGAAATCAGCGTCGCGCGCCAGTCGCGCAGGAACAGGAAGACGACGACCACCGCGAGCACGGCGCCCTCGATCATCGCGGCCATCGAGCTGCGATATTGTTCCTTGGTATATTCGGTGCGCGTGAACAGGATCTTGAAGTCGACCTTGGGATTGTTCTTCTTGATCTCTTCCAGCTTCTTCATTGTTTCGTCATGGACGGTGACGTCGGACGCGCCTTTCGCTTTCTCGATCGAGAAGCTCAGCACCTGCTTGCCCTCGATCTTCGCGAGATTGCGCTGTTCGGCATAGCCGTCGGTGACCTTGGCGACGTCGCTCAGCCGGATCGTTCGGCCGTTGCCCAGCGATAATTGATAATCCCCGAGCTGATAGGCGCTGCCCGCGTTGCCGAGCACGCGCACAGCCTGTTCGGAGCCCGCGATTTCGGTGCGTCCGCCAGCGGCGTTCACGTTGATCTGGCGCAGCTGCTGGTTGATCTGGCTGGCCGTGATGCCATAGCTCTGCATTCGTGCGGGATCGAGAATGACGCGAATCTCGCGATCGACCCCGCCCGAGCGGCGCACCTGGCTCATGCCCGGAATCGACAGCAGGTCTTTGGCGACGGTGTTGTCGACGAACCACGACAGCTGTTCGAGCGTCATGTCGGTCGCCTCGACCGCAAAATAGGTGATCGGCCCGCCCGCGATATCGACCCGCACGACCTGCGGCTCGAGGATGCCCTCGGGCAGGTCGCTGCGGATCTGCTGCACGGCTTGGTTGACGTCGTTATAGGCGCGGTCGATCGGCGTGCCGATCGCGAATTGCACGAAGGTGCGGCTGTTGCCCTCGCTGACATAGGAGGACATTTCATCGACCCCGCTGACGCCGCGTATGGCGGCCTCAACGCGCTGGGTCACCTGCGTCTCAAGCTCGGTCGGGGCAGCGCCGGGCTGCACGACGACGACCTGCACCGCCGGAAATTCGACGTCGGGATTGTCGTTGACATCCATCCGGTTGAAGCTGACGAGCCCCGCCAGCAGCAACAGGATGAACATGACGATCGGGGGCACCGGATTGCGGATGCACCAGGCGGAAATGTTGCGGAAGCTCATGATCAAACGCCCTTGTGCACTAAATTCCTACGCGCCGTCCGGCCCGGTTATTGCGACGATTTCTGGACGACCGGATTCACCTTGTCGCCGGGGTTGAGGAAGGCGCCCGCAAGTGCCACGACCTTTTCGGTCCCGGTCAGGCCCGATGCGATCGACACACCGCGGTCGGTCACCGTGCCGACCTTCACCGGCACGCGCTTGATCACATTGTTGCCATCGACGACGAGCACGAAATTCCCTTCAACCCCGCTCTGCACCGCGCTTTCGGGAAGCAGCGGCGCCGAAGCCGTGCCCGCGATCAGCCGCGCGTCGGCAAAGCCGCCCGGACGCAGCGCCTCGCTGTACGGAACCGCGATGCGCACCGTGCCCTGACGCGTATCCATGTTGATGACCGGCGACTTCTGCCAGACTTGGCCGGCGATGCTGAGGTCGCTGCCGACGGGTGTCACGGTTGCCCGCGTTCCGACCTTGACGCGAGCCAGGTCGGCTTCGGCCATTTGCGCCAGCATTTCCATTTCACCGCCGCGTGCCATGCGGAACAGCACGCCGCTGCCCGCACCGACAATCTGCCCCGGTTCGACCTGACGCGTCAGCACCAGCCCCGCGGCGGGCGCGACGATGTTGAGCCGGCCGTTGCGCGCGACCGCTTCCTGATATTGCGCCTGTGCGACGCGCACGCGCGCGTTGGCGGCATCGCGGGTGGCGCGCTTGCGATCCATGTCGGCCTTGGAAATGAAGCCGCGGCCGACGAGCGCCTGCGCGCGTTCGAGTTCCGCCTGTGCAAGATCGGCATCGGCCTGTGCGACGCGGATCGACGCGGCGAGGCTTGCCGCCTGCTGCGCCTGGACCGACCGGTCGATGACCGCGAGCGTCTGCCCCGCACCGACCCATTGGCCGGGCTCGACCAGGACACGAACGACCTGCCCGCCTTCGCCCGCGACCCCGACGGGCATTTCGCGGCGCGCAGCGATCGTGCCATTGGCCGCGATCGCTGCCTCGACCGACACGCGCCCCGGGACGACCACGGTGACGTTCGGCACCGCCGCTGCGCCCTGACCGTCGGCGCCGGCCGCGTCGCTGCCGTGGGTGAAGGCATAATAAGCGGCGCCGAGCGCAAGCGCGATCAGCACCAGCGCGACGATCATCCGCGTCCGCTTGCGCCGGCTGCTGTCGGCGTCCTCATAATAGCTTTGCGTGCCCGCCAGGCTGTCCATCACATCCACTTTCCGCTCGTAGTTCACGCCGAAAACCCTCCCTGCCTCGCACGGCATCAAACTGCGGCAAGCGCAACGCGCGACCGCCCCTCCGACCCCGCACGACAGGATCATTCCTCAACGAGGTGTATTACCGAATTAAATCACCACTGGCAAGAGGCGAAACCTCGCCCAGCCGTCCCCGCCTCCGGCGCGCGTTCATACGGAGGTTCCGTCCCGATTTCCAGTGGTTTGCAGGCATGAAAAAGGGTGGCACACCCGGCGGCGGCCACCCTCTTTTCCGGCCGGTCTTGTGGGACCGGCTATCCTACGGGCGGGGCGTCAGCGCAGACGGCCGCGCCGGACGAGGTTGACGATCCCGAGCAGAACCACCGCGCCGATGAAGGCGGTGAGCAGGGTCATCGGATCGAAGGCGTCGCCGCGCAAATGGCCGCCGCCTAGAAACCTGCCGAACAAGAAGCGGCCGAGAATCGAGCCGAGACAGCCGACGATGATGTTCAGGAAAATACCCTGTTGGGCATCGGTGCGCATCACGATGCTGGCGAGCCAGCCAATGATGCCGCCCATGATGATTGCGATAATCCAAGTCATATGATGACCCCCTACGATCGTTTCTGCCGCCTACTCGCGCAGGCATTTCATTGTTAACGCAAATATTTGAGATCGCCTAGCAGAATGGCGGCGCTGCGGTCGCGCGCCGCCGCCATGCCGTTCAGCGGACGCTGCCGCGCCGTATCAGGTTGATGATTCCGAGCAGCACCACCGCCCCGATAAAGGCCCAGAGCAGCCCGATCGGACTGAAGGTGTCGAGGCTTGCGCCCATGCCGAAGAAGCTGCCGAGAAAGTTACCCAGAAATGCGCCGACGATCCCGACGACGACATTGAGGATGATTCCCTGCTGCGCATCGGTGCGCATGACGATGCTCGCCAGCCAGCCGATGATGCCGCCGACGATCAACGTGACGATCAAACCCACCATAATGATATCCCTTCCCTGAACCGGCCGGGGCACCGAGGGGCTCCGGCCTTTGCTGCAACGCTCCGCCGCGGCGGAGCTTCGCCTTGGCGATGCTCGAACAATGCCGAATGGATTGGAAAGGTTCCCGGCCGGACCGCTTGGACCGCGGCCGGGAAAGTGGGATCGGTTCCGGTTCGGGAACGTCTCCGGGTCGCCCGACGGTGATAAGCAGGCGCGCTTGACGGGAATGTGACGAATGTCACAGACGCAAAAATAAAGATTGGGGAGCCGCGGCGCGCCGCTGCGATGCGCGCGCCACCGTGGGACAATATCGCCAGCGCATACGAAATGGGGGCCGGCATCGCTGCCAACCCCCACTATCCGGCTTTGCCCCACGCACTCCACCTCACCTCATCCCGGTCCGCTTTTCTTGCGATCAGCGGCCCGCAAAACGATGCGCTGCGGCGCGCGCCGGAACAATCCGGCGACGGTTTGGTCGGCCCCCTTTCGGGGGCCGGCCGCACCTGGAAAGCCCTTCATCATCTCTTCCTGCGTCTGCCGAAGCAATCGCCGTCCAAGCGATGGACTGCATTTCCTGTACCTGGTCGGGTTCGCCTCAACTCGTGGGAATCGCTGCGTTCCGTGACCTGGCTATCGGTCGCTATCCTCGTCGGTCCGTTCCGTTCTCTTCTGGCTAGTCTTGCAACCACCCTTGATGTCCCGGCGGTCCGACGTCTCTGTCGTCCGATGATTTGAAGCTGACATGAAGCGTTCGGGGCGCCAACAAAAAATGGCCGAAATATCCTCGTCGCCCGCACCCGCTTGTGGATAAGTCCGGCAATAGCAACATGCGGATTCGTTGCAGCATTTTTGTAACAGCGATGCAGCATTTTCGGATTCGCTTGGCGGACCACAGCGGCGCGAATCACGCTCGCGAATCGCTCCCGCGACAGGAATCGATTCGCTGCTTTCCGAATCAGGCGCGGCCGAGGTCGCCCTTGCCCACCGTGCCCGATGCCATTTCGAGCATCCGATCGAGGCTCTTGCGCGCCGCGAGGCGAAGCCCCTCCTCCATCTCGATCTGCGGCTTCAGATCGCGCAGCGCGAGATAGAGCTTTTCCATCGTGTTGAGCGCCATATAGGGGCAGATGTTGCAGTTGCAGTTGCCGTCCGCGCCCGGCGCGCCGATGAAAGTCTTTTCAGGCAGCGCGAGTTCCATCTGGTGGATGATGTGCGGCTCGGTCGCGACGATCAGCGTGTCGCCGGGGAAATTCTTGGCGAATTGCAATATGCCGCTCGTCGAGCCGACATAGTCGGCATGGTCCACGATGTGCGGCGGGCATTCGGGGTGCGCGGCAACGGGGGCATCTGGATGCTGCCCCTTCAGTTTCAGCAATTCGGTCTCGCTGAAAGCCTCGTGCACGATGCAAACGCCCGGCCACAACAGCATGTCGCGCCCGAACTTGCGGTTGAGATAGCCGCCGAGGTGGCGGTCGGGGCCGAAGATGATCTTCTGTTCAGGCGGGATCTGGCTGATGATCGTCTCGGCGCTCGACGAAGTGACGATGATGTCGCTCAAGGCCTTCACCGCCGCCGAGCAGTTGATGTAGGTCAGCGCGATATGATCGGGATGCGCTTCGCGAAAGCGTTTGAACTGTTCGGGCGGGCAGCTGTCCTCGAGGCTGCACCCCGCGTCCATGTCAGGCAGGATAACGGTCTTTTCGGGGCTCAGTATCTTTGCGGTCTCGGCCATGAACTTGACCCCGCAGAATGCGATGACGTCGGCATCGGTGTCCGCCGCCTTGCGCGACAGCTCGAGGCTGTCGCCGACGAAATCGGCCAGATCCTGAATTTCGGGCTTCTGATAATAATGCGCGAGGATGACGGCGTTGCGTTCCTTGCGGAGGCGTTCGATTTCGGCACGCAGGTCAAGGCCCGAGAGATTCTCGCGGATGGGAGCAGTCATGGCATTTCCTTATATGGCTTAGCCTTGGCGCACCCCCTACACCGCGACCAGCGGCAGGGCAACGCAGCGTCAGCCGCCAGCGAGCTTTTCCGCGAGCGCGATGACCGGGGGCATCATCGCCAAGAGGTAGATGGTGACGCGCACCGCGATCACAATCGCGGCAACCGCTTTCGTCGCGGGATGGACACGACCAAGCGTTCGCCGGTCGTAAAGCACGACGATGCCGACGACCGCGAGCTGAATCAGCCCGACCGGGATATCGGACCAGCCGATCATCAGGGGTATCGGGAGCAGCCGCCCCAGCGCCGGTTCGAGAATGACGATCGTCGCCCCGATCATCAGCCGTCGATGCCATGCCGTCCGGTGCCGCCGGCGCACCGCCGCCCAGACGATTGCTCCGAAGGCGAGCGACTCTACGACCGTGAGCGCAAGGAAATAAGGCGGCGAGAAAAAGGGTGGAAAACGGTGCAGCACCAGGGACGCAACGCCGGTGAAGATACCGAGGCAGGTGATGAAGATGGCGAGCGCCGCTCCCGCCCAGCCGAGTTTGCGATGCAGCGCCAGATTGTCCCGCGAGACGAGCATCGGCTGGACGATCAGCAGACCGAGCCAAGCGAGCATCGCGACGCCGTGAAGATGCACCCAGAACGGTGCCGCGACCGGATCGACGAAGCCCCTCAGCGCGAATTGCAGAAAGCCGACGACGATAAAAATCGCGAGGCCGGTCGCCATGCGATGCCAGAAAAGCTCGGCGCGCGTGGCGCCACCCACGGTGCCAACCATGCTATTCCCCTGCCCGACCCGGGCGCGAGAATAACAAAGCCGCGAAAGTGCGGGAAGCGGGATTTAGCCAGTCGGCGAGGCGGCGAAGCGCGCGGTGACCTTCGCGTCGATTCCCGCGGCCTTCAGCGGCATCGCAAAGCTCTGTTCGACCGCGGCGCGTGCGGCGCCCTGCGCGAGGCGCATCGGCGTCATTCCCTTTGCCTGCTTGATCAGTTCGGCCTGCGCCGCCTTGCGGTTCGCGGCGTCGAGCGTGCGCTCGGCGTCGGTCAGCGTCAGCAGGATTTCGCCGTCGCGATATTCGCTGATCGCATCGATATCGATCTCGGGCCCGGCGAGCCGGAGCGGCGGCAGCGTGACGGTCAGCGCATTCGCCGCGGCATCCCAGTCGAGGTCAGACTGCCTGAGTTTACCGAGGTCGAGCTCGTAGCGGACGGTGCCCGGCATGATCAGTGTCTTCTTCGCGCTGAGCCCGAGCCGGCTCTGCGTCGAGGTCACTACGGCGACATAGCGCGCGGTGAAGGGCACCAGCACATTCTGTTCCTGCAACCCCTGCAGGCTCGCGGCGACGACCGTCTCCGGGTCATAGCCCTGCTGCCAGTCTTGCCACGCGCGCCAGCCGAAGAAGAGCGCGAGCGCCAGCATCGCGGCGACCGCGGCGCGGAACAGCCCCTTGCTCATGCCACCAGCCTCCAGTTTTCGGCATCGCGCGCGACACGGCCGCGATTTTCCAGATCGATCAGATGCGCGAGAACCGATCGGCCGGCAGCGCCGGTCAGCCGCGGGTCGAGCCCCTTGTACATATGCTTCACCATGTCGGGAATCACGCGCGGACCCTTTTCGAGTTCCCGCAATATCTGCCGCTCGCGCTGTTTGCGGTGGCCGAGCATCCCGCGAACCAGCTGGCGCGGCTTGGTCACTGCAGGGCCGTGCGCGGGATAATAGACGTGGTCGTCGCGCTCATAGAGCTTTGACAGGCTCGCCATATAGGCCGCCATGTCACCGTCGGGCGGGCTGACCACGCTGGTCGACCAGGCCATGACATGATCGCCGGTGAACAGCGCGCGCGTTTCGACGAGGCCGAAGCACAGGTGGTTCGATGTGTGACCCGGGGTGGCGACCGCCTCGAGCGTCCAGCCGTCGCCCGTAAGCCGTTCGCCGTCGGTCAGGACGCGGTCGGGCGCATAGTCGGCGTCGAAGGCCGAATCGGCGCGCGGGCCGTCGTCGGACAGGGCCAGCGGCGCGCAGCCGATGATCGGGGCGCCCGTCGCCTCCTTGAGCGGCGCCGCGGCGGGCGAATGGTCGCGATGCGTGTGGGTGCAGAGGATCGCAGCGATGCGCTGGCCCGCGGTGGCGCGCAGGATCGCGTCGACATGGCCGATGCCGTTGATGTCGGCAGGATCGCCGATGCTGAGTCCCGATCCGGTCGGGCCGGGATCGATTACCGCGACATCGCCGCCCGCGCCGACGATCCACGTCTGGGTGCCGGTGAACGTATAAGGCGAGGGATTCGGGGCAAGCACGCGGCGCACCAGCGGCTCATGCTGTTCGCACTCGCCGGCGCGGATGCTGTCGGGCCAGGGCTTTTCGTCGTTCATACTGTCCATGTGGCATCGCACGCCACGAAGGAAAAGGGATGGCGCCAAAAATCGGGACGCGAAAAAGGGAGCGACATGGGCCGCCCCCTTCTCCGCCCCTGCCGCCGGCCCCACCGGGGAGCAAAGGCCGGCGTCGAAGCTGTTCGGACCTAGGGCCCTGACCCTAGTGGTCCGATTTCTCCATTTCGGCGATCGCCTTGTCGAGGTCGGCCGTGACCTTGGCGCGCATCGTGTCCGACAGGTGGCTGTCGCTCTCGAGAAAGCTTTCGCGCGCCTTCTTGAGCGCCGACAGGCGCTGCGCCTTCGCCTCGGGGCCATCGGCGCAGGTAATCATGACGTAACGGCTGCGCTTGCCGCCGGTGATTTCTTCGCGATCGACCGTCGGCGCAGTCTGCCCCGAACCGCAGCGGGCCACCGCGAGCGCATGTCCTTGCGCCGGCGCCCAAGCGGCCGGCGGACGGGGCGCCTTGGGCGGCACTGGCGGTCGCGGCGGCATCGGAGCCAGCGCGATGCGGAACCGTTCCTTGCGCTTCGCTTCCAACTTGTCTGCGATGGCGTCGGCCTGCTTGCCGTCGATACCCTGTTCTTTCAGCGTCGCGAGCACGTCGTCGCGCGACAGGCTGCCAAGGGTGCGAATCTCGACCTGCCGGACCTTGGGCGCCTTGCCATCGGCGGGAGCGACCATGACGGTCTTTGCCGCATCGCCTTCGCCGTCGCGGCGGATGACGATCCGGTGCACTTCGCGCCTCTTGCCATCGTCGGACGTGGTTACGCTTTCGGTCACATCTTCGCCGGTCGAGGTGAAAAGCATCGCCCCGGGCGCCGACGGCGTGGCGGCGGGCGGTGGCGGAGCAGGCGGCTCGGGCGCCTCGGCAATTTGAGCGCTCGCCCGCGCGGTGCCGGCGGGCACGAGCGTGGCGGT
Source organism: Sphingopyxis sp. H115 (assembly GCF_001468465.1). Taxonomy (GTDB): domain Bacteria; phylum Pseudomonadota; class Alphaproteobacteria; order Sphingomonadales; family Sphingomonadaceae; genus Sphingopyxis. The sequence goes on from NZ_LNSA01000016.1 coordinate 95,247, forward strand.
CGTCGCCAGCACCGCGATCGCCGCGCCGCCGATCAACAGCCGGCCCATCAGGCTGCGCTTTTTCGAAATATCCTGCTGCAACAACATCGTCAGCCTCTCCTGCAGATTGTCGTGGACGGCCATCGGCGCCGCGAGCGAGAGCCGAGACCCAACCGCCGCCTTGGCAATCGCGGTCGCATAGCTGGCGGTGCGCGCGCCGCGCGCATCTTGGTCGGCCATCGTCAGCACGCGCGCGTCGCACGCGGCCTCCTGATCGAAACGAAAGGCGCGGATCGCCCGCCAGGCGAAGGGATTGAACCATTGCGAGGCAAGAAGGACGAGCGCCGCGGCATTGGCCCACAGATCGCCATGCCGATGGTGCGCCAGTTCATGATCGACCGCGAGCGCACGCTCTTCGGCGGCGTAGCGCGCGAAAAAATCATGCGGCACGGCAACGAAGCGGCGCCACAGGCCAAAGGCCACCGGCCCGTCGACCGCATCGGTCATCACCAGCCGGATCGAGCCGATCGGTTCGAGCTCGACCGCCTCCTCCAGCACCGCTGCGCGGAACCGGTGGTGCGAGAGCGTCGCCATGACGAGCACGAGCACCATGCCCACCGCCCACAACAGGACCAGATAGGGCATCACGTCGGCCAGCGACCAGGCCGCCGGCTGCGCGGCGGCATCGACCGGCAGCATCACGGCCGCGCCGGCATCGGAAATCGCGGCGGCGACGGGAGCCGGCTCGGCAAAGGGCAGCGGCGGCAGCACGAGCCGCAGCGCCGGAATCAGCCACAATGTATAAGTGAGCCGCGGCCCGAAATGGCGCGCAAAGGGTTTGCGGATGAGCAGGACCGCAAGGACGAGCAGCGCGGTGACGAGCATGGTGTCGCCCCACAGCTGCATGAGCGTCGCGGCGCTCATGACTTGAGCTTCCTCAAGAGCGCCTCGATCTCGGCGATATCGGTGTCGGTGAGCGCCTCGCGATCGGCGAGATGCGCGATCAGCGGACTGACGCGCCCGCCGAACAGGCGATCGACAAAGCGCTGCGATTCCTCGCCTACGGCATCGGCGCGCTCGATCGCCGGGCTATAGAGATAGCGCCGGCCGTCGGCCTCGGCTGTGACCGCGCCTTTCTGGACCAGCCGGGCAAGCAGGGTTTTCACCGTCGCCTGCGTCCAGCCGTTGATCGTGCCGATGCGCGATGTCAGGTCAGCCGCGGTCTGCGGGGCTTCGTCCCACAGCGCCGCCAGCACCTGCATTTCCGACTCGCTTGCTCGTTCTGCCATGCGGACCCCTCCCATTGGCGTCGTCGACTATGATGCGACTACAAATGTAGTCAATGGGCTGAACGCTTGCTGAACGAGGCTGAACGTCCAACTGTCGGGATTTTTGACAATCGTGCGCGGCGGTAAGAAATTGATAACCAGCGTCTCGCGCCGAAAAAGGGGCAAGCAGCAATCTGGCACGGCATTTGTATGATGTTCCATGTTCCCGAGTGTTCCGCTCAATGGAGCGGTGGGGGACATCGGTCTGGTCCCTGATGTCCCCTGCCCCCACCCGGGAAATCCCCACTTGCCCCCGACGCAGACGGGGGGCGGAGCGGCCGAAAGGCCCCGCCCCCCGGATGCTCTTTGCCATAAAAAGGGACGGGCCGCCGAAGCGACCCGCCCAGATCCGACCGCCGAAGCCGGCGGCCAGCCCATTTCCTCTATTCGGCGTCCTGCTGTTCGGCCGCCTTCTGGAGCTGTCCCTTGGTCATGCCCGTCACGAGGACATCGCCCGACCCGGCAAAGCTCGCCGCCGGAAGTGTCGCGACGCGATTGCCGACCTCGACCGTCACCGCCTGCACGATGCCGCGGCCGGTCTGGCGCAGATCCTGCACATAGCCGATCACCTTGCCGCGAGCGTCGGTGACCGCCATGCCGGGTTCGACGGCGAACATGCCGGTACTGTTCGCCGCACCGCTTCCCGCCGCGGCAAGCTGGCCGAGGCCGCCCTGGAAGCTGCCCGCGACCGAACCGGCGCCGTTGGTGCTGCCTGAGACGTTCGACAGTGCCGAACCCGTCCGGTCGCGGACAGTCCCGACCGCACCGCGCGCGGAGCCCGTTGCGGTCGAAGCCGCGCCCCTTGCGGTGCTGACCGCACTCTGAGCCGTGGCCCCGACGAAATCGGTGCCGACCGCCTGCGCATCGATGCTGCCGCTGCCCGAGGCGCTGCCGGTGCCGCCGGCGCTGCCGCCGAGACTATTGCCGAGAAGGTCGCCGCCGCCGTTCGCCGAGCCTTTGCCATTCGCATCGGCACTGCCCTTGCCGCGCACGCTGCCCGAACGGCGATCGACCTGCGCCTCGCCGTGCCCCGATCCGGCGAGTTCGCCCGCGCCGCCCAGCGTTCCGCCGATCGGTCCGGTCGGATTGCCGAGTGTCCCGCCCAGCGTTCCGCCCAAATTGCCGCCCAGCCCGCCGCTGCCGCCGAGCAGCTGCGCCGATGCCGGTGCCGAAAGGGCGATGGCCGAAGCCGCGAGTGCCGAAATGAAGATATGTTTTGCCATTGTCCTGCTCCTGAATCGGCCCGGAGGGGTGGGCCTTGCAGGGAAAACGACGATGCTTCCGGTCTTCTTCCCGAAAAAATTCGGAATCGCGTTTATCGGCTGCCGCAACGTTCGCAAATCAGGCCGTGGCCATAGATTTTGTCGCGCCCCTTCTTGCCGAGGTCACGCGCCTCGAACACCAATGCGGTCACGGCGGGCGCGATCCGGTTGACCGACGGCGCCGGATAGCGGAGCGCGAGCCGGCCGGCGACCAGCGGCGCGGCGAAGGATGTTCCGCGCAGCCGGTCGGTACTCGCTGCGCCGGTGGCCGCCAGCACCGCATCGCCGGGCGCGGCGAAGTCGACATG
>NZ_LNSA01000017.1 GCF_001468465.1 Sphingopyxis sp. H115
AGCTTGATCTGGCCGATCAACGGCTCGCGCGCGTCGACCAGCAGCTTGGTCAAGCGCGCGGCCAATCCCCACAGCGCCGCCATGGCCGCGCGCCGTGATCGCGGCACGGCGACCATGACGCGCGGATCGCGCATGTCGGGATAGAAAACCGCCTCCGGATCGTCAGGCGCGATTGAGAACCGCCTTCACCGCCTTCACCACGCGCGGCGTGTCGATCAGCGCGGCCTTTTCAAGGTTGTTCGCATAGGGCAGCGGCACATCCTCGTTGCACACGCGGAGGACCGGCGCGTCGAGATCGTCGAAGCCCTGCTCCATCGCGACCATTGCGAGTTCGCTGGCGATCGAGCAGACCGGCCAGCCTTCCTCGACGACGACGAGATGGTTCGTTTTCTTGAGGCTGGCGAGCACCGTCGCGGTATCGAGCGGGCGCAACGTGCGCAGGTCGATGACCTCGGCGTCGATGCCTTCGCCCGCCAGCTGGTCGGCGGCTTCGAGCGCGAGCCCGACGCCGATCGAATAGCTGACGATGGTCACATCGCTGCCCTGGCGCATGATCCGCGCCTTGCCGATCGGCAGGACAAAATCCTCGACGTCGGGAACCTCGAAGCTGCGACCATAGAGCAGCTCATTTTCGAGGAATACGACCGGATCCTCGGTGCGGATCGCCGCCTTCATCAGCCCCTTGGCATCGGCGGCGTCATAGGGCGCGATCACGATCAGGCCAGGGACGCTCGCATACCAGGGCCCGTAATTCTGGCTGTGCTGCGCGCCGACGCGCGCCGCGGCGCCGTTGGGACCGCGGAAGACGATCGGGCAGCGCATCTGGCCGCCCGACATATAGTTGGTCTTCGCCGCCGAGTTGATGATGTGATCGATTGCCTGCATCGCGAAGTTGAAGGTCATGAACTCGATGATGGGCTTCAAACCGCCCATCGCCGCCCCCGCGCCGAGACCCGCGAAACCATATTCAGTGATCGGGGTATCGACGACACGGCTCGCGCCGAATTCCTGAAGCAGACCCTGCGTAACCTTGTACGCACCCTGATACTCGGCGACTTCCTCGCCCATCACGAAGACGCGGTCGTCGGCGCGCATTTCCTCGGCCATCGCATCGCGCAGCGCTTCGCGAACGGTGAGCTTGACCATCGCGGTGCCTTCAGGAATCGCGGGGTCGGAGGCGCGCTCGGTCGCGGCGGGAGCGGGGGCCGGGGCCGACGCGGGTTCCGCAGCCTTGGGTTCCTCGACCGGAGCAGGCGCGGGCGCCGGAGCAGCCGCCTCTTCGCCTTCGCCGGCAATCGTCGCGATCACGGTACCGACCTTCACATTGTCGGTGCCCTCGGCGACCAGAATCTGGCCGATCGTGCCCTCATCAATGGCTTCGAATTCCATCGTCGCCTTGTCGGTCTCGATCTCTGCGAGGATGTCGCCCGACTTCACCGTGTCGCCTTCTTTGACGAGCCACTTGGCGAGCGTGCCCTCTTCCATCGTCGGCGACAGCGCCGGCATCTTCAATTCGATGGCCATCTCAATATTGCTCCACCAGCACGTCGGTATACAGTTCGGACAATTCGGGTTCGGGCGCGCTTTCGGCAAAGTCGGCCGATTCCGCGACAACCTGGCGGATCTCCTTGTCGATATCCTTGATCTTGTCCTCGCTGATACCGGCATCGGTCATCAGCTTCTTCAGATGTTCGATCGCGTCCGACTTGTCGCGCACCGCCTGCACTTCCTCGCGGCTGCGATATTTCGCGGGGTCGGACATCGAGTGACCGCGATAGCGATAGGTCTTGAGTTCCATCAGCACCGGGCCCTTGCCCGCGCGCACCCATTCGAGCGCCGCCTCGGCCGCACCGCGCACCGCGAGCACGTCCATGCCGTCGACCTGCATGCCCGGAATGCGGAAGCTTTCGCCGCGACGATAGAGCTGGTCCTCGGCCGACGCGCGGTTGACCGACGTGCCCATCGCATATTGGTTGTTCTCGATCACGAAGATGATCGGCAGCTTCCACAGCTCGGCCATGTTGAAGCTTTCGTAGACCTGGCCCTGGTTCGCGGCGCCGTCGCCGAAATAGGCCATCGCCACGCCGCCGTCGCCGCGATATTTGTGCGCGAAGGCAAGCCCGGTGCCAAGTGACACCTGCGCGCCGACGATGCCGTGGCCGCCATAGAATTTATGCTCGACGCTGAACATGTGCATCGAACCGCCCTTGCCCTTCGAGATGCCCGCCTGGCGTCCCGTCAGCTCGGCCATGATGACCTTGGGGTCGATGCCGTAAGCCAGCATATGACCATGGTCGCGGTAACCGGTGATGACGCTGTCCTTGTCGCCGTCGAGCGCGGATTGCAGGCCGACCGCCACGGCTTCCTGGCCGATATAAAGGTGGCAGAAGCCCCCGATCAGGCCGAGACCGTAGAGCTGCCCCGCCTTTTCCTCAAAGCGGCGGATCAGCAGCATTTCGCGATAGAATTTTTCCAGCTCTTCGGGCGTCGCGTCATAGGGCACGGGTTCGCGCGGGTGCTCGCGATTGGTCGCGGCGGCCGGGGTCGATGCAGTCTTTTTTGGCGCGGCAGGTTTGCGCGCGGGAGCTTTGGCCAAGGGAGGTTTCCTTTGCATTTAGCCGTTACGGCAAGGCTCCCTATAGGAGAGCCGCGCCGCACTTGGCAACGCCCACCATGGACGGGGGGCGCCCTGCCTTACGTATGCAGCAAACCGCGAGAAATGCTGTCAGCGCTTTTGCGCGGGCTCCATCGGGATGATCACCTCGTCGGGGTGATAGGCGCCGAGTTTCTCGCGGACATATTCCTCGGCTAGATCGGGATCGACGCGCCTCCGGTCGAGCAGGTTGACGCGGTTTTGAAGCTCCTTCTGCTTCTTGGTCAGCTCGCTCAAAACGACGCGCTTCTTCTCGACCGACTGGCCATAGTCGCCCCAGGCATAAAGCCCGGTCGGACCGAAAATGATGTAGCCTATCATCGCCAGCACGACGATCACCGCGATCGCGGGACCGACCGCCCGGTTCATCGATTTGCGGAATTTGTGGCGCTGCGTCATTCCAGCCCTTGAATCAGAGTTGATTCGCGGCGTCAAGGCGCCACGACGGGCTTTTCCACCGTCCCGGCATATCGCCAGCCAGCATCGGGATTCACCGGAATCGGGCGTCGGCACGACATTGGGCGCGCAACGCCGCTTTGCCAGCTCGGCCGACCATCCAACCCCACCGAAATCAGAATAACGCCCATCGCCTTACTATCCGATTCCGACAAACAATGACTGGAACGACAATATCCTTGTCGGATTTGGGTCCAACTTCCATTTGATATTTGGCCTCTTCACCTTCACGCTGGGCAATAGAAGGTTCGATTCGGGGGGATTGATATATGCTGCGGCCGAAATTGGCGCTTATCTGTTGCATGGCCCTTTCTGTTGGCGGCTGCGCCACCGTAGCATTCAAACCGCCCCCTTATTCCTACAGCGCCCCCAATACAGCCGCGGTAGCGCTCGATTCAACGAATTCGGTGCATGTGCTGAGCTATTTGCGCGGCGTGACCGACACGTTCGACACGATGCTCGAAAATTCGGAGAAGCTGAAATATGCGACCGAGCTGCCGATCATCGCCGCGGGTATTTTCGCACCGACGGCGCTGGCGCTGGGCGACAACCCCGACCACGCCATCTATGCGGCGGGCGTGGGCGCTGCGGGCGGCGCGCTTTCCAGCTATTTCGGCGTGAGGACTCGCCAGGCCCATGTGGCCCAGGCGCGAGGCGCGATAACCTGTGTCAACCAACAATATGTCGATCAGTTCGCGCGCGCACGCAACCTTGCCTATTCGACCCTGCGGTCGCGGGTCGTGACGGCGAGCCTGACACAAGCAACGATCGACGCCGAAGCCAAACTGGCGATGTCGCAAAACTCGACCCTTGAACTGTTGTCAGCGATGCCCGCTGAGGCGAGCGCGGTCTCCGGCGACGTGGCTTCGGCAGGCGCCATCGCGATCGCGGCCGCCGACGAAGTGATATCGAGGCTGAAGATCAAGCTCGCCAGCGTCGGCACCGCCCCCGACTATGCCGCGATCCTGAAGGACTTGCAGGACAAGCAGGCACTGGCTGCAGCGAAAAAGGACGATCCGGCGGCCAAAGCGATCACCAATGCCGCGAACAAGGCGATCATCGACGCATTGGCCGACTATCAGGTCAAAATAACCGAGTGCCTCGCCAAATTCCCCGCCTGACCAGGTTGCAACAATCGAATCAGCTCAGGCGCCAGAGCTGCGGCGCAGACCTGCTGAGCGAGCCGACCATTGTCGGCCCCTCCCACAATTCCATGTCGCGATCGCCGGCGTGCCCCTGGGCGATGACGAGTGCGTAATCGGGTGTTTCCGCCTGAAAATCGATGCGGACCGGCTCGCCCTCACCTTTTTCTTTGAGCAATATATGAAAGGCACGCATGTCGGGCTCCATCTTCGGCGGGAGCAGGTGTGACCCAGACTCACGGCAAAGGTTCGATCGGCCGCCATGCAACGACGGGGACTACGGGCAGGAGCCGAACCACAAAAGGCCGATCAGATAGTGAAAACCGCAGTCGTCACGCGCAGCGTAGCAGACCTCGGCGCGCTCACCTAAGCAAATCGGCGCTCGTTTAATCTATGTTATGAGAAAATCGCCATGCCCGGATAACGAGCCATGTCACCCAATTCTTCCTCGATACGGATCAGCTGGTTATATTTGGCGAGCCGGTCCGACCGCGCGAGGCTGCCGGTCTTGATCTGGCCGCAGTTGGTCGCAACCGCGAGGTCGGCGATCGTCGAATCTTCGGTTTCGCCCGAACGGTGCGACATCACCGCCGTGTAGCGCGCGCGGTGCGCCATATCGACCGCGTCGAGGGTTTCGGACAGCGTGCCGATCTGATTGACCTTGACGAGCAGCGAATTGGCAAGGCCGTCCTTGATCCCCTGTTCGAGCCGCGCCGGATTGGTGACGAACAGGTCGTCACCGACGAGCTGGCACTTGTCGCCGACGAGGTCGGTGAGTGCCTTCCAGCCAGCGAAGTCATCTTCGCTCATCCCGTCTTCAATCGACAGGATCGGATAGTCCTTCACCAGTGCGGCGAGATATTCCGCCATCTGTTCGGGGCTGAGCGACAGGCCTTCGCCGCTGATCTCGTACTTGCCGTTCTTGAAGAATTCGGTCGCGGCGCAGTCGAGCGCGAGCACGACGTCGGTGCCGAGCTTGAAGCCGGCCTGGTCGACCGAGGCAGCGATGAAGTCGAGCGCGTCGCGCGTCGAGGCGAGGTTCGGGGCGAAGCCGCCTTCGTCGCCCACCGCGGTCGCAAGGCCCTTTGCCGACAGGCCCTTCTTCAGCGTGTGAAAAATCTCGCTGCCCCAGCGCACGGCTTCGGCGATGCTGCCGGCGCCGACGGGCATGATCATGAATTCCTGTACGTCGATCGGGTTGTCGGCATGTTCGCCGCCGTTGATGATGTTCATCATCGGCACCGGCAAGGTGCGCGCCGAGACGCCGCCGACGTAGCGATAAAGCGGCAGGCCGCGCGCATCGGCCGCCGCCTTGGCGGCAGCCAGGCTGACGCCGAGGATCGCATTGGCGCCGAGACGGCTCTTGTTCGGCGTGCCGTCGAGGTCGATCATCGCCATGTCGAGTTCGCGCTGGTCCTCGGCATCGAGGCCGATCAGCGCCTCTGCGATGTCGCCGTTCACCGCCGCGACCGCCTTGGTCACGCCCTTGCCCAGATAACGTGCCTTGTCGCCGTCGCGCAGTTCGACGGCTTCGTGCGCGCCGGTCGAGGCGCCCGAGGGAACCGCTGCACGGCCAAAGCTGCCGTCCTCCAGCAGCACATCGACTTCGACAGTCGGGTTGCCGCGGCTGTCGAGAATTTCGCGGCCGTGGATGTCGATGATGGCGGTCATGGATGTCGTCCTGCTGGGGCGCCCCGAGTGGAGCAGGTTGGGAAAGCGCCCGCCTGTTATCGGCGGCATGCGGCTAGTGCAACTACGCATAGGAATTTTGCGGAGGGATGGAACCATTCGGCCCGCCTTGCTATATATTCTTGCAGGACCAAAATAGGATGTCCGCTCGCGCGGCGCCCGACACAAGAGAAGAGGACTAAACGATGGCCAAAGCCGCCACTCCCGCGACGAAGAAAGCCGCTGCTCCCCGTCCCAAGGCTCCCGCGAAGGCCGCCGCCACCAAGGCCGCGCCCGCCCGCAAGCCCGCCAATGTGAAGGCCGCCAAGGACCATCCGATCCGCGACCAGCTCGCCGCGACGCGCGACACGATCAAGTCCGAAGCCTCGAAAAAGGCCGCGTCGCTGAAGGAAGAAGCGACCGCGCTGAAAAATCAGGCGTCGACCAAGGCGCGCGACGCCGCAACCAAGGGCAAGGACAAAGCGGCCGAAGCCGTGGGCAGCCTCGCCAAGCTGCTTGAGGACAGCGCCGGCACCGTCGATACCAAATTCGGCAAGCAATATGGCGATTATGCCCGCTCCGCGGCATCGACCGTCGCCGGTCTGGCGACGACGCTCGACAAGAAGGATCTCGACGAACTCGCCGCCTCGACCCGCGACATGGTGAAGAAGAACCCGGCGATCGCCGTCGGCGCCGCGACGGTGATCGGTTTCGTGCTCGCCCGCATGCTCAAGGGCGGCTCAAACGATTGACAAGGTCTTGGTTGCTCCCGATCCGAACACCCCGCCGCCGTCCGACGAGCGCGGTTTCGACCGCGTAAGCCACGGCTATGCCCCCGACGGGCGTCCCACGGCTCCGCCGCCCGTTCCGCTCGAAAAGATTGTCGGCGAGGTCGTCGAAAATCTTTCGGCAACGGCAAAGGCGGAAATTGCCCTGCTCGAAGCACGCACCGAGCTGGCGCTGCACGGCGCGTCGTGGACGGCGGGTTGGGGCGCGGTGGCTGCTTCGGCCTTGGGCATCGCGATGCTGGCGCTCGCCTTCGGGGCGATTCTCGCGCTCGCGCCGCATGTCGGGCCGTTCGTTGCAACCTTGATCGTCGTGGCGATCTTGCTCGCCGTTGCCGGCTTTGCCGGATGGCGCGCGCAGAAAAGCTATGGCGACATTCGAACCGCGCTTCGCCGCGACCTGACTGGCGAAGGGATCGACGATGCCGCGGACGCGTAATCGCCTGATCGCCGCCGCGCGCCGGTCGATGCTTCAGCGCGCCGAACTGCATCGGCGGCTTGATGTCGCGCGAGCGGCGCTCAAGCCCAAGGCGCTACTCGATCGCGGCAAATATCGTGTTGGCGAAAAGGTCGACGATGCCGCGCATGCGGTTCAGGAGCAGTTCCGTAGCAACAAGCTGCCGATCGCGCTCGCCGCCGCAGCCGGGATCGCATGGCTGCTGCGAGACCCCATCAAGCGCCATGCGCCAAAGCTGACGCGCAAGATTCAGGACTTGGCGGCCGATGTCGCTGATCATTTTCGCGCGCCCGACGCCGTCGCGGACGAAGATGAAATTGAACCTCTGGAGGAAGAAAACGATGAAGCCGTTCGGTGAAACCGCTCGCGAAACGCGTGCGAAAGCGAGTGAACTTGCGGAGAAAACCGCGGAAAATGCCCGGCTGACCGCTGAAGCAGCCAAGGCGCGCATCCAGGACGGCTATGGCCGCGCCCGCGCTGCAACGAGCGACCTGGCCGCGAAGGCAGGCGAGCAAGCCAGTATCGCGCGCGAAGCGGCCGGCGAAGCCTATGAAAAGGGCAAGGTTCAGGCCAAGCGCGCAAACAGCAAGCTGAAGGACGTCGCCGAGAAACAGCCGCTGGCGCTTGTCGCGGGCGCGGTCGCGATCGGCGCGCTGCTCGGTTCGCTCATCCCGAAGGGCGACAAACCCGAGGAGTGAGCCTGTCTTGCCGTAACGGCGAAGCGCTGCTAGGGGCGCGCATCCTCCCCTTCCAGTGCTAAGCCGCAAGGAAAGCAGCCATGAGCAAATTGCATCTTGTGTTCGGCGGACGCGTTGCCGATCCGCAGGGCCTCGACTTCGTCGACCTCGCCAATCTCGACGTCGTCGGCCTTTATCCCGATTATAAATCGGCCGAAAAAGCTTGGCGCAGTGCCGCGCAGCGCACCGTCGACGATGCCGAAATGAAATATGTCGTCGTCCACCTGCACAAATTGCTGCAACCCGACGCGGAATAACCGCCGACAACGGTTGGGCTATCGGGCTGTACGCCACTCCGTTTGAATCGTCATTCCGGCGGAGGCCGGAACCTCGTCCTCGCATCCTGTCTCAACGGTGAGATCCCGGCCTACGCCGGGACGATAGCGTGAGCCGGTTCGACCCAATCCGATCGAGCGATTAGTTACCGGAAATTGTCGGCGTAGGCCTGGATCTTCAGCTTGCGCACGGGTGCCGGCATCACCTCGGCCTCGATCCCGTATTTTTCGGCATAAGCCACCGCTTCCTCGCGGCTCGCAAAGCCGAGGCGAAGCTGGCGCTGCGTGTCGCCGCTGCCGGCCCAACCCATCAGCGGATCGGCCTTGCGTGCTTCGGCGGGAGCGAATTCGAGCATCCAGCGCTGCGTTCCGGCGCGCCCCGACTGCATCGCATTCTTGGGCTTCTGGAAAATACGCGCTTTCATCGGGGTCGTCCTGTTCAACCGGGGCCTGAGCCGCCGCCTTAGCGCCAAGCAGCGCACACGAAAAGAGGCCTATTGCGCATCGCGCCGCGCCTGCGCGGCTTTTGTCATCAGGGTCGGCCGCGCATTCGCCGGATCGTCGGGCCAGCTATGCTTGGGATAGCGCCCGCGCATCTCGCGCGCGACGTCGTGCCAGCTGCCGCTCCAGAATGAAACCAGATCGCGCGTCGTCTGGATCGGCCGGTGTGCGGGCGACGTCAGTGCGAGGATCAGCGGCACCGGGGGATCGCCGACCACCGGATGCCGCGCGAGCCCGAACAATTCCTGCACGCGCACGCTGACCGTCGGCCCGCCGTCGGCACCATAGTCGATTGGATGGCGGCTGCCGACGGGCGTGGTATAATCAGCAGGAGCATGTTTTTCGAGCAACTGCCGCGCCGGCCAGTCGAGCATCGCCATCAGCGCGTCGGCGAGCTTGCGATCGCCGATGTCGCGCAGCCCGCGGCACCCCGAAAGCAAGGGTTCGAGCCAGATTTCGAGGCTGTCGCCGAGCGCGTTCGTCGACAGCGCATCAAGCCCGGCAAAAGAGGCGCGCTGACGCAGCGCCTGTGACACCGGGCCCCAGCCGATGAGGCCCAGCCCCTTGTCGCGCACCGCAGCCATGCGCACCGCGACGTCGTCCTCGGCATTATCGCGCCGCGCGCCCTGTCCGCTCGCCAGTGCGATCGCACGGAGGCGGCGTTCGCGGCGGTGGTCGACGCGGTCGTTGGCGCTGTCATAGCTGCTCGCGGAATGCGCGACGATGCGATTGGCGAACAGCAGTTCCACCTCCGCCTGATCGATCGAAGCGGCGGCCAGAATGCGGACCCCGGCAGCATGGCCCTGCGCGTCGGCGATCGCGAGCCATTCGTGCCCGGCGAGCGGGTCGACCGGATCGATGCGATAGGCGCGGCCGCCGACGCTCAGATATTCGCCGCGCTGCCCCGCGCGCCCGCGCGCGACGCGATCGGGCCACGCGGTCGCGATCCACCCGCCGATCGACCGCGACGGCACGGCGTCGGTCTGCGCCGCAAGCTTCTCGCCGACCTTCGCGAGACGCAGCGCAAGCCTCCAGGCGCCCTCGGAGCGTTCGTTGCGCTGGCCGCGCCAGCGCGCCAGCCGTGCCTCGACATCGACCCCGCGCCCCCCCAGCCCGGGTTCGGTCAATAGCGCCGCGAGCCGGCCCGCCATCTCGGCCTCGCCCGCGCGGGCGGCATCGAGCAGCATGTGGGCCAGCGGCACCGGCAGCGGGATCGCCGCGAGCGCCTTGCCATGCGGCGTGATGCGGCCATCGTCATTCAGCGCGCCGATGCCCTGCAAACGCGATTTGGCTTCCGAAATCGCGGCGGGCGATGGCGGGTCGAGCCAGCCTAGCTGACGCGGATCGATAATACCCCAGCTCGCGCAGTCGAGCACGACGGGCATCAGGTCGTTTTCGTGGATCTCGGGCGGGTCGAAGGGCGGCATACCCGCGGTCGCGGCGGCTTCCCACAGACGATAGGCGACGCCCGGCCCTTGCCGCGCCGCGCGGCCCGCGCGCTGCGTCGCCGAGGCCTGGCTCGCGCGTTCGGTGACGAGCCGTGCGATGCCCGCCGCCTTGTCGAAGCGCGGCCGGCGCGACAGGCCGGCGTCGATCACGATGCGGACGCCGTCGATCGTCAGGCTGGTTTCGGCGATGCTCGTCGCGAGGATCAGCTTGCGCCGCCCCTCGGGATCGCGAACGAGCGCCTTGCGCTGGAGCGCGGGGTCGATCTGGCCGTGCAAGCGGTGGACCGCGAGCGGCAGCCGCGCATCCTCGACTGCCGTCGCCGCACGCTCGATGTCGGCTGCACCAGGCAGGAAAGCGAGCATGTCACCCTCCGCTTCGTCGGCCATGGCCTGCCGGACGGCGCCCAGCACCGACGCCTCGAGCCGGTCCTCGGCACGTCGGCCGATATGGCGCAGTTCGAGCGGCCAGATCTTGCCCTCGCTCCTCACGACAGGGGCATTACCGAGCAAAGCGCCGAAGCGCGCGCCGTCGAGCGTTGCCGACATGGCGACAAGGCGGATGTCGTCGCGCAGACCCTGCTGCGCATCGATCGCGAGCGCCAGCGCGAAATCGCCGTCGAGGCTGCGTTCATGGACCTCGTCGAACAACACCGCCGACACGCCCGTAAGTTCGGGATCGCCAAGGATGCGATTGCGGAACAAGCCCGGTGTCATCACCAGCAGCCGGGTCGCCGCCGACTGCTTGCTGTCGAGCCGTGTCGCATAGCCTACGCGCTCGCCAACCGCTTCGCCCAATTCTTCGGCGATACGTTCCGCCGCCGCACGCGCGGCGAGCCGGCGCGGCGACAGCAGCCAGACCGCGCCCGTACACCAAGGCTGGTCGAGCAGCGCTGGCGCGACGCGCGTCGTCTTGCCCGCGCCCGGAGGCGCCACGACGACGGCATTGGGCTTGAGGGTCAGCGCCGCCAGGATATCGGGCAGCACGGCGTCGATCGGCAGCGGCTGCGTCACGTTCGCGCTGCCGGATTGCCCAATTCGGCGTTCAGGCGGAAGGCTTCTGCCGCAAGCCGTTCGACGGTCTCGGCCGTAACTCCGGCCCCTTCGGTCAGCACCAGATTGCCAAGCTCATATTTGCCGCTTGCCTTGATCCGCGGCTCGATACCGCGCAGCCGCTTGCCGCGCCAGAAACCGAGCAACATGCGGTGCTCCTCGGCGCGAATGAGGATGCACGGACCGTTCGCCATGAAAACAAGGTTGGTCCATTTGATCGCCTCATCAAAGGGCGCGGCGGCCATGATCGCAGCACGCATCGTTTCCGCGTATGTGCGCTGCCAGCCCGAAAGCGCGGCGATATAGGCATCGGGGCTATCCGCCACGGGGCCCATCATCGCCATGTCGGCCTCAATAGGCGCGCGCGACGGCGAAGGCGACTGCTTCGGTCAGCGCCGACTTCGCCTGGCTCGCGGGGAAGCCGCCGATCGCATCGACTGCGCGCTGCCCATAATGTCGCGCACGCGACAGCGTGTCGTCGATCGTGTCATGCTTGCGAAGCAGCGAGGTCGCATAGGCGAGATCCTCGTCCGACGTCTTGTGTCCGGTGATCGCCAGCTTCCAGAACTCGCGTTCCTCGGCATTGCCGCGCGCATAGGCGAGGATGACGGGCAGTGTGACCTTGCCGTCGCGGAAATCGTCGCCGACGCCCTTGCCCATCGTTTCGGCATCCGAAACATAATCGATCGCGTCGTCGACGAGCTGGAAGGCGATGCCGAGATTGCGGCCATAGGCGTCAAGCGCGGCTTCGGTGGCATCGTCGCGCTCGGCGACAACCGCCGCGATCTTGCATGCCGCCGCGAACAGTTCGGCGGTCTTGGCATTGATGATCGTCAGATACTGGTCTTCGCTCGTTTCGATGCGGCGCTGTGCCGAGAGCTGGTTGACCTCCCCTTCTGCGATCACCGCCGAGGCGCAGCTCAGGATTTTCAGCACTTTCAGCGATCCGTCCTCGACCATCACCTCGAAAGCGCGGCTGAACAGGAAGTCGCCGACCAGCACCGAAGCGCTGTTGCCCCAGATGACATTCGCGGTCTTGCGGCCGCGGCGAAGCCCGGATTTGTCGACGACGTCGTCGTGGAGCAGCGTCGCGGTGTGGATGAATTCGACCGCCGCCGCGAGCTTGCAATGGCGGCGGCCGGGATAGTCGAGCAGCTTGCCGCAGGCGAGCGTGAGCATCGGACGCATCCGCTTGCCACCCCCGGCAATCAAGTGCCCCGCGAGTTCGGGGATCAGCGGCACTTCGGATTGCATGCGATCGAGGATGACCGAATTCACCTCGTTCATATCGGCGGCGACAAGCGCCATCATCGGGTCGAGCGAGGGCGGCCGGTCGCCGTGGAGCAAGTGAATTTCCGCAGTCATGACGCGGCGACCCTTGGCGCCGCGGTCACGATTTTGCAACGACTTTCGGCTTGCCAGCAGCCCCCCGGCGGTGCCAAGCGTGCCGGACATAAGAGGAGCCGCGCACCCATGGACGACCAGCTGAGCCGTTACCGCCAAAGCATCGACAATATCGACGCGGCGCTCGTCTATATGCTCGCCGAACGGTTCAAGGTGACCAAGGCAGTCGGCGAATTGAAGGCGCGCGAGGGCCTGCCACCCGCCGACCCGAGCCGCGAGGAGCGCCAGATCGAGCGGCTCCGCAGCCTCGCCCGCGACGCCGATCTCGATCCCGATTTCACCGAGAAATTCCTGCGCTTCATCATCGACGAAGTGATCCGCCATCACCAGCAGGCGAAGCGGGAGCAGGACGCATGAGCTTGGATCACCCGATTTTCGGGCGCTGGCCGGCCGAACATCCCGACCGCATCCAGCTTTTTTCGGCGCCCACGCCGAACGGGGTGAAGGCGGGAATCATGCTCGAGGAAACCGGCCTTCCCTACGAGCCGCACCGGATCGACATCATGGCGAACGAAAGCCATGACCCGGCCTTCCTCGCGCTCAACCCCAATGGCAAAATCCCGGCAATCTACGACCCTGCTGGGCCGAACGGAACGCCGCTCGCGCTGTTCGAATCGGGCGCGATCCTGCTCTACCTCGCCGACAAAAGCGGGCAGTTCATTTCGGTCGATTCGAACCTGAGGTACGAAACGATCCAGTGGGTGATGTGGCAGATGGGCGGCGTCGGCCCGATGTTCGGCCAGCTCGGCTTTTTCCACAAATTTGCCGGGCGCGACTATGAGGACAAGCGCCCGCGCGACCGATACGCGACCGAGTCCGCGCGCCTGCTAGGCGTGCTCGACGCACGCCTGGCAAGCCGCGAATGGGTAATGGGCGCCGATTACAGCATCGCCGACATTTCGCTGCTCGGCTGGGTGCGCAACCTGATCGGTTTCTACGACGCGGCCGAGATCGTCGGCTTCGATCGTTTCGTCCATATTCAGCGCTGGCTCGATGCGGGCCTCGCCCGGCCCGGCGTGCAGCGCGGACTGGAAGTGACCGCGACTTGATCCCGAAAGCGATCGGTTTTGGTCGATATTGGCCGTTCGCGCCCATCTTAACCCATTCGCATTGAGTGAAGTCGAGATGCCCCTCGGGCTTAGGCGCCGTGTCGATGGGTGTCTCGACTTCGCTCGACACGAACGGGAAGGAGGTTCGTCGGCTAGCGACCGATTGCGGACCTTCGGTCTTTCTGCCAACTTCGGCTCTATGAGAGTTTGTTAGGGAGTGCGATTGGTGAACCGCTGGGTATATTGGGTTTTGCCGATAACCCTGACGGCTTGCACAGCGGAAACCGATATTGACAAGGCTCCATATGCAGCGGTCAATGAACCTGACGCCCCCACAGTAGCTTCTCTCGAAGCTACAGGATACGGGCGCGCAGACTATTACCCTGTTGGCTGTATTATTCCCGAACAGCCGGAAGCCATGTGTGATGCGACCGGCGCAGAATTCATGGATCGGTCGGAAGCGACCTACGAAGACTACGGCCAATATGAATACGTTTGTCCGGCGATTGACAGCGTCGAGTTGGCCGAGTGGAAGTGCCGCAAGCAGCTGCAAAGCGTTAGCTAATCAATCAAACGCCGTCATTGTTGAGGTCCGCTTCCCACCCCCGATCCGACACAACGCCGATCGTTCCAGCCGATCTTGCATTTCCCCTCCATCGCCGCCATATGCGCCGCGGGAGTCGGGCGGACGCAGTCTTCGCCAACCCGGTCAGGTCCGGAAGGAAGCAGCCGCAACGAATTCGCTGCGGGTCGTTCCGGCTCCCACCCTCACAAAATTGCCGTTTGTCTCTTCGTCACCCGGATCAAGTCCGGGGTGACGAGTTATTGGATTGGCTCGCCCCGCATTCTCCTTCGACAAGCGCGCTGGCCGCCCCTAAGACAAAGCCTATGAGCGATTCCGCCGACGACGAACCTACGATGCTGGGCATGGACCTGCCAGAGGCGCCCGCGCCAGCGGCGTCGTCTGGCCCCTACCGCGTCCTTGCCCGCAAATATCGGCCGCAAACCTTCGCCGAACTGATCGGTCAGGACGCGATGGTGAAGACGCTCGGCAATGCGATCGCGCGCGATCGGCTGGCGCACGCCTTCCTGATGACCGGCGTGCGCGGGGTCGGCAAAACGTCGACCGCGCGCCTGATCGCCAAGGCATTGAACTGCATCGGCCCCGATGGTCAGGGCGGGCCGACGATCGACCCGTGCGGCGTGTGCGAACCGTGCCGCGCGATCACCGAGGGGCGCCATATCGACGTGATCGAGATGGATGCCGCGTCGAACACCGGCGTCGACGATGTGCGCGAGATTATCGAGGCGGTGCGCTACGCTGCCGTCTCGGCGCGCTACAAGATCTACATCATCGACGAAGTGCACATGTTGTCGCGCAACGCCTTCAACGCGCTCCTGAAAACGCTCGAAGAGCCGCCACCGCACGTCAAATTCCTGTTTGCGACAACCGAAGTGAACAAGGTACCGGTGACGGTGCTGTCACGCTGCCAGCGCTTCGACCTCCGCCGCATCACGCCTGACATGCTGTTCGCGCATTTCAGCGCGATCCTGCAGAAAGAGGGTGTCGAAGCCGAAGCACCCGCGATTTGGCTGATAGCCAATGCCGCCGAAGGGTCAGTGCGCGACGGGCTATCTATACTCGATCAGGCGATCGCGCACGCGGATCTCGATGGCGGCGGAAAGATAAGCGCCGATCAGGTGCGCGCGATGCTCGGGCTGTCCGACCGGACTTCGATCGCACAATTGATGGCGACGATCCTGAACGGCGACGCGGGCGGCGCGATCGACCTTGCCCGCGCCCAATATGCGCTGGGGATCGAACCCGTCGCGATGGTGCGCGGATTGATGGACCTCACGCATGCGATCACGCTCGCCAAAGTATCCCGACACGACGACCCGGCGCTTGCCGCGTCGGACCGCCAACGCATTGGAGACTGGGCGCAAAAGCTTGGCTTTGCGCCGCTCAATCGCCTCTGGCAGCTCTTACTCAAGGGGCAGGACGAGGTGCTGCGCGCGAACAACCCGCTCGAACATCTGGAAATGCTGCTTCTGCGCGTGATCTACGCCGCATCGATGCCCGATCCGGGCGAACTCGCGAAGCTGATCGAAAAGGGCGGCGTGCCGACGGCGCCGATTGCAACACCCGCGGCTCCGGGGGCGCAGGTCGAGACCACCCTGACGTCGCCTGCGGAGCCTGCAACGGAGAATCCGGCTGCCGGGGAACCCGCTTCGGCATTGACGATCGCACAGATCCACCAGCTGCTCGAAACTTCGGGAAATCATCAGCTTGCGCGGCAGGTTTACGACGATCTCAAGCTGGTTGAGCTCGAACCCGGATTGCTCGTCTATGCGCCGGTTCCCGCCCTCGACGGCGATTTTGCGCGGCGGCTCGGCGAGGCGCTGTTGAGCCAGACCGGCAGCCGCTGGCAGGTGCGCGTTGGCGAGGGCGAGGCGCGGCCGAGCCTGGGGCAGGTCCGGCAGGCAAAGCTCGACGACAATGGCGCGCGGATTCGCGAATTGCCCGTCGTGAAGGCCGCCCTGACCGCTTTTCCCGATGCAAGGCTTGTCGAAGACGAAGACAATCGGCATAGGTCGAACCCATGAAATCGATCGAAGAAATGATGAAGGCGGCGCAGGAAGCCGCAGCCACCGTACAGGCGCAGATGCAGGAGGCGCAGGCGAAGCTCGACAGCGTCGAGGTCGAAGGCGTGTCGGGCGGCGGGCTCGTAAAGATCACCGCAACCGCCAAGGGCCGGATCAAGGCGATCCACATCGACGACAGCCTGATCGTCCCCGCCGACAAGCAGATGCTCGAAGATTTGCTCGCCGCCGCGTTCAACGACGCACGCGAAAAGGCCGATGCCGCGAGCAATGAGGAAATGGGCAAGATGACGAGCGGCCTGCCGCTGCCGCCGGGGTTCAAACTGCCGTTCTGAGCCGGCCCCAACTCCGGTCAAGACCGCGCTGTTCAGCGCAGCGACATTGAATGCGTGCGAAGTTACGCCATATTAGCGACGAACCACCTACAAGAAGGGCGGTGCGCCCGGTCGCGGGGCCCGTCCAGGAGCCGTAATGACGCAATCTTATCCCCTTCTTCCGCTGCGTGACATCGTTGTTTTCCCGCACATGATCGTGCCCTTGTTCGTCGGTCGCGACCGCTCGGTCGCCGCGCTCGAAGCCGCGATGGAGAGCGACAAGGAAATCTTCCTCGTCGCCCAGCTCGATCCGGGCGAGGACGATCCGCAGCGCGACGATCTCTACGACGTTGGCGTGATCGCCACCGTCCTGCAGCTGCTGAAGCTGCCGGATGGCACCGTCCGCGTCCTCGTCGAAGGCAAGGAGCGCGCGAAACTGCTTGGCCTGACGACCGAAGACAAGGCGGTCATTGCGAATGTGAAGCCGGTCGCCGACACCGTCGACGACAGCGTCGATACCGCGGCCCTGATGCGCTCGGTCGTCGATCAGTTCGAAAATTATGCCAAGCTCAACAAGAAGATGCCCGCCGAAACCGCGGTACAGCTGTCGCAGATCGATGATGCCTCGCGCCTTGCCGATTCGGTTGCGGGCAATCTCAATATCAAGGTCTCGGACAAGCAGGCCTTGCTCGTCGAGGATGCGCCGTCGAAGCGGCTCGAAATGGTCTTCGCCTTCATGGAGGGCGAGCTTGGCGTGTTGCAGGTCGAAAAGAAGATCCGTGGCCGCGTGAAGCGCCAGATGGAAAAGAGCCAGCGCGAATATTATCTCAACGAGCAGCTCAAGGCGATCCAGCGCGAGCTCGGCAACGACAATGGCGAAGGCGGCGACGATCTCGCTGAGTTGCAGCTCAAGATCGACAGCCTCAAAATGTCGAAGGAAGCCAAGGCCAAGGCAAACGCCGAGCTGAAAAAGCTGCGCGCAATGGCGCCGATGTCGGCCGAAGCGACGGTCGTTCGCAACTATCTCGACACGCTGATCGGCCTGCCGTGGGGCAAGAAATCGAAGCTCAAAAAGGATATTGCCAAGGCGCAAGCCGTGCTCGACGACGACCATTATGCGCTCGAAAAGGTCAAGGACCGTATCGTCGAATATCTGGCGGTCCAGGCGCGCACCAACAAGCTGAAGGGCCCGATCCTCTGCCTCGTCGGCCCTCCGGGCGTCGGCAAGACCTCGCTCGGCCGTTCGATCGCCAAGGCCACGGGCCGCGAGTTCGTGCGCCAGTCGCTGGGCGGCGTGCGCGACGAGGCCGAGATCCGCGGCCACCGCCGGACCTATATCGGCTCGCTGCCGGGCAAGATCGTGACCAACCTGAAAAAAGCCGGCACGATGAACCCGCTCTTCCTGCTCGACGAGATCGACAAGCTCGGCCAGGATTTCCGTGGCGATCCGGCCTCAGCGCTGCTCGAGGTGCTCGACCCCGAACAGAATGGCAAGTTCCAGGACCATTATCTGGAGGTCGACGTCGACCTTTCGGACGTAATGTTCGTCACCACCGCCAACTCGCTCAACCTGCCGCAGCCCTTGCTCGACCGCATGGAGATCATCCGGCTCGAAGGCTATACCGAGGATGAGAAGGTCGAGATCGCGAAGCTCCACCTGATCGCGAAGCAGGTCGAGGCGCACGGGCTGAAGGCCGGCGAGTTCGAGCTCACCGAAGAGGGGCTGCGCGACCTTATCCGTTACTATACGCGCGAAGCCGGCGTCCGCACGCTCGAGCGCGAGATCGCGCGTCTCGCGCGCAAGGCGCTGCGCCGCATCCTCGAAGGCAAGGCGACTAGCGTCACCGTGACCCCCGAGAATCTGTCCGAATTTGCGGGCGTGCGCAAATATCGTCACGGCATGGGCGACCTCGAAGACCAGGTCGGCGCGGTCACCGGGCTGGCGTGGACCGAGGTCGGCGGCGAATTGCTGACGATCGAGGCGGTCACCGCATCGGGCAAGGGGCAGGTGCGCACCACCGGCAAGCTTGGCGAAGTGATGACCGAGTCGGTGCAGGCAGCACTGTCGTTCGTGAAGGCGCGGGCGCCCGCCTATGGCATCAAGCCCAGCCTGTTCGCGCGCAAGGACATCCACATTCACTTGCCCGAAGGCGCGGTGCCGAAGGATGGCCCCTCGGCGGGCGTCGGCATGGTCACCGCCATGATCTCCACGCTGACCGGGATCGCGGTGCGCCGCGATGTCGCGATGACGGGCGAAGTTACCTTGCGCGGGCGCGTGCTAGCGATCGGCGGGCTCAAGGAAAAGCTGCTTGCGGCGCTTCGCGGCGGCATCAAGACCGTGCTGATCCCGGAGGAAAATGAAAAGGACCTCGTTGAAATCCCCGCAAATATCACAAGCGGACTGAAGATCATCCCAGTCAGCCACGTCGACCAGGTGCTGGCCGAAGCGCTCGTGTCGCCGGTAGTGCCGATCGAATGGACCGAGGCCGACGAACTTGCCGCGTCGCCGCCGATCGCATCGGCAAGCGATTCCGAGACGGCGATTCGACACTGAGTCGGGGCAGCTGGACGGTAATTCGCCCCAAATTCGTCGCAAAATCGACGTTTTGGGGCGTTTTACGGCCTTTTTTGCTTTGACAAGCCGGGGTCAAACATCGTTAGTGACGCGCCATGGCTTCGGGCCATGAGAATCATTTAACCAACCATAATGCAGGGGTTCCTTAGGCATGAACAAACAAGACCTGATCGCCGCCGTCGCTGACTCGAGCGGCCTGACCAAGGGTGACGCGAGCAAGGCCGTCGAGGCCGTGTTCGACGCGATCACCGGTTCGCTGAAGAAGGGCGGCGAAGTCCGTCTCGTCGGCTTTGGCACCTTTGCGGTCAGCAAGCGCAAGGCATCGACCGGTCGCAACCCGCGCACCGGCGAAACGATGACCATTGCGGCGTCGAACCAGCCGAAGTTCAAGGCCGGCAAGGCCCTCAAGGACGCCGTCAACTAAGTTGGCCCGCGCCTTTTGGTAAAAACATTTCGGGCCGTGGCGCAAGCTGCGGCCCGATTTGCGTTAGAGTCCGTCACACAGACTCCGATAGGCGAAATTTCGGGCAAATGGGCGTTGCATTCGCCGCGCCAGCGGCTATGGACGTCCGGCTTTCGGGCAACGGGCTGTCGCCCATTGACCGGACGGGCGCGTAGCTCAGCGGTAGAGCACACCCTTCACACGGGTGGGGTCACAGGTTCAATCCCTGTCGCGCCCACCATGGCTTTCGGGCCATGTCCGTTAACAGAACCGGGGCTGACCCGCTCATTCATCGCCTATTCAATGCCTTCGCATTAGAGAAACGGCCATGATCCGAACGCTGACCCTTTCCCTGATTTGCACGCTGCTGCTTTCCGCCGGCATGCCCGCGGTCGCGCGCGGTGACCGCGACCAGAACCATCTGCGCGAAGCGGCGGCGCAGGGGCATGTAATCCCGCTGAACAAACTGATCGCCGACGTCAAATCGCGCGCGCCCTACAGCGGCATGACCTATCTGGGCGGGCCGCAGTTCGACGCTGGCCGGATGATCTATGCGCTCAAATTCATGGATGGCAGCCAGGTCGTCGTCGTCTATGTCGATGCCCGCACCGGCCGGATTCTCGGACGTAAACCCTGACATATTGGTCGCCGGGCTTTCGTCGCAACGAGCTTTTGCGATGATCGTCCGGAGTTGATACACAGTCGAAACATGCGGCCGGGCTGCCCGGCGCGCAACGGAAAGGCGCCTGAATGCGGATTTTGATTGTCGAAGACGAACCCACGCTGGGTCCGCAGCTCAAGGCCACGCTCGAAGGTGCCGGCTATGCCGTCGATCTTGCGACTGACGGCGAGGACGGGCATTTTCTGGGGTCGACCGAAAATTATGATGCGGCGATCCTCGACCTCGGGCTGCCCGAGATCGACGGGCTGACCGTGCTCGATCGCTGGCGCCGCGAAAAGCGCAATTTCCCCGTACTCGTCCTGACCGCGCGCGACAGCTGGTCGGACAAGGTGGCGGGGCTCGACGCGGGCGCCGACGACTATCTTGCCAAGCCGTTCCAGACCGAGGAACTGATCGCGCGGCTTCGCGCGCTGATCCGCCGCGCGGCGGGCAATGCGTCGAGCGAGTTGGTCGCGGGCGATGTGCGCCTCGACACGCGATCGGGCCGGGTGACGCTGGCCGGTGCGCCGGTGAAGCTGACCGCGCAGGAATATAAGCTGCTTTCATACCTGCTTCATCACAAGGGCAAGGTCGTGTCGCGCACCGAATTGATCGAACATATCTACGATCAGGATTTCGACCGCGATTCGAACACGATCGAAGTGTTTGTGACGCGCATCCGCAAGAAGCTGGGTGCCGACATCATCACCACGATCCGCGGGCTCGGCTACCAGCTCGACGATCCGCAGGGATAAGATGGCCGAAGCCGACGTCGCCCCGGCGGTCGTTGCGGACCCGGATGCGGCGGACAAACCGGCGGCGCCGACCAGCCGCATTACCGGTTCGCTCGCGCGGCGCATGATAGCGATTGCGGCGCTGTGGATCTCGGTGCTGCTGATCGGCGGCGGCTTCGCCCTCGACCGGGTGCTGACCGGCGCGATCACGCGCAATTTCGATTCGAGCCTCGAATATGTGCTGATCGCGATGATCCGCTCGTCGGAAATCGGCCCCGACGGCGAGGTACGGCTGATCGAACCGCTCGGCGACCAGCGTTTCCTCGAGCCCTACAGCGGCCTTTACTGGCAGATCAGCGGCGGAACGCAGGAGCCCTATCGCTCGCGCTCGCTTTGGGAGCGGACGCTGAAGGCGCCGACGCCGCACATCGACGATCAGATCCACACCTATGACAGCACCCAGTTTCCCGACGAGGAATTGCGCGTGCTCGAACGCAACGTCATCCTGCCCGGCAGCAAGGTCAACTGGCGTTACCAGATCGCGCAATCGCGCGAGGCACTGGATATGCAGGTCGGAGCAGTCCGTTCCACGCTGATCCCCAGCCTTGCACTGCTCGGCCTCGGCCTCATCATCCTCGCTGCGCTCCAGACATTCTACGGCCTCTGGCCGCTGCGCCATATCCGCCGCGCGATCGCGGCGATGCGCGGGGGTCAGAACCGCCGCGTCGATGCGCCGCTGCCGCTCGAGGTGCAGCCGATGGTCGATGAGCTCAACGCGCTGCTCGCGCATAACGAAAAGCAGGCGGAAGAGGCGCGGCTCCATGCCGGCAATCTGGCGCATGCGCTGAAAACGCCGCTTACGGTGCTCGTCAACAGCGCGACAAGCTCCGATTCCGATCTCGCCGAAACCGTGCGGCGCGAGGCGGCGACGATGCAGCGGCAGGTCGACCACCACCTCGCCCGCGCGCGCGCCGTCGGCCGGCGCGGCGCGGCGCAGGCGCGCGCGGTCGTGTGGGACAGCGTCGGCAGCGTGTCGCGCGCGGTGGCCGCACTCTATCCCAACGTCCGTCTCGACGCGGACGGCGACAAGACGCTCGTCGCGCGGGTCGAGCGGCAGGACCTTGACGAGTTGATCGGCAATTTGCTTGAAAATGCCGCCAAATATGGCGGCGGCAGCGTCTTCGTCACCGTCCGGCAGAGCGGCGCGATGGCCGAGATTGTCGTCGAGGACGACGGTCCCGGTATCTCGCCCGCCGATCGCGATCGCGTGATCGACCGCGGCGTCCGGCTCGACAGCGGCAAACCGGGAACCGGGCTGGGCCTCGCGATCGTGCGCGACGTCGCCGAAATTTACGGCGGCAGCGTCGCGCTCGAGGAGAGCGAGGACCTGGGCGGGCTGCTGGTGCGGCTGAGATTGCCCACGGGATAGCACAAGCTCTGCTTAGGGGTGGGGAGCGGACGTCAATTAGACTTGGATAGAGCTGCCGATCTTCCCGTCTCCACCGGGCGCCCAAGTCCAGTTAGCGAGGACAGATTCCGGACCCCAGTGAAATTCGTCACCTCCGTCCATCCATATACAGAAGCGCTCGCCGCCATCGCGTGCAAGTGCCAATCCAATCAGCTTGCTCGAGGGGCTGCGTATGGCAAGCAACTCGTGGATTTCAGAATTTCTCAAAGTCTCATCGAGGCGTTCGGTAACGTCGAAGGTCGCTGTTCGACCGCATTCTTCGAAATTCATGGGCTCCTCAAGGGGAAGCCGATCAATGATTACACCCTCACCGTCACCCATTCGGGCCAGCCGGATCAAGGATCCGTCATCAAAATTCACAGCAAAGCGCAGCGGTTCTTCATAGTTCACACGTGCATCGAAGACATGCAACTCAGCTGATATGGAGACAATCCTCATCGCGGCGTTTTGGGCCATAGGAGGGACGTACGCAATCCGTCGCTTGCGATCACCGCGGTCCCTGCATATTGCGACTTTCGGATGGAATATGGACGGTCAGCCCGTCGAGGTCGGCCGTCAACACGATCTGGCACGATAGGCGGCTGGTACGGCGCACGCCCGCGGCAAGGTCGAGCATATCCTCTTCCATCTCGGTCGCGGGGGGCAAGCGCTCGAAATCCTCCTTCGTGACGATGACGTGACAGGTCGAGCAGGCCATCTGGCCCTCGCATGTCCCTTCGAGCGGCATCAGATGCGCCTGCGCGACATCGAGCAAGATGTCGCCCGCCTCCGCCTCGGCCTCGGTGCGGCCCTTGCCATCGGCGTGGATGAAGGTGACGCGCAATCAATTCACTCCCTGAAGGCGAGCGGCATCCTTGATCGCGGTCAGCCCTTCGCGCAACTCCTGCTCGCTCGTATAACGCCCCCAGCCAAGCCGGATCGAGGCGCGCGCATCGGTCTCGCTGACGCCCATTGCGCGCAGGACGTGGCTGACCTTGCCCGAGCCGCTGCCGCAGGCGCTGCCGAGCGAAAAGGCGATTTCGCGCGCGTCGGACATCAGGCGGAGGCCGTTGACGCCCTCGCGGCGAACATTGAGATTACCGTGGTATCGGGGGTTTTCGGCGCCGTTGAGCGTCCATTCGGGCAGCAGGTCGCGCGCGAGCGACCATAGGCGCTCGACATGGCTTGCGTCCGTGTCGAACCGCTCGGCGGCGAGTGCCGCGGCTGCGCCGAATCCGGCGCATAGCGCCGGTGAGACGGTGCCCGAGCGCATCCCCTGTTCCTGCGCGCCGCCGAACATCAGCGGCGGCAGGTCGATGCCGTCCTTCACCCACAGCGCCCCGATGCCCTTGGGCCCGTGAATCTTGTGTGCCGAGATCGCGACGAGGTCGGCGCCGTCGGGAATCGCGACGCGGCCATAGCCCTGCACCGCGTCGCAGAGCAGCAGGCTGTTTTTCGCATGAGCGGCATCGGCGAAATCGGCGACCGGCTGGATCGTCCCGACCTCGTTGTTCACCAGCATCGTCGCGATGATACCGTTTTCGGGTATCAGTTCGTCTTCAGGGGGCAGTGCCAGACCCTTTTCATCGACCGGCAGGATCGCCGCGTTCAGCCGCTCGAGGCACTGCAGCGATGCGGCATGTTCGATGCTGAACCCCGCGACGCCGCCCGGCATAGCCTCGGCACCGCGCAGCAACGCCCAGTTCAGCGCCTCGGTCGCGCCCGAAGTGAAGAAGACCCGCCCCCCGGTGGGCAGCAGCGCCGCGACTTGATCGCGCGCCACTTCGACTGCGGCTGCGGCGGCACGCCCCGCCTTGTGCGCGCTCGACGGATTCGCAAAACCGTCCCCCTCCCCCGGGCCCTCGAACCAGCGCAGCATCGCCTCCCGCGCCTCCGGAGCCAGCGGCGTAGTGGCTTGGTAATCGAGGTAAATCATTCGCCGAAAATATCCTTGTTGCGAACGATTCGCAAAAGTTGCATGTTGAGACCTATTTTCTATATAGGCGCCAATCCCGCTCCGCCACCCCGCCCTTCGGCGAATCACTGGCAAGCCCAAAACATATAGAAGGTGCGCCCATGCCCGACGTCATTTTCCCCGGCCCCGAGGGCCGCATCGAAGGCCGTTTCTCGCCTCCGCCGCGCCCGCGCGCGCCGGTGGCTCTGATCCTCCACCCGCACCCGCAGGGCGGCGGTACGATGAACGACCGCATCACGCAGGCGATGTACAAGAGCTTCGTCGCGCGCGGCTTCGCGGTGCTTCGCTTCAACTTCCGCGGCGTCGGCCGCAGCCAGGGCACGTTCGACAATGGTATCGGCGAACTGTCCGACGCCGCATCGGCGCTCGACTGGGTCCAGTCAATCCATCCCGAGGCGCAGACGACCTGGGTCGCGGGCTTCAGCTTCGGTGCGTGGATCGGCATGCAGCTTTTGATGCGACGCCCCGAAATCCGCGGCTTCCTGTCGGTCGCGCCGCCGGCGAACATGTACGACTTCAGCTTCCTCGCACCCTGCCCCTCGTCGGGCATCATCGTCGCGGGCGGCCAGGACGAGATCGTGCCGCCGAGCGCGGTTCAGAAGCTGGTCGATAAATTGCGCACGCAAAAGGGCATCACGATCCATCACGACGAGATCCCGCGCGCGAACCATTTCTTCGAGCATGAGCTCGACCAGCTGATGAAGTCGCTCGACAATTATCTGGATATGCGGCTCGCGCCCGATTCGCCGATCCGTTGACGAACGCTCCTCCCTGTGCCGAAGGCATGGGGAGGTGGCAGCGGCATAGCGGCTGACGGAGGGGCGAATGGCGCGACGTCGCGGCCCCTCCACCACCGCTTCGCGGCGGTCCCCCTCCCACCGCTTCGCGGCAGGGAGGATCATTTATTATTTCACCGGCACCAGCCAGATCGCGACATTAGCGAACATCACCAGCGCCGCGACCAGCATCAGCAACGCGCGGCGCCGGTCACCCTTGCGAAAGACGAGGACGGCGCCGCCGGTCATCAGCACGCCGGTCAGCATCAGGATCGAGAGGATCGTGTCGGACATGGCCGGCTTTTATCGGCGCGGTCACAAATTTGCCACCTCGCTTATGGCAAAGTCCGGCGCCTTCGCCTAAAGCGCGCTCATCGATTCCCTTAGACACCGCGGGAGCCGCACCATGCGCATCGCCATCGCCTCCGACCACGCCGCTTACGAGCTCAAGGCCTTGCTTGCCGTCTGGCTGCGCGAGAAGGGCCACGAGGTCGAGGACCTCGGCACCAACGGCCCCGAAAGCGTCGATTATCCCGACTATGGATACAAGCTGGGCGAGGCGATCGCCGACGGCCGCGCGGAACGCGGCGTTGCTCTCTGCGGCTCGGGCATTGGTATTTCGATTTCGGTCAACCGGAACCCCGCCGCACGCTGCGCGCTGGTGTCGGAACCGCTGTCGGCGAAGCTGTCGCGCGAGCATAATGACGCCAACGTCATTGCGATGGGCGCGCGTCTGACCGGCATCGATATGGCAAAGGCCTGCCTCGACGCCTTCCTGACCACCCAATTCGCCGGCGACCGCCACGCGCGCCGCGTCGACAAGCTTTCCAATCCGCCCCAACTGGAGACGAGCCGATGACCACAGAGACCCTCGACAAGCCCATCAAATCGGCCGGCTATTTCACCGACGGCGTCGGCACGGTCGACCCTGCGGTTGCGGCGGCGATGAAGCATGAGCTCGAACGCGAGCAATATCAGATCGAGCTGATCGCGTCGGAGAATATCGTCTCGAAGGCGGTACTCGAAGCGCAAGGCAGCGTGTTCACCAACAAATATGCCGAAGGTTATCCGGGCCGCCGCTATTATCAGGGCTGCGCCCCGTCGGACGAGGTCGAGCAGCTCGCGATCGACCGCGCCAAGCAGCTCTTCGATTGCGGCTTCGCCAACGTCCAGCCGCATTCGGGCGCACAGGCGAACGGCGCCGTGATGCTCGCGCTGACCAAGCCCGGCGCGACGATCCTCGGCATGAGTCTTGACGCCGGCGGCCACCTGACCCACGGCGCGGCGCCCGCGATGTCGGGCAAATGGTTCAACGCGGTGCAATATGGCGTGCGCGCCGACGATCATCTGGTCGATTTCGACCAGGTCGAGGCGCTGGCGAAGGAACATCGCCCGTCCCTCATCATCGCGGGGGGCTCGGCCTATCCGCGCACGCTCGATTTCGCCCGATTCCGCGCCATCGCCGACAATGTGGGCGCGCTGCTGATGGTCGACATGGCGCATTTCGCCGGCCTCGTCGCCGGCGGCGCGCATCCCTCGCCGATGGAACATGCGCATGTCGTTACCACCACGACGCACAAGACGCTGCGCGGTCCGCGCGGTGGCATGATCTTGACCAATGACGAAGCGATCGCCAAGCGGATCAATTCGGCGGTCTTCCCGGGTTTGCAGGGCGGCCCGCTGATGCACGTCATCGCGGCGAAAGCAGTGGCGTTTGGCGAAGCGCTGCGCCCCGAATTCAAGGACTATGCAAAGGCGACGATCGCCAACGCGCAGGCGCTCGCCAACCGCCTCAAAGCGCGCGGCGCCGACGTCGTCGCGGGCGGCACCGACACACATCTCGCGCTGATCGACTTGCGCCCGCTCGGCATCACGGGCCGCGACGCCGACGAGGCGCTCGAACGTAGCGCGATCACCTGCAACAAGAATGGCGTTCCCTTCGACCCGCTTCCCCCGGTCAAGACCAGCGGTATCCGCGTCGGTTCGCCCGCAGGCACGACGCGCGGCTTCGGGATCGCCGAGTTCGAGGAGATCGGCGATATGGTCGCCGACGTGCTCGAAGCGCTGCGCGACAAGGGCGAGCATGGCGACGCCGACGTCGAAGCGAACGTCCGCGGCCGCGTGCGCGCGCTGTGCGAGCGCTTTCCCATCTATCAGGGATAAAGCTATGGCGCGGCAGCACCCCGAGGAACCGACGCTGGTTGAAGTCACCATCGAAGAGGTCAAGGCGATGGGCAAGCAGGGGATGGCGCATCCCTCGACCCGCCCGGTGCTGATCGGCGGCGGCATCGGGGCTGCGGTCGGGTTGCTGCTCGACGCGATCAGCTGGCCGGTCGGCCTGTTCGGCGGCGCGCTGATCGCGCTCCTCATGCGGGTGAAACGCTAGCCCATGCGCTGCCCCTATTGCGGACATGAAGACAGCCAGGTGAAGGACAGCCGTCCGACCGAGGATGGCGCCGCGATTCGCCGCCGGCGCCAGTGCGAGGATTGCGGCGCGCGCTTCACGACCTTCGAGCGCATCCAGCTGCGCGAAGTCGCGGTGCTCAAGACGGGCGGGACGCGTGAGCCCTTCGACCGCGAAAAATTGATGCGCAGCGTCCAGATCGCGTGCCGCAAGCGCCCGATCGACGGCGCGCGGATCGAGCGGCTGGTGTCGGGCATCCAGCGCCAGCTCGAAACCTCGGGCGATAACGAAGTCCAGGCGCAGCAAATCGGCGCGATGGTGATGGAAGCACTCAAGGGCTTCGACAATGTCGCCTATATCCGATTTGCCAGCGTCTATCGCGATTTCACCGAAGCCAAGGATTTCGAGGAATTTGCCTCGACAATCACCGAGGCCGCGCGGCCGAGCAAATGACCGCGGCATCCCCGCCCCCCGTCATCGTTCTGGTCCGTCCGCAGCTTGGTGAAAATATCGGCAAGGCGGCGCGTGCGATGCTCAATTTCGGGCTGACCGAACTCCGTCTCGTCGCCCCGCGCGACGGCTGGCCAAACCCCGACGCGGGTCCGGCGGCGTCGGGCGCCGATATCGTGCTGGCGGACGCGCGCGTGTTCGACACGCTCGCCGACGCCGTCGCCGACTGCACGACTATCTATGCGACAACCGTGCGCAAGCGCGGCGTGACCAAGCCGGTTTTGACGCCCGAGGCCGCGGCGCGCGAAGTTCATGCGAGCGCCGGCCGCTCGGTCTATGTTTTCGGCGCCGAACGGTCGGGGCTGGATACCGACGATGTCGCGCTGGCGCACAAGATCGTGACGGTGCCGATCAATCCTCAATTCGCCTCGCTAAACCTCGCTCAGGCGGTGATCCTGCTCGCCTATGAATGGTCGAAGCTCGTTCCGAGCGGGGTCGATGGGGGTGTGACGCTGGCCAGCCCGCCCACGGTCGAGCTCGATCCGCCCGCGCCGCACGGCGAACTTGAAGGCCTGATCGACCATCTCGTTCGCGATCTCGACACCGCGGGCTATTTCTTTCCGCCCGACCGCCGGACGATGACGCTTCGCACGCTGCGCACCGCGCTGACCAAGACAGGTTGGTCCTACAATGATATCCGGATGATGCGCGGCATCATAACCGCGCTCGGACGGACTCCGAGATCGCGATAGGCGAGCGCTCAGCCGGCGGCGCGCAACCGGTCCCAGCGGACGGTTTCATAGGCGATCGATTGTTCGACCAGCTCGTTCCACACCGCGCGCACTCGATCGGGCTCCAGCCCGGCGGCGGCGGCTTCGCGGCCAACATTGTCGAGCACCTCGGCCTTGCGGGCCTCGTCGCGGACCGCGGTCCGCTCGGCCTTGATACGCGCCGCCGCGTCCATATAGCCAAAGCGGCGGACGAGCAGTGCGACGAGCTCGCGGTCGACCTGATCGACCCCGGCGCGCACTTCGGTCATGGTTTCGCACTGTTCGGGAAGTTTGGCGGACGTCATGCGCGCTGCCTTTAACGGCTTTTTCCATTCTGTCGAGCCGCGGCTGGCGCGCTTGACTTTCTCCGCATCGCCGTCTAACCGCGCGCCTTCGCAATGGACCCCGCACCCCGGTGAAGCGGCGGTCGCATATGGCATCTCGTCCATATGGTGCGACCCGGGACCCGCCGAAATCCTTCGGCACACAGCAAATTGGAGACGACATATGTCGAAGCGCCAGAGCGCCAAGTATAAACTCGACCGCCGGATGGGCGAAAACATCTGGGGTCGCCCGAAGAGCCCGGTCAACCGCCGCGAATATGGCCCCGGCCAGCACGGCCAGCGCCGCAAGGGCAAGATGTCGGACTTCGGCATCCAGCTCCGCGCGAAGCAGAAGCTGAAGGGCTATTACGGCGACATCACCGAAAAGCAGTTCAAGAAGAACTATTTCGAAGCGTCGCGCATGAAGGGCGACACCGGCCAGAACCTGATTGGCCTGCTCGAGCGCCGCCTCGACGCGGTCGTGTATCGTTCGAAGTTCACCCCGACGATCTTCTCGGCACGCCAGCTTGTCAGCCACGGCCACGTCTATGTGAACGGCGTGAAGTGCAACGTCGCGAGCCGCCTTGTGAAGCCGGGCGACGAAATCACTCTCGGCAAGAAGGCGCAGGAAATGGCGCTGGTCGCCGAAGCGCAGAGCCTGCCCGAGCGCGACCTGCCCGAATATCTGGCGGTCGACGGCACCAAGACGACCTATGTCCGCGTGCCCACGCTCGACGAAGTGCCCTATCCGGTGAAGATGGAACCGAATCTGGTCGTCGAATTCTATTCGCGCTGATCCGGCGGCTCACCCGCACGAAATCAAAGGGGCGGTCCGGCGACGGGCCGCCCCTTTTGTTTCAAGGTCAGGCCCCTAGTGCGGCAGGAAGGCCGATATCTTGCGGAGCATGTCGGCGCGTGCATCGCCTTCTTCCAGCGAATGGGCCAGTTCGGGATATTCGATCAATTCGACGCGCTTCCCCTTGCCCTCCAGCGCGCGGCGCATCGTGCGCGACTGGGCGACATCGACATTCTGGTCGTATGTCCCGTGGAACATCAGCACCGGCACCTCGATCGCACCGGCGTTTTGCGCGGGCGATCCCTCCCGGACATGCGGGCCCGCGCCGATGAATTTGGCGCTGATCCGGCTGGCGCCCTCGCGCGAAGCTTCGTCCTTCAACTGCGCGAGGTCGGTGACGGGGGCGATGGCGACGATGGCCTTGAACAGGTCAGGCGCCAGGACGCCCGATTGCAGCGCGGCATAGCCGCCATAGGACCAGCCGACGATCGACAATTTGGCCGGATCGACGCCCTGCCCCGACACCAGCCAGCGCCCCCCGTCGGCGATATCGCCGACTGCCGTTTTCCACGACTGAAAACCGTTGTTCTGGTACCACTGGTCGCCATATCCCGACGATCCGCGGTAATTGGGCTGCAGCACGGCATAGCCGCTTTGCGCGAAATATTGCGCCAGCCAGTCGAAGCCCCATTCGTCGCGCGCTGACGGCCCGCCGTGCGGCATCACGATGGCGGGCAATCCCTTCGCATCCTCGCGGCCCGGCGGCAGCGTCAGATACCCCGGTACCATCGTGCCGTCGGTCGCAGGATAGGTGATCGGTTTTACCGGCGACAACGTCGTTTCCGCGAGCTGGACGCGCGCGGACAGCAGCGGACGCAGTTCCTTCGCTTCGGGTGTATAGAGATAATAGGTGCCGGGATCGGTGTCGGATTCGGCGCGGATCAGGTAGCGGCCCTCGTCTGCCGAGGCATCGACGATTACAACCTGCTTGCCGCCGAGCGCCTTTGACAGGGCGCCGGTCATCCGTGCCAGCGGGGCATCGGTCATCACCGCCTCGCGCTGGTCGGTCGCATAGGAGACGCCGACGATGCGGCCGTTCCGGCCGATGCGTATGATATCGTCTACATCGACTTCTGGATGCGCGAAGACGGTGGTTGTCGCCCCACTCCCGTCGAGCGCCATTGCGACGACCGCCTTGCGGCCATCGATCTTTTGGAACCCGAACACGCGGTTCGTTCCGGCATCGATCGCCGCCGGCTCGAATCCATCTTCGGCGATGATATCGGTTTGCGCCAGAGGCCGCCACGATCCGCCGTCCTTGGGACGAAAAAAGAAACGGATCACCGGATCGAGCTGCCCGGTGCTGCTCAAAACGCCCTGCGTCGCCATGATCCGCACATTGCCATGGCCGTCCGACAGATAGGCGATCGCGTCGCGGTTGGGCGCTTCGACGCGGCGGGCGGTTGCTTTCACCGTATCGACCCGATCGACGCCCAGCCCCTCCCCGCTTTCGGCGATGCGCGTATTCATCGTGTTTTCTGGGACATAGCTTCGCGTCATCAACAGCGAGCCATTGTCGGTCGATGACCAGTCGATGACGCTGCCGCCGCGCAAATCGGCATAGAGCGACCGGTGGCTACGGCCTTTGCTGAGCAGGCGGACATTCCCGCCGACGGCGTCGAGCGCGACGATATTGCTCGCCCCCATGACCTCCCCTGCGACCTCGTCGCGAACGAAGGTCTGGCAGGCAAGGCGCTCATTGGTCACCCAGCCGCACCAGCTCAGATTGCCGCCATCACCCCCGTCGCTCGTCAGGATACTGCGCGGTGCAGCGCCCTCGACGGTATCGACGACATAGAGGTTTCGGGTCCGGCCTTTCCCCTGCCCGACGAACGCCAGATGATGACCATCGGGCGAGAGGCTGACATCTAAAATCGATTCCAGAGCACCGAATCGCGCCGCATTGTCCACTTCCTGCGCGCCGGCCGGCGCATTTGCCGACAAAGCCGCCGCCAAGGCCGCGACCGAGAGGCCGCGTCCCGCCCATTTCGTCCAAATCATTATAATCCCCCGTCAGTTTCCGGCGGCAGACTGGCAAAAAGGGAAAGATTATCAAGCATTTTTCAGACGATATTGGCGACATTTGGGCGGGCTGGCCCAATCGTCACTCGCCTTGCATCGGGGCGCTGCGGCTGGCAAAAGCCCGCGGTCGAATACGAAAAACCGAGGAATTTCCATGCTTCGTTTCCCCCGATCGACCGCAGCCTTTGCGGTTCTCCTCACCGTTGCCGCGTGCAATGCCTCCGACAAGACGGTGACGTCGGCCGTCGCCATCCCCGACGTCGAAATCCCCGAACTGTCGCTCGCTACGCTTCAGGAGGTGACCAAGGAACTCTCGTCGGACGCTTATGAGGGCCGCGCTCCCGGGACCGCAGGCGAGGAAAAGACCGTCGCCTATATCATCAAGAAATATGAGGAAGCGGGGCTGAAGCCCGGGAACAACGGCAAGTGGACGCAGGACGTGCCGCTGGTCGAGATCACCGCGAAGAATGCGACGCCCCTCACTTTCACCGGCGGCAAGACGCCGGTCACCGCGCAATATGCGAAAGACTATGTGGCATTCAGCTATCGCGTGCAGCCGAAGACCGAGGTCAAGGACAGCGACGTCGTCTTCGTCGGTTACGGCATCAACGCTCCCGAAAAGGGCTGGAACGACTATGCCGGGCTCGATGTGAAGGGCAAGACCGTCGTCGTCCTCGTCAACGACCCCGACTGGCAGACCAAGGAAGCCAAGGGCGAATTCAACGGCCGCGCGATGACCTATTATGGCCGCTGGTCGTACAAATATGAGGAAGCCGCGCGGCAGGGCGCCGCCGCCGTGCTGATCGTCCACGACACCGAACCCGCGGCCTATGGCTGGAACGTGGTTGAAAACAGCAACACCGGCACGCAATATCTGGCCGAGAGCAAGGACGGCGGCGCCAAGGAAACCGTCGCCAACGGCTGGATCCAGCTCGCCAAGGCCAAGGAACTCTTCGCGAGCGCGGGACAGGATTTCGACAAGCTGCGCGAAGCCGCGAAGGCGAAAGGCTTCAAGCCCGTCCCGCTGACGGGCGTGAAGGCGAATTTCGGCTTCGACAATGACATCTCGAAGAAGATGTCACGCAACGTGATCGGCGTCCTGCCGGGCGCGAAGCGTCCCGACGAATATGTCCTCTACACCGGTCACTGGGACCATCTTGGTCGCTGCACGCCGGTCGATGGCGACGATATCTGCAATGGCGCGGTCGACAATGCGAGCGGCATCGCGGGCCTCGTGACGCTGGCCCAGGCCTTTCAGAAGGCCGGCGCGCCCGACCGCAGCATCGTCTTCCTTGCCGTCACCGCCGAGGAATCGGGGCTGCTCGGCTCGAAATATTATGCCGAAAACCCGGTCTTCCCGCTCGCGCAGACGGTCGGCGGCGTAAACATGGACGCCCTCAATGCCATCGGCCCGGCGAAAGACATTGTGGTCGTCGGCGGCGGCAAGTCGGAACTCGACGCCTATGTCGAAAAGCTCGCCAAAATGGAGGGCCGCACGGTCAAGGCCGAGCCGACCCCCGAAAAAGGCTTTTATTACCGTTCGGATCATTTCAGCTTCGCCAAGCTCGGCGTGCCGATGTTCAACTTCGGCAGCGGCGACGAGCTGGTCGAGGGCGGTGTCGAAGCCGGCAAGAAAGCGGCCGAAGATTATGAGAAGAACCGCTATCACGCGCCGGGCGACGAGTATGAGGCGATCACCAACTGGGGCGGCATGATGTCGGACCTGCGCCTCTATTACGCCGCAGGCCGCATGCTCGCTATGACCGACGCGTGGCCGAACTGGGTCGAGGGCGACGAATTCCGCGCCGCCCGCGACAAGTCGCGCGCCGCGGTAAAATAAGGCTTCGTCATTGCGAGCGGAGCGAAGCAATTCAGGGTGGTTTTGAGCCGCTCTGGATTGCCGCGTCGCTTCGCTCCTCGCAATGACGACAAAGGACGAGTGCTGATGACTCTTCGCATGCCCGCCGAATGGGCGCCCCACGACGCCGTCTGGATCGGCTTTCCGCACATGGTGGACGAATGGTCGGGCCAGATCGACGTGGCGCGCCGCGATGTCGCGGCCTTTGCCAATGCGGTCCACGACGGCGGACGTGGTGAGACAGTGCATCTTCTCGTTCGCGACCATGACAATGCCGATATCGCCGAGGCGCTCGTCGACGAGGGCGTGCAGTTGTTCGTCGCCCCCTTCGGCGATATCTGGCTGCGCGACACGGGTCCGATCATCGTCGGCACCCATGCCCAGCGCGAGGCGCGCAATTTTGAATTCAACTGGTGGGGTAACAAGTTCGTAATGCCCGGCGACCGTGAGGTCGGGGCGATCCTGGCCGCGCAAGCGAACCTGCCGACGCAGCACCTCGACTGGGTACTCGAAGGCGGCGGGATCGACGTCGACGGCACGGGCCTTTGCGTTACGACCGAGGAATGCCTGCTCAACAGCAACCGCAACCCGACGCTGACGCGGGAAGATATCGCGGTGCGCCTGCATGAGTCGCTCGGCATCGACCGCATATTGTGGCTCGGCAACGGGCTCGTCGGGGACCATACCGACGGCCATGTGGACAATCTGGCGCGCTTTGTGGGCGAAGGCCGGCTGGCGCTGCCCGTCGCGGCGGGCGAGGACGATCCCAACGCGCATGTCTATGCCGACGCACGGGCGCGGACGGCGGCGTTCGGCGGCATCGAGATCGTCGACCTGCCCTCGCCCGGCCGCGTGGAGATCGGCGGCGAGATCGCCGCGGCGAGCTATATGAACTTCTACATCGGCAATACGACGGTCGTCGTCCCGACCTATGGCGTCGCGAACGATCAAGCCGCGGTCGATGCCCTCGCGGCACTTTTCCCCAATCGCCGCGCGGTCGGCGTGCCGGCCCGCGGGATCATCGTCGGCGGCGGCAGCTTCCATTGCTCGAGCCAGCAGCTTCCAGCCTAGCATCGGGGCCGAAGCGCCCTATATTTCGTCCCGACTCCCGCTTACCGGATAGGCCATGACCCGTACCATCACCGTCGCCGCGCTGCAGCTTCCCCTGCCCGGCCCTGTTCAGCCCAATATCGAGGCCGTTTCGGCGCTTGTAGAGGAAGCGGCCACCAAGGGCGCGCGGCTAATCCTGCCCCCCGAACTCTTCGAAGGCCCCTATTTCTGCCAGGTCGAGGAAGAAGAGCTTTTCGCCAACGCCCGTCCGACCGCCGAGCATCCGAGCGTCGTGGCGATGCAGGCGCTCGCCGCCAAGCTGAAGGTCGCGATCCCGACAAGCTTTTTCGAAAAGGACGGCCCCCATTATTATAACACGCTCGCGATGATCGGCCCCGACGGGGCGATCATGGGGACGTACCGCAAGAGCCACATTCCCGACGGCCCCGGTTACGAGGAAAAATATTATTTCCGGCCCGGCAACACCGGCTTCAAGGTATGGGATGTTTTCGGCACGCGGATCGGCGTCGGGGTGTGTTGGGACCAATGGTATCCCGAATGCGCGCGCGCGATGGCGCTGATGGGCGCCGAACTGCTCCTTTACCCGACCGCGATCGGCAGCGAGCCTTATGACGCCGATCTCGATACCAGCCGCATGTGGCGCCGCGCGATGCACGGCCATGCGGTGTCGAACTGCATGCCGGTGATTGCGGCGAACCGCATCGGCAGCGAGGGCGACGCCAATTTCTATGGTCACAGCTTCATCACCAACGAATGGGGCGACATGACGCAGGCCTTCGGCGCGAGCGAAACCGGCGTGCTGGTCGAAACGATCGACCTCGATCGCGCCGCAAAGCACCGCGCGGGCATGGGCTTCTTCCGCGACCGCCGACCGCAGCTCTACGGGCGGCTCGCCGAGGACGTCTGACGCGACCGGTCAGTCGGCGCCGGCTGCTTTGACGATCAGTTCTGCGACCGCATCAGGCTGCGAAATCATCGACACATGGCTTGCCGGCAATTCGATCGTCGTCGCCCCCATCCGCTTTGCCAAAAAGCGCTGGAGATCGGGGTTGATCGTCCGGTCGTTCGCCGAGACCGCATAAAAGCTCGGCTTTGATCGCCAGGCGGCCTGCGTGACTTGCCCCGTCAGCAGGACGCGGTTGAAGGGCTGCTGGACGGCATAGAGCGACCGCGCCCGTGCCTTGGGCAGGTCGCCCGCGAAATCGCGCATAAAAGCCTGCTCGGCCAGCCATCCCTCGTCGCCATCGTATACGATCCCCACCGAGGCGGGTGGCGCGGGATAGGTCGCGGCCAGCGCACCATAATTCTCATTCGCATCGGGTGCCCGCGCTGCCACATAGACGAGCGCCGACACCTTCGGATGCAGCCCCGCCTGGGTTACGATCATGCCGCCAAAGCTGTGTCCGACCAGTACGGTCGGCCCGTCCTGCCGTGCAAGGACCCGCTCGACGGCCGCCACGGATTCCGCCAGCGTCGTCAGCGGATTCTGGACGGACGTCACGTTCAGGCCCCGGGCTTGCAGGCGAACGATAACGTCGATCCAGCAAGATCCGTCGGCAAAGAGGCCGTGCACGAGCACGATATTGCGCGCACCGGCGCCCGCGGCCATCGTCCGCGTCGCGCCCGCGATCAACGGGATCGCGGCCACACCGGCAAGCGCGGCCGAAAACCGGCGACGGTCCAACAGACGCTGACTCATGCAAAAACTCCCTGAAATCGACTTCACTATCGACCATCAGCTTCGGGCAGGATAACCGATCGGTTACACCGGCACCATCGCACTGCCGGACCACTGCATTGGGGCGAGCAGAATGGATATTCCCGAGGATATTTTCACCGAACCGGAAGACGTCGATCCCGAAACGCTCGCCAACCTGGGTCCGCTCGCACGCCTCGCGGGCGTCTGGGAGGGACAGCGCGGCGTCGATATCAATCCCAAGGCGGAAGGCCCTGAAACGCGCCAATATTACGAGCGGATCGAAATGCAGCCGATCGACCCGCAGGCGAACGGCCCGCAGCTCTTCTACGGCTTGCGCTACCATGTCCACATCAACACGCGCGAAGAAGATATCACCTTTCACGACCAGGTCGGCTACTGGCTTTATGAAGCAACGACAGGCCTGATCCTGCAGACGCTGGCGATCCCGCGCGGACAGATCGCGATCGCGGCCGGCCATGCCGCGCCCGACGCGAAACGGCTCGTCGTGAAAGCGGAGCGCGGCCAAACCGAATATGGCATCTGCTCGACGACGTTCCTCGACCTCGCCTTCCGTACCGACAGCTATGAACTCGCGGTCGATTTCCACGACGATGGATCGTGGAGCTATGTCTCGGACACGATGCTGATGGTGAAGGGCCGCAACGAATTGTTCCGGCACCGCGACCGCAACCGGCTGACCAAGACCGCCGAACCCGACCTCAACCCCTGGGCCAAGATCGTCCGCGGCGCCGCCTGAGCCTCAGCTTTCGAAGCGGTGGATACTCTCGAGGTCGGTGCGATCGAGCGGCTGGGTGAGCCAGAGGCCGCCGCGCCCGGCGCGCGACCAGCGCACGATGGCGCGGCGCTTGACCTCGCCCGCCAGGATCAGGTCCAGCTCCTTGCCGACCTCCAGATGGCCGTCATGGATGAAACCGGCGCCATTTTGCGACAGGTCGACGAGTTCGATCTCGCTTGAGCCGTCGTCGGTCACGGCCTGCGCGCGCGTATGCACGGGCAGACGCGGCTGGCGATATCCCGTGGCACGCTGCTCGGCCGCCAATTGCTTGAGCACATCAGCAACATCAACTTCCTTGTCGAACGAGACGCCGCATCGTCCCGCATCGGACCAGACGACCTCTCCGCGAATAACGACCGTGTCGGACAGCGCGATCTCAAGCTTCTCCCCGACGGCGATGGGCACGTCAGCAGCAAGCATCATGCCGCGGTCGGAAATATTGCGAACGCGCCACAAGCCGGCATCGCCGTTGCGCAGAACCTTGGCGATGCGCCACACCGTACGATAGCGGTCTCCGCCGCGGCGATCGCCGCCGGCGGCACCGCCCTGCTCCTCTGCCGGATCGGAGAAGAGACGTTGATTCATGGCCATCACCTTATCCCGACAGCGTCAGATGGAAACAGTAAGTTCCTATCAATACTGCAAAACACTCAAAATGCGCAGAATGATAATATCGGAAATTTGATTATTATTCAATTACATTGCCAATCATAGTTAATGGAATTCAATATCGCCGTTTCGCGCGAAGCCGGTCGATCGCTTGACCAAGCGGATAATTTCGCATTTTGCATAATTTACGGTGCGCAAGCGCCCGGATTAAGTGCCGATGTGAAAACAATCGCGGCCACGCGGATCGGCGCGCTTACTAGCCGCGCATCGGGTCGATCGAATTAGAAGGAATTGGTGCCCCTGGCCGGACTCGAACCAGCACTCCTTGCGGAACTCGATTTTGAGTCGAGCGCGTCTACCAATTTCACCACAGGGGCCCAAGACAGCTTGGCGCGCCGGAACGCGCGGCGCTTCCCCTAGGGCGAAGCGCCATATCTTGCCAAGCTATTTCTTGAGTTCTTTCGCGAGCGTTTTGGCTGTTGCCTTGCCATAGGGCGGTTTGAAGCCGGCAAGTCCCGCGACGTCAAGCTTGGGCTGGCGATAGACCGCGCGCGCATGGCTGAAGGTGCGGAAGCCGTCGACGCCATGATAATTGCCCATGCCCGACGGCCCGACCCCGCCGAAGGGCAGGTCCTCCATCGCATTGTGGAACAGCACGTCGTTGACCGTGACCCCGCCCGAGATCGTCCGGGTGAGCACGCGCTCTTCCTCGCTCTTGTCCTGCCCGAAATAATAGAGGCCGAGCGGCCGGTCGTTCGCGTTCACATAGTCGATCGCCTCGTCGATCGTCTTATAGGTTTTGACCGGCAGCACGGGCCCAAAGATTTCCTCTTGCATCACCTTCATGTCGTCGGTCGGATTGCGGACGATATGGAGCGGCATCTTATGGCCGTTGGCGCTCGCGAAATCCTCACCGCCCGGATTGACCTCGATCACCTCGGCACCCTTCTCGCGCGCGTCGGCAAGGTAGGATTGCAGCCGATCGTAGTTCCGCCCGTTGACCACCGACGTATAATCGTCATTCGCAAGCAGCGTCGGATAGAGCGCTGCCGCGCCTTTGGTCACACTGTCGATCACCTCGCCTTCCTGGTCCTCGGCAACGAGCAGATAGTCGGGCGCGAGGCATATCTGCCCCGCATTCATCATCTTGCCGAGCGCTACCCGCTGCCCGACGAGGTCCTTGTTGGCGCTGCGTCCGATGAAGGTGGGCGACTTGCCGCCAAGCTCGAGCGTGACGGGGACGAGATTATCGGCCGCGGCGCGCATGATATGCCGGCCCACACTTGTCGCGCCGGTGAAGATCATATGGTCGAAGGCGAGCTTCGAGAAAGCGATGCCCACTTCGGCATCGCCGGTGAACACCGCCATTTCGCTCTCGTCGAAATAATCGGGAACGAGCCGTGCCATCAGCGCCGACACATTTTCGGTGAATTCGCTGGGCTTGATCATCGCCCGGTTGCCCGCGGCAAGGATGCCCGCCATCGGAACGAATACCATGCCGACGGGGAAGTTCCACGGTGCGACGACCCCGACGACGCCCTTCGGCTGATAGACGACCTCGGCCTTCGCGCCGAGCAGCCCGAGCGGGAAAGTGGGCTTCCGCTTCTCGCCCTTCGACCAGGCAGCCATATGCTTTTTTGCATGCTTCAAGGCACTGACCGACGGCATGATGTCGGTCATCAGCGTCTGTTCACGGCTGCGATGGCCGAAATCCTCGCTCACCGCCTTCGCAAATTCCTCGGCATTATCGACAAGCAAGGCAATCGCACGGTCGATGCGATCGGTGCGGACGGCGAGGCTTTCGGGCATCGCGGCGGTGAAGCTCGCCTTTTGCGCGGCGAGCACTTCGTGCATGCGCGCCGTTTCGCCGGCTAGATCCTGCTTGATCGCGGTGGCCATGACCCGTCTCCCCCTTTTGGATTTGTCGCATTTCACCATGCCGCGCGGTTAGTTGCAAGTTGAAACCCGCGTCCGCGGCAACTCCGCCTTGGGTGACGATCGCTAACGCGGCCTTGCGGCCTTGCGCAGAATGTTTTGAAGCTTTCCGCCCGACTCTATACGGGCCTTCTTCCACCGCCTCGTGCTCGGCTTCTGCGCCCAGCCGTCTGCATGAAGGCAGATCGCCAGGATTTTGAATTACGATGAATTATCGCCATTCCTTCCATGCGGGCAATAGCGCCGATGTCGTAAAGCATGGCCTCCTGATCTCCCTCGTGCGCGCCTTGCAGCTCAAAGAGGGCGCGCTGACCCTGATCGACACCCATGCCGGTTGCGGGCTCTACGACCTCGGCGGCGAGGAGGCGCAACGCACCGGCGAGGCGACACAGGGCGTGCTGCGCGCCTTTGCCGACACCAATCCCTTGTTGGACGACTACCGCGCCGCCGTGCAGGCGGTGAATGCCGGGGCCGAGCCGCGCCTCTACCCCGGCTCGCCGCAGGTTCTGGCGCCGCTTCTGCGTCCGCAGGATGTCCTGATCCTGAATGAGAAGCATCCCGATGATGCCTACACGCTGCGCGGCGTGATGCGCGGCACAACGGCCGCGGTGCATCAGCGCGACGCCTACGAGCTTTGGCTGGCGCTGCTGCCGACGCGCACTTCGCGCGGCGTCGTGGTGGTCGATCCACCCTATGAGCAGACCGACGAACGCGCGCGCATCACGTCCACTCTTGCCGCTGCGCACCGCAAATGGGCGCATGGGGTGACGGTGATCTGGTATCCGCTGAAGGACCGCGAGACGCATATGCGGTGGAAGCAGCAGTTGCGGAAACTCGGCATCCCGAAGTTTCTGGTGGTCGAGCATTGGCTGTATGATCGCGATCAGCCCGGCATCTATAACGGCGCGGGCCTTTTCATCGTCAACCCGCCTTATGCCTTCACGCAGGCGTTGCCACCGCTGCTGGAAGCCATGCGGGCCGCGCTGGCGCCGGAGGGGCATCGGGGACAGATGATCTGCGATTGGTTGGACGGTTAAAAACGGCCCTCGCCTTCGTCGCCCTCCGCGAAACCCCTCCACGAAAAACCGCTTTCCTAATATATTTCGCTATGCTTCAAGATGGCGGATGAACGGCGACCCTCCCGCTCCGGCCCGCGACTCCACCGCCGATTGCTACGGAGCGGCAAGGCCGACGGGTTCGTCATTGGGCTGAACTTTGCTGAACTTTGATGCGGCGCCGCGGGGTTGGACCGCCCTTTCCCCCGGCAAACCGGGGGTGGGAGATCGCCCCCTTTCGCAGTTGCAGCATTTGGGCTAATCGGGCCGCCGATCCAGTTTTCCCCTACGGAGTCTTTTGCCATGACCGCCACCGATCCCGTCGTCTTCCTCTCCTACGCCCGCACCCCGATGGGCGGCATGCAGGGCGCCTTGTCGGACGCGAGCGCGACCGACCTTGGCGCGACCGCGGTGAAGGCGGCGGTCGAGCGCGCGGGCGTGTCGGGCGACGATATCGAGCGTATCTATATGGGCTGTGTGCTCCCTGCCGGGCTGGGCCAGGCGCCGGCGCGCCAGGCCGCGATCAAGGCGGGCCTGCCCAAGTCGGTGCAGGCGACGACCGTGAACAAGGTGTGCGGTTCGGGCATGCAGACGGTCAT
The DNA here is from genome assembly GCF_001468465.1 of Sphingopyxis sp. H115. GTDB lineage: Bacteria > Pseudomonadota > Alphaproteobacteria > Sphingomonadales > Sphingomonadaceae > Sphingopyxis. The sequence goes on from NZ_LNSA01000017.1 coordinate 41,601, forward strand.
CATGGGCGCCGAAGCGCTCGCCGCGGGCAGCATCGACCTCGTGGTCGCAGGCGGCATGGAATCGATGACCAACGCGCCCTATTTGCTCAAGAAGCATCGCTCGGGCGCGCGCATCGGGCACGACACCGCTTATGACCATATGTTCCTCGACGGTCTCGAAGACGCCTATGAGGCGGGCCGCGCGATGGGTACCTTTGCGCAGGATACCGCCGACGCCTATCAGCTCAGCCGCCAGTCGCAGGATGATTATACGCTCGAATCGCTGAGCCGCGCCAAGGCGGCGATCGCCGACGGCGCCTTTGCCGCCGAAATTGCGCCGGTCACGATTTCGGGCCGCAAGGGCGACGTGATCGTCGACACCGACGAAGCCCCCGGCAAGGCGATGCCCGACAAGATCCCGACCTTGAAGCCCGCCTTTGCCAAGGACGGCACGATCACCGCCGCGACCAGCAGCTCGATCTCCGACGGCGCCGCCGCGGTGGTGTTGACGCGCCAGTCGGTCGCCGAGGCGAAGGGCGCCAAGCCCGTCGCGCGCCTCGTCGCGCATGCCGCGCACGCGCAGGAACCCAAGGACTTCACCGTCGCCCCCGTCGGCGCGATCAACAAATTGCTCGCCAAGACCGGCTGGTCGATCGGCGACGTCGACCTGTTCGAAGTCAACGAAGCCTTTGCCTGCGTCGCGATGTTCGCGATGCACGACCTCGGCATCCCGCACGACAAGATCAACGTCCACGGCGGTGCCACCGCGCTGGGCCATCCGATCGGCGCCAGCGGCACCCGCATCATTACCACGCTGATCGCGGCGCTGCAGCGCCACGGCAAGACGCGCGGCATTGCCAGCCTGTGCATCGGCGGCGGCGAAGCGACGGCGGTGGCGGTCGAACTCGTCTGATTTCCATTCCTCGACGAAGGTTCCGGGGCGTCGTCGCAAGACGGCGCCCTTTCGTCGTTAGGATGCGACAGTTTGCGACACTAATGGCCTGAAAATAAACGGCGCATTCCGACTCCGTTCAAATCGAATCGCCTATCCCGTCATCAGTCATCGGGCAGATCCCCCTCCCCCTGACGGATTGAAAGGAATGGCAAGATGAAGAAGACCAAATTTCTCGCCGCCGGCCTGATCGCCGCGATGATGGTTCCGGCCGTCGCGCAGGCCCAGACCCGCGATATCCGCGAAGACCGCCGCGACGTTCGCGAGGAACGCCGCGAATATCGCGACGCAGTGCGCTATGGAGACCGCGGCGACGTCCGCGAGGAACGCCGCGAGTATCGCGACGCCAAGCGCGACCTGCGCGACAGCAAGCGCGACTGGCGCCGCGACACGCGCTACCAGAATTATCGCGCTCCCTTCCGCTACCAGCAGTTCCGCGTCGGCGCGACGCTCCGTTCGAACTATTATGCCCCGGCCTATCGTCCGGCCTGGGACAGCCGCTGGGGCGTGCCGCGGGCGGGTCGCAACCTGACCTATGTCCGGCACTATAACGACCTTTTGCTCGTCAATATGCGCAGCGGCAAGGTCGTGCGGGTTTACCGCAACCATTTCCGGTGGCGCTAACCGCTAGCGACAGAAGGGGCCGGACGAGCGATCGTCCGGCCCTTTTATTGGGGCGCTGGATGACAGCTCTGGGTGTTTAGCAGACGTCAGCTCTCAACTCGAAACGGATGCTTCGGATTGTCAGCAACGAACTTTGCCACGTCGCGCAACCGCTCGGGGTATGGTTCAGCCTTACGCCAGCCAGTGTTAGGGAAAAATCGAAACCCCGCCCGCCACAGTGTCTCAACCTTTTTCCACTGCTCGCCGTCTGTCTTCTTTGGGGCTTTGAATGCTCGGCCCATCCAGTTGACTGGCTTCCCGCATTGTGGACAAATTGCAGAGCTTTCCTCGGACAGCTTCCATGATTTTCGACAATCAAAGCAAGCGTGAGCTACGAGCAATTCCGGTCCACGGTGATAAGGCGGAACTTGAGGACCGGTGATGACCCTATTGCCGATCGCCTTGCGCAACTCCATGCGTTCGGATTTGGTCGGGGCGGGGTTCATTTCTCAGACCATGCCGAAATCTTTTGGTGTCCGCAATCGGTCGTTTCCCGCCGCCGATCGTGGGCCGTCAATCGCCCCAGATATGGTCGGTCTGGATCCAGCCCTTGCGGCCCTTGACGTCGAACAGGCACCAGCCGTTCCTACAATCGCTGATCCGTCCGACGACGCCGGGTTCGGCGCGATAAGCGATTGCCGCAGAGACGCTCGCATCCTCACGCATCGGACGGATTTCCCCGGTGACGATCGCGGTGCGGGTCCGGCTCAAGAGGCGCGCGGCCATCCAACCCTGCGCCCCGTCGGGATCTTCGACCTTGCGCCAGTTTTCGTGGCGCGCGATCACCTTTACGGGCAAATCCTTTCGCCGATACTCCCACATTACCGGCACGTCGGGCGACGGCCCCTTGCGCATCCGAGCCTTATCGACGCTGATCGACGCCCAATAAGGCACTTCGACGTCGGGTTGGGATTGCGCGGCGGCCGGTCCCACACTGGCCATCAGCACGGCGGCGGCGAATATATGGCGGCTGGTCATCGCTTTGCCTTGTCAAACTCATATCCGCATTTCAACCGCTCACCGCGCAAAAGGCTGCGTTCATCCCCAGCCTTTTCATTGCCCCCGCTCTTGACCGCCGCCCCGCGCCGCGCTCTATCGACCGCCATGCCCGATTCCAACCGCCCGAAACGCCCGCGCGTCATTGTCTCCAGGCAGTTGATGCCGCACGTCGAAGCACGCATGGCCGAGCTTTTCGATGTTGCGCTGTCCGCGCACGATCACGCCTTTACGCGCGACGAATTAAAGGCAGCGGTTGCCGATTGCGACGTATTCGTGCCGACGGTGACCGACGAGATTGACGCCGAGGTCATCGCCGCAGCGGGCGACCGGCTGAAGCTGATCGCCAATTTCGGGGCGGGCGTCGACCATATTGACCTCGCCGCCGCGCGCGCCAAGGGCATCATGGTGTCGAACACGCCGGGGGTCTTTACCGAAGATACCGCCGACATGACGATGGCGCTGATCCTCAGCGTGCCGCGCCGGCTGGCCGAGGGCGAGAAGCTGATGCGGTCGGGCCAATGGGCCGGCTGGGCACCCAGCGCGATGCTGGGCCACCGCGTCGGCGGAAAATTGCTGGGCATCATCGGCATGGGGCGCATCGGCCTGGCGGTCGCGCGGCGCGCGCGCGCGTTCGGCCTGTCGATCCATTACCACAACCGCCGGCGCCTGCCCGAAACCATCGAGGAAGAGCTGGGCGCGAGCTATCATGCCAGCGTCGACACGCTGCTCCGCATCAGCGACGTCGTGACAATCCATTGCCCGCACACCAGCGAAACGCACGAAATGGTCAACGCCGCGCGCATCGGCGCGATGAAGCCGACCGCCTATCTCATCAACACCGCGCGCGGCGAGATCGTCGATGAAAAGGCGATGATCGCGGCGCTCCAGACCGGCCGCATCGCGGGCGCCGGGCTCGACGTCTATACGCACGAGCCCGCGGTCGATCCGGCGCTGCTCGCGCTCCAGAATGTGGTGCTGCTCCCGCACCTCGGTTCGGCGACGATCGAAGGCCGCGAAGCCTCGGGCGAAAAGGTCATCGCCAATATCCGCGCCTGGTGCGACGGGCACAGGCCGCCCGATCAGGTGCTGGAAGGGTGGGCGTAAGGCCTGCCGCTAAGGTCGGTTTATTACAACTCTAGATTGCTTCGTCGCTGCGCTCCTCGCAATGACAAGCTCAATAAAACTCCGTCATTGCGAGCGCAGCGAAGCAATCCAGAGCGTGACAAGCCGCTCTGGATTGCTTCGCTGCGCTCGCAAGGACGAAGCGTCGTTCAATCCCCCGTCAGGATTCGGTCGACCAGCTGCTTCACCGTCGGCGTGAAATTATTGGAATAAAAGGGATCGGTCTTGAAATTGAACGCAGCGTGGCCCGCGAACATCAGATTCTGTTCGACGTCGCCGCCGTGCGCGATGTCCTGCAGCGTTTTCTGGATGCAGAAGCTGCGCGGATCGGCGAGATAGCCGGTGGTGTAATCGTCATGGTCCTTCCACGATGAAAAACCGCAATGCGACAGACAGCCCATGCAATCGGTCTGGTCCTTGCGGATCATCGCCTTGTCGGCCTCGGTCACGAACACCACCGTATTGTCGGGGGTCTTGAGCGCCTCGGTATAGCCTTCGGCGAACCAGTCGCGCGCGCGCGCGCGGTCGTGCGGGGTGACCCAGAAATTCTTGCCCTTCACCCCGACGTCGAGCTGGACGATATGATCGCCCGCTTCCTGCTTCGAATAGGGGATCTGGCGTTCCGAACGCGCCTCGAGATCGCGCAGGAACGGATTGCGCACCGCGCTGGAATAGAATCCGGTCGGCGAAAAGCGGTGGAGCAGCACGTCGCCGTCGTCGAGCGTGCGGAGGCGGTCCTTCCACTGCTGCGGGATCGGGCTTTCCTCAGTGAGCAGAGGTCGCGTGCCGTACTGAAACGCAATCTGGCCGAGTTCGGCATTGTCGATCCAGTTTTCCCAATCGCGCAAATACCAGACGCCGCCGGCCATCACGATCGGCACGTCGTCGGCGATTCCCTCCGCGCGCATCGTTTCGCGCACCGCTGCGACGCGCGGATAGGGATCCTGCGGCACCAGCGGATCTTCGGCATTGGACAGGCCGTTGTGCCCGCCGGCGAGCCAGGGATCTTCATACACCACCGCGCCGAGCAGGTGTGGAACCTTGCTGTAAGCCCGCTTCCACAATGCGCGAAAAGCGCGCGCCGAACTGATGATGGGCAGGTAGAGGACATTATGCCGCGCGGCGATTTCGCTCAACTTATACGGCATGCCCGCTCCGCAGGTGACGCCCGCAACCAAGCCCTTGGTCCGCTCGAGTACGCCTTCGAGGATCTGCTGCGCGCCGCCCATTTCCCACAGCACGTTGATGTTGATCGCGCCCTTGCCGCCCGACACGTCATAGGCGCGCTTAACTTGCGCGACCGCGCCCTCGATCCCGTACTGAATCAATTCCTCGTGCCGCTCCCGGCGTGTCAGCGCACGATAGATTTGCGGGATCATCTTGCCTTCGGCGTCGTAGCTGTCGGCGTTGACCGCCGACACGGTGCCGATGCCGCCTGCCGCGGCCCAAGCGCCGCTCGACATATGGTTGGTCGCCGACACGCCCTTGCCGCCTTCGACCAGCGGCCAGACCTCACGCCCGCCATAAAGGATGGGCTTCAAACCTTTGAACACTCTAAACCTTCTCTCTCTCCGCCGATCCGCGCTTGCGAACCGGCCCCCGTTTGCGTTTGCGTAAGCGGAAATCGGCCCGACTTGTCAATCAAAGCCGAGTGAGCGTCCCTGTGAAAACGTCATAACCTTCCATCGCGCGAGCATAGAGCTTTTGGTAGGCCGCGACCATCCCAGATTCGTCGAAGTGTTCGGCGGCGATCCGCCGATTTTCCTCGCCGACGGCCGTGCGCAGCGCGCCATCGGCTGCCATGCGCGCGAGCGCGGCGCGAAACCCCGCCTCGTCATCGGCAATGAAGGTCCGGTTCGCGTCGGAGACCATCGCAGCCACATCACCGACTGCCGGGCTGACCACGGGCAGACCCGCCGCCATCGCCTCGATCACCGCGATCGGCGCCTGTTCGCTGAGCGACGACAGCGCGAGCAGGTCGAAATGCCCGATCCAGCGCGCCGGTTCGGGCATGAACCCGGCCAGAACGACGCGATCCGCGATCCCGCATCGCGCCGCCTCCGCCTCGATTGCGCCGCGTTCGGGCCCTTCGCCGACGATAACCAGTCGCACAGGGTCCGGCACCGACGCCACCGCACGCACCAGCCGCGGCAAATCCTTCACGCGTCGCAGCCCCGCCACTGTCCCGATGACCACTTCGCCCGGCCGCCGCTCGAAACCGGGAATCGCGACGGCAGGCGACCTCGCATAAGCGGCGACGTCGATCCCGTTCCGGATCAGTTCGACGCGCGCGCCAAGCTTCCATTCGTCGGTGGCGATGCGCGCGAGCAAGGCCGACGGGACGACCACCGCGCCAGCAGACGCCAGCGCACAACGCCGAAACAGATTACGCTTCCAGTTACGCTTGACGCTTTCATCTTCGTTGAACCCATCCTCGTGATGGACCAGATTGGGCGGCAGAAAATGCGACCAGCGGCGCCAATAGATGCGGTGCGCCATCGCCCCGTCCATCGCGCCCCAATTATAGCTCAGCACCAGGTCGAAATTGAGCATGTAACGCGCAAGCGCCTCGTACCGGCGCGGCGATGGCCGACCGGCGAGCGGCGGGGCGTCGACCGGAAAGCGCACGTCGATTCCGGGATCGATCGCGTCGCGGGCGCCGAACGCATCGGGGACCGCCGACAGGATCGTGTGCTGCGCGCGATCCTGCATCAGGTTCATCAGCCGCACCGCGCGTGCTTCCTTCCCACCCAGCGAAAAGCTCGAGTGCAAATGAAGGATACGAACCGGATGCTCGCGTACCACCATGTCGCCGTATCCGGTCATGCAGATGGCAGGCTGGCGACCCACGCATCGATGGCCGCGCGCGCTTCGGGCTCGTCCATCGTCGGCGCATGGCCGACCCCCGGCACTTCGACGAGCCGCGCGTGCGTCAGTTCAGCGACCATTTTCTCGCCCGCTGCACGCGCGAGAATGTCGGACAGCGCGCCGCGCAGGATCAGCAACGGAACGTCGCCCAGCGCGCGATAGGCCGGCCACAGGTCGACTCCCGCATCGCCGCCGTTCGGCACGCGCAGTGGCGCCGCGATCTGCTTGTCATAGTCGGTGACGATCCGCCCCTCGGCGGTCAGCCGGTGCGTCCGCTTGGTAAGCCGCAGCCAGTCGTGGATTCCATAGCCCGGATAAATGGCTGCGTTGAGTTCGGAGAAGGCCCGCGCGGCGTGCATCCATGTCGGCTGGCTGCCCCCCGCGCCGATATAGTCGCGGATCCGCTCCAGCCCCGCAGTCTCCAATTCGGGCCCGACATCGTTCAGCACCGCACCGGTTAGCCGCCCCGGCAATGTCGCCGCCATCAGCATCGAAACCAGCCCGCCGAGAGACGTCCCAATCGTGGCGAAACGTTCGATGCCCAATTCGTCGAGCAGCGCCACGACATCCTGCACATATGTCAGCGGCACATATGTCATCGGATCCTTGGCAAAAGCGCTCTCGCCGCGACCGCGAAACTCGACCACAATCGTCTTGCGATATTGCGCAAGGTGCGGGGCCAACAGCTCGAAATCGCGGGCGTTGCGCGCAAGGCCGGGCATGCACAGGATCGGCGGCGCCTGCGCGGCCGCTTCGGGGCCCGCATAGACGCGCGCATGCAGCCGGACGCCGTCGGGCGACCACCAATAATGGTCCGACCAATCGCGGCGGCTTTCCTGTTTCGCCAATATGGCACGTCCCCTTGCGTCAAGGCCTGTCCCGTCCCGGCGCGCCGGGCTCGTTCCCCATTCTATCGCGAACCATGAGGCATGGTGCAAGCGATCCGTCGCATGTTCGCGGCGCAGGTTGCCCCTGCCCGTTTTCACCGATAAGACGCGGGCGACCATGAGCGAGTCCTTGATTTCCTTCGAACCCGCGACCGGCGAAGAGCTGTGGCGCGGTCCGGTCAGCGACGTCGATGCGGAGGTCGAGATCGCTCGCCGCGCATGGCCCGAATGGGCGTCGAAGCCCGTCGCTTTCCGTACGGAAACGCTGCGGCGTTTCGTCGATCGGGTAAAAGCCGAAGCCGAAGCCTTCGCCGACCTGATCGCGCGCGAAACGGGAAAGCCGCTTTGGGAAGCGCGCACCGAGGTCGAATCGGTCTGCAACAAGGTCAATATCTCGGTCACCGCCTATGCCGAGCGCACGCCCAACCGCCGCATCGAAGGCGCGATGGGGCTGCGCAACGCGGTGCGCCACAAGCCGCACGGCACGCTTGCCGTCCTCGGCCCCTATAATTTTCCGGCGCATCTTCCCAACGGGCACATTGTGCCGGCTTTGATCGCGGGCAATTCGGTGATCTTCAAGCCGTCGGAAAAGACCCCGGCGGTCGGCGCGAAGCTCGTCGAACTCTTCCATAGCGCAGGCGTGCCGCAAGAGGTGCTACGCCTCGTCGTGGGTGGCCCCGACACGGGCAAGGCACTCGCGGGGCACGAAGGCATCGACGGGCTGCTGTTCACTGGCTCGGCGCGCACCGGGCTCGCACTCAACCGCCAGTTCGCCGGTCAGCCGGGCAAGATGCTCGCGCTCGAAATGGGCGGCAACAATCCGATCATCGTGTGGGACACCGCCGACATTCGCACCGCGGCGATCCTCGTCGTCCAGTCGGCGTTTCTCAGCGCCGGGCAACGATGCAGCAACGCGCGGCGACTGATCGTCAGGGACAGTCTTGCCGACCGGCTGATCGACGAGGTCCGCGACCTTGCGAACCGGCTGATCGTCGATCATCCGCACGCCGATCCGGCCCCCTATATGGGGCCGGTGATCGACAATGAGGCCGCTGACGGCCTGACCGAAAGCTTTCTGGTCCTGATGTCGAACGGTGGCAAGGTGATCCGCCACATGACGCGCCCGATCGCCGGGCGCCCCTTTCTGACGCCCGGGATCATCGATGTCACCGAAATGCCCGAGCGGCCCGATATCGAACTGTTCGGCCCGCTGCTCCAAGTGATCCGTGTCGGCAGTTTCGAGGCGGCGATCGCCGAAGCGAACAACACCGCCTTCGGCCTTTCCGCATCACTGATCGGCGGGACGCCGCAGCTTTACGACCAGTTCTGGGCCAACGCCCGCGCCGGGGTGATCAACTGGAACCGCCCGACCAACGGCGCCTCGTCCGCCGCGCCGTTCGGCGGAATCGGCCTGTCGGGCAACCACCGGCCGAGCGCCTTTTACGCTGCCGATTACTGCGCCTATCCGGTTGCCAGCAGCGAAAGCGACGCGATGCGCGCGTCGATCGGCGTGGGGCTGCGCGATCCCGAAGGATCGCAGCTGGTGACGAAGAAGTATCTCTGAATGACCCTCGTCACCCCAGACTTGATCGGGGGTCCATTCCAGCAGCGGGATCATAGACCCCGGATCTAGTCCGGGGTGACGATGATGGAGGGGCAATTTTACCTACACCCGCGTCAACAAAGCCTGCTTTGCGCTTTCCGGGTACGTGAACCATCTTCTCCAGCATGGAAAAGACTTTCCCCTCTGCTGGCAAACTGTGGCTCGTCGGCGCCGGTCCGGGTGACCCAGATCTGCTGACGTTACGCGCTGCGCGCCTGCTCGGCAGCGCCGACATTGTCGTCCATGACGGCCTCGTCGGCGAAGGCGTGCTGGCGCTGATCCCGCCGCATGTCGAACGCATCGGCGTCGCCAAGCAGCGCAGCCGCCATACGATGAAGCAAGAACTGATCAACGAGCTGCTCGTCCGCGAGACGCTCGCGGGCAAGCAGGTCGTGCGGCTCAAGGGCGGCGATCCGTTCATTTTCGGTCGTGGCGGCGAGGAACTCGATGCCGCGCGCGAAGCGGGCATCGCCTGCGAAGTCGTCCCCGGCATCACTGCCGCCGCGGGCTGCGCCGCGCAGGCGGGCCTTCCCCTCACCCACCGCGAGGACGCGAGTGCGGTCAGCTTTGTCGCGGGACAGTGCAAGGATCTCTCCGACCAGGACTGGTCGGGCCTCGCGGGCCATGGTCGCACCCTCGTCATCTATATGGGCATCGCCACCGCAACCGCGATCGCCGACAAGCTGATCGCCGACGGCGTGTCGCCCGGCCTGCCCGTCGCGGTGATCGAGCGCGGCACCACCGCCGATGCGCGCGTGCTGCGCACCCTGCTCACCGACCTTGGCGATCTTGTTTCGCGCGAAGCGGTGAAAAGCCCGGCGCTGATTATCGTTGGCAAGGTCGCGGCGCGCGCCGATGCACTCGATTGCCTCGGCGCCCCTGGCGTCGCCGAAAAACTGGGGAATTTTGCATGAAACTGCTCACCGGCAACGACCTGAAAACAGGATTTGTCACCTGGTGGACCGGCGCCGACTGGTCGCTGCATATCGAAGACGCCGCCGACGTCGGCGAACAGGGCGAGGCGATCCTCGCCGCCGAGGAAGGCGCGCGCCGCGTCAACGCCCCCTATATTATCGCGGGCGAAATGACTCCCGACGGTCCGCGCCCCGCGCATATCAAGGACCGCATCCGCGCGCTCGGCCCGACCGTGCGCCCCGACCTGACTCTGAAACCCGCCGACCCCAACGCCGGCGACTGGGTGATCTGACATGTATAAATATGACGAATATGACCATGCGATGGTCGCCGCCCGCGTCGCCGAATTTTCGGATCAGGTGCGCCGCCGCCTTGCGGGCGAAATCACCGAGGACCAGTTCAAGCCGCTGCGGCTGATGAACGGCCTCTATCTTCAGCTGCACGCCTATATGCTGCGCGTCGCTGTGCCTTACGGGACGCTCGACAGCCGCCAGATGCGGATGCTGGCACATATCGCGCGCAAATATGACCGCGACTACGGCCATTTCACCACGCGCCAGAACATCCAGTATAACTGGATCAAGCTGGAGGATGCGCCCGCGATCCTCGAGGATCTCGCTTCGGTCGAGATGCACGCGATCCAGACGAGCGGCAATTGCATCCGCAACATCAGCTCCGACCAATGGGCGGGCGCCGCCGCCGACGAGATCACCGATCCGCGCCCGTGGGCGGAGTTGCTGCGCCAATGGTCGAGCTTTCACCCCGAATTCAGCTATCTGCCGCGCAAGTTCAAGATCGCCGTCATCGCCGCCGACGAGGACCGCGCCGCGATGCGCCTCCACGACATCGGCATCCAGATTGTCGAGAAGGACGGGCAGCACGGCGCCGCTTTCTATGTCGGCGGCGGCATGGGCCGCACCCCGATGATCGCGCCGCTGATCAAGGATTTCGTGCCGCTCGAGGATATGCTGAGCTATGCCGAAGCGTGCCTGCGCGTCTACAATCGCTACGGGCGCCGCGACAATATCTACAAGGCCCGGATCAAGATCCTGATCCACGAGCTCGGCGCCGACGAATATCGCCGGCAGGTCGAGGAAGAATGGGCGCATGTGAAGTCGCTCGGCATCGATCCGCCCAAGGCCGAGTTCGACCGCATCGCCGCGCAATTCGCGCCGCCCGCACTCGATGCCTCAGCTCCGGATGAAATCGACCGCAGCGATCCCGACTTCGCAGTGTGGGTCGACCAGAATGTCGCGAAACACAAGATGCCGGGCCATGCGATCGTCAACATCAGCCTGAAGCCCGTCGGCGGCATCCCCGGTGATGCGTCGTCAGCGCAGATCGACCTGATGGCCGACCTCGCCGAAAAATACAGCCATGACGAGCTCCGCGTCACCCACGCGCAGAACATCGTGCTCCCGCATGTCCGCAAGGCCGATCTCTACGCGATCTGGCAAGCGCTCGACGCGGCCGGGCTCGCGACACCGAACCTCGACCTGATCAGCGACATCATCGCCTGCCCGGGCCTCGACTATTGCAGCCTCGCCAACGCGCGCTCGATCCCGGTCGCACAGAAGATCGCGGCGCGCTTTTCGGATCTCGGCCGCCAGAAGGAACTCGGCGAACTCAAACTCAAGATTTCGGGCTGCATCAATGCCTGCGGGCATCACCATGCGGGCCACATCGGCATCCTCGGCGTCGACCGCAAGGGCACCGAAAACTACCAGCTCCTCCTCGGCGGATCGGGCGCGGAGGATGTGTCGCTCGGCACGATCACCGGCCCCGGCTTCGACGAGGACGGCATCGTCGATGCGATCGAACGCGTCACCGACAAATATCTCGCCGAACGCGCCGAGGGCGAACGCTTCGTCGACACCTATCGCCGCGTCGGCATGGCCCCGTTCAAGGAGGCGATCTATGGTTGAGCATCTCCATTCGGACGGCGAGGAGCCCTGCGTCACCCTCGACGCCTTCCTCAACCAGTCGAACGCAACCGCGGTGCGCCTCGAAAGCGACGAGGATGCACGCGCGCTGATCCCTTACCTCGACCGATTGAAGCTGATCGAGGTTGCCTTTCCCAAGTTTCGCGACGGGCGCGGTTATTCGTCGGCGCGCATCCTGCGCGAGGCGGGCTATGCTGGCGAACTGCGCGCGCAGGGCGACGTCCTCGTCGACCAGATCGCCTATATGAAGCGCTGCGGCTTCGACAGCTTCGCGCCCGAAAAACCGCTCGATCCCGCTGATGTCGAGGCGGCGCTGACGCGCTGGCCCGAACATTATCAGACCGCTGCCGACGGCGCGGTGCCGATATGGAAATTAAGGCATGGCTGACGTGAAACACTCTCTCCCCAAGGCCGGCGAAGACCGCACCCGCGATCGCATCGACGTCGCGCCACGCTTCACGCAAGCCGACGTCATCCGCCTAAACAACCTCTTCCGCGGCCAGGACGCCGCCGAGGTCGTTGCGAGCGTGATCGGCGCGGGCTTGCTCGGCGAAACCGCGATCGTGTCGAGCTTCGGCGCCGAAAGCGCGGTGCTGCTGCATCTCGTCAGCCGCGTGGCGCCCGACATGCCCGTCCTGTTCCTCGATACCGGCAAGCATTTCCCCGAAACGCTCGCCTATCGCGGCGAGCTGGCGGCCAAGCTGAAGCTTAACGTCGTCAACCTGACCCCCGATGCCGAGGAGCTGGCGAAAAAGGACGCGACCGAGCTTCGCTGGTCCTACGACCCCGACGGCTGCTGCGAAATTCGCAAGGTCAAGCCGCTCGAAAAGGCGCTGGCCGATTTCGATACCTCGATCACCGGCCGCAAGGGATTCCAGTCGGCGACGCGGCAGGGCCTGCCGCGCTTCGAACTCGACGGCAGCACCGGTCGCCTGAAGTTCAACCCGCTCGCCAACTGGACGCGTGAGATGCTGGACGAATATTTCGAGGCGCACGACCTGCCGCGGCACCCGCTCGAAGCCGAAGGCTATCCCTCGATAGGCTGCTCGCCGTGCACGTCGAAGGTCCAGCCGGGCGAAGACCCGCGCTCGGGCCGCTGGCGCGGCTGGGACAAGACCGAATGCGGTATCCATGAAGTCGTGACGCCGATCGACGACGACCCGGCGAACGATCCGGCGTTTTGATCAGACGCGCCGCAAAAATACGTCGTCATTGCGAGAGGAGCGAAGCAATCCAGGGCGGATTACGCCTACTCCGGATTGCCGCGTCGCCCTCGGCTCCTCGCAATTTCGAAGGTTCAGATTTCAAACCTCACTCATAATCCTCATACGCTTGGCTGTCGTCGGCCAGATCGCTGAACTTGGTCGTCTTCGCCTCGAAATGCAGGCGTACCTTGCCGGTCGAGCCGTGACGCGATTTGGCGACGATGACTTCGGCAAGGCCGAAGACGCGCTCCATCTCGGCCGCCCATTCCTCGTGCGCCGCGTGAATCTTGACGTCATCGCCCTCGACGGGACGCTTGGGTTCGCGCGCCGCGACATAATAATCCTCGCGGAACACGAAGAGCACCATGTCGGCATCCTGTTCGATCGAGCCCGATTCGCGAAGGTCGGATAATTGCGGGCGCTTGTCCTCGCGGCTTTCGACCTGGCGGCTGAGCTGCGACAGCGCCATCACGGGAACATTAAGCTCTTTCGCCAAGGTCTTAAGACCACGAGAAATTTCGGAAATTTCCTGTACGCGGTTATCGCCGCTTTTCGACGAACCCTGCAACAGCTGGAGATAATCGACGACGATGAAGCCGATGCCGTGCCGCCGCTGAAGCCGCCGAGCGCGCGTCCGCAGCCCGGCGATCGTCAGCCCCGGAGTGTCGTCGATGAAGAGGGGCAGCGTCTGGAGTTGCTGCGCCGCGCGCGAGAGCTGCTGGAACTGCTCCTTGCTGATCTTGCCCATGCGCAGCGCCTCGCCCGACACACCCGACTGTTCGGCAAGGACGCGCGTCGCGAGCTGGTCGGCCGACATTTCGAGGCTGAAGAAGGCGACCTTGGCGCCCATATTCTTCTCGGGCGGGATGCCGTCTTCCTCGTCGCGGCGCCAGCGTTCGGCCGCATTATACGCGATATTGGTCGCGAACGAGGTCTTGCCCATACCCGGACGCCCCGCGAGGATCATCAAGTCCGAATTGTGCATGCCGCCGATCTTGGCGTTCATGCTGGCGATCCCGGTGGTGATCCCCGACAGATGGCCGCCCGAATTGAGCGCGCGCTCGGCCGCCTGCAGCGCGGTCAAGCTGGCCTGGTTGAAGCTCTTGACCGATCCCATCTCAGCCTCGCCGCCCGCGACGCGATAGAGCGCGGTTTCAGCCTCCTCGATCTGCGCCTGCGGGTCGACGCTTTCGCTGGTGTCGAGCGCATTCTCGACCAGGGTGCGGCCGACGCCCGCCAGTTCGCGCAGCAAGGCGAGGTCGAAAATCTGCCGGGCGAAATCGCGCGCGCCGATCAACCCCGCGCCGCTGCCGGTGAGCTGTGCGAGATAGCCGACCCCGCCGACCGCCTTCATCGCCTCGTCGGCCTCGAAATAGGGTTTGAGCGTCACCGGCGTCGCGATGCTGTTGCGTTCGATCAGCGCCATCGTCTGCTGGAAAATGCGGCCGTGCAACGGTTCGAAGAAATGCTCAGGAGTCAGCGCGACGGGCAAATCCTCGACGACTCGGTTGTCGATCAGGATCGCGCCGAGGAACGCGGCCTCAGCTTCGATATTGCGGGGTAATTGGCGTTCGTCCCCGGTGTTGGCCGGGGTCGGGATCAGGGCTAGCTCAGGCATGGCGCCACCATGCGCCCGGGCCGCGGCGGGCGCAACCGGCTTGGCTTTGCCGAACGGCAGGACTGTGGGGCGCCTTGGGGATAAGTTTGAAACACGCCCCCTCCGAACGAATGATAGGGAAAGCCCAGAGGCGCCCCCTTGCCCTTCGCCGCAGCCCAAGTAGAAGCACAGGCAGCATGAGCGACGCAGACCCTTCCAAACAGCGGATCATTTCGGTCGAGCTCGACGAAGGCTCGATCGTCTGGCGCAATCCCGATGTCGAGCAGGAACGCCGCGTCGCGATCTTCGATTTGATCGAGGATAACAAATTCGTGCCGCAGCGCGGCCACCCTGACGGCTATGCCGGCCCCTATCGGTTGATGTTGCGTGTCGAGGACGGGCGCCTGATCTTTGAAATTGCCCGAGAAGATGGATCGCCGCTCGAGGCGATCATCCTCGGGCTCGGGCGTTTCCGTCGCCCGATCCGCGATTATTTCGCGATCTGCGACAGCTATTATCAGGCGATCAAGACCTCGACCGCGCAGCAGATCGAAACCGTCGACATGGCGCGGCGCGCGCTGCACAACGAGGCGGCGGAGATGCTGATGGACCGGCTCGACGGCAAGATTGCGGTCGATTTCGACACCGCGCGGCGGCTGTTCACGCTGATTTGCGTGCTCCATATCAAGGGCTGAGCATGGCAACAGGGGCAATCAAGGACAGGCAGCGGCTACGACCGCGCGGCGGGTGGCGCGCGGCGGTGGCTCGGTTGCTGCGCAGGACCGGTGCGATCATAGCGCTGCTATTGCTCGCCGCGGGCCTCGCGATGTGGTGGGCCGCGCGCTGGACGCCCGACCGCGCACTCTACCCCACGCAGGGCGTTACGATCGACGCCGGCAATGGCGATGTTCATTGGGGTTCGGTCAAGGCTGCGGGCGCCGATTTTGCCTATATCATGGCAACCGACGGTTCCGCCGGGGTCGACGCAAAATTCGTCCGCAACATGGCGGCGGCACGCGACGCCGGGATTCAGGCGGGCGCGATCCACCGATACAGCCTGTGCCAACTCGCAACCGATCAGGCGGCAAATTTCATCCGCCATGTACCGCGCCGTGCCGACGCCCTGCCCGCCGTCGTGTGGCTAGACTATGACGACCGTTGCCCCGACCGCCCGACGCGCGCCTTGCTGCTTTCCGAACTCGCGACCTTTCTTGCCCAGATCGAGGCGCATATGGGAAAGCGCAGCCTGATCGCACCCGGCCCGGCGTTCGAAGGCGACTATCGGGTGACGCAGGGGATCGCGCGCACGACCTGGCTGCGCCGCGATTTCTTCGAACCCGATTATGGTGCGCATCCCTGGGCGATGTGGCAAGCCAATAACCATGTTCGCATCTCGGGCGCCGACGGAACGGTCGGCTGGAACGCGCTGCGGCCGCAAGGAGGGACATGATGACCAAGACCCGCGACTCCCTGATCGACGCCGCGCGCGATGCCGCGAGCCGCGCCTATGCCCCCTATTCGGGCTTTTACGTCGGCGCCGCATTGCTCTTGAAGAATGGCGACGTCGTCACCGGCGCCAATGTCGAAAATGCGAGCTATGGCCTGACGCTGTGCGCCGAAACCGCGGCGGTGGCAAAGATCGCGAACGAAGGCTGGATCGGCGAGCTCGCCGAGATCGCGATCGTCGGCGGACGGCCCGACGGCGAGGCGCTGATCGGCAGCGATCCAGTCAATCCGTGCGGACGCTGCCGGCAGATCCTCAACGAAGCCGCCGAGCGCTCGAAGACCGACCTCCTCGTCCATTGCGCCTCGGGCGACGGCCGCGCGGTTACGACCTACCGGCTCAGCGAGCTGCTGCCGGCAGCGTTCGGACCCAAGGATCTCGGCCTCATCGACTGACCGCTTGCGCAAAGCGCCGCGCCCTTACAAGAGACACGCATGGCCATTCTTTCCGATCGCTGGATTCGCGAAGCCGCCCGGACGCAGGGCATGATCGAACCGTTCGTCGAGGCGCAGCGCCGCGACGGCTGCATCAGCTATGGGCTCTCTTCCTATGGCTATGATGCGCGCGTCGCGCCCGAATTCAAGATTTTCACCAACATCGATTCGACGACCGTCGATCCCAAGGAATTCGACCCCAAGAATTTCGTCGACCGCGAAACCGACGTCTGCATCATTCCGCCGAACAGCTTCGCATTGGCGCGCACGGTCGAATATTTCCGCATTCCGCGCGATGTGCTCGTCATCTGCCTCGGCAAGTCGACCTATGCGCGCTGCGGGATCATCGTGAACGTCACCCCGCTCGAACCCGGCTGGGAAGGCCATGTGACTCTCGAATTCTCGAACACCACTCCTCTGCCCGCCAAGATTTACGCCAACGAGGGCGCCTGCCAGTTCCTCTTCCTCCAGGGAAACGAGCCCTGCGAGACGAGCTACGCCGACCGCGCAGGCAAATATATGGGACAAAAGGGCGTCACGCTGCCAAAGCTTTGACACCGCGACTTACGCTAACGCGCTTGCTCTGACGGCCGAAATTGATAACGTTCCCATAATTGAAAATGGGGATGAGGTCATGAAGTTCCGCACCGTCGCGTTCGCACTCACTGCGCTGCTCTCCTCTAATGCCGCGCACGCCGAAGGCTTCCTGAAGGTCGCGGGAACCGAAATCGTCGATGGGTCGGGCAGGCCTGTAATCCTGCGCGGCATGGGGCTCGGCGGCTGGATGCTTCAGGAAGGCTATATGCTGAAGCTTGGCGAGGTCGGGCAACAGAATAGGATTCGTGCCAAGCTCGTCGAATTGGTCGGCGCGGAGCGGACGGCGGAATTCTACCGCGCCTGGCTCGACAACCATACGACCCGCGCCGACATCGATCAGATGGCGAAATGGGGTTTCAACTCGGTGCGCCTGCCCATCCATTTCGACCAACTCACCCTGCCCGCCGACAAGGAACCCGAGCCCGGTGAGGACACCTGGCACGAAGAAGGTTTCCAGCGCATCGACCGCCTGCTCGAATGGAGCAAGGCGAACCGCATTTGGCTGATCCTCGACCTCCACGCCGCGCCCGGCGGTCAGGGTAACGACCTCGCCATATCCGACCGCGATCCCGCCAAACCCTCGCTGTGGCAGAGCGCGGAGAACCAGCGTAAGACGGTCGCGCTGTGGAAGAAGCTCGCCGCGCGCTACAAGGACGAATCGTGGATCGGCGCCTATGACCTGATCAACGAACCGAACTGGAGCTTCGCGACGCCCGGCAAGGGCAATGGCTGCGACGAGACCGAGAACAAGGCGGTGTGGGCGCTGCAACAGCGCATCACCGCCGCGATACGCGAAGTCGACCAAAAACATATCGTCATCATCGAGGGGAATTGCTGGGGCAATAATTACCAGGGCCTGCCGCCAGCATGGGATGCCAATATGGTGCTAAGCTTCCACAAATATTGGAACCGCAACGACGAAGCGAGCCTCGCAGGGATTAAGGCGCTGCGCACCAGCTACAACCGCCCGATCTGGCTCGGCGAGTCGGGCGAGAACAGCAATGCATGGTACCGCGACGCGATCGCGCTTGTCGAGGAAGGCGGTATCGGCTGGAATTTCTGGCCGCTCAAGAAAATCGGCTTTAACCAGCCGCTCGAGATCGTCGCCGGCGACGGCTGGTTGAAGATCACCCAATGGATGACCGGCAAGGGACCGAAGCCCGCAGCCGACGATGCCTTTGCCGCGATGATGCAGCTTGCCCAAAACACGCGCTTCGACCGGAACATCCCGAAACCCGATGTCATCGACGCGATGTTCCGCCAGCCGCACGACCCGACGTACCGCGCGTTCGCACCGCGCACTTTGGCGGCGGAACCGCTAACCATCGCGGCCGCGGACTATGACTTCGGGCCGCCGGGCATTGCCTATGGCGACACCGTAGACGCCAATTATCACGTCGCGACCGGCGGCGAACGAACACCGTGGAACAACGGAACCACCTACCGCAACGACGGCGTCGACATCGCGCGAGAGGCGGACGGCACGGCCTATGTAAGCGACTTCGTCACCGGCGAGTGGATGCGCTACAGTGCCGACGTCGCAAAGGCGGGCCGCTGGACCGTCTCGGCGCGGGTCCGCACGACGAAGGGCGGCCGCATCGGTATCGACGAACGCGGCGTGTCGGTTCCGGCCGGCACCGCGTGGCGGACTGTGAAGTTCGCCGATATCTATCTGCCCGGAGGCCCCGGTGCCGTGACGCTGCGCGCGCTCGCTTGCAGCGACTGCGAGGTTGCCGAACTGGTCTTCACGCCGCGCTGACGGGAACCCATCGCCTTCGCTGCGCGTCCTGTCTGCACAAGCGGCCGGGGCGCGCCAGAGGAGGATAATCCATGTCCATGATCGCCGTCTTTTTCGGCCGCCTGTTCATCGCCGTAATTTTTATCGTGTCTGGGATCAGCAAGCTGATCCATGTCAACGACACCAATGCAATGATCGCCGCTGCGGGGCTTCCCGGCGGGCTCGCGATCCCGACCGGACTATTCGAACTGATCGCGGGTGCCTGCCTCGCGCTTGGCGTCGCGACCCGGCTATGGTCGGTGCTGCTCGCCGCCTTCGTGCTTCTCACCATCCTGTTCTTCCACCGCGAATTCACCGATCCGGTTCAGGCGATGGCGGCGATGAAGAATCTCGCAATTGCGGGCGGGGTCCTCTGCCTCTTCGGCTATGGGCATACGCGCTGGAGTTACGACGCACTGCGCCAGCGCCGCCGCAACGAACTCGCCGCGCACCGCGCGCAGCAGCACGCGACCGAAGCCGAACTGCGCGCCGCGCGCGCCGAAGGGCGCGCCGAGGCTGTCGGTGCGCCCGTGGCGGTCGAGAAACGCCCCTTCTGGCGTCGCTAGAGTGCGGAACCTGGACCTTCGCGCTTGGCATCGCGCGCGCGCTGCGCTAGCCTCCACTTAACGTTTACGTAAAGGGAGGGTTTGTCATGGCGTCCCGCGATTTCGATATCGTCGTTTACGGCGCAACCGGGTTTACCGGCCGTCTCGTCGCCGAATATCTTGCATACCATTACAGGGATCGCAAGGACGCCCCGAAGTGGGCGATGGCGGGCCGCAGCCTCGACAAGCTCGCCGCAGTGCGCGACCTGATCGGCGCGCCGCACGAAACGCCGCTGATCGTCGCCGACGCGAGCGATCCCGCGAGCCTCGACAAGATGGCGGCGAACACAAAGGTCGTGCTCACAACGGTAGGTCCCTACCAGCTATACGGCAACGAACTCGTCGCCGCCTGCGTCCGCGCCGGCACCGCCTATGCCGACCTCTGCGGCGAACCCGGCTGGATGCGCGAGATGATCGACGAACATGAGGCCGCGGCAAAGGCATCGGGCGCACGCATCACCTTCAGCTGCGGTTTCGATTCGATTCCCTTCGACCTTGGCGTCCATTTCCTGCAGGCCGAGGCGATCCGGCGCCACGGCAAGCCGGCCCCGCGCGTCAAGGGCCGTGTGCGCAAGATGGCGGGCGGCGCGTCGGGCGGCACGATTGCGAGCCTCACCGAAACGCTGAAAGCCATCGCGAAAAAGCCGTCGCTCGCATTGCTGCTCAAGTCCAGCTTTGCGCTGACTCCGGGTTTCGAGGGGCCTTCGCAGCCCACCGGGCTCGTCCCCGAATATGACAGCGCGACCGGCACCTGGACCGCGCCTTTCGTGATGGCGCCGATCAACACCAAGAATGTCCATCGTACCAATTTCCTGCTCGGCCATCCATGGGGCGAGGATCTAGTCTATGACGAAATGGTGATGACGACGATCGGCGACGCCGGCAAGGCGATGGCCGAAGCGATGGCGAAAGCAAACCCCTTCGACCCCAGCATCAAGCCCGGCGACGGCCCGAGCAAGGAACAGCGCGAAAACGGCTTCTACGATGTGTTGTTCATCGGCGAATATCCCGACGGCACGACAGTGCGCGCCTCGGTGCAGGGCGACCGCGACCCCGGCTATGGCTCGACGTCGAAGATGCTCGCCGAAACGGGAATGGCGCTGCTCGAAAATGAGGGCACCGGCGGCGTGTGGACACCGGGCGCGCTGCTCGGCGACGCGCTGATCGCGCGGCTGACCGAGAACGCGGGCTTGACCTTCCAGATCGAGGAATAATCGGGCAATGACAACTTCTCCCAGCGCGCTCGACGCGCTGCTCGCTACGCTGCGCACCGAAGAGGGCGTGGCGAAGGCGCATATCGACGCAGGATGGATGCAGGGGCGAACCGCCTATGGCGGGATCAGTTCGGCGGTCGCGCTGGCGGGTGCGATGGCGCTTCACCCGACCGAGACGCCGCTACGCTATGCGCAGATCAGCTTCGTCGGCCCCGTCGGCGGCGACTGCAAGGTCGAGACGCGCGTGCTGCGCCAGTCGAAATCCAGCCTGTTCGTTGACGCCGGCGTTTCGAGCGACCAGGGCTTCGGCACCGCCGCGGTCTTCGCCTTCTCGCCCGACCGGGAAAGCCATCTCGACCACAATCGGCTGGCGATGCCCGATGCGCCCGCTCCCGAAACCCTGGCGCCGGTGCCCGAACATCATGCGCGCCCTTCCTTCACGCGCCATTTCGACATGCGCCCGACGACCGGCCCGCGCTTTGCGTGGAAAAGCGAGGTCGGCGAATATCTGACCTGGGTGCGTTTCGTCGAGGAACCCGCCTGCCACCCCGCGATCGCACTGCTCGCGATGGGCGACGCACTCCCCCCCGCCGCGATGGCGCTGTTCAGCCAATTCGGGCCGATCAGCTCGATGAACTGGACGGTCAATATGTTGACCGGTACGCCGCAAACCGATGACGGCTGGTGGCTGCTCTCGGCCAAGACCGGCTATGCCCGCCACGGCCTGTCGGTGCAGGACATGATGCTGTGGAACCGCGCCGGTGAACCGATCCTGAGCGGCAGCCAGGCAATCGCAATCTACGCCTGATATTGGTCCGCGAACATCAACGGCGGGGCCGCACAAGGCCGCTAGCGATCGATGACCACCGGACATTTTCCCGTTTCCCGGTGGTCCATTCGCAGATGCCGGTGGTCGAAAATAAAAAAGGCCCGCTTTTGCAGGCCTTTTTGTAATGGTGGAGCCTAGCGGGATCGAACCGCTGACCTCCTGCATGCCATGCAGGCGCTCTCCCAGCTGAGCTAAGGCCCCGTGCCATTTCGCGTGTCGCGCCGAGCGGTGCGACCGGGACGCCGCCTTTAGCAGCGCCATCAGGTGATGCAAGGGGCCAAATCATCTTTCGATGCTTTTTTGGCCCCCCGCCGGAAAATCAGCCTTCGTCGTCCTCGTCGTCGCCAGTCGCAACCCCCAGGTCGTCGTCGCCGCCAAGGTCGACGTCGTTGTCGGGCGAATCACTGTCCTCGTCGACGTCGACGTCCAGATCCAGATCCTCGTCGCCGGCAACATCCTCTTTCGCGGCCTTGCCCGGCTTTTCGACTTCTTCGAAGGGCATCGGCTGCTTCGATTTGAGCACCGATTCCGGAATCCAGCTATAGCCGCAATTGATGCAGCTGACCGGATCGTCCTTGGTCAAATCATAGAATCGGGTGGCGCATTTTGGGCAGCTGCGCTTCGTGCCCCATTCAGCCTTAATCATAAACGCCTCATAATCCTTTGAAAACAGGATAGAAATATCGGAAGAGCGACGGTATCTGAATAGCTATCCGTCAAATCGGCGTGCGCCTTGCCAGATTGCAAGGCCGCTGTCAAAAGCCGCACGCCATGACCGATCAAACCGCCACACCGCGCGCCTTTTCCGCTTCCGTTCCGCTGAAAGGTAGGATTGCGATCCCGGGGGACAAGAGCATCTCGCACCGTTCGCTGATGCTGTCGGCGCTGGCCATTGGGGAAAGCCGCGTTACCGGCCTGCTCGAAGGACATGACGTGCTAGCAACCGCGGCCGCGATGCGCGCGATGGGCGCGACGATCGAACGGCAGGACGATGGCGAATGGCGCGTCCACGGCGTCGGGGTCGGCGGACTGCTCCAGCCGCAGTGTGCACTCGACATGGGCAACAGCGGGACCTCGACACGCCTGCTGATGGGTCTTGTCGCGAGCCACCCGATCACCGCGACCTTCGTCGGCGACGCCAGCCTGTCGGGACGCCCGATGGGCCGCGTCATCGATCCACTGGCGCAGATGGGCGCCGACATCAGCGCCTCGCCGGGAGGCCGCCTGCCTCTGATGGTGCGCGGCCTCGCTCCCGCCATTCCCCTCTCCTACCGCCTGCCGATGGCGTCGGCGCAGGTGAAGAGCGCGGTGCTGCTCGCCGGGCTCAACACCCCAGGCATCACCGAGGTGATCGAGCCTGTGCCGACCCGCGACCATAGCGAGCGCATGCTGCGCGGCTTCGGCGCCGAACTGACGGTCGATACCGATGGCGACGGCACGCGCCATATCCACATTCGCGGCGAAGCTGAACTGAAGCCGCAGTCGATCATCGTCCCGGGCGATCCCTCGTCCGCCGCTTTCTTCATCGTCGCCGCGCTGGTCGTGCCCGGATCGGACGTCACCATCGCCAATGTCGGCCTGAACCCGACGCGCGCCGGCCTGGTCGACGTACTGAAGCAGATGGGCGGCGACATCGAGCTTCTCAACGAGCGCGAAGTCGGGGGCGAGCCCGTCGCCGACCTCCGCGTGCACCACAGCAACCTCAAGGGCATCGAGGTAGATCCCGCAGCCGCGCCGAGCATGATCGACGAATTCCCGATCCTTTTCGTCGCCGCCGCACTCGCCAAAGGCCGCACGACGACGACCGGCCTCGACGAATTGCGCGTCAAGGAAAGCGACCGCCTGGCCGTTATGGCGGCGGGTCTCGATGCCATCGGTGTGCGCGTCGAGGAAAGCGAGGACGGGCTGGTCATCGACGGCACCGGCGGCGACCCGTTGCCCGGCGGCGCGACAATCGCCGGCCACCTCGACCATCGCATCTGCATGAGCTTTGCCATCGCCGGACTCGTGAGCAAAGCGCCGGTGACGATCGATGACATCGCCCCGGTCGCGACCAGCTTCCCCAATTTCGAAGCTCTGCTCGTGGGCTTGCAGCGATGATCATCGCAGTCGATGGCCCCACCGCGTCAGGCAAGGGCACGCTCGCGCGCCAGCTTGCCGAACATTTCGGACTGCCCGTGCTCGACACCGGGCTGCTCTATCGCGCGGTAGGTTATCAGACCCAGCTCAATCACGGCGACGCCGATAAGGCCGACGACGCGCTCGCGGCGTGCGATTTCCCTGCTGCGCTGCTCGACGATCCCGCGCTGCGCTACGAAACGACGGGCGGACTCGCGAGCCGCGTCTCGGTCCACCCTGCTGTGCGCGCCGCGCTGTTCCAGCGCCAGGTCGATTTTGCCAACCAGCCTGGCGGCGCAGTACTCGACGGGCGCGATATCGGCACCGTGATCGCGCCGCTCGCCGACGCGAAGATATTCGTGACGGCGTCGGCCGAGGAACGCGCGCGCCGCCGCCATGCCGAAATGCGCGCACGCGGCGTCGACGTGACCTACGACGTCGTGCTCGCCGACATTCACGCCCGCGACGCGCGCGATACAGGCCGTGCCGATGCGCCGCTCGTCCGCGCCGCCGACGCGATGCTGCTCGACAACAGCGACATGACCCGCGAGGCGGCGCTGGCCGCCGCGATCGCCTTTGTCGAACAGCGGCGCGCGGACCGCAGCTGACCGCCCTTTTTCCTTGCTTCTGCGGGGCTCCGCGCCTATAGGCGCCGCGTCCGACGGGCGTTTGTAGCTGGTCGAGGCACGGACAGACCGCCACTCGATTCGAGTGTCGGGCGTGACGAGATCAACTCGTCGCGCCCTTTTTGCTTTGCCCGCACCTCGCCGATTGAAGCGCTTCGAGGATGTCCCGTATCGCATCCGGCGGACGGGACGGATCGGCCACAAGACCAGCGGAACCAACCGCTTGGCCGGAACAAATGAAGTAAGGAAAACACTCTATGGCCTCTACGGCTTTTCCGTCGCGCGACGATTTCGCCGCGATGCTCGACGAATCGCTGGGTGGTGCTGATGGCGGCTTTGAAGGCCGCGTCGTCAAGGGCACCGTGACCGCGATCGAAAACGACCTGGCAGTGATCGACATCGGCCTGAAGAGCGAAGGCCGCGTGCCGCTTCGCGAATTCGCGATGCCGGGCCAGAAGGCCGACCTCAACGTCGGCGACGAAGTCGAAGTCTATGTCGACCGCGTCGAAAACGCCAATGGCGAAACCATGCTGTCCCGCGACCGCGCCCGCCGCGAAGCCGCTTGGGACCGCCTCGAAGAAGAATTCAACAAGGAAGCCCGCGTCGAAGGCGTCATCTTTGGCCGCGTCAAGGGCGGCTTCACCGTCGACCTCGGCGGCGCCGTGGCGTTCCTTCCGGGTAGCCAAGTCGACATCCGCCCCGTACGCGATGTCGGCCCGCTCATGGACCTGCCGCAGCCCTTCCAGATCCTCAAGATGGATCGCCGCCGCGGCAACATCGTCGTGTCGCGCCGCGCCATCCTGGAAGAAACGCGCGCCGAACAGCGGTCGGGCCTGATCCAGAACCTGGAAGAAGGTCAGATCATCGAAGGCGCGGTCAAGAACATCACCGATTACGGTGCGTTCGTCGATCTCGGCGGCATCGACGGCCTGCTCCATGTCACCGACATGAGCTACAAGCGCGTCAACCACCCGAGCGAGGTCATCAACATCGGTGACACGGTCAAGGTGCAGATCATCCGCATCAACCGCGACACCCAGCGCATCAGCCTGGGCATGAAGCAGCTCGAAAGCGATCCGTGGGAAGGTGTCGCCGCCAAATACCCCGTCGGCGCGAAACTGTCGGGCACGGTCACGAACATCACCGATTACGGCGCGTTCGTTGAGCTCGAAGCCGGTATCGAAGGCTTGGTCCACGTCAGCGAAATGTCGTGGGTCAAGAAGAACGTCCACCCCGGCAAGATCGTTTCGACGAGCCAGGAAGTCGACGTTATCGTCCTCGAAGTCGACAGCGACAAGCGCCGCATCTCGCTGGGCCTCAAGCAGGCGCAGTCGAATCCGTGGGGCGCCTTTGCCGAAGCCCACCCGGTGGGTTCGGTCGTCGAAGGCGAAGTCAAGAATGCGACCGAATTCGGTCTGTTCGTCGGCCTGCCGGGCGACGTCGATGGCATGGTTCACATGTCGGACATCGCGTGGGGCATTTCGGGCGAAGAAGCGCTGCACCTCCACCGCAAGGGCGAGGCCGTGCAGGTCGTCGTTCTCGACGTCGACGTCGAGAAGGAACGCATCAGCCTCGGCATCAAGCAGCTTGAAAAGGGCGCTCCGGCCGTCGGCGGCGGCGTTGCCGCAGCTGGCTCGCTGAAGAAGAACGACGTCGTCACCGTCTCGGTCCTCGAAGTCCGCGACAACGGCCTCGAAGTTCAGGCCGGCGAAGATGGCGCCACCGGCTTCATCAAGCGCGCCGACCTTGGCCGCGACCGCGACGAACAGCGTGCCGAACGCTATCAGGTCGGCCAGAAGTTCGATGCCATGGTCATCGGCTTCGACCGTTCGAAAAAGCCGAACTTCTCGGTCAAGGCAATGCAGATCGCCGAAGAGAAGGAAGCCGTCGCGCAGTACGGCTCGTCGGACTCGGGTGCGTCGCTCGGCGATATCCTCGGCGAGGCGCTGAAGGCCGGCAAGAAGGATTAAATCCTCCTGCTGCCGTCAGGCGAAACAAAAGGCCCGCAGAGTGTCCCTCTGCGGGCCTTTTTCTTTCAGTGATATATTTTGACCAAACGGTGATTCGTGATACCTTCCGCGCGCGTTGGGAGGGGTCTCACGCACTATGAACCGGCAACGTCCGGAATCCTGCCTCGGCGGGAAAGCGTGGCTATATATATTAGGGGAAGCAGATGATCCGGTCAGAACTGGTTCAGAAGATCGCGAGCGAAAACAGCGACCTGCGGCTCGAGGAGGTCGAGCGCATCGTCGATGTATTCTTCGATTCCATTGTCGACCAGCTTGCCGCGGGCGGCCGCGTCGAATTGCGCGGATTCGGCGCGTTTTCGACCCGCTCGCGCGAATCGCGCACGGGCCGCAATCCCCGCACGGGCGCGGCGGTCGAGGTGAAGGCGAAGAATGTGCCCTATTTCAAACCGGGCAAGGAAATGCGCGAGCGCCTGAACAGTTGATATCGTCCCGCGGGATACCGGCTAACAGGCCGTCACCGGCCTAGTTTTTCAACCGGTACCCCGTGCGGAACATCCAGAAAATGACGCCGAGGCAGAGCGCCAGGAAGAGCGCGACTGCGCCCATGCTGACCTCGATCCCCACATCGCCCTTGCCGAAGAAGGTCCAGCGAAAGCCGCTGATCAGGTAAACGACGGGATTGAACAGGGTTACCGTCCGCCACGCCGTAGGCAGCATGTCGAGCGAGTAAAAGGCACCGCCCAGAAAAGTCAGCGGATAGATGACCAGCATCGGGATCACCTGAAGCTGCTCGAAACTCTTGGCCCAGATGCCAATGATGAAACCGAACAGGCAAAAAGTCACCGCCATCAGGATCATGAAGGCGGCCATCAGCAGCGGATGCGCGACCTGCACGTCGACGAAGAGGTGGGCGGTGGCGAAGATGATTGTTCCGATGATCACCGACTTGGTCGCCGCGGCGCCGACATAGGCGATCACCGTCTCAAGCGGCGACAGCGGCGCCGACAGCATCTCGTAGATCGTGCCCGTCCATTTGGGCATATAGATGCCGAAAGACGCATTGCTGATGCTTTCGGTGAACATCGTCAGCATCATCAGCCCGGGCACAATGAACGCGCCATAGGGGACATCGCTGACCTCGTTCATCCGGCTGCCAATCGCCGATCCGAAGACGACGAAATAGAGCGCGGTGGTGATCACCGGCAGCATCAGGCTGGTCCAGAACGTGCGGCCGAACCGCGCCATTTCGAAAAGGTAGATGGCGCGAATGCCGCGAATATTCGAAATCATGCCGCCGCTCCCGCCGCGCTCTTGTCCTCGTGCACCAGCCCGACGAAAATATCCTCGAGCGAGCTTTGCTTCGTGTGCAGGTCCTTGAAGCCGATGCCGATGTCGCTCATTCGCCGCAGCAGCGACGGAACCCCGGTGGCTTCGGCATGGCTGTCGAATTCATAGATCAGCTCGTTGCCGTCGCCCGCGAGTTCGAGGCTCCACTGGGCAAGGTCTTCGGGCACCGCAGCCAAGGGTTCGGCGAGATTGAGCGTCAACGTCTTGCGC
The DNA here is from genome assembly GCF_001468465.1 of Sphingopyxis sp. H115. Classification (GTDB taxonomy): domain Bacteria; phylum Pseudomonadota; class Alphaproteobacteria; order Sphingomonadales; family Sphingomonadaceae; genus Sphingopyxis. Next base: position 69,565 of record NZ_LNSA01000017.1, read on the forward strand.
CCGAGTTTCTTGATCAGCGCATTTTTTTCCTCGACCAGGATCAGCTTCCCGTGGCTGATCACCCCCACGCGGTCGGCCATTTCCTCGGCTTCCTCGATATAATGGGTCGTCAGGATGATCGTCACGCCGCGTTCGCGCAGCCCGCGTACCATGTTCCACATATCGCGGCGCAGTTCGACGTCGACACCCGCGGTGGGTTCGTCGAGAAACAGGATTTCGGGTTCGTGGGAGAGCGCCTTGGCGATCATCACGCGCCGTTTCATGCCGCCCGACAATTCCATGATTTTCGACGTGCGCTTATCCCACAGCGACAGGTCGCGGAGCAATTGTTCGATGAACGCCGGATCCTTGGGCTTGCCGAACAGGCCGCGCGAGAAGCTGACAGTCGCGAGCACCGTCTCGAACGCATCGGTGTGCAATTCCTGCGGCACCAGCCCGATCATCGTGCGCGCGGCGCGAAAATCGCGCGCATGATCGTGCCCGCCGACGGTGACCGTGCCGGTGCTGGCCGTCACGATGCCGCAGACGATGCTGATCATCGTCGTCTTGCCCGCGCCGTTCGGCCCGAGCAGCGCGAAAATCTCGCCCTTGTTGATGGTCAGGTCGACGTCGCTGAGTGCTGTGTGACCGCTTTGATAGGTTTTGCCGAGGCCGGAAATTTCGAGGACTGGAGTCATGGCACGCCATCTAACCCACCCACCGCGTGCCGTGAAGCGGCAAACATCGCTTGACCTCCACCGAGGCATCGGCTTGACCGGCGTCGATCGTGCGGACGTGGCGAAATCGGTAGACGCAGCAGACTTAAAATCTGCCGTCCTAGTGACATGCGGGTTCAAGTCCCGCCGTCCGCACCAGATAATTGCGCGGTCAGCGCCGGATGAGCGCCTTTACCTTCGCGCGCAGCCCGACGCGATCGAGCAGGCGCTTTGCGCCCGCCGCAAAGCCGTCGATCGTCCGCATGGCGCCAAGCGCCGCGCGATTGCGCAGCGACGGGCGAAGCAGCAGGACATCGGCGCAGGCGACCGAGGCGCGCCCGAACTGCGCCTTGTGCGCGCCGTCGCCTTCGGTGAAATCAAATGCGCGAAAACACCCCTCGGCATAGAGTTGGCGCATCGCCTCGACATGCAGGACCGTTCCCGGCGACAGGTCGGCGAAATCGGGATCATAGCCGAGGTGGGCATAGACCAGGATATCGCGCTCGACCGGCAGGTAGAGATAGGCGATCGCGCGGCCTTCGGCGAACAGCAGGAACGCGCGGATATTGCCCTGCGCAGCCTCCGCCATTGCCTGCTCGATATGCTCGTCGTCCGTAGGCAGCCCCGCCTGCATCAACCGCTGCTGATAGGTGCGCGCCGACAACGCCCCGGCAAGGGTCATGAACTCGGCGACCTCATCGGCGCTGCTATAGGAGCGAACGGTAAATCCGCCGTCGAACCGGTCGGCCAGGCGCCGCGCCTTGCGCGACAGGGTCGAGCGCGTCTTGGCCGAAAAACCCTGCCACCAATCGTCGAAACGGGCCCCTTCCATCGGGATATAGTGACGCGGATAGACTTGCCGTACCGACCGCAGCCAGCCCGTCATCGCGCCTTCGAGCGCCGACAGCCGCGCCACCGGCATCGAGCGCAGCAGCCAGCCGTCGCGCGCGGGCGGCGGCAGACCGGCCTGCCCATCCGACAACAGCGCGTCCGATAGGAGCGCATCGAGCCCATGCGGCACGATACGCAGCCGGCGCCGGACATGCCCGATCGGCCGCCCCGCGACCTCGATGCGCAGCGCAACCGCTTCGCCCGCCTGTTGTTCGCCCCTGTCCCCCATGACCTCTCATTTGTTTCGATACGGCTATTCCCGTTTCGCAGCACATGGTTATGATTGGCTTACGCGACAGGAGGGACAAGGCGAATAATGACGGCAAGAGGCAAATATGGGCGCGCCGCAATATGGATATCGGCCGCCACCGGCCTTGCGCTTGCCGTGTCGAGTTGCGGCCTGTTTCGCGAACGCGGCCCGGTCAAGATTGCCGCCCTGGGACCCATCAACCCCGCCGCTACACCGCTGAAGGGCGAATTGTCGACTGGCAATGCCGCGCTGCTCGACGCGACCTCGCAAGGGCTCGTCAGCTATGACGGCGAGGGGCAGATCGACACCGGCCTTGCCGATCGCTGGACCGTCACCACCGACGGACGCAGCTATATCTTCCGCCTGCGCGAGGCGAAATGGACCAATGGTCGCAAGGTGACGGCCGAGGATGTCGCGGCGATAATGCGATCCTACCTGGCGCCGGCCAGCCGCCATATATTGAAAGACGATTTTCCCGAGGTCGAGACGATCAAGGCGATGACCGATACCGTCATCGAAATCCGCCTTTCGGTGCCGCAGCCCGCTATCCTCGAACTGCTTGCGCAGCCGTCGATGGCGATCGTGAACAAGGGCATGGGCTGGGGCCCGATGCGCTCCCGCAAGATCGGCCACGCGGTGCTGTTGTCGCCCGTCCCCGATCCGCTGGCCGACGATCCCGAAGCGGCCGAAGCGGCAGCGAACGACCCTGCCGCGTCGATCGAACTCGTCGGCACGTCGCCCCCCGGCGCGCTTGCGCGCTTCAAGAACGGCTATGCCGACGGCGTCATCGGGGGGCGTTTTTCGACCCTCCCCTATTTCGTTGCCTCGAACATCGGGCGCTCGCGGCTCATCGTCGATCCTGTCCCCGGCCTGTTCGGCCTGACCTTCCTGCGCGCCGAGGGTTTCCTTGCCACCGACGTCAATCGCGGTGCGCTGGTCCGCGCGATCCGGCGCGAACGGCTGGTCGAAGCCTTCGGCCTGGCCGAATGGCAACCGCAAGTTACCTTGCGTCCGGCGCTTTACGCCCGCGATGGCGGCCCCGCCCCTCTCGTGCCGACCTGGGCCGAATATGACGAAGCATCGCGGATCGCGCAGGCGAAACGCGTCGTCGATGCCTGGCGCGGCGCCGGACGCGATATTGACCCGGTGCGCATCGCCGTCCCTGACTCACCCGGCGGACGTATCCTCTTTGCCTATGTCGCGGCCGATTTCGCAGCGATCGGCGTGCCGAGCCAGCGCGTCGCCATGGCCTCGACGGCCGACCTGCGCCTGATCGACGAGGTCGCGCCCAACGACGATGCCCTCTGGGCGCTTCGCCGCCTGTCGTGCCGCCGCGACACGCTCTGCAACCGCGAGGCGCAGGACCTGATCGACCAAGCGACGAACAACATCGACGCGGGACAACGCCGTACACAGATCGGCGATGCCGAGGCGGTGCTGGCGCGCTATGCACCCTTCATTCCGCTTGCGACCCCGCTTCGCTGGTCGGTCGCGTCGCAGCGGCTCACGGGCCTGCGCGCCAACGGGCGCGCGCAGCACCCATTGAATCACCTGATCGCGCGCCCTAACTAAATATCGGCGCTGCACTTTCGAGCGCTTTTGAAAGGACCCGGATGGCCCCTTCGCCCCCCAATCCCGATGCGATCTTCGACGCGCTGATCCAGAACCGGAACGATCCCGCCGCGCTGCGCAAGCGCGTCGAAACGCTCGAAATGCTGCTCGAACGCAGCTTTGTCATCCCAGGCATCAACCGCCCTGTCGGGCTCGATGCGATCGTCGGCCTCGTTCCCGTCGTCGGCGACGTGATCGCGGCGACGATGGGCGCCTATCTCATCTGGGAAGCACGCAACCTTGGCATGCCGAAATGGAAGATATGGCGCATGGTCGGCAATCTCGGCGTCGACACGGCGCTGGGCGCGGTGCCGCTCGTCGGCGATGCCTTCGACTTTTTCTTCCGCTCGAACACGCGCAACCTTCGGATCATCAAGAAGCATCTCGACAAGCATCATCCGGGCACGATCGTCATCGACCAATAGGCGCGTCGCCGTCTTCCCTTGGGGTGTGTAATGCTGCTAGCACAGCGCCTCCACACCCCAGGGGAGACATTCGAATGATCCGCGCCAGCCTTGCCGCGCTTGCCCTCAGCTGTTTCTTCGCCGCCGCTGCGGCTGCTGCGCCGCAGGGCGACGACCCGTATCTCTGGCTCGAGGATATCCAAGGCAAGAAGGCGCTCGATTGGGTCAAGACGGAAAATGCGGCCACCGACAAACTGATCCGCACGCGCCCTGGCTTCGAGGCGGATCGCCAGCGCGCGCGCGAAATCCTCGACGACGATCGACAGATCGCGATGCCGGGCGAGGTGATGGGCGATACGATCACCAATTTCTGGCGCGACGCCGCCAACCCACGCGGGCTGTGGCGGCAGAGCCAGCTAGATGCCTATCTGGCAGGAAAACCCGAATGGACGACGCTGATCGACGTCGATGCGCTGGGTAAAGCGGAGAAGCAGAGCTGGGTCTGGCACGGGGCCGACTGCCTCGCGCCCGATTACAAGCGCTGTCTTGTTTCGCTGAGCCCTGGCGGCACCGACGCCGACATCGTCCGCGAATTGGACCGCACGACCAAAAGCTTCGTCAGGGGCGGCTTCACCCTGCCCCAAGCGAAGAGCAGCGTGACGTGGGAGGACGCCGACACCCTGCTCGTCGCGACCGACTATGGCGACGGCAGCATGACCGCGTCGGGGTATCCGCGCATCGTCAAGCGCTGGAAACGCGGCACGCCGCTGTCGGCGGCGACGACTGTGGCCGAGGGCGAGCATGAGGATGTCGGCATGAACGTCTTCGCGCTCGTCGACGGCGAAAAGCGCTGGCCGATGATCAGCCGGGGCAAGACCTTCTACACCGCCGACATCAAGCTGCCGAACCTCGACGCCTCGCGCTATATCTCGACGATCGTCCCCGATACGGCGAGCGTTCGCGACGTCATCGACGGGCAACTCATCATCTTCCTCAATCAGGACTGGGCGGGCATTCCGGCCGGTTCGCTGGTCTCGCTTTCGCTGGCGGATATGTCCGCCGACCGCAAGGTGCCGATCGTCACCGCGATGACCCCGACGAAGGCGCAGGCCATCGAAGATGTCGCGGCGACCGACGATATCCTGTGGGTCAAGGCGCTCGACGATGTTGAGGGCAAGCTGTTCGCGCTTCGCCGCGACCCGGTGACCGGCGCATGGAGCCAAAAGGAAGTCCCCGTCGCCGCGAATGCGACGGTCGGCATCGCCGGAACCGTCGGCAAACGCAACCTCGCGCTCGTCACCGCCGAAACCATGCTGATGCCGCCGACGCTTTATGCCGCGTCGGAACAGGGCGCCCCGCAGGCAATACAGAGCCTTCCCGCGACCTTCGACGCGGCGGCCATGAGCGTCGAGAAACGCTTTGCGACGTCGAAGGACGGTACGAAAATCCCTTATTTCCTTGCCCGCAAAAAGGGCTCGACCGGCCCCGTCCCCGCACTGATCCACGCCTATGGCGGCTTCCGCGCGGCGCAGACGCCGGGCTATCTTACCGGCCAGCCCTATCGTGCGGGACCGCTCGGGCTGTTCTGGGTCGAGGACGGAAATGCCTATGTCCTCGCCAATATCCGCGGCGGCGGCGAATATGGCCCCGCCTGGCACCAGGCGGCGCTGCGCGAAAAGCGGCAGAACAGCTTCGACGACCTGCACGCGGTCGCCGAGGATCTGGTGAAGACCGGCGTCAGCGCCAAGGGCCGGATCGCGATCTCGGGGCGCTCGAACGGCGGCGTGCTCGTAGGCGCGGCGATGACGCAGCGCCCCGACCTTTATGGCGCCGTCATCTCGGGCTCGCCGATCAAGGATATGTGGCGGTACGACAAGATGCTCGCCGGCGCCTCTTGGGTCGCCGAATATGGCGATCCCGACGTGCCCGAGGATTGGGCCTTCCTGTCGAAATATTCGCCCTATCACAATATCCGCAATGGCGTGAAATACCCGCCGATCTTCCTCTATCTCTCGACCAAGGACGACCGCGTCCATCCCGGCCACGCGCGCAAATTTGCCGCGCGGCTGATGGAAAATGGCAATCGCGTCTATTATCACGAATATATAGAGGGAGGCCATTCGGTCGGCGCCGATCACGCCGAGGATGCGGTGCGCGCCGCGATGCTCCATGGCTTCCTGCTGCGCGAACTGGCGGAGAAGAAATAACGCCGCGCCCGCTCGCCGCTGCCCCGGCGCATATGGAAAACATATGCGCTCGCGCAAAATCGCTCTCGAATTGCAACGCTGAGCCCACCTAATTGGGCGTCCTCATGATTCGCTTTCTCCACCGATTGGCGGTGGCGGAATCGCGAATGGGGGACATATGCGCAAAAAACTTCTCTTCCTAATCATCGGTCTTGCGGGACTGGCCGCGACACCGGTTCATGCCCAATCCCCCGGCGATGTACCCAAGGCCACCGTCAGCGGATCGGCCACGCTGGCGTCCGACTATCGTTTCCGCGGCATTTCGCAGACCGACGAGAATATGGCCGTCCAGGGCGGACTCACGCTCACGCACGAAAGCGGCTTCTACGCTGGTGCCTGGGCCGCGAACCTCTCCGCATGGGGCACGTTCGGCGGCGCGAACATGGAACTCGACCTGATCGCGGGCTACAAGGTGCCGCTTTCGGATCACGCGACGCTCGATGCCGGCCTGACCTGGTATATGTATCCGGGCGGCGCCGACAAAAGCGACTTCGCCGAACCCTATGCGAAGCTCACCGGCACGAGCGGACCCGCGACGCTGACCGCCGGCGTCGCCTATGCGCCGAAACAGCAAGCGCTCGGCCGCTGGTATCTGACCGGCGCCGATGCTGCGTCGGGAATCTATAACGATCCGGGCGACAAGGAGGACAATCTTTACCTCTGGGGCGATGCGGCAGTGGCGATCGCCGGGACGCCGATCACCGCCAAGGCGCATATCGGTCGCAGTTCGGGCAACGACGGGCTCGGCCCCAATGCCACCAGCGTGACGCCCACCGGCGACTACTGGGACTGGTCGGTCGGCGCCGACGCGACGTGGAAAAATCTGACGCTGAACGTCAGCTACGTCGACACTGATATTTCGGCAGCCGATGCCGCCTATCTCCAACCAGGATTCAGCAAGGGCCAGGACGGCACCGGATCGATCTCCGACGGCGCGGTCACCCTGTCGCTGACCGCCGCTTTCTAGAAAGGACCGACAATGCAAGACCTGCTCTGGATCGCCATCATGGCTGGGCTGCTGGCGGCGACGCTCGCTTATGCGCGCCTGTGCGACAAGGCATGAGGTGACGCGATGCCCCTCGATCTCTGGCTTGCCGCGCTCACCGCTTCCGGTCTTCTCCTCTATCTCGTGGCGGTGCTGATCCGCCCCGAACGCTTCTAGAAAGGAGCGCCCCCATGACCCTTCAGGGCTGGATCCTCATCATCGCCTTCACGGGCATCTTGCTCGCGCTGACCAAACCGATCGGCCTGTGGCTCTTTGCGCTTTACGAAGGTCGGCGCACGCCGCTCCACGCCGTCCTCGGTCCTGTCGAGGCCGGCTTCTACAAACTCGCGGGCATCGATCCCGCCGCCGAGCAGGGCTGGCGCCGCTACGCCGTGCATATGCTCATCTTCAACTTCGTCCTGATGCTTTTCACATATGGCATACTCCGCCTCCAGGGCGTCCTTCCGGGCAATCCACAGGGGTTGGCGGGACTCGGCGAACATCTGTCGTTCAATACTGCGATCAGCTTTACGACCAATACCAACTGGCAAAGCTATGGCGGCGAGTCGACGATGTCGAATTTGAGCCAGATGCTCGGCCTGGCGATCCACAACTTCCTCTCCGCAGCGACGGGCATTGCGCTGGCCTTTGCCCTGTTCCGCGGGTTTGCGCGGCGATCCGCCGCGACGATTGGCAATTTCTGGGCCGACGCGACACGCATCACGCTTTATCTGTTGTTGCCGCTCTGCATCCTGCTGACGATCGTCTATATCGCAAACGGCGTGCCGCAAACGCTCGCCGGGACAGTCGACGTCTCGACCCTCGAAGGCGCGAGGCAGACGCTGGCGATCGGGCCGGTGGCGTCGCAGGAAGCGATCAAACTGCTCGGCACCAACGGCGGCGGCTTTTTCAACGTCAACAGCGCGCATCCCTTCGAAAATCCGAATGCGATCACCAACCTGGTGCAGATGCTGTCGATCTTCGTCATCGGCTTCGGCCTGACTTGGACCTTCGGCAAGGCGGTCGGCAACACGCGTCAGGGCTGGGCGATCCTTTCCGCAATGCTGATCCTGTTTCTCGCCGGCGTTACGATCACCTATTGGCAGGAAGCGGCAGGCAACCCGATCCTCCACCAGCTCGGCGTTGCCGGTGGGAATATGGAGGGCAAGGAGGTGCGTTTCGGCATCGCAGCGTCTTCCCTGTTTTCCGTCATCACCACCGCCGCGTCGTGCGGTGCGGTCAACGCGATGCACGACAGCTTCACCGCGATCGGTGGCATGGTCCCGCTGATCAACATGCAGCTGGGCGAAGTCGTCGTGGGAGGTGTCGGCGCGGGCATCTATGGTTTCCTGCTGTTCGCGATCCTCGCGGTGTTTGTCGCGGGCCTGATGGTCGGACGCACGCCCGAATATGTCGGCAAGAAGATCGAAGCGAAGGAAGTCAAACTCGCGGTGCTCGCGATCGCAACCTTGCCGCTCCTCATCCTTGGCCTCACCGCACTCGCATCGGTCACCGACGCGGGGCTGGCGGGGCCGCTGAACAAGGGGCCCCACGGCTTCTCGGAAATGCTCTACGCCTTCACCTCGGCGACCGCGAACAATGGGTCGGCTTTCGCCGGCCTCACCGCGAACACGCCCTTCTATAACGGTCTGCTCGGCACGGCGATGTGGCTCGGCCGCTTCTTCATCATCGTGCCGATGCTGGCGATCGCGGGCAGCCTCGCAGCGAAAACCTACACACCCGAAAGCGCCGGATCCTTTCCGACCACCGGCGGCCTCTGGGTCGGCCTGCTCGTCGGGATCATCCTGATCCTCGGCGGCCTCACCTTCCTGCCGAGCCTCGCGCTCGGTCCCGTCGCCGATCATCTCGCGATGATCCACGGCCAAACCTTCTGAGCGGGGAGCCGACATGGCACGCGCAAACACAAAATCCCTTTTCACCGCCGACCTGATCGCCCCGGCGATCCGCGACGCATTCCGCAAACTCGACCCGCGCGAGTTGGTCCGCAATCCCGTGATGTTCACGACCGCCGTCGTGGCAACCTTGCTGACGGCGCTGCTCGTCGTCGGACAGGATGGTCTTGCGACCGGCTTCAAGCTCCAGCTTGTCGTCTGGCTCTGGCTGACCGTACTCTTCGGCACCTTCGCCGAAGCACTCGCCGAAGGGCGCGGCAAGGCGCAGGCCGCCTCGCTCCGTGCGGCCAAGGCCGAATTGACCGCCAAGCGCTTCAAGGGCGGCGACGCGCGACAGGTCGAAAACGTCCCTGCCAGCGCGCTCCGGGTCGGCGACATCGTACTCGTCGAGACGGGCGAGCTCATTCCGTCGGACGGCGAGGTCGTGCTCGGCGTCGCCTCGGTCAACGAAGCCGCGATCACCGGTGAAAGCGCCCCGGTCATCCGAGAGGCGGGCGGCGACCGTTCGGCTGTCACCGCAGGCACCCGCGTGATCTCCGACCAGATCGAGGTGCGCGTCACGGTCAATCCTGGCCAGGGCTTCCTCGACCGGATGATCGCGCTCGTCGAGGGTGCCGAGCGGCAGAAGACGCCGAACGAGATCGCGTTGACGCTGCTGCTCGTCGGGCTCACGATCATCTTCCTGATCGCCGTCGGAACCGTCCCCGGCTTTGCTTCCTACGCGGGCGGCTCGATCCCGGTCAGCATCCTCGCCGCGCTGCTGATCACGCTGATCCCGACAACGATCGCCGCGCTGCTCTCGGCCATCGGCATTGCGGGCATGGACCGGCTCGTGCGCTTCAACATCCTTGCGAAGTCGGGCCGCGCGGTCGAAGCGGCTGGCGATGTCGATGTCCTGCTGCTCGACAAAACCGGCACGATCACGATCGGCGATCGTCAAGCGAGCGAGTTCCGCGCCGTCGGCGGCGTACAAATCGGCGAGCTGGCCGAGGCCGCGCTGCTCGCGAGCCTTGCCGACGAAACGCCCGAGGGGCGCTCGATCACGGCCCTAGCGCGCGAACGCTTCGGCGTCACGACCCGATCGCTGCCACAAGATGCCGAGGTGATCCCCTTTACCGCCCAAACGCGTATTTCAGGGGTAAAAATCGGCGCGACGATCATCCAGAAGGGCGCGGTCGATTCAGTCCTCAAGGCCAATCCCGGCATCGAGGAGACGGCGGCGGCAACCGAACTCCGCCGCATCACCGACGATATCGCGCGCGGCGGCGGTACCCCGCTGGCCGTCGCCGTCGATGGCAAGCTGCTGGGCGCGGTCTTCCTCAAGGACATCGTCAAGGCCGGAATCCGCGAACGGTTCGGCGAATTGCGCAAGATGGGCATCCGCACGGTGATGATCACCGGCGACAACCCGCTGACCGCGGCAGCAATCGCCGCCGAGGCGGGAGTGGACGATTTTCTCGCGCAGGCGACGCCTGAAGACAAGCTCGAACTGATCCGTAAGGAACAGGAGGGCGGCCGCCTCGTCGCGATGTGCGGCGACGGTACCAACGACGCCCCCGCCCTCGCGCAGGCCGACGTCGGCGTTGCGATGAACACCGGCACCCAGGCGGCGCGCGAAGCCGGCAATATGGTCGATCTCGACAGCGACCCGACCAAGCTGATCGAGGTTGTCGGGCTCGGCAAGCAATTGCTCATGACCCGCGGCGCGCTCACGACCTTTTCGGTCGCGAACGACGTCGCCAAATATTTCGCGATCATCCCCGCGATGTTCGTCGCGCTGTATCCGGGGCTGGGCGTCCTCAACATCATGGGGCTGAAGACGCCCGAAAGCGCGATCCTGTCGGCGATCATCTTCAACGCGCTGATCATTCCGCTACTCGTGCCCCTCGCGCTCCGCGGCGTTACGTACAGGCCAATGGCCGCCGGTCCGCTGCTCGCACGCAACCTTGCTGTCTATGGCCTCGGCGGCCTCGTCGCGCCGTTCATCGGTATCAAACTCATCGACCTGGCCGTTGGCGGCCTCGGTCTCGCCTGAGGAGCATCAGCATGGGCAACGACATCATATCCTCGCTGCGACCCGCGATCGTCATGACGATCCTGTTCGCCATCCTGCTCGGTATCGGCTATCCTCTTGCGATGACCGGCATCGGACAAGCGCTATTCCCCAGCCAGGCGAACGGCAGCCTCGTTCGCGATTCCGGTGGCAAGGTGATCGGGTCCGCCGTCGTCGGACAGGCCTTCACCTCCGATCGCTATTTCCAGACCCGGCCCTCGGCGGCTGGCGACGGTTATGACGGCCTCGCTTCGTCGGGATCGAACCTTGGCCCGACGGCGCGGGTGCTGGCCGACCGCGTCAGCGCCGACGCCGCAAAGCGCCGCGCCGAAGGAGTGGTCGGCGCGCTCCCTGCCGATTTGGTGACGGCAAGCGGCTCGGGGCTCGACCCCGACCTGTCGCCCGAAGCCGCACTGGTTCAAGTGCCGCGCATCGCCAGCGCGCGCGGGCTAACCGAAAGCCGGGTGCGCGCACTCGTCGCCGAACAGACCGCTCATCCCTTGCTTGGCTTTATCGGTGAAAAGAGGGTGAACCTGCTCGCCATCAACCGCGAGCTCGATCGCCTCGGGACCAGCCCCGATCGGTGAGACGCGTCGGTCCAGATCGACCCGACCCCCAAGCCCTTCTGCGACAGGCATCGCAGGAGGGCTTGGGCCGTCTCAAGATATTTCTGGGCGCGGCGCCGGGCGTCGGCAAGACCTATGACATGCTTTCCGACGGCGCGGCGCGGGCGCGCGACGGCGTTGATGTCGTGATCGGCGTCGTCGAGACCCACGGCCGCGCCGAAACCGAGGCGCTCGTTCGCGGGCACGAGGTCATGCCGCGCCGCGCCGTGTCCTATGAAGGCCGCACGCTCGGCGAAATGGATCTCGACGCGATCCTCGCGCGCGCGCCCCGCCTCGTACTCGTCGACGAACTCGCCCACACCAACGCCCCCGGCAGCCGCCACGCCAAGCGCTATCAGGATGTCGAGGAACTGCTCGCCGCCGGCATCGACGTCTATTCGACGCTCAACATCCAGCATATCGAAAGCCTGAACGACGTCGTTGCATCCTTCACGCGCGTTCGCGTTCGCGAAACGGTGCCCGACTCGATCCTCGAACAGGCGGAGATCGAGGTCGTCGACATCCCGCCCGACGAGCTGATCGAGCGGCTGAAGGCCGGGAAGGTATACCTGCCCGAAGAAGCGACACGCGCGCTCTCGCACTTCTTCTCCAAATCGAACCTCTCGGCGCTGCGCGAACTCGCGCTGCGCCGCGCCGCACAGGCGGTCGACACGCAGATGCTCGACCATGTACGCGCGCTCGGCGTCGGCGGGACCTGGGCAGGGGGCGAGCGGATCGTCGTCGCGATCAACGAGCTTCCCGGCGCCGACGGCCTCGTGCGCGCCGCCAAGCGGAGCGCGGACGCGCTGCACGCGCCATGGACCGCGCTGTATATCGAAACGCAGCGGGCCCAATCCTTCGGCGAAGCCGAACACCGCCGGCTCGCCGCAACCATGAATCTCGCAACGCAGCTCGGCGGCAACGTCGCGACCGAGCCCGCGATCGCGATCGTCGACGGTATCAAGGCCTATTTGCAGGAAGCGCGCGCAACCCAGCTCATCGTGGGCAAGTCGCACCGGTCGCGATTGTTCGAACTGCGTCACGGTTCGGTGGTCGACCGCCTTGTCCGCGAAACGCCGGGTGTTGCGGTCCATGTCCTGCCGCTCGATGCTCCTCCCGTTGCTTCGACGCGCCTTCGCGCGCGCGGCGCATGGGGTTCGCGGCGCGGATACCTGTGGACCTCCGCGATGGTCGGCGCCCTTACCGCCGCGGCGAGCGCCTTGTTCCACATTCTCGATCTCGGCAACGTCGCCCTGCTCTATCTGCTGCCGGTCATGGCCGCGGCGACCCTGTTCGGGCTGCGCACCGGCCTGTTCGCCGGGATCGCCTCCAGCCTCGCCTATAATTTCTTCTTCCTGCCGCCGACCGGTACGCTGACGGTCAGCAATCCCGAAAACATCATCTCGATCTTCGTCCTGCTCGGCGTCGCGATCGTGACCAGCCAGCTCACCGCGCGCGTGCGGGCGCAAGCCGACATGGCAGCCGCGAGCGCGCGCACCAATGCCGCGCTCGCGGGTTTCCTGCGCCGCCTGACCCCGATCGACGATCCGATCGCGTTGGCGCGAACGATCTGCGAGGATATCGCCCGCCTCTTCGACTTGCGCACGGTCGTGCTGGTTCCGGGCGACACCGGGCTGGTCGTCCAGGCCGCCAGCGGGCCGCAGTTCCGGTTCGAAACGATGGAGCTGGCAGCCGCGCAATGGGCTTTCGACAACGACATGCCCACCGGAAAGGGATCGGGGACGCTGGCCGCCTCCGACTGGTATTTCCAGCCGGTGCGCGCGGGTGAAAAGGTTCAAGCCGTGCTCGGCCTCGCGAGCGACGACGGTGGGAATCCGCTGAGGCCCGACCAGTTTCCGCTGCTGGCCAGCCTGGTCGATCAGGCGGCGCTGGCGCTTGAACGGTTGCGGCTCGCAGAGGAAATGCGCGACGTCGAAGCCGTCAGGACACGCGACCGGCTGCGCGCCGCCTTGCTGTCGTCGGTCAGCCACGACCTCCGCACACCGCTGACTGCGGTTATGGGGGCAGCGGCCGAGTTGCGCCACGGCGCGACACCGGAACTTATCGGCACGATCGAAGGCGAAGCGGCCCGGCTGAACCGGTTTGTCGCTAACCTGCTCGACATGGCACGCGTCGAGGCGGGTGCGCTCAATCTGAAGGTCGAAGCCATCGACCTTGCAGACGCCGTCGCGGCCGCCGCGCACGATGCCCGTCGCTCGCTCGAAGGCCATGCGATCAACCTCGCCGTCCCGCCGGCCATGCCGCTGGTCAAGGTCGACCAGCAATTGCTACATCATTGCCTGTTGAATCTGCTCGACAATGCCGGGCGCTATGCCGATCCGGCGACACCGATCGTCATCGAGGGCACGCACAACTTCGGCCTGCTCAAACTCTCGGTCATCGACGAAGGCCCGGGCTTGCCGCCGGGCCGCGAAGCCGAAGTCTTCGAAACCTTTCGCCGTTTCGAAGGGTCGGACCGGGCCGTCGGCGGCACCGGGCTCGGCCTCGCCATCGTAAAGGCCTTTTCGGAAGCGATGGGCATGACCGTCGAAGCCGCGAACCGGACCGACCGAAGCGGCGCACATTTCACCCTTTGCTTCCCCGCGGCACTGATCGTGCGCAACGCGGCCGAGGGAAACGAAATTTAGGAAATATTGCCCCGATGTCCGCCAGAATCCTTGTTGTCGATGATGAACTTTCGATCCGGCGCCTATTGCGCAACACGCTCGAACGCGCAGGCTATGAAGCGATCGAAGCGGTCGACGGGCGAAGCGCGCTCGCCCTGGCGGCGATCGAAAAGCCCAATGCGGTGCTGCTCGACCTCGGCCTGCCCGACCGCGACGGGCTCGAACTGGTCCAGCTTTTGAAAAAGCAAGGCGACACCGTCATCCTCGTGGTATCGGCGCGCGATGCCACCGACCAGAAGGTCGCCGCGCTCGACCTTGGCGCCGACGATTATGTGACCAAGCCGTTCGACAGCGAGGAATTGCTGGCCCGCCTTCGCGTCGCGCTTCGCCATCGCAGCCTGTCCGAAACCGCACCGAAGATTTACCGGAAGGGCGAACTCGAAGTCGATCTCGACCAGCGCGTCGCGCGCCGGGGCGACGTCGAAACCCATTTGACGCGCAAGGAGCATGACGTGCTGGCACTGCTCGCCGCCAACGTCGGCCGCGTCGTGACCCACCAACGCATCCTTGCCGCCGCCTGGCATGGAAGCGAAGAGGCGCCGGTCGAATATCTGCGCATCGTCATCCGGAATTTGCGGCAAAAGATCGAGGCGCCGGGCGCGGTGGGCAGCGTTATCGCCAACGAACTCGGCGTTGGATACCGCCTTCTTGGCGACGGTTGACGGCGCGGCGCGCGCGGCCGAACTTTATGCTGCCAATATGCGCTTCGGCGGATTCGATCTCGAAACCCTATGCCGGGCGCTATAGCTGGATTGCTACATCGAGGATTGTAGCATGGACGACCGGCGACACGAAAAGCGGACCGATATTGGATTGCGGCTGTGCGGCGTCTTATCCGGGTCGCTGTCTTCGCTCGCGGCCTGGAAACTCGCCGCGCTCCACCTGTCGAAATCGGATGCTGAGCCCGACGCCAAGGCATTGCTGCTCGCCGCCACAACCTTTCTGTGCGCCAGCCTGGCGGCCGTGCTGATGACGCAGGGCCGACACATCTTCGACCGGGTAGACGTCGGCGAACGCTGGCGCGCGCGCCTTCCGCCCGATGGGCGCGGCCCGCGCTAAAAGCGCTTTCGCACCGCGAGGCTGATCGTGCGGCCGAGCGGATCGGCATCGTAGCGCCGATAACCCGGCGGCACGCTGCCGTCGCCCAGCGTGACGCGCCGGTAACTGTCCAGCAGATTCTGGATATCGAGCGAGATATTGAGGTCCTTGAGCCAATCCGGTTCTTCGGTTCCCCGCAGCAGGCGCTCCGGCTCGACGAACACCCGCAGGTTCAACGTCGTGAAGGCGCGGTAACGATATTCGGTGCCGCTGCCCGGCGCTGCGGGATCGCGAAGGCGGAAGGGACTTTGCCAATTCCCGTCCAGCGTCACCCCCATGCCCGGGCGGCCTGAAACGATCTGGAAGCCGACATTGTGCCGCGACCGCGCGATACCGCCGCCCAGTCGATCGATCGCCGGAAGGCCGATCGCGGTTACCAGCTCGCTGCGGAGGCTCCATCCATGGTTGAGCGTCAAGGAAAAGGTCCACATGGCGGCCGAAGCGATGGCGTTCGCGGGGTCGGCCCTGCTTCCAGAGCGCGGAACGATCGACACGGTCAGGCTGTTGTTCAGCCGCTCGTCGATGTCGCGCACGATCTGGATCGGCCTTGCATCGACCCGAATGAGGCGGCCTGTCGCATCGCGAACGAACCGTTCGGGAAAGGCCGCCTCGACCGCCGGCGCGAGCCCCGGAAATCCACCGGCGGCGCCGGTCGACTGCTGCCTTCGATATTCGACGGAGAGCGAGAGTAGCCGGGGATCGAACGGGCGAAGCGAGGCGCCCAGCGACCAGATGCGCCGCTGGCCCGATCCGAGATCGGGGTTTCCGCCGGTCACCCAAACCGGTTCGGCGATTTCCTGCTGTGCGTAATCGTAAACCCGCCGCACCTCTTCGAAATAGGGCGCTGTCAACTGCTCGATCGACGGCGCAAGTTCGGTGAAGCTCACCGATCCATTGAACCGGAGCGCGGCGATGGGGCTCCAGTTCGCACCCAACTCGAACCGCGAACGCGACGCCTCGCCTGTGCCGAAGGTCAGGCCGCCGGCGAGGTCGAGCGACAGGTCACCGAGCAGGGAATGCGGGTTTTGGCTTCGGCTGGCGATCGGCACCCCGAACGACAGCCGTCCATCGAACCGGTCCCTCTCTGCCCGGCTGCTGCGGTTGTCATCGACAACGCCGTTGTCGAAGCGGCTGTTGGTTCGGCTGCGGTTCATTCCGGCCGTCAGCGTCGCGTTCAGCGATCCGGCGGGCAAGTCGGCGATCGACCTGTTGAACGTCAGCCGCGCGCTCAAGCTTTCGCTGCTCGACCGGGTGCGGCTGCTCTGCACGTCATCGGGAAGCGCATCGCCGGGCTGGTCGATGCGTCCCCTGGCCCAGCCGCGCGCATAATTGGCGTTCAGTATAGCTCGCCCGCCCGCGACGGGGCCCGACAGGGTTGCCGACAGGCCAAGGTTTTGTGAGCTCTGCCGGCCGAACAGGACAAGCGCATCCCCTGGGCCGCGATCTCCGGCGGCGAGGCCGAGCCATTGCCGGCTACCGTTCGAGGCTGCGTTGACGCTGAGCGAGCCAGTAAAGCGTCCGATCGGCTGCGTCAGTCCCATCGACACCGACAACTGGTTGGTCGCGGGCAGCAGCGAGAGATAATCGTCGGGATCGAAAAGTTCACCGGCCTGCACCGACGGTGGCGCGCGCGAACTTTTGAATAGCGCACTCTCGCCCGAAAGCTGAACCTGCGCGTTCCATCGCGCCTTGCCGTCAATGACGAAACGCCCGGCCGAACCATTGCCGCCAATCCGCCCGCCCCTTGTCGGTATTTTCGTGCTCGCCTGCGTCTCCCATGACACGAAATGCTTTTTGAGGACGAGGTTCACGACGCGCTGATTGCCCGAATACCCATATCGGCCGGCGGCTTCAGGTCGCAGGATGGCGAGCCGCTGAAGCGCGGCAGGCGGGAAGCGGGCCAGATCCTGAATCGAATCGACGCGCTCGCCGTTGATCAGGACGATCGGTCGTTCGTCCGGGCGCCCGGTCAACGGGGCGATCCGTCGCACCAGTTCGCCGATCGAATAGGCGCCATAGGCGTCGATCTGCTGCTCGTCCAACTCGGTTTCGGGTTCGACGAGCGCCTCGCCATACCGCGCGGTGACGACAATCTCCTGATCACCGCCGACCGCGATGGCCTCGCCATCGGCAGGCGGCGGCGAGAGACTAGCGGCGATATGGTCCTGCGCCGCCGCGGGGACGAGCGGCCAAAGACAGATACACGTAAGAAAAGCTGCGAAATCCGGACGGCGGTGACAGCATGCGGAGCGCGCATCGCAGCGAAGCGGCGAGTTTACCATCATGTCGGTACGTCGGATATCCGTTTCCCGCTTCGTAATCTCCGGGCGGCGGCTCGCGGCTGATCGATAGCAAATTTTGATCGTGCCAGAACGCCAGACCTCCGACCTTGCGAGTGGGGAGTGCGGCATGGAGGATGCAATGTTCGCACCGGCGAGGCAAGCCGCAAGCAGATCGGCCGGGCACGCTGGCGTGCCCGGCCGGGATGCAAACCGAACTTAGGAGAGGTTAAGATTCGGAATCGAAATCACAGCCTCGTGGATCGTGCAGGTGTCGCCGGCCGGATCGATCGGCGGCAACGTCTTGTTGGTGATCGTCAGAACCTTGGTGCTGTTGTTCCAGTCGCCGCGAACGGTACCGTAGCAGGGGTCGTTGGCGATTGTGTTGGCACCCATCGTGATATCGACCTTGGTCGCATCACCCGGCACCGTCGCGGCCGACCAGGTGCCCTGCGGTACGACGAAGATACAGCTGAAATCGCCCGGCGCGATGTCGGGCGACGAGATCGCAACGGTGGTGCTCGAGGTGACCGTTCCGTCGAACGTCACGTCGCACGTCACATTCAGGGACTGCTCCAGTTCGGCATAGCCGTTGCTGCCGTTGGCGTTGCCGCTGAACGATTGCGCCTGGGCGGCGAAAGGCATGGCGAGCGCGGCGACGGTTCCTATCAGGGCCGTAAATTTCTTCATGACACATCCTCTTCCGTATCGATGTTGATTTGGGAAGGCGGGATGCCTCCCAATAAATATGACGCGGCAGATACGAAAAGGGGGGGATTGAACGCGTTTTTTTGTTTGTGTTCTAGCAGGCTAACGGCTCGGTCGATCGGGGAGACCGGGTCGGCGTTCGGACCTCACCTCATCGCCAAAAAAAAACGGAGGCCGCCGTCCAACAAGGAAACGGCGGCCCCAGGGGAGAGGCTCGTGAAGCTCGCCTGTCCGATTGCAACGAGAAACCGAAACCCCTCCAATTGCGTTCGCGTGGAACCGGCGCCGCGCCATTGCGCCTTTACGACGAGCTAGAATTTCACCGTCGCGTTGAGGCCGACGATGCGCGGGTCGAGCGTAAAGACATTGGTGCTGAGCCCCGTGTCGTCGCTGTTGGTGAAGGTGCCCGTGATCGGCGCCTTGTCGAACAGGTTCTTGACATAAAGCTGGAGCGCGAAATCGCCTTCGCCGCGGGCAAGCGTGACGGCCAAATTGACATTGTCCCAAGCTTTCAGCCGGTCATATTCGGTGTTGAAGACGCGCGCATAACTCTTGCCCTGACGATAATAATCGCCGCGGAAAGTCAGGACCCAGTCGCCGCCTTCGATAAAGGCGCTGTATTGGGCGCCGACGTTGAACGTATAGTGGGGCGCGTTGGGCAGCTCGTTGCCGCCAAGGTCGGCAAAAAAGCCTTTCCCGCCGTTCGGCGCATCGGTCAGCGGATTATAGGTGAAGCCCAGCAGCCGATCGAACTGAAACGCCGGGCTGACGTTCGGAAGCTCCGGATTGAAGGTACCGTAACGCGCGGACCCGGCGCATAGCGCCGACAGCATCAGCAGCTTCAGATCTTCGTTCGCCCGATCATAGGCCAATATCTGTCCGACGAGGGCCTTGGGCGCGATGCAGTTCGAGGGGACCTGAAGCCACGGCCGCAGCAGCATCCAGTCGGGATTGCCCTGGGTCCGGTCCATCACGTCGATCGACTTCGCGCCCTTGTCGATCCGCGTGTCGAGTAGGCCGAGCGTCGCATCGAGCCGGAAATTGCGCGAGGGCCGCCACGCCGTCTCAAGTTCCAGACCCCAGGTCTTGGCGCTGAAATTCTCGTTGAGCGAAATGCGGTCGACGATCTGCGAAATCTGATAATCCTGATAGGCGTTGAAGAAGGCTGCGGCGTTGAGCGTGAACCGCCCGCCGTCGAAGCTGTTCTTCGTCCCGATTTCGAACGCCGTCACATATTCGGGTTTGAACGTTTCGGGGAGCGGCTGATACTGAATCACCGTCTGGTCGATATCGGCGCGCGGCGGATTGGCGCCCCCGCCCTTATAGCCGCGTGCAGCTGACGCATACACCAGCGTATCGTCGGTAAAGGACAGGTCGGGCTTCCAGTCGACGACCAACCGGCCCGTCACCGTATTCCATTTCTGCCGGATATCGGGAAATTCACGGAAACCGCGGTTGATCGTGCCCCCGCTTACCGAGCCGCCCTGCGTCGGATCATTTTCAGATGAGCCCAGAAGCAATTGGCTGGGAACCGGAGTCGCGATTTTTTCGTCGCGCGTATAGCGCAGCCCGAGCGTGAGTTTCAGATCCTCGGCTGCCTGCCAGTAAAGCTCGCCGAACACCGCTTGCGATTTGGTCCGAACCGGGTTCTTGCTGCGAAAATAATTATGGCCGTCCTCGGGACCTTCGCCGATCGGATTGGGATCGACATAAACGCATTCGCGGGCCGTTAGCGTCCCTTCCCCGCAATTACGAGTAACCCGGCCGTTGTCCACGTTGCTGCCGTTGAAGTTATACTGCGCGATAAGCGAGAACAGGTTGTTGTAGACGAAATAGTCATCCTGCGATTTGAAATCGAGATAATTGGCCCCGACGTTAAAATTGACAGGGCCGTCAGAGGATGATTGCAGCCGCAGTTCCTGGGTCCATTGCCGATTGCGCGACCGGCTGAGATCGGCGGAAATGATGCGGTCCGATGCGCCCAGCTGCGGATCGGTAAAAATGCCCCCCGGCGTCGGGCCCGGCACCGTCATCGGCGCGCCATTCGGTCGAACCAGCGTGGCTGAATCGTTGAACACCGGCGCCGAGACGAACCGATTATAGTCCTGCGACGAATAATAACGATCGCGGGAATAGGCGCCTTGCGACACGAGCGTCAGATCGTCGCCGATCCCTATTTCCATGTTGAGCTGGAACACATCATTCTTGGCGCGAAAGACGGGATCGTAGCTGGTGGCGATTTCCCTCATGTCCCGCGACTGCACGACATCGCCATAAGGATCGAAATTGCGCTCGATCGGAAAAACGAGCGGACGGGGCGGCGGCGCCGTCGGATCCCTGCCGATGCCTATGTTGAATTGGGGAAACATGACATAGGCCAGCGCCTTGGCATTAGGCGCGCCAAAGGCCGCATCGTCGTAAAGCGACGCCGACTGGCACCCCTGGCTGAACCGGCTTTGCAGGAATTCGGGTACCGCGATATCACCGACCTGGGCCACGCCGGGATCGGTGGTGCAAAGCTGCTTGCCGGTGCGTGATCGGTTGTCGTCCTCCTCGAAATGCTGCCAGATGGCGTTGATCCTGAACCGGTCGCTCGGCTCCCACTGGATCGACGCGCGCGTCGACCAAAGGTCGCGGCCATTGACCCGCTGCTGGGTGAACGTGTTGTAATCGAAGCCGTCGCGCTTCGTCATGGCGCCCGCGACGCGGACGGCCAGCGTGTCGGTGATCGGTACGTTGAGCATCCCCGACAGGCGCCGCGTCTCGAAACTGCCGACCTCCCCCTTTATCTCGCCCCCAAAGCTGTCGTCGGGAAGCGCCGGGATGACGTTGACCACGCCAGCGGTAGCGTTGCGGCCATAGAGCGTACCCTGTGGCCCGCGCAGCACCTCGACGCGTTCGAGGTCGAAGAACTCGGCTTCGAACAGGCGGTTGCGGATAAGGGGGGTGTTGTTGAAGCTGACCGCGACCGCGGGGTCGTTCGACGCCGAAATAGCCTTGGTCCCGATCCCGCGGATCGTGAAGTCATAGCCGCTGAAATTGCTTTTCGAAAAATTGACGTTGGGTACCGCGCGCACCAGTTCGGCGCCGCCTTCGATCTTGTGATCGTCGAGCGCCTTCGGCGTGAAGGCGGTGACGGCAATCGGCACGTCGTTGATCTTCTCCTCGCGCTTCTGCGCCGTCACGACGATTTCATTATCGTCCTCAATTTCTGGCCCGACGGCGCGATTTACGTTTCCCTCCCGCGTCACCACGAATATATTCCCGTCGCGGCGATAGCTGAGCCCGGTGCCGCGCAACAACGTCTGGAGCGCCGTTTCGGGGTCGCTCCGCCTGCTGTGGCCCGCGGTGCGCTTGCCGTTCACCAGCGACGCATCGACCATGATCGTCACGCCGCTCTGCACCCCGAAATCGCGCAAGGCCCGGTCGAGCGACTGGGCGGGAATACGATAATTTGTCGTCTGCTCGCGCGCCGATGCCGCCGTGCCCGAAAGCGCAAGGCACCCGATCGCCGCGCCGCTCAGCAAAATTTTACGCAAATTGCATGCCTGGAACCGCATGTCCCCACTCCCTCTCCCTGTAGCCGGGGTTGACGCCCCGTTGTTGCGGCGTTCGACATGACGCCATCTATCTAGACGCCGCTTCGTCCCGAAAGGGGGGATGCTCACATGAAATTTTCAACAATGTTAATATCTACGCCGGTGAACGGGGTATTAGGAAAAATGCAAAGGGATACCGCTCCGATCCCCCCTTACGCATTTTTCCTGCGTCTATCAGGTTAGCTCCAGCGTAGAATGGGGACGCAATGATCGATTTGGGAATGATGCCGGAATGACGCGAAAGGCTGGGAGCATCTGGCAATGCCTGTTTTATCGGGGTCTTGGTTGACGATGGCGGTCCCCAATCCGGATCGCGATTTGGCGGCGTGGATGACCACCTATGGCCCGGGCCTGCGGCGCTATTTCAGCCGCCGGGCGAACGACGCCGACGTTGACGACCTGGTGCAGGAAGTCTTCATGCGCCTACAATCGGCACAGCTCAGCGCCCCGATCGACAATGTCGAACGCTATCTTTTCACCGCCGCGCGCAATGCGCTGATCAGCCGCCACCGCCGCCAAAAGGCGCGGTCGGCGATGTTGCACGACGAATTTGAAGAGGGTCTAGAGATCGCCGATCAGCGGTCGCCCGAACGGATCGTCATCGGGCAGCAGGAATATCGCCGCGTCCTCGAAGCGATCCAGAACCTGCCGCCGCGGGCGCGCGAGGCGTTCCAGTATCACCGGTTCGAAAATCTGACCTATCAGGCGATCGCGCAGCGAATGGGCATCTCCAAGGAAGCGGTGAAGGAATTGATGCACCGCGCGCTGGTTCGGATCGCCGAAGAAATGGAGCCGGGGCTATGACCGGCAAGCAAATCCTCGAACGCGCAGCGCTCCGCTCCGAAGCCGCCCACTGGTTCAACCTGCAACGCTCGGGCGATATGACAATCGACGACGAGCGGCTTTTCCACGAATGGCTCGACCGGTCGGATGCCCATCGCGACGCCTATCGGCTGGTCGATCGCGCCTGGATGATCGCGGGCACGATCCCGCAGGACCCCGAAATGCTGGGCGAGCCCGAACCCGTGGCCGAACGGCGCGCGCCCTGGCGCCGCTATTTCGCGATGGCCGCATCGCTGTTGCTCGTCGTTGCGTCCGGGTGGGGCATGTACCAGATGGGCGTGCCGGGCTTCGGCGGCGTGCAGGACCAGCATTTCCGCACCGGTGTCGGCCAGACGACGACCGTAACCCTGCCTGAGGGATCGATCGTAACGCTCGATTCCGAAACGGAAATGCGAGTGAGCGAAAGCCCGCGCGAACGGCGCGTCGACCTGGTCGGCGGACGCGCCTATTTCCGCGTCGCGGCCGATCCGTCGCGGCCCTTCATCGTCCACGCCGGCGGCAAGAGCGTCCGCGCGATCGGCACGGCGTTCGAGGTCAGCTTCGAACATGGCAATATGGTCGTCACGCTTGCCGAAGGGAAGGTCCGGGTCGAAGAGGCGGCGGCCGAGCCGGGCATCGGTAGCGGCACCGATATGGCACCCGGAGGCCAGCTCGTCATTGGCGCCGACCATAATTGGACGCTGCGGCGCGTCGACGTGGCGAAAGAGACGAGTTGGACCGAGGGCCGGCTGATCTTCATGCGCGATCCGCTGTCCGAGGCGGTCGCCGAAATGAACCGCTATTCGACGCGCAAACTCGCGTTCAAGGATGGCAAGATCCCCGACAAGCAGGTCGTCGGCGTGTTCGAGGCCGGCGATGTCGATGGATTTGTCAAGGCGATGGAACTCAACGATATCGCGCGCCGCGTTTCGACGACCGACGACGAGATATTGCTTTCGGGAGCCGAATGACTGCGCGCGCCGCGGTTTAGGATGCCGCCGGCGGGATACCGCCCGGGATCAGGAAAAGCGGCAGGATGCGCGCGATAAGGTCGCGCATCGCATCGTCGCGCTGGTCGAGCATGTCGCGCACCGGCGGCCCGATCACCGCATCGCCGAACGCCGTCACCGCCATCATCAGCACCGCCGCGCGCACCCGGTCGGGAGCGCCAGCATCGGTCGACTGGCCGACGATCGCATCGACGAGTGCGCGGACTGCTTCGCGCACCGGTTCGAGATGCTCGACGTCGCCCGACAATATGATCCACGCCGCGAGCGGGCCGGCGCCGCCCTTGTCGAAGGCGTCGAACACGCGGTCGGCGACCGTCCGCGGCGCCGCCGCATCGGTTTTGAGCAGGCCGACGACATTGTCGAGCGCGGTCGTGAGGTCGCGCACCATCGATCCCATCAGCGCCGATTGCAGCCCCGCCGCCGATCCAAAATGGTGGAGGACATTGGCGTGCGACATGCCGATTTCCTGGCCGACATTGGCGAGTGTCACCGCCGCGGGCCCCCCATCGAGCAGCAAACGCCGCGCCGCAACCAGCGCCTCTTCGCGGACCTCGTCCCCCGAACGCTTGCGCCGCTTTTGATGCGGTCGCGCTTGCTTGTACATTCCTGATCCTTTGCAGCCGTCGCGCCCACGGGAGCTTTTTCGCCGAAAAGCCTTACCGCAAAGCCGCCAATTGTCACCCTCGCCGTGACAACGGGAGAGAAAACCGCTGGAAACTGCCAAATAGCCGAGGCTTGCACCATGCCTGCGGCAATGATATAAACATTGATGTTAATGTAACTTGAGTCGCAGAGAGGTACCTATGTCTTCCCCCATCCGTACACCCGACGACCTGCATATCGAAAAGCGCGACCTGAAATTCGGGCGTGAAAAGGCGCCCCCGCGCTGGTGGCACAGCAACGACCCCGGCCGCACTGCCTTCTTCAACGCCCTCTCCTCTACTTTCCCCGTGGGCGAGAAATTCTTTATGACGTCGGTGCGCCATTATCGCGACGGGACGCCGCAGCCGCTGCGCGGCCAGATCGACGATTTCCTCTATCAGGAATCGATGCACAGCCGCGAACATGTCGTGTTCAACCGTCAGGCCGAGGATGTCGGTTTCGACATCGCATCGGCCGAGGACCGTGCCCGCCGCACGATCGCCTGGGCCAAGCGTCGCTCGCCGATCCAGCAGTTGGCCGCGACCTGCGCGCTCGAACATTTCACCGCGACGCTGGCACACGACGCGCTGGCGAACCCCGAACATCTGGGCGGCGCGTCCGAAGAGGCTCGGCAGCTCTGGCGCTGGCATGCGATCGAGGAAATCGAGCATAAGGCAGTGGCGTTCGACACCTATCTCCACGCCGCACGGTCCATGACCCCGCTGCGCCGCTGGCTCAAGCGCAGCACGGTGATGTGCGTGACGACGATGCGGTTCCACTATGTCATTTTCCGCAACACGGCCGACCTCTTGCGGCAGGACGGCCGCAACGATTGGGCGACCTGGCGGGTGCTGCTTGCGTGGCTTTACGGCCGACACGGGCTGATGCGCGCGTTGCTGCGCGGCGTCTTCACCTATATGAAACCGGGCTTCCATCCGTGGGAACTGGACGACCGGCCGCTGCTCGACGCCGCGCTGAAATTGCTCGAAGCCGGCAAGCCGAAAGGAATGGCCGCATGATGAGGATTGCTTTCGCCATCGCCGCTGCCGCCGTCGCTATGCCCGCTGCGGCCGCCGACATCACCGGGGTCTGGGCGACCGGGACCGAGGGCGGGCGCGTCGAAATCTATAAATGCGGCAGCGCGCTGTGCGGCCGCGTCGTCGATGCCAGCCGGCTCCGCGCCAATCCCGACCTGCGCGACGTCCGCAATTCGGACCCCGCGCTGCGCCAGCGCAAGCTCAAGGGCCTCGTCGTGCTCAAGGGATTCACCGGCGGCCCGCGCGAATGGAAGGGCGGCCCCGTCTACGACCCCGAATCGGGCGACGGCGCACCCAAGGGCCAGCTCAAACTGCTCCCGAGCGGCAAGCTCGAGCTCAAGGGATGCGTCGTCTTCTTTTGCCGTACCAAGATATGGACGCGCGCCGGCTGAATAGGGCTGTGGGCTAGCCGACCAAGTGAAACATCGCGGCGGCGGCGGCGAGCAACCCGCCCCCCGCCGCGAGCTTCGGCAG
>NZ_LNSA01000018.1 GCF_001468465.1 Sphingopyxis sp. H115
GTCGAACGGATCGGCGACAATCGCTGGCGGCTCGTGTTGCCGGCGCCCGCCTATGAATCGCTGCTCGACGTGATCGAACTGGTCCCGGCGGGCTGAGGGCAGAACGGACAGACCGGCAAGCAGGGGAGTGAAGATGCGGATTTTGTGGACGGGCGCGGCGGCCCTGGCGCTCGCGATGCCGGCTTCGGCGCAGTCGCTGCGCGGCGAGGTGGATAAGCAGATGCCGTCACTGATGGCGATCTACAAGGATTTGCACGCCAATCCCGAACTCAGCTTCATGGAGGTGCGCTCGGCAGGCATCCTCGCTGCCGAGGCGCGCAAGCTGGATTTCAAGGTAACCGAAAAAGTAGGCGGCACCGGCGTCGTCGCGGTGATGGAGAATGGGCCCGGCCCGGTGGTGATGGTTCGTGCCGACATGGACGGGCTGCCGGTGACCGAGCAGACGGGCCTGCCCGGCGCATCGAAGGTGCGCGTCACCACCGAGGAAGGCGTCGAAACGGGCGTGATGCACGCTTGCGGGCACGACACGCATATGACCGCGTGGATCGGCGTCGCGCGGCTGATGGCGGCGAACAAGGCGAAGTGGTCGGGCACGCTGGTGATGATCGGCCAGCCCGCCGAAGAGCGCGGCGCGGGCGCGCGGATGATGCTCGAGGACGGGCTCTACACGCGCTTTCCCAAGCCGCAATATGCCCTTGCGTTTCACGACGCCGCGCAATTTCCCGCGGGCAAGATTGGCTATACGCCAGGCTATGCACTCGCCAATGTCGACAGCGTCGATATAGCGGTAAAGGGTGTCGGCGGTCACGGCGCCTATCCGCAGACGACGAAAGACCCGATCGTGCTTGCGAGCCGCATCGTCGGCGCGCTCCAGACGCTCGTATCGCGCGAGATCAGCCCGCTCGACAGTGCGGTGGTCACGGTTGGCAGCTTTCACGCTGGCGCGAAGCATAATATCATTTCCGACGAGGCAAAGTTGCAGCTGACAGTGCGCAGCTACACCGACGAGGTGCGCGATCACCTGCTGGAGGGCATCGCGCGCATCGCGAAGGGAGAGGCGATCGCCGCCGGGATGCCGGACGACAAGATGCCGGTCGTCACGGTGCAACGTGAAGAATATACGCCAGCGACGTTCAATACCCCCGATTTTACCGAGGAGATGGCGACGTTCCTGAAGGCCGGGTTTGGTGACGACCGGGTCGTGCAGATGCCGCCGGTGATGGGCGGCGAGGATTTCGGCCGCTTCGGCCGTGAGGACAAGAGCATCAAGAGCCTGATCGTCTGGGTCGGCGGGGTGCCGCAGGCCGAATATGATGCAGCGAAGAAGGATGGCCGGACGTTGCCCAGCCTGCACTCGCCCTTCTGGGCGCCCGACGCCCCCGCAGTGATCTCGACCGCGACCGAAGCGCTAACAGCGATGACGATGAAGCTGATGCCCAAAGGGTAGGTTGGAGCGCACCAGCGCTTCCTTGGCGCAATGTTCGGTGCGCCACGCGCCCGTTTCCCAAATAAATTGGGATGGACCTGTTCGCGGGGCTGTGGTGAGCGAAGGACATGTCTGCCAATCAACCTGCTCCTGGCTTGTCCGCATGCCTTACCGACCGGGAAATGGAAGTTCTGCGCCTGTTGGTTGCAGGGCATACCGTCAAGACCATCGCGGCGCGGCTGGGCCGATCAGAAACTTCAATCAACGAGCGTTTGCGTTCCGCCCGCCGCAAGACGGGGGTCGGTAGCAGCCGCGAACTGGCGCGGCTTCTGGATCTCCAAAAAACTTGTGACGAAAATATCGATCTTCCGGGCTCGCGCGGCGCGGTGACAGATTTGGCGCGCACCGCAGCCATCGGGGTTCGCGGTTCGAAAGGAATGATCGCCATGTTCATCGCAATATCTATGGCGGCCGTCGGATTGATGGTCGCAGCCCCGCCTTCCAGCGACCAGATGGGCATATCAAATGCCGTTCGAAGTGCAGCGTCCCAGCCGCCGCTGGCCGGAAGCTGGTCGCTCGACGCGTCGCAAATGCCCGAGCAAGAACGGCCTCAGCGCGTGACGATGACGTTCCGGCCCACGCACGACGGCAAATGGACAACGCGGGTCGAAATCATCGCGCCGGACGGCTCCGCTAGATATGCGGAATCGACCGCCGCGCTCGATGGCGTCGCCGTGCCCATCACCGGCAATATGGATTTTATCGATAGCGTCGCCCTGCGTCAGCCGGCGCCGGACACGCTGGTCATGACGCTGGGAAAGGCCGGCGCGCGGGTATCAACGCGCATTTACACCGTTGCCAAGGACCAGAAATCCATGACCGAAACGACTGTGTGGTCGAGTGACAAGCTTCAGAGATTGGAAACGACTCACTTTAATCGCGTTTCCTGATCGCTTCCACCACCGGCATCGCGCGGGGCTTCGAAGAAATGCCGGACCTCACGCGTTCAGGGCTTGCAAAGTTGCAGACGTCGGGCGCGCAATGCCCCCCTCCCAACCTTTGGCACCTCGGGCTTGCCCCCGGGGGGCCGCCTTCTATGGCTTCTCGGTCATTCTCCCGTGAATGCGGCAAAGCTGCCGCCGCGGCCTGCTCCGTCGGCAAAGCGTTTTGCGCCCACCGCCGCACCTTCGCGCAAGGGGATGACGCCGGCGTGGGCTTCGTGGGCGAGGGCCGCTTCGACGTCGAAATCCCATTGGGGGTACGCGCTCGACCGGTCGCTGTTCATGCAGATTTGCGGAAAGGCGGCGATCTGTTTGGCAAGTTCGATCGCGGCGGCTAGCGCGCTGCCGTCGGGCACGACGCGGTCGGCAAGGCCGATGCGCTGTGCCTCGTCCGCGCCGACGGGGCGGCCGGTCAGGATCATGTCGAGAGCGCGGCCTTGCCCGACGATGCGGGGCAGGCGCACCGTGCCGCCGTCGATCAGCGGCACGCCCCAACGGCGGCAAAAGACACCGAAAATCGCGCTTTCCGCCGCGACGCGGAGATCGCACCAGAGCGCTAGTTCGAGCCCGCCTGCGACGGCGTGCCCCTCGATCGCTGCGATCACCGGCTTTTCGAGTAGCATCCGCGTCGGCCCCATCGGCCCCGGGCCGTCGGGGTCGTAGCGCGAGGCGCCGACCGCGCCGAGGTCGAAGCCGGCACAGAAATGGCCTGAACTGCCGGTCAGGATCGCGACACGCGCGCCGGCATCTTTCGCGAACGCGGCGAAGGCTTCGCGGAGCGCGAGCGCGGTCAGCGGGTCGACCGCATTGCGCTTTGCCGGGCGATCGATCGTGACGATCGTGACGGGGCCATCCTTTGCGATGGTGACGCTCATCGGTTTGCTCCTTCCAGAAATGCAGCGTGGCGCGGGGCGGGGGGACTTGCAAGCGGCGGGCGCGCTTCCTACATAACGTCTATGCGGGCCGGGCCCCTCTGGCGTCGGCGGGAGATTTCCCGCCACGTGATGTCGGACCGCATCGGGTGACACCGATGCTTGCGGCCCTTTCTCCCCCCTGTTTTGAGGGTAGCGGCATCGGCGTCACCTGCTTGATTTCTCAATCAGGAGGCCCTTTTCGATGACCATTTCTCCCAATTTCTATCGCCTGACCCAGCTCCATCGCCAACTCGACGATGCCGAGCGGCGCGAGGCGCGCCGCCGCGGTGCCAATCCGTTCCGCCTGCTACGGCTGAAGACGCTGAAGCTCGCAGTCAAGGAACGGCTGGCGGCGCTGACAATGCGTTTGCCCGCGTTGCGCCCGGCGCTCGCCCGCTGATCACCGACATTTGACGACGGGAGCGCTGCCGAAAGGCGGCGCTTTCGGCGCATCCAGGGAAAGATATCATGGAATTTCTGTTCTCCGACTGGCTGGGGACCCCGGCTTGGTTTTGGCTTTCGTTCATCACGCTGGTGATCGCGCTGACCGCCTTCGACCTTGGCATCCTCAACAAGGAAAACAAGGAGATGGGGATCGGCGAGAGTTTGAAGCTCTCGGCGCTCTACATCGGCATCGCGGTGGCGTTCGGCGCGTGGGTCTGGGCTGCGAAGGGCGGCGAGGCCGGCTTGCAATATTATACCGGCTTCTTCATCGAGAAGGCGCTGTCGATCGACAATATCTTCGTGATCTCGCTGATCTTTACGACCTTTGCGATCCCGCCGCGCTACCAGTATCGCGCGCTCCTATGGGGGATCGTCGCAGTGATCGTGCTGCGCGGTATCATGATCGCGGGCGGCGCGGCGCTGGTCACCGAATATGGCTGGGTGCTCTATATTTTCGCCGCCTTCCTCGTTTTTACCGGCGTGAAGATGCTGTTCGCGAGCGATACGCCGATGGATGTGAAGGGCAATCCGGTCGTCAAATGGCTGTCGCGGCACATCCCGCTGACCGACGATCTGCACGGCGAGAAATTCTTCGTGCGCGTACCTGATACGAAAACAGGCAAGATGGTCGTGGCTGCGACGCCGCTGTTCCTTGCGCTGGTGGTTATCAATCTCGCCGACCTGGTGTTCGCGGTCGACAGCGTGCCCGCGATCTTCGCGATCACGACCGACACCTTCATCGTCTATACGTCGAACATCATGGCGATTCTCGGCCTGCGCGCGCTCTATTTCGCGCTGTCGGCGATGGTTCACCGTTTCCATTACCTCAAATATGCGCTTGCGCTGGTGCTGGTGTTCATCGGGTCGAAGATTTTCGTCGCCGATTTCATCCTCGGCGGCGACAAATTTCCGCCGTTGGTCAGCCTGGGCGTCACCGTCGCGCTGATCGCGGGCGGGATCATCTGGTCGCTCGTAAAGACGCGCGGCGAGGCGGCGGCGGTGCAGCGATAAAAATGTCCGCCGGAAGCGCAAAGAGCTTCCGGCGGACAGGCTTTCCTCCCCAGGAAAGCTCGGGAGGCGCGAGGCGGGTCGCTGGCCCCGCGCCAAGAGGGTTGGCGCGAGGGGGTGCAACGGGCCCCTCGCGCCGAACTCGTATCAGGCGGCGAACTGATTCATCGTATTGTCCTTGCCTGCGGCCTTCAGCGCCGCTTCGCCGGCGAAATATTCCTTGTGATCGTCGCCGATGTCGCTGCCCGACATATTCTGGTGCTTCACGCAGGCGATGCCCTGGCGGATCTCGGCGCGCTGGACGCCCTTGACGTAGCCGAGCATCGCTTCGTCGCCGAAATATTCCTTGGCGAGATTGTCGGTGCTGAGCGCCGCGGTGTGGTAGGTCGGCAGCGTGATCAGGTGGTGGAAGATGCCCGCCCGCTTTGCCGCGTCGCGCTGGAAGGTGCGGATGCGGTTGTCGGCCTCTTCGCCCAGCGGAGTCGCGTCATAATCGGCGCTCATCAGCTTGGCGCGGTCATAGGCGCTGAGGTCCTTGCCTTCCTTTTCCCAAGCGTCGAACACCTGCTGGCGGAAGTTAAGCGTCCAGTTGAAGCTTGGCGAATTATTGTACGCGAGCTTCGCATTGGGGACGACTTCGCGGATCCGGTCGACCATGCCAGCGATCTGTTCGATGTGCGGCTTTTCGGTTTCGATCCACAGCAAGTCGGCGCCGTTCTGAAGGCTGGCGATGCAATCCATCACGCAACGATCCTCGCCGGTTCCGGGACGGAACTGATAGAGGTTCGAGGGCAGGCGCTTCGGACGCATCAGCTTGCCGTCGCGGTTGATGAGGACGTCGCCGGGGTTGCCCGCGCCTTCGACCTCTTCGCAATCGAGATAGCTGTTATACTGGTCGCCAAGGTCGCCGGGCTCCTTTGAGAAGGCGATCTGCTTGGTGAGGCCTGCGCCTAGGCTGTCGGTGCGCGTCACGATGATGCCATCCTCGACGCCGAGTTCCATGAAGGCGTAGCGGCAGGCGCGGATCTTCGCGATGAAATCCTCATGCGGTACGGTGACCTTGCCGTCCTGGTGACCGCACTGCTTTTCGTCGGAGACCTGGTTTTCGATCTGCAGCGCGCAGGCGCCGGCTTCGATCATCTTCTTGGCGAGGAGGTACGTCGCCTCGGCATTGCCGAAGCCCGCGTCGATATCCGCGATGATCGGCACGACGTGCGTTTCATGATTGTCGATCGCGGCCTGGACCTGCTTGGCCTTGAGTTCGTCGCCCTCGGCGCGCGCGGCGTCGAGGTCGCGGAACAGCATACCGAGTTCGCGCGCGTCGGCCTGACGCAGGAAGGTGTAGATCTCCTCGATCAGCGCCGGAACGCTGGTCTTTTCGTGCATCGACTGATCGGGCAGCGGACCGAATTCGCTGCGCAGCGCGGCGATCATCCAGCCCGAGAGATAGATGTAGCGGCCCTTGACGGTGCCGAAATGCTTTTTGATCGCGATCATCTTCTGCTGCGCGATGAAGCCGTGCCAGCAACCCAAGGACTGGGTGTAGTTCGCCGGGTCGGCGTCATAGGCGGCCATGTCGGCGCGCATGATGCGTGCGGTGTAGCGCGCGATGTCGAGGCCGGTGCGGAACTTGTTCTGGGCGCGCATGCGGGCGACGCTTTCGCCGCTGATGCCGTCCCACGTGCCGTCGTAATCGCGAATGAGGCGGCCTGCCTGCGCCATGTCTTCTTGGTAGCCCATCGTCTTTGTCCTTGAGAGGAGGTGATGGGTGGATGTTGGCGAAGGTGCTGCGGAAAGTGAAAAGCTTTGTCAATAATATTTGTGAAATACGGCCATAAGGTGTAAATTGAGATGTAAATTAGTAAAGAAAGTTACATTTCATGGCGGAGCGACGGGTGTTTGCGGGGCCGGCGGTACGCAAGGTACGGCGCGAGGCGGGGATGACGCAGGCGGCGATGGCGGAGGCGCTCGATATTTCGCCGAGCTACCTCAATCTGATCGAACATGGCCAGCGGCCTTTGAGCGCGACAGTGCTGGTAAAGCTGGCAGAACGTTTCGGTTTCGACGCCGCGAGCCTCGGCGGTGAGGATGTGCCGGGGGGCGCGGCGGGGTTGCGCCGCCGGCTCGCCGATCCGCGCTTCGCCGACCTTGGCATCGGCGCGCTGGAGGTCGAGGAGTGGTTGCAGACCGCCCCCGCGACCGCCGCCGCCTTTACGCGGCTGTTCGATGCGGCGCCCGAGGAGCGTTCGGAAGGCGAAGGCGATGCGCCCGAAGTGGCCGCGGTGCGCCGCGCGATCGAGAAATGGCGCAACCATTTCCCCGATCTCGACCGTCAGGCCGAGGAGCTGGCCGACGAACTGCGGCTCGCTGGCGGCGATCTTTATGGCACGATTTCAGAGCGTTTACGCACGCGGCACCAACTGGGCATCCGTATATTGCCGAGTGACGTGATGCCCGACCGGTTGCGCTGGCTCGACTGGCACGCCCGGCAACTTATGCTGAACGAACTGCTGCGGCCCGCCTCGCGCACCTTCCAGGCAGCGGCGACACTGGCACAGGTCGAGGCAAAGGGCGAGATCGACGCACTGGTCGCGGGCGCCGAGTTCGCCGAACCCGCCGCCGCCCGCCTGTTCGAGCGCCATCTGGTCCATTATTTCGCGGCGGCGCTGATGATGCCATACAGCCGTTTTCTGCGGGCGTGCGACGCGACCGGTTATGACTTGCTGCTGCTTCAGCGGCGCTTCGGCGCGGGCTATGAGCAGGTCGCGCACCGGCTGACGACCTTGCAGCGCGTCGGCGCGCGCGGACTGCCCTTTTTCATGCTGCGCATCGATCGCGCGGGGCAGGGGAGCAAGCGCTATGCCGGCGCGAGCCAGTCGCCGCTGACGGGAGGCGACGCGCGCTGCCCGCTGTGGGGCATTCACGAAGCCTTTGCCCGCCCAGGCGAGGTCCTCGCCGACCTTGTCGAACTCGAAGACGGCTCGCGCTGGTTCACCCAGTCGCGTTCGGTCGCGGCGCCCGGCGCGACGGGCAGCGGCACGCCCGCGCGCTTTGCCGTGTGCGTCGGGGTCGACGCGAAGGTCGCCGCGCCGCTGGTCGCCGCGCGCGGGCTCGACCTGATGCGCAGCCCCGCGACGCCGATCGGCCTCGGATGCAGGCGTTGCACGCGCACCGGTTGCGTCCAGCGATCGATGCCGCCGCTCGGCCGGCCGCTGCGCTTTCGCGACGGCGAGCGCGGGGTGTCGGCGTTCGATTTCGCGGGCGATTGATCCCCCAGCTGCAGCGCCGCTTAAATTGGCACGCGCCGTGCCGTATCTGGAGGCGTGCGTGCTGATCAGGCGGCCGCAACGGGACCCGAAATGCTTGTTCGAATCGAATTGAAGGATGTCGAAATCGGTATGTTCGTCCACGCCTTTGAAGGGTCGTGGTTCGATCATCCGTTCTGGCGCCGCTATTTCCGGGTCGAAACGCAGGAGCAACTCGACCGGATCCGCAATTCGGACATCGACGGGATTATCATCGACGACGAGCGCGGGCGCGGGCCCGCCGACGGCCGCGAGCCCGACGCACCGGCGCAAATGCAGCGCGCCGCGCGCGCGCCGGCCTCCGGGCGGGGGCAGGGCAAGGCCAAGCCGGTTCGCACGGCCGCAGTCTTTTCGCCGCCGCACTCGCCCGCGGACGAAGCGTCGCGCCGCCGCACAGGATATGTCGGCGAATGTCGCCGGGCAAAGCGGACGATCGACCGGACGTGCGCGGCGGTGGTCGACATGTTCGACGATGCGCGATTGGGCCGCGCGATCGGGGTTCGCCGGATGGTCCGGCTCGCCGGCACGATCGGCGCGTCTATCGAGCGCGATTCCAAGGCGCTGATCAACCTCGTCCGGTTGAAAGAGAAGGATGAATATACCTATCTCCACTCGGTCGCGGTGTGCGCGCTGATGATCAATTTTGCCCGTCATCTCGAACTCGACCCGCAACAGGTCGAGGATCTTGGGGTCGCGGGCCTGTTGCACGATATCGGCAAGGTCGCGGTGTCCGATCAGATTTTGAACAAGCCCGGCGGACTATCGAAGGACGAAATGCGTTCGGTTCGGTCGCACCCGGTCGCCGGATATCGCCTGCTCGCGAGTTCGCCGGGTGCCCCCGCCCTCGCGCTGGAACTCTGTTTGCGCCACCATGAAAAGGTCGATGGCACCGGATATCCCGGCGGGCTGAAGGGCGACGAGCTATCTCTCGCCGCGCGCATGGGGGCGATTTGCGACGTTTATGACGCGGTGACGTCGAACCGCCCCTATAAGCGTGCATGGACGCCCTGCGAGGCGCTGACGGCGATGAAGCAGTGGGAGGGGCATTTCGACCCAGTGCTGCTCGACCGTTTTGCCGACAGCCTGGGCATCTATGCGGTCGGGACATTGGTCCGGCTGTCCACCGGCGAGTTGGGCATTGTCGTCGGAAGCACTGGCGAAGCCGACGAGGATGTCGTCGTTCGCGCTTTTTTCGATTGCGCGATGCTGGCCGAGATCGAGCCCGTCGATCGTGCGATCGCGCCCTCCGCCGAACATCCGCGGATCGTCGGGCGCGACAGCCCCAGTTTCTGGCGTTTCGACGATTGGGAGACGCTGCGGGCCCGCTTGCTTGCGCCGCCCGAGGCGCGCGAGGCGGCGGTTGGCGAGGGGCGACCGATCGGTCCGCGCGGCCTTGCGTAGCGCGCCGACGGCAAACCCTTATCCGCCGGGGCCGACCGGTTTTTTCCGGTAAGACGATTAACCCGCCGCAAGCATTTATCATTTAGGGCAAGCCCATGCGCCTCGCGACAATCACCAACTGGGCCTATGGCGCGACCGTCGTGTTGACGATCGTGTCGAGCACGACGATGATCTTTGCGTCCAACGCGCAGGATCGCGAGCGCGCCGCAGTCGAGCAACGATATGTCCTCGACCGCGCGACCGCCGAATTGGGCAATGAAATCTACCTGCTGAGCGACCGGGCGCGGCAATTCGTCAACACCGACGACCCCACCTATCTGGCGGCCTATCGCAGCGAAGTCGCGGCGTTGAAGGCGATCGAGGAGCGCATCGCGCATATCGGCAATGCCGGCGCGACCGCGAGCGAGCTTGGCGCGTTGAAGGAGGCGATCGCGCTGGCCGACACGCTCCACGACGAGCAGGAAGCCGCGCTGAAGGCTTATGTGAGCGGCGATGTGGCCGCCGCGCGGAAAATCCTGTTCGGGGCCGAATATGAACGGCAGCTCGACCGCGCCGAACTCGATATCCAGCGCTTCCAGGACCGGCTCGACAGCCGGATCGCCGCGCAAGTCGCCGATGCGACCGAGATTTCGCAGCTGTGGAAGCGGATATCCGAGGTCGCGCTGGCGCTGACCGCGCTGCTCGTGCTGTGCGTCCTCTATTTCGTTTTCAAGCAGCGCGTCCTGCACCCGGTGGTGAAGCTGAGCGATGTGGTCAACCGGCTTGCGGTACAGGATTATGCCGCCGAGCCGCCCGAATTCAGCCAGATCGACGAGATTGGCGACATGGCGCAGGCGATCCGCATCTTCCGCGAAAACGGCCTCGAGCGGCAGCGGCTGGAAGCCGAACGCGATGCCGACCGCATGATGCGCGATCTGTTGTCGCGGATGACCCAGCGCATGCAGGGTTGCGACACGCTTCACGACTTGCAGGAGGTCGTCCAGCGTTTCGTCCCCGAAATCGCGCCGGGCCTGCCGGGGCGGCTGTACCTGCTCGACAAACAGCGCAACCTTGTCGTCGAAGCAGGAAGCTGGCTCGGGCCGGTTCGGTCGGCGGGGCAATTTTCCCCGATATCCTGCTGGGCGCTGCGGCGCGGGCTTCGTCATCGCCCCGCCGGCGACAATGTCGACGTGCCCTGCGATCATGTCGATCGCGACACCGGGCTGCCGATCGATACCTTGTGCTTGCCGCTGACGGCGCAGCGCGAGACGCTTGGGCTGCTCTATTTCGAGATGCCCGCGGACGAGGCGCCACGGATCGCCGCGCAGATGATCTATTTCGACATGCTCGCGGAAAATATCGGGCTGGCGATCGCCAACCTTCAGCTTCGCGACACGCTGCGCGAGATGGCGATGGCCGACTCGCTGACCGGCCTCGCCAACCGGCGGCAACTCGGCCATGTGCTCGAGACGCAGATCGCGCAGGCCGAGCGCTTGGGCGAGCCGCTCGGCTGCCTGATGATCGACGTCGACCATTTCAAGCGTTTCAACGATGTCCATGGCCATGAGGCGGGCGACGCCGTGCTGCGCGCGGTCGGCCAGGTGCTCGCCAATGTGACCCGCGAAACGGGGCTGGCCTTTCGTTATGGGGGAGAGGAGTTTCTGGTACTGTTGCCGACGCTGTCGTCCCGGCAGGCCGAAGATCGTGCGCAGGATATCCGCGCGCGCATCGCGGCGCTGGAACTCGGGCATGGTGGCAAGGATCTCGATCCGATCAGCGTGTCAGTCGGGGTCGCGGTCGCGCCGGTTCATTGCGGGTTCGACCGGCTGGTGCGCACCGCCGACGCCGCGCTGCTCCGCGCGAAGGCGAACGGCCGCGACCGCGCCGAAATGGCGCAGCCGAGGGAGGCGAAGGCCGAATAGCCGCCGCGCGGGTGCGCAGCGGCCATCCGACGATCAGAAGCGATAGCCGATCGTTCCCATCACATTGCGCGGGGCGCCGACGAAACAGTCGCCGCGCGCCAGGCACGATGCGTAATATTTGTTGTTGAGCAGGTTGGTGGCGTTGACCGCGAAACGCCAATTGGTCCAGCTGATCTCGGCCAGCGCATCGACCGTCGTGCGCGATGGCGTGACGATCGACCACACCGGGCTCGTCGAGACGCTCTTGCCGCTGTAGACGACGCCGCCGCCAAGGCGGAGCTGCGCGTCCTCGGGAAGGCCGAAGGTCTTGGTCGACCAGAACGACGCGGTGTGGCGCGGCATATAGTCGAGGCTGGTGTTGGTTTCCGACTTGAGCTTGGCATAGCCGTAATTGGCGAGCAGCTCGAAATTGCCGGGCAGCGTGTGGCTGGCCTCGATCTCGAAACCCTTGGTATCGAGTACGCCCGACTGGGCCGTGCCGCCGGCGGCAAGATAGAGGACGCGGTTGCGCTCCTTGATCTTGAAGGCGGTGGCGGTGACGAGCGTGTTTGCCGTCGGCTGCCACTTCACGCCGGCTTCATACTGCGTGCCCGTCTGCGGCCGGTAGGGATCGCCGAAGGTGCCGTCGCCGTTTTCGATGCGGCCGGCGACCGGCAGGAAGCTCTCGGTGTAGCTGAAAAAGGGCGAGATGCCCGCGCCGATCTCGCCGATGATGCCGGCGCGGAAGGTGGTGGCATTGTCCTTCTGCCCCGACGATCCGGTGACGCGGTCGCGGCGCGCGCCAAGCACGACCGAGACGCGGTCGAAGAAGCGGATCTGGTCCTGGACATAGACGCCGAGCTGCTTCTGGCTTTCCGGGGTGAAATCGCCGCTGGGTTCGTAAGCGAGCAACGCGTCGCCGTCGATATCGTAGAGGTCGACGATCTCGAAGCCGAAAATCCCCCGCTTTTGCACCTTGTTCCAGCTGTAGTCGACGCCGACGAGCAGCTTGTGCGCGATATTGGCGCCGGTGTCGAAATTGAACTGCAGATTATTGTCGGTCGAAAAGACGTTCATCCGCGCGTCGCTGGCGTCGGCATAGAGGCCGATGGTGCGCCCGTCGGTGCCATAGACCGAGAAGGGATCCTGCGGGTTCGTATAGCTGTCGGCATAGTGCGTCTTATATTCGAGGTCGCTGTCGATATAGCGCGCCTTGAGGCTGAGCTGCACATGGTCCGAGAAGCGGTGCGTGATCGATCCGCCGCCCTGAAGCGAGCGGCCGGCATAACGGTCCCAGCCGGGCTTGCCGACGAAGGTGTAGCGATCGAGCTGCGCGCCGGCGACGGTGTTGGGCCGGAAGGTGCCGACGATCGGCAGGAATTGCGAGGTCGAGCCGGTGTCGTCCTCCTGATAGAGGCCGGTCAGCACGACGTCGGTGTCGGGGGTCGGTTGCCAGCGGATCGAGGGCGCGAACATCACGCGGTCGTCGGGGACGTGGTCGATATAGGTGTCGGCATCGCGCGCGCGGCCGACGAGGCGGACCGCGAGATTGTCGGCGAGCGCGAGGTTGATGTCGCCGAGCACTTCCTTGCGGTCATGGCTGCCATAAACAAGGCTCACTTCGCCGCGCGTATCGAAGTCGGGGGTCTTGCTGACCAGGTTGACGAGGCCGCCGATCGAACCCTGCCCGAACAGCACCGAAGCCGGGCCGCGCACGATCTCGACGCGCGAGAAATTATAGGGGTCAGAGGTGATCGAGGCATAATAGCTGAAGATATCGCGCATGCCGTCGCGGAATTGCAGCGCATCGAGCCCGCGGACGTTGAACCCGTCGACGCGGGTGTCGCGGCCATAGGGATTGGCGAGGACGCCGGCGGCATATTTCACCGTGTCGCTGATGCTGATCGCGCCCTGCGCTTCATATTGTTCGGCGGTGACGACCTTGATCGGCTGCGGCAATTCGGTGAGCGCGGTGTCGGTCTTGGTTCCGGTATAGCCGGTGACGACGATGGTGTCCTCGCCGGCGACCGCATCGGCGTCGGCAGTCTCGACGGCTTCGTCGGCGCGCGCGGCGGCGGCCGTGAAGGCGAGGGCGGCGGCGCCGCCCATGGCGAGCGTGCGGACGAGTTTCATATCATATCCCTTTTTTGCGACTCAATCTCAATTGGTCGCGTCGTTAGGGCTATTGATATTCATTCGCAAGAACAATGGCCGAAAAAATGCAACGTGCCGGCCGGGAGCAATCCCTTCGCCGTGCCAGCGCCGGCGAAGGGCCTCGCCCCGCGTCAGGCCATTTGCGCGGCGGTCCAGCGGGTGATCACCGATTCGAGCACCGAAATCGGCATGGCGCCCGCTGCCAGCGCGGTGTCGTGGAAAGCGCGCAGGTCGAACTTGTCGCCGAGCGCGGCCTTCGCCTGTTCGCGGATCGCGACCCACCGTGTCTGCCCGACCATGTAGCTCGTCGCCTGACCGGGCCAGACGCAATAGCGTTCGATTTCGGTGACGTTCGACGGCTCAGGGGTGCCGAGCGTGTCGTTATAGTAGCGGATCGCCTTCTCGCGCGTCCATTTATAATGGTGGAGCCCGGTGTCGGCGACGAGGCGTGCGGCGCGGAACATATAGCTCTGAAGATAGCCGAGCCGGCCCCACGGATCCTTTTCATAGACGCCCATCTCGTCGGCGAGCTGCTCGGCATAGAGGCCCCAGCCCTCGGTGTAGACCGAATAAGCGGGAAGGCGGCGAAGACGCGGGATTCCCTCGGCTTCCTGCGCGAGCGCGATCTGGTGATGATGGCCGGGCGAGGCTTCGTGATAGGTGAGCGTCGGCAGCGTCCAGCTCGGGTTTTCGGCGGTGTCGCGCAGATTGATATAATAGGCGCCGGGGCGCGAGCCGTCGAGCGCGGGGATCTGGTAATAGCCGCCGGTCGCGCCATCCTCGATATCCGCGGGGACGCGGCGGATCTCGACCTTCGCCTTGGGCAGGCGCCCGAAGGCTTCGGGAAGGCGCGCCTGGATCGCCTGCATCTGGGCGTTGAGCTCGGCGATCAGTTTCGCCTTGCCCTCGTCGGTGTTGGGGTAAAGGAAGCGCGGATCCTTGCCGAGCGCGCGCATCCGTTCGGCGACCGTCCCCTTGGTCATGCCCTGCGCCTTGAAGATCGCGTCGGCGCGCGCGCTGAGATCGGCGACGCGGTCGAGCCCGAGCTGGTGCACCTCCTCGGCCGACATGCCCGTTGTCGTCGCATAGCGCAGCGCATAGGCATAATATTCGTCGCCCTTTGGCAGGCGCCAGACGCCGGCGTCGTGCGTGGCGCGCGGGCGCGCGGCGCGGAGCTCATCGGCCTGGCGGCGCATCGCCGGATAGATCTTGCCCTCGATAAGTGCGGCGCAGCGTTTGGCCCAGTCGCCGGGGATGTCCTTCGTCTTGGCGGCGAGATTCTTCGTCAGGCCGTTGGCGTCGGGTGCGGGGCCCCAGATGCGGTCGAACTGGCCGAGCGTGCGGTCGATGACAAAATCGGGCGGGATGACCCCGTTCGCATGATCGGCCTTGATGCGGCCCGTTTCGTTATCGAGCTGCACCGCGAAATCAGCGCAGCGCGCGAGATAGGCCTCGGCATCGGCGGCGTTCGCGATGCTGTGCTGGTTGATCAGGAAGTCGGGGATCGAACGGTATGTGCCGCTCAATTGCGTCACCGGATGCGGTTCCGGCCAGCTGTGGAGGCCGTAGTCGAACGTGTCATAGGCGTTGACGAAATGCTCCCACGGATCACGGAAAGTTTCGTAATTTACGAGGTCCATCCCAGAAAGCTTTGAAACGTCGATCTTTTTCAGTTCGGTGAGGCCGTCGCGATAGAGCTGGTGGCTCCTCTTGATTCCCGCCGGAGAACGGTCGTCGAGCTTCGCCTTGAGCGGCAGGCGGGCGTCCTTGTCGAGCCCAAGCGCGGTCGCGAATTCGGGGCTTTCATCGACGAGCCGGTCGTAGAGGCGTTCGTAGAGCGCGGTGAGCTTCGCGCCTTCGCCGCTGGAGGCGTCGGCGACCATCGCGCGCGTGGGCGAGCGGACGCCCACGAGGGCGGACGTCGCGGCAAGCGTGGCGATCAGGGTGCGGCGGTCGAGCATGGGGAGGTCTCCGTTGACTGTGTATTGCAAGACTATAACGGCGCCGCGTCAGCGCTGTCTTGTATCCATTTGACGTCGCCGCCACCAACCGGGGGTGGCGCCGGTCAGGCCGGCGACGGCGTGCGTCATATGCGCCTGGTCGGTAAAGTTCAGGCGATGCGCGATGTCGGCGAAGGGTTCGCAGCCAAGCCGTGCGGCGGCAAAGGCGGCGCGCGCGCGGACGTCGGCGCGATAGGATTTGGGCGTGCAGCCATAGGCCGAGCGGAAGCCGCGGCTGAGCGTTTCGGGGCGGACGCCCTTGTCGTCGGCCCAATCGGCGAGCGCGAAGGGAGCGAGCCGGCGCAGGTCGTCGGCGAGCATATCGGGCCAGTCGAGCGCCGTTGGTGCGTCAGCGACGAACATCTCGCCGAAAAGCGTCGATGCGGCCCGGCCGTCGCGTTCGGCGAGCCGGACGAGGCTGTCGGGATCGGCGACATGCCCGCGGACGATCGAAGTCGCCGCAAGCCGCGCCGGCAGGTCCAGCACGAGTACGCGCGCACCTCGCGCCTCGACCCGGTCGAGATGCGATTCATAGGCGTGGTGGATTAGCGCGTCGCCGGGGCGGACGTTCCAGCGCCCCTCGTCGCCGGCCTCCTGATAACCGCCTTCGAGCACGACCGCGACAAAGGCGTCGTCGTGGCAATGGCGGTCGCGCAGCTCGCTGGGGCCGTGGTCGAGCAGGCCCAGCGGAGCGTCGGCGAAACAGGGCGGCGATGCCATGATCTATTCGCGCGCCTTTGCCGCGGCGCGAACCTCCTGCGACCGTTCGAGCGGGATGACCAATATATCGTCGCCGTCGACGATGACCGCGATATTGTCCATGCCGAGGATCGACACGCGCTTGTCGCCCGCGCGGACAAGGTTGCCGCGGCTTTCGTGGAGAAAGGCGTCGCCGGTGACCGCA
This sequence comes from Sphingopyxis sp. H115, assembly GCF_001468465.1. Taxonomy (GTDB): domain Bacteria; phylum Pseudomonadota; class Alphaproteobacteria; order Sphingomonadales; family Sphingomonadaceae; genus Sphingopyxis. The sequence goes on from NZ_LNSA01000018.1 coordinate 16,438, forward strand.
TTGTCGGCATCGTCCTTGTCGGCGAGCGCATGGATCGTGTGCCAGCAGCCAAGATCGGACCAGCCCATCGCGGCGGGGACGACGGCGACGCGATCGTCCTTTTCCATCACCGCATAATCGATCGAATCCGAGGGCGCTTTCGCAAATTCGATCGCGTCGGCATAAAGCGCGTCGCCGTCGCGCATGCCGGCGGCGATCGCCTTGTCCGCCGCCTCGAAAATCGAGCGGCAATGCGTCAGCATCGCGTCGCGCATCCGCGCCGCGCGGAAAAGGAAAATCCCGGCGTTCCAGCTGTAGCCGCCCGCGGCGAGCATCGCCTCGGCGTCGGCGAGCGGGGGCTTTTCGACGAAGCGGTCGACCGCGAAGCCCCAATTTTCGCCGCCTTCGCCGAGCGGCTTGCCCGCGGCAATATAGCCGAAGCCGGTTTCGGGCCGATCGGGGGTGATGCCAAAGGTGACGAGCCAGTCGCGTTGCGCAAGGCGGACCCCCTTGGCGATCGCGGCGTGAAAAGCCGCGACGTCGGCGATGACATGGTCGCTCGGCATGACGAGGAGCAGCGTATCGGCGTCGGCCTGCGCAACGGCCAGCGCGATCGCTGCGGCGGTGTTGCGCGGCATCGGTTCGACGAGCAGTTGTTCCTCGCGGTCACCCATCTGTTCGCGGACCATCGCGACATGGCCGTCGCCGCACAGCACGACGGGAGGCAGGAAATCGGGACCGGCTGGGGTGCGTTCGACGGTTTGGCGGAACAGGCTGCGCTGGCCGTGAAGAAGCAGGAACTGCTTGGCGCGCGTCCCCCGCGATTCGGGCCAGAGGCGCGTTCCGGCACCCCCGCACAGGATAACGGGCTGGATCATCAAGGTCATTCGGCAGGTCTATCGCGCGATGCCGGGGGGGCAAGCGATAAGATGTGGGCGAAGCGCTTGAGATGGCCAGCATCTCGTCGCCGGCGGGACAAATGATAAGTGTAAAATTAACCGACAGTTGACGCCTCGGCTGTAGTATCGCGCGGGCGAAAGGGTCCCGCGATCGATGTTCCGGCTGTTCAAACATTATGTCCCGCACGCCGTCGTCTGGCTGGCGCTGATCGAATTTGTCGCGCTGCTCTTCTCGGCCGAGGGGGCGTGGCATCTCTATGCACGTCAGGCAGGGTTCGACGCCGGACCGCTGGGCGACCGCTGGCTGCCGCTCGTCACCTTCGGCATCGCCAACTCGCTCGCGATGATGGCGACGGGGATGTACGGGAACGAGGGCCTGCGGTCGATGCGCTTTGCCACCGCGCGCCTGCTCGCGGCGATTTCGCTGGGCGTGATTTTCCTGTCGGTGCTGGGGTTCCTGCTGCCGACCGCGACGCTGTGGCGCGCGAACAGCCTCTATGCGATGATATTCGCGATCGCCGCGCTGTTCGTCATCCGGCTGGCGCTTACCCAGTCGGCGGGCGCCGACGCCTTTCGCCGCCGTATCCTCGTGCTGGGTGCGGGACCGCGCGCGGCGCGGCTCGCGGCGCTGGCAAGCGAACCCGGCAGCGGGCTGGAGATGGTCGGCTTCGTCGCGATGAGCGGAATCGAAAAGGCGGTTCCGGGCGCGATCCCGCGCGAGGCGATCGAGAATCTGTCGGACCATGTCGTCGCGCTGCGCGCGGGCGAAGTCGTCCTCGCGCTCGAGGAACGGCGCAACGCCCTGCCGCTGAACGATTTGCTGCGCGTCAAGACGACGGGGGTGCATGTCAACGATATCGCGAGCTTTATCGAGCGCGAAACGGGACGCGTCGACCTGGCGACGACCAACCCCAGCGGGCTGATCTTTTCCGACGGCTTTTCGGCGGGACAGCGGATTTCCAAGGTCGGCAAGCGATTGTTCGACATCCTCGCCAGCCTGCTCGTGCTGGTGATCGGCCTGCCGATCGTCATCGTCGCCGCGATCGCGGTGAAGCTCGACAGCCGCGGGCCGGTTTTCTATCGCCAGCCGCGCGTCGGGCTGTTCGGCGAAACCTATGACATCTTCAAGATCCGGTCGATGCGCACCGACGCCGAAGCGGAAGGCAAGGCGGTGTGGGCGAGCGAGAACGACCCGCGCGTGACGCGCGTGGGCCGGGTGATCCGCAAGCTGCGCATCGATGAACTACCGCAGACCTGGTGCGTGCTGAAAGGCGATATGAGCTTCGTCGGTCCGCGCCCCGAACGGCCGAGCTTTGTCGAGGAGCTCGAACAGAAGCTGCCCTATTATGCCGAACGCCATATGGTGAAGCCGGGACTGACGGGCTGGGCGCAGATCAACTATCCTTACGGCGCGTCGGTCGAGGACGCGCGGGTCAAGCTGGAATATGACCTTTATTACGCCAAAAATTATTCGCCGTTTCTCGACCTGTTGATCCTGCTCCAGACGGTGCGCGTCGTGCTGTGGCCGGACGGCGCGCGTTGACGCCATGACCGCGCTGGCGGGCCTGTCCCAATCCCTGTCGATGCTGGCCCTCGCGGGCTTTGCCGGGGCCGCGCTGTGGCTGCTGGCGCGATCGCCGGCGCGCATGGCGGCGCCGATGCCCGTGCCCCGCCGGTTGGCGCTGGCGGCGGCGGCGACCGCGATCTGGTGCGGCGCGCTCTATGCCTTTGCGCCGGGATCGTCGCAGGCGCTTGTCGTCCAGTCGCTCCGCGATCTCGCGATGCTGTTCTGGCTGTCGGGAACCTTCTGGTCGGCGACCGCGCCGATGTCGCGGCCGCAGCGCGTGATCCTGTGGATGCTTGTGACGATCGACCTGTTCGCGTTGCTGCTCGGCGGCGCGGCCTATTTGCGCGCGGGGGCGGGGGCCTTCCCGTGGATGACGTCGACGCTGACCGTCGGCGCGATGCTGGTCGCGGTCGGCGGGCTGCTGATCGTCGACAGCGGCGTGCGCCGCGCCGGGGCGGGGCAGCGGATGCCGGTGATGGCGGTCGCCGGCGGCTTTGCGATGCTGTGGGCCTATGAGCTCAATGTCCAGCTGATCGGCGCGCTGACGGGCGAGACGGCATCGACGCTGATCCAGCTGTTGCCGGCCGTCGCGCTGCTCGTCCTGCCGACCTATGTCGTCGCGGCGATGGACGCCGGCCGCGAGCGGATGCAGCTGTCGCGTACCGCCGCGATGCGGACGCTGCTGCTGCTTGGCGGTGCGGCCTATCTGGTGCTGATCGGGCTGACCGGCGCCGTCGCGCGGATGATCGGCGGCGACTATGCCGAACTGGCGCAGGCGACGTCGCTGGTCGTGGCGCTGGGGACCGGCGGCATATTATGGGCCTCAGACCGCGCGCGGGCGTGGCTGTCGGTCATGATTTCCAAGCATTTTTTCGAGCATCGCTACGATTATCGCACCGAATGGATGCGGTTCACGGCGACGCTGGGGCAGGGGGCCAAGGGCGACGGCGAAGACGACGGCAATCTTTACCGCCGCGTCGCAAAGGCGCTCGCCGAACTGACGGGCAGCCCCGGTGCGTTGCTGATGCTGCCGGCGGCTACGGGCGGCTTTCGCGTCGCGGAACAATGGCACTGGCCGGCGGGGATCGACGAGGATGCGGCGCTGTCATTGCGATCGGCGTTCATGTTGCAGGAAACGCGGCATATCGTCGATCTCGACGCCCAGCGGCGCGGCCAGCCGGCGCAGGACCTTGCGATCCCCGAGTGGCTGGTCGCCGACCATCGCGCGTGGGTGGTGGTGCCCGTCGTGCATTACCAGCGGATGATCGCGGTCGTCGTGCTCCACCGTCCGCCGGTGTCGCGCGCGCTCGATTGGGAAGACCTCGACGTGCTGCGCATCGCGGGCCAGCAGGCGGCGAGCTACCTGGCCGAATCGCAGAGTCAGCAGGCGCTGTCCGAGGCGCGGCGCTTCGACGAGTTCAATCGCCGCTTTGCCTTCATCATGCACGACATCAAGAATCTGGCGAGCCAGATCGGGCTGCTCGCGCGCAACGCCGAACGTCATGCCGACAAACCCGATTTTCGCGCCGACATGGTCGAAACGCTGAAGATTTCGGCGGGCCGGCTTTCGGACCTGCTCGTCCGCCTGTCGCCGCGCGAGCGGGGTCCCGCCGCGGAGGCCGGGCGCGTGCTGATCGAGCCGTTGCTGGCCAACGTTGCCGCCGAGGTGCGTCCGCGCCGCGAACTGTTCGTCGGGTGTCAGGCGGGGCTTGCCGCCTGGGGCGATGCGGGATCGATCCGCCAGGTCGTCCAGCACCTCGTCACCAATGCGATCGACGCGTCGGCGCCCGAAACGCCGGTGCAGCTTGTCGCGGTCGCCGAACAGGGGCGGGTGCGGATCGACGTGATCGACCAGGGATGCGGCATGACGCGCGATTTCATTCGCAACGAATTGTTCAAACCCTTCGTGTCGACGAAGGACGCGGGATTCGGGCTCGGCGCCTTTGAAGCCTTGCAGATCGCCCAGGCAATGGGCGGCGCGATCGAAGTGGCGAGCGCGCCCGGGCAGGGTAGCGACTTCACGCTGTGGCTGCCGCTCGCGGGCGCGCACGGCGAAGCGGGCGTCGACCCGCGCATGATGAAAGTGGGATCGAAATGAGTGCGGGAACCAAGGGGGCGGAGGCCGACATCCGCACATTGCTGGTGGTCGAGGACGACCCCGGGCTGCAGGCGCAGCTCAAATGGGCCTATGAAGATTATCGGGTGCTCGTCGCGGGCGACCATGACGCGGCGATCGAATTGCTGCGCGCCGAGGAGCCCGAGGTCGTCACGCTCGATCTGGGGTTGCCGCCCGATCCCGACGGGACGCGCGAGGGGTTCCGGACGCTGAAGGCAATCCTCGAGGCGAAACCCGATACGAAGGTGATCGTCGTATCGGGGCATGGCGAGCGCGCGAGCGCGCTAACGGCGATCGCCAGCGGGGCATGGGATTTCTACCAGAAACCGATCGATATCGAGGAACTAGGCCTGATCGTCGCGCGTGCCTTTCATGTGCGCGAGCTCGAAGCCGAAAATGCCCGGCTGGCGCAGCAGGGGGCGAGCGACAATCGCGTGCTGGGCGGGATGATCACCGGCGCGCCCGAGATGCTGAAAGTCGCGCGCACGATCGAACGCGTCGCGAACCTCGACGTGTCGGTCATGCTGCTCGGCGCGAGCGGGACAGGCAAGGAGCTGCTTGCGCGCGGGCTGCACGAGGCGAGCGCGCGGCGCGACGGCGCGTTCGTCGCGATCAATTGCGCCGCCATCCCGGAAAACCTGCTCGAAAGCGAGCTGTTCGGGCATGAAAAGGGGGCGTTCACCGGGGCGGTGAAGACGACCGAGGGCAAGATCGAACTCGCCCATGGCGGGACGCTGTTCCTCGACGAGGTCGGCGACATTCCGTTGCCGCTCCAGGTCAAGCTGCTGCGTTTTCTGCAGGAGCGCACGATCGAGCGCATCGGCGGGCGCAAGCCGATCGCGGTCGATACGCGTATCGTCTGCGCGACGCATCGCGACCTCGACGCGATGATCGCCGAACAGAGCTTTCGCAACGATCTCTATTACCGGCTTGCCGAAATGGTGGTGAGGATTCCGTCGCTGGCCGAGCGGCCGGGCGATGCCGTGCTGCTCGCGCGGCACTTCCTCCATCAATATGCGCCCGACATGAACCCCGGCGTGCGGGGATTTGCGCCCGATGCGTTGCAGGCGATCGACGAGGCGCGCTGGCCGGGGAATGTGCGCGAGCTTGAAAATCGCATCAAGCGTGCCGTTATCATGGCCGACGGCAAGCTGGTGATGCGCGAGGACCTCGATATGGCGGGCAGTGAAAGCGGCGAGGGAGCCGACGAGGCGTGGTTGAACCTGCGCAGCGCCCGCGAGGCGGCCGACCGCGTCGCGATCCGCCGCGCGATGACGCAGAGCGAGGGCAATATCTCGCTCGCCGCCAAGTTGCTCGGGATTAGCCGGCCGACGCTGTACGACCTGCTCAAACAATATCGGATGCAGGCCTGAGTGCGCTTGCGCCGTTCTTGGACCGGCACGCTGCTGATCGCAGCGCTGCTCGCGGGGTGCGACGGGGGCGGCGCCGCAGCGCCGCGTCGCGCGTTCGAGGAGCGGCGCGCCGAATTGCAGGAGGCGATCCGCGACAATCCGCAGGCGATCGCCGAGCGCGTCGAACTGGCGCGCGTCGCGATCCGGCTGGGCGACGGTGTCGGCGCCGAGGCGGCGGTCAAGGGCGCGCTGGCGGCCGGCGCGAAAGACGCGGCGCTGCGTCCGCTGCTCGCGCGCGCCTATGCCATGCAGGGCGAGGGGGCGCGGGCGCTCCAGACGATCGATGCCGGGCCGATCATTCCCGAGATGATCGGCGAGGCGGCGTGGGTCGCGGGCGACGTCCATCTGGAAAACGGCGACCTTGGCGCGGCGCGCGAGGCCTATGATCGCGCGGTTCACGAACTGCCGCGCAACGCCGCGCTCTGGGTCGATGTCGCGCGGTTCCGCGATGCCAATGCCGACACGCTCGGCGCGCGCGACGCGGTCGATTATGCGATCGAACTCGACAAGGCGAACAGCGCCGCGCTGGCGTTCAAGGCGAATCTCGTCCGCACCGAAGATGGCCTCAACGCCTCGCTCGACTGGTACGACCGCGCGCTGGCGGCCGATCCGGACAATGCCGACGCGCTGATCGAACAGGCGGCGACGCTAGGCGACCTTGGCCGGTATCGCGACATGCTCGGCGCGCTGCGCCACGCCGCGACGCTCGTCCCGCGCGATCCGCGCCTCTTTTACCTGCAGGCCGTGCTCGCGGCACGCGCCGACAATTACCGGCTGGCGCGCAGCCTGCTCCAACGGACGCGCGGCGAACTCGACGACCAGCCGTCGTTCATGCTGCTGAGCGCGATCGTCGAACTCGAACTGGGCGGCGAAGCGGTGGCCGCGACCTGGGCCGACCGGCTGATCGCGCAGCAGCCGCAGAACTTCACCGCGCACCGCATCCTCGCCGCCGCCAACTGGGCCGACGGCGATGCCGACGGCGCGATCGAGGCGCTGACGCCGATCGTCGACCGGCCCGATGCCGATAGCTGGTCGCTGCTGCTCGCCGCGCGCGCCGCCTCCGAACTGGGGCGGGGTGGCGAGGCTGCCGATTATCTTGCGCGCGCTGCCATGTTGACACGCGGGGAGGCGCTGCCCTTTGCCGCGAACAACGACTATGGCCTGCTGACGATGGCGGCCGACGCCGCGCCGCTCGATCCGGCAAAAGTGATCCCGGCGATTTCGGCCGATATATCGAGCGGGAACAGCAGCCGCGCGATCGAGCGCGCGATGCGGCTGCGCGACGCGAACCGCGGCGTTGCCGACGCGCATATCCTGCTCGGCGACGCGGCGCTCGCCGGCGGGCGATACGAGCTTGCGGTGCAGGCCTATCGCGCGGCGCGCGACCTCGACGCGGGCGAGCGGACGACGCTGCGGCTTGCCAATGCCTTGTTCCGGGCGGGTGATGTGGCCGGATCGGGCGCGGCCATCCTTGCGCTGCGCGACAGCCAGCCATCGAGTATCGCCGCCGACCGGCTGGCGGGGCATTTGGCAATGGACCTGGAACGCTGGGACCAGGCGATCGCCTATTTCGAACGGGTTCGCAGCCGGATCGGCGATCGCGATGTCGTGATCCTGCGCGAACTGGCGCGCGCCTGGGCCGCGAAGGGCGACGATGGGCGCGCGCTGCCGCTGATCGATCGGGCCTACCGGTTGCAGCCGCTCAATGCCGGGATCATGGAATTTTATGCGAGCCTGCTCGACCGGCGTGGCGACCGCCGGGCGGCAGCAGATTTACGCGACAAGTCGGCGCAGATCGGCCGGTAGGCCGGGGGCGACGGGTTTCGACCGATTGCTGACGTTTGGCACTTCGACCATAATGTCGCCTTCGCGTCGATGCGACGCGGCATCGGGAGAGCCGTGAATGAAAGTTTGGCTAATGATAGCTATAGCGGTCGCATTGATCGCTCCCGAAGCCCGCGCTACTTCAACAAGGTGTAGCAATCCGAAGAGAGAGCAAGTTCTTGCGACGGCCCGAGTGGCGCTACCCACTCGAGATATCGAAGCGCTGGAACAGCGCTTTGAGCTTGTTGCACCCAAAATCGGGATGACCACGTGGGGTGTCGCGGGAGATGACGGCCGTGGCATTCGCGACGTTACTTTAGGGCTGCAAAGTCCCAAGGTGAGCGTCAGTATAACGGCCGAATGGCGAACTGGTCAGAAAGCCGCTTTTTTGCAGGTAGAGCGAACTTGCATCAACGATGCTCTCGAACCGTGGCAGCCTTACTGGAAACACTTCCTAAGCGAGCTGCGGGAAGCTGGCTACGTCGTCGGGTGAAGTCCGCTTCCCACCCCAAAGCAGAAATGGCAGCTTTACGCCTCGGTCAAATCGAGCAGCGTCCGCGCGTCGAGGCCGATGCGGCGCATCTGCTGGGCGACGGGGGGCCACACATTGGTAAGGAAATCCTCGCGCATCAGGTCGCGGAGGCGCTCGGTGGCGCCTTCGGCGACGAACATGCCGACCCCGCGCTTGACCGTGACCAGTCCTTCGTCCTGAAACGTCTGGTACGCCTTGGCGACCGTCAGCGGGTTGGCGCCTTCGTCGGCCGCAAGCGAGCGGACCGACGGGAGCATGTCGCCGTCGCGAAAACTGCCGTCGAGGATCGCATTGGCGATGACATCGCGCAGGCGCTGGTACACGGGTTTGGACTGATCGAGCATGCCGCCTTAATGCCATAAGACAGCAGCACAGTCAAATGCGTTCCGTTACAACGTATACCGCATAGACGAAATTAAATTTCCCAAGTGGAGACAGTATCGTCATATTCGGGGCGCGGGCGTTCGTCGAGCGCGCGGCCGGCGGTGCCAAGGAAGAAATAGCCGACGATCGTATCGCCGTCGCCCGCACCGAAGGCCGCAGCGACATCGGCATTATAGGCGGCCCAGCCGGTGAGCCAGCTGCCGACGAAACCATGCGCATGCGCGGCGTGGAGCAGGTTCATGCCAACGGCGCCCGCCGACATCTGTTGCTCCCAGACCGGGATCTTGCTGCCCGCGACCGGCGTCGAAAGCAGCACGAGCAGCGTCGGTGCCTGATGCGCAAACTGGTCGAGTGCCGACAGGTCCATCCCCGCCGCACCGGGATTTTCGGCGACCCATGCATTTTTGAGCAGCGCGGCGAAAGCGTCGCGCTGGTCGTCGGCAACGGTGACGATGCGCCAGGGCGCGAGCTTGCCATGGTCGGGGGTGCGCAGCGCGAGGGCGATGATGTCCCTGAGCTGCGTGGCGTCGGGGCCCGGCGATATCATATCGCGGGCCTTGCCCGAACGTCGGGTGGCGAGGTAGGCGAGGAGTGAGGAGCGGTCGTTGAACATGCGCGCCATGTGGCCTTTTGCGAGGCTTTGCGCAAGTGTTGCGAATCATTCGCAACAGAATCCGGCCCGATCGCGATGGTTTCGCGCGCAATTAGATTCTTCCCATACGCAATTTTGACGCTAGTGTTACGGCCAGCCGCCCCGTTTCCCGGGGCCAACATCATATTCCAGGGAAGGGTCGCCATGACCAAAGCCTATGCCCAGCACGGGGATGCCGCCGGGACATTTCTCGGCCACCCGAAGGGCCTTTTTGTCCTGTTTTTCGCCGAAATGTGGGAGCGTTTTTCCTATTATGGGATGCGCGCGCTGCTCATTTTCTACCTGACCAAGCATTGGCTGTTCTCGGACAGTGAATCGGGCGTGATCTATGGCGCCTATACGGCGCTGGTCTATATTACCCCGGTGCTCGGCGGCTATCTTGCCGACCGTTGGCTGGGGCAGCGAAAAGCGGTCGCCTATGGCGCCATATTACTGACATTCGGCCATTTCATCATGGGATTCGAGGGCGATGGCGGGCAGGATCCGGCCAGCCTCAGCATCTTCTGGCTCGCGCTCGCCTTCATCATCGTGGGTTCGGGCTTCCTGAAAGCGAACATCTCGGTGATCGTCGGCCAGCTTTATCCGCGCACCGACGTGCGCCGCGACGGCGCCTATACGATCTTCTACATGGGGATTAACCTCGGCGCCTTCCTCGGTTCGCTGCTCTGCGGCTATCTCGGTGAAACCTATGGCTGGTCCTATGGCTTCGGCGCCGCGGGCTTCGGCATGCTGCTCGGTCTGATCGTCTTCATCTGGGGCAAACCGCTGCTGCTCGGCCGCGGCGAACCCGAAGATCCGGCGAAGCTGGCGCAGCCCGTCATGGGCATCAAGTTCGAGTGGCTGCTCTATATCATCGGCCTGCTGGCGGTCGGCGTCTGCTGGTGGATGGTGCAGAATCAGGCGCTTGTCGGGACGCTGCTCGGCGTCGCGGGCGCGGCGCTCGTTCTCTATGTCGTCTTCACCGCGGTCGTGAAACTGCCGCCCCACGACCGCGACCGTATTTTCGCCGCGATGTTCCTGATCCTCGGGTCGATCCTGTTCTGGGCGTTGTTCGAACAGGCGGGTTCGTCGCTCAACCTGTTCGCCGACCGTTATGTCGACCGCGCGGGCGTTCCGGCGTCGGTCTTCCAGTCGCTCAACGCCGGCTATATCGTCCTCTTTGCCCCCGTCTTCGCGGCGCTGTGGACCTGGCTCGGCCGCCGCGGGTGGGAGCCTTCGGCGCCTGCCAAGTTCGGCCTTGCGATGCTCCAGCTCGGGCTCGGCTTCTTCATCCTCAAATGGGGCGCCGAAGCCGCGGGCCTCGAAAATGCGACCCCGGTGCTGTTCATCTTCCTGATCTACCTGCTCCACACGACCGGCGAGCTGTGCCTGTCGCCCGTGGGCCTCAGCGCGATGAACCGGCTGGCGCCGGCGCATATGGCGTCGCTGATCATGGGCACCTGGTTCTTCGCATCGGCGACCGGCAATTTCGCTGCCGGTCTGATCGCGGCGGCGACGGGTTCGGAAAAGGCGAGCGGCGAGGGCGCCGGCAAGGCGCTGGTGCTCGACGTCTATGGCACGATCGGTCTGTGGGCCATCGGCTTTGGCGTGCTGGTGATCGTCGTGTCGCCGCTGATCAAGAAGCTGATGCATCTCGACACGCTGCGCGATGCCGAGGATCTTGCAGGCGAGAGCGAACTGGCCGAACCGCAGGGCGCCGGCGTTCATCCCGAACCCAAGGGGGCGTAATCGATGATCCGGGGCGTGAAGGGCAGCCTGCTGGCTGCGGTGTCGCTGGCGCTCGTCGGCTGCGCGGCGACCGGGGGCGAGGCGAAGTCGGCGGGCGATGCGCCTGCCGCACCCGCCGCGAAGCCGGCCAAGTTCGATAAGGATCCCTATCCGTCGACCTACAAGGGATATCCGACCCGTCTGACGGTGGTGAAGGGCGTCACCATCTTCGACGGCGAGGGCGGGCGGATCGACAATGGCTCGATCGTGATGTCGAGCGGGAAGGTCACGGCGGTAGGTGGCCCCGACATGGAGCTGCCGACCGACGCCGACGTCATTGACGGCACCGGCAAATATCTCACCCCCGGCATCATCGACATCCACAGCCACCTTGGCGACTATCCCTCGCCGTCGGTCGATGCGCATTCGGACGGCAATGAGGCGACGTCGCCGACGACGCCCGAAGTGTGGTCCGAACATAGCGTGTGGCCACAGGACCCCGGCTTCAGTCGTGCGCTGGCGAACGGCGGCGTGACCGCCCTTCAGATCCTGCCCGGTAGCGCGAATCTGATGGGCGGGCGCTCGATCACGCTCAAGAACGTTCCCTCGCGCACCGTGCAGGGGATGAAATTCCCCGGCGCACCCTATGGCCTCAAAATGGCGTGCGGCGAGAATCCGAAGCGCGTCTATGGCGGCAAGGGGCGGATGCCCTCGACCCGCATGGGCAATTTCGCGGTCAACCGCGCGACCTGGGCGAAGGCGGCAGCGTACAAGAAGAAGATGGACGACGGGAAAGCCGTCGAGCGCGACCTGGCGATGGAAACGCTCGCCGGCGTACTGGCGGGCGAGATCCTGGTGCACAATCATTGCTACCGCGCCGACGAAATGGCGCTGGTGATCGATATGTCGAAGGAATTTGGTTACAAGGTGTCGACCTTTCACCACGCGGTCGAAAGCTACAAGATCGCCGACGTCCTCGCGAAGGAAGGCATTTGTTCGGCGATGTGGGCCGACTGGTGGGGCTTCAAGATGGAAGCCTACGACAGCGTGAACGAGAATATCCCGCTGGTCTACAATGCCGGCGCGTGCACGATCGTCCATTCGGACGACGCGAACCAGATCCAGCGGCTGAATCAGGAAGCGGCGAAAGCGCGTGCCGCCGGGCGCCGCATCGGGATCGATGTCAGCGACGAAATGGCGTGGACCTGGCTGTCGTATAATCCCGCCAAAGCCTTGGGTATTGCCGACCAGACGGGCAGCCTGAAACCCGGCAAGATGGCCGACGTGGTGCTGTGGAACGGCAATCCGTTCAGCGCCTATACGCGGCCCGAAAAAGTGTGGATCGACGGCGCGTTGATGTTCGACGCGAACGATCCGAAACGGCGTCCGGTGAGCGATTTCGAACTGGGTCAGCCGGGTGAAGGAGACGTGAAATGATGCGCGCGCTTCTTCTTTCCGCCGCCGCCATGATCGCACTTCCCGCAGCGGCGCAGGATGTGGCGATCGTCAATGCCAAGCTGGTCATCGGCGACGGCAGCGCGCCGGTTGAGGGCGGCACCGTCGTCGTGCGCGGCGGCAAAATTGTCGCGGCGGGCGCGGGCGTTGCGGTGCCCGCGGGCATCGAGCGTGTCGATGCGGAGGGCAAATATGTCACCCCGGGGATCGTCGCGGCGTTCAGCCGCGTCGGGCTGACCGAGGTCGACGCGGTCAGCGGAACCAACGATCGCTCGGCGCCGCGCACGCGCTTTTCGGCGGGGCTCGACATCGCGCCCGCGCTGAACCCGATGGGCTCGCCCGTCGCGGTGAACCGCGCGTCGGGCGTGACGCGCGCGATCGTCGCGCCGGGCGGCAGCAGCAATTTGTTCGCCGGGCAGGGCGCGGTGGTCGACCTCGCCGACGACATGGACATGGTGACCAAGCCGCGCGCGCTGCAATATGTCGCGTTCGGGGAGGATGGCGCGTCGAAGGCCGGGGGCAGCCGTGCGGCGACCTTCCTGCTCTTCCGCGAACAATTGCTCGCGGCGCGCAGCTATGCGCGGAACCCCGCGACGCTGGCCGAATGGGGCAACGATGCGATGCTCCAGCGCGCCGACGCCGAGGCGCTGGTGCGCGTGATCGACGGCACGACGCCTTTGTTCGTCCGCGTCGATCGCGCCGCCGACATCGTCAATGTGCTGAAGCTCAGGCAAGAGTTCCCGGCGCTGAAGCTGGTGCTGGTCGGCGTGACCGACGGCTGGCTCGTCGCGCACGAGATTGCCGCGGCGAAGGTGCCGGTGCTCGTCTCGCCGCTCAGCGATCTGCCCGACAGCTTCGAGCGGCTGGCGGCGACGCAGTCGAACGCGGGGCGGCTCAAGGCCGCGGGCGTCGAGGTGTCGGTCGGTGTGTTCGACGACGATGACGCGCACAAGATGGGCTATGCGACGCAATATGCAGGCAATCTTGTCGGGCTGGCGCGCGTCCCGGGCGCGAGCGGAATGACCTGGGATCAGGCCTTCGCCGCGATCAGCAGCGTGCCCGCACGCGCGGTCGGCATGGAAGGCAGCATCGGGTCGCTGCGTCCGGGCCGCGCCGGCGACGTCGTGATCTGGGACAATGATCCGCTAGAGCTTGGCAGCCGCCCGACCGCCATCTGGATCGACGGCAAGGCGCAATCGCTCACGACTCGCCAGGACCGCCTGCGCGATCGTTACCGGACCCCGCAGGAAGGGACGCTGCCCAAGGCTTACGACCGCTAGCGACGGGCAGGCTCGGCGGCGCCTGCCTCGTCTCCACCTCTATGTTGACACTGTTATCTTTGTAGCGGATGGTGCCGGCATGAGGCCGCGAGTCGCCTGCCGCCGGCGGGATCACCGGGGCCGGGAAGGATGGACCATGCAACCGATATCGCTCTTGGTCGTCACCGGCGTGCTGTTCGTCGGTTCGCACCTCTTGCTGTCGCACCCCCTGCGCGCGGGGCTTGCGGGGCGGCTGGGCGAGCGGGGGTTCCAGATCGTCTACTCGATCGTCGCGATCGCAACGCTGATCATGGTGGTGCAGGCGTGGCGCGGGATGCCGCCCGAACCCCCGTTGTGGGCGGTCGGCGACGGCCTTTGGACGGTCGCGTCGCTGCTTGTGCTTTTTGCGAGCATCTTGTTCATGGGATCGCTCATCGGTAATCCGGCGCTGCCCGCACCGGGCGCCGAAAAGGCCGCCGGGGCGCCGCCGCGCGGCGTATTCGCGATCACGCGGCACCCGATGATGTGGGGCTTTACGCTCTGGGCGGTGGCGCATGCGATGGTGATGCCGACGCCGGGCCAGATCATATTGTCGGCGATCATCGCCTTTCTCGCGCTCGTCGGGTCGGCGGGGCAGGATACGAAAAAGGCGCGTTTGATGGGCGATGCCTGGCGCGGCTGGGCGGCGCGCACGAGCTTCATTCCCTATGCGCGGCAGGTTTCGGGCCAATCGCCGTGGGGCGACGCGATCCCGCGTCCGCATGCCCTCTTGGGCGGAATAGTGCTTTGGATTGCCGCGACCTGGGCGCATGGTGCGCTTGGTTACATGGTCGCCGGCATCTGGCGCTGGGTCTGATAGGAGCCCGATGAACGCGGTCACGCATCTCAACGATCTGTCCTTGCGGTTGCTGGGCCGCGCGTTCGACCAGCTCGATGCCGAAGAACGGCGCGTCGTTGAAGCGATCGCCGCGCGTGCGCCGAGCAGCCGCGACGCCGCCGATATCGAGGACGCGCAGGCCAGCTATGGCGACCGGCTGGCCGACAAGGTCGCGGCGGTCGGCGGATCGTGGGGGTTCATCATCGTCTTTTCGCTGGTGCTGCTCGGCTGGATGCTGCTCAATTCCGAGGTGCTCGAACGCTGGGGGCTGGCGTTCGATCCTTATCCCTTCATCTTCCTCAATCTGATGCTCTCCACGCTCGCCGCGGTGCAGGCACCAATTATTATGATGAGCCAGAACCGGCAGTCCGCGAAGGACCGGCTGACCGCGAGCGTCGATTACGAGATCAATCTGCGCGCCGAGCTGGAAATCATGCGGCTGCACGAAAAGCTCGACCAGATGCGCGTGAACGATCTGGCGGCCAAGGTCGACGAATTGTGCGCGCGGATGGAAGCCAAGGGCTGACGCCGCAAAAAAGGTCGGTTTGGGGGCGGGAAGCAGACGTCATTCTCGTGCTCATTTCAGTTCGGGATGAGGAGCCATCCAGAGCTTTTCATGAGGAAAAGGAAAGCGGATGGAAGCCGCCCATTTTTCATCGTCTATTTCGACGGCGCCTTTTTCCTTCCGGCGCTTTAGGAATGCGCGCAACTCGGCAAGTTGGAGCGACGGCATAAATATACTGAACGAGTCGCCTCGTCTAATCGTCTTTGGATCGCTGAGACCGGGCCATTCCGGTGGCCATCTCACCGACAGACCGGGTGCATTCTTATATGGCCAGATCATCACTTCAATGTTTTTAGGTAGCCAAGCGCGGCTTTTGGGGTGTTGGAATTGGGTCAGCATATCGTAGGCAGCGGTGACTTCCTTCGGTATCTTCGCCCGGACATTGCTGTCCTTAAGCGAGCCATACACAGAAACGAATACCGGCCTCTCAGCCCGATAGACGAGCAAATCTTGGGTGGGTTGATCCGTTGCGTTCTCGGCCTCAAAACGTCCGTAAAACCGCGAGAGGGCCGGAAGATTAAGTCGATCGAGAAAATACTTCAGTTCTTGGTCGGTTAAGCGCGTAGCCGTGAAGCCGTTCGCAGCTTTCTGGATTACAGTTCCCTCCTCATAGAGTGCGAACGTCGGGGAGTCCGACCCAATCACCGCCGCCCATGGGTCGCGATCAAGCAAAATCACGAGTGGGCTGGGCACATCGGACCTTCGGGCTGCGGCAAGCGTAATCGGTCGTTCGAAGAACGAGACTTGATCTGGTTGGGGGAGGATTGTCTTCTGCTCGACCTTGGGCTCGGCGGCGGTGGAGCCGCCGACAAAACACATGAGCGTAAGCTGCAATATCATGCGGGTAGCGCCCATTCCTTGCACCTTCTTATTCTATCGGCCTTGCCAACCGGAATGTTGTCGCAACCTCCGCCATCGAAGGAAGCCCGCTGGTCTGACGCAGCTTCCTGCCGCTATTCGGCCGCCTCGTCCTTTTCGAACAGGGGCTCCATCTTGATCGGGTCGGCCAGCGTGATGCGGTCGAGGATCGCCGCGGTGTCGTCGCGGACCTTCAGCATCAGGCTGCGCATCCGGCATTCGATTTCGGGCAGGCAATTCTTGCATTGTTCGTGCGCGTTGCGCGCCGCACAGGGAACGAGCGCAAGCGAGCCGCGCGTCAGCCGGACGAGGTCGCCATAGCTGATATCGACCGGCGGCAGGGCCAGCTGGTATCCGCCGTCGCGCCCGCGCTGCGAGATGAGCAGACCCTCACGCGCCATTTCGGACAGGATGACGGTCAGGAATTTGGGCGGGATATTCTGCGCCTCCGCAATGTCCGCCAGCTGCACCTGCCCCTTGCCCCAATGGTCGGCAAGGTGCTGGAACGCGCGGATCGTATAGCGGGTCTTTTGCGAGAGCATGGCGGCGTTACTGTGACATATTCGGTGTTAATTCAACCTGTCTGGATGACATAAGTTGCAAGGTTGATGAAAATCACAGCGGGTGGCATGAAAAGCGCCTATAAAAGGTCGCACGATGGCCCGGCACCGGGCGCCACGAGGGTGGATTATGATGCGTAAAATATGGGCGACCCCGGCCGTTCTTGCGGCCTGCCTGCTGACCGTCGCACCGGCGCAGGCGCAGTTCGGCAGTCTGCTGCGCAAGGTGACGACGCCTGCGCCCAAACCGAGCGAAGAGGGCAACGGCGGCTGTCCCAAGGGTAAGAAGGGCAATAGCATCGGCCGCAACATCCTCGGCAATGTGCTCAACGACGCGGTCGGCGATGCGGCGAGCAAGGCCGGTGTCTATTCCTATGTGCCGATTGCAGAGGTGAGCGGGACGCTGACCGACGCGATTGCCTGCCGCCTCGATCCCGGCGAGCAGGTGCAGGCGGCGGCAGCGACCGAGGAGGTGACGCGCGGCGAAGAGGTCGGCGCGACCGCGAACTGGACGAGCGCGACGCGCGAGAATGTTAGTGGATCGTCGACTGTCGTGGCGCGCAACGACGAGGCGGGCGGCCGGCGCTGTATGAGTGTTACCGACTTCATCATCGTCGAAGGCGAGGAAACGCGGGTCACCAAGCGCATGTGCAAGGAACCCGGCCAGGCGCGATATGTGGTTGCGGCATGAAGCCGTTCGCGCGTCTTTCGATCGCCGCCGCCGCGCTGCTTGCGATCGGCGCTACGCCGGCAAAGGATCCGATCAATCCGACTTGCCCGCTCAACCCCGGCTGGTCGACCAATCCGCAGATGCAATTCACCTATTTCGAGCAGGGCGGGTGGAAAATCATCAAGGGGGAAGGGCGCATCGACAAGGATGTCGTGCCCCGGCTGAAGGCCGCGCTCGCGAAGCATCCCGACCTCGATGAAATATGGCTGAGCTCGCCAGGCGGCGATGCGCGCGCAGGCAATGAAGCGGGGCGGTTGATCCGCGACACGCTGGACGTCGTCACGCGCATCCCTTCGGGTTGGGCCTGTTACAGCGCGTGTAACTTCATGTTCATGGGCGGGCGGTCGCGCACCATCGATCCCGGCGGGGAGTTTATCGTGCATATGTTCACCCGCACCGGCGACAGGAGCACGATCGATTACAGCGTCGCCATGGGTACCGATGCGACGACCGAGCTGATCGGCGAGATTGAGCAGGATGCGGCGCAGCTCGCAAGTGAGGACAATGATTTCATGATCCGCATGTTCCTGTCGCGTGAGCTGCTTACCGACATCATGTACAAGCAGAAGGCGGTGAAAGGCAGCGGTCCCGACAAGTCGACGCGGCGCTGCCTGACGCTGGACGAAGCCCGCAAATATGGCGTCATGAACGCCGAGTTCGAGTAGGCGCCGCAGGGCCGTCGGGGTTCGATCGCCGGACAGTTGCAAACAGCAACGAATGACGTAGACTGGTCGCCAACAAGGAGAGGCTGCCATGAACGACATGACGCACGAGCATGCGACCTTCCGGTCGATGATCGACGGGACGCAGGAAGACTGGGACATTATCGCGCGCGAGCAAAAGGAGTTCGCGCCCAACAATGGCAAGCGCATCCTAGAGCATCTGAAGCTGCTCGGTGGCGATTATGGCGGCTTCCCGGTCGACCGGCTCGAACATTGCCTGCAGACCGCAACGCGCGCGCACCGCGACGGCCGCGACGAGGAATATGTCGTGATGGCGCTGCTCCACGACATCGGCGACACGCTCGGCGCGTTCAATCATCCCGATGTCGCAGCCGCGATCCTCAAGCCTTTCCTGTCAGAAGAAAATCTGTGGATCGTCCAGCATCACGGCATCTTCCAAGGGCATTATTTCTTTCATTATCTCGGGCTCGATCGCGACATGCGCGATCAGTTCAAGGACAGCCCGCATTATGCGGCGTGCGCCGAATTCTGCGAGAAATATGACGCGCCGGCGTTCGATCCCGATTATGACAGCGAGCCGCTGGAATTCTTCGAGCCGATGGTGATGCGGCTCTGCTCCTATCCGCGCACGAGCATCTACAAGAAGGTGATGGTCGAGGAAGCGGCCGAATAAGGATCGTGGCCCCCGCCGAAAGCCGGGGCCCATTCACGGTTGGTTGCGGGACCCGGCTTTCGCCGGGGATCACAATGCTTACATCCCCTTGAACCCGGTCTTGCGCTTTTGCTGGAACGCCATGATGCCCTCCATCGCATCGGCGGTGCCGCCCGCGATGAACTGGCCCTTGGCTTCGGCATCGAGCGTCGTCGCGAAATCCTGCGTCAGCCCGTCGCGCAGAATCTTGCGCATCGTGCCGAGCGCGATCGTCGGCCCGTTCGCGAGCCGCGCCGCCAGCGCCTTCGCTTCGGCCATCAGGTCGGCATCGTCGACGCTCTTGTAGATCATGCCCCAGTCGGCGGCCTGATCGGCCGAAATCTTCTCGCCCAGCATCATCATCTGCAATGCGCGCGGCACGCCGACCAGTCGCGGCAGCAACCACGACGAGCCGCCGTCGGGGACGAGGCCGATGTTGACGAAAGCCTGCAGGAAATAGGCGCTCTTGCCCGCGATAGTGAAATCGCCGGACAGCGCAAAGCTGCACCCCACGCCCGCCGCGGGGCCGTTGACCGCGACGACGACGGGGATGTCGAGATTGGCGAGCGCGAGCAGCATCGGGTTGTAATGGCCACGCAGTGCATTGCGGCTCCGCGCGCCGCCGCTGACCGCACCGCCCGCCGAGCGATCGCCCGCAAGGTCGGCTCCCGAACAGAAGCCGCGGCCTTCGCCGGTGATCAGCAGCGCGCGCGCGCCAAGGCCCGGCAGATGATCGAGCGCTTCGCGGATATCGTCCGCCATTGCGGGCGGCATCGAATTGAGCCGGTCGGGACGATTGAGCGTGATCGTCGCAACATTATCGGTGATGTCGAGCTTGATCGTGTCGAAGGTCGGAAGGGTCATGGGGAAGAATCCTCTCGCGGCTGCTTTACCTTTACGTTCACGTAAAGTTGTGACCGATTCGCGAGGCGAGCGCAAGGGGGAAGGGGGGCGGTCCCCGCTCCGCAGCCGTCCCGGTGGCTTTGCCGGTTCAGCCAGCGGGTTTGACGCCCAGAAGTTCGACGGTGAACAACAGCGTCGCGCCGCCGGGGATAGGGCCCTTGCCCTCCGGTCCATAGGCGAGCTGCCAGGGGATCGCGAGTTCGACCTTGTCGCCGACGCCCATCAGGGCGACGCCCTCCTGCCAGCCTGCGATCACGCGGTTGAGCGGGAAGGTCGTCGGCTCGCCGCGCCGGACCGAACTGTCGAATTCCTGTCCGTCGGTAAAGGTGCCGACATAATGAACCGTGACTTCGTCGGTCGGGCCGGGGCGGGCGCCGCTGCCGTCGCCGGCGATCCGGCGCCAGCGCAGCCCCGACGGGGTGGCGCGCCAGCCGTCGATCCCGCTGCGCTCGGCAAGCGCCGCCATCTGTTTGTTGAGATAGGCGGTGCTCGGACCTGCTGCCTCGTCGGCCGGCTGGCCCTGTGCTGCGGAGGAAAGGCACAGCGCGGCGGTCGCAGCGGCAAGCAGCGGGTTAAGCGGTGAACTGGTCATGGAAACTCCCTCGAACGATATGCGCATAAGCGCATCGCGCGCACGATAGGCAAGGATTTATGTCGCTGGCCTTGCGGAACTTTGGTGCGGCGGCATCGTTATGCCTTCGTATCGACAATCCGAGATTTAGGGCGCGGCCGCCGGCCGTTCACCGTCGAAAGTTCTGGCTTTCGAGGCGGGTATGCCGCGCAAGGTGCAAGGAGATTTCAGATGTTCAAATGGGCTTTGATTTTTGCGGTGATCGCGCTGCTGGCCGGGGTGCTCGGTTTCGGCGGGGTCGCGGGTGCGGCCGCCGGCATCGCGAAGATCCTGTTCTTCGTCGGCCTTGCGCTGGTCGTGCTATTCCTGATCATGGGTTCGGCCGCCGCGCGAAAGCTGAGCTGAAAATAATCGGCGCGGGCGGGAACCATCGGAGCCTTGCCGCGTTTCATATACCTGCTTGATCGAAAGAAAGAGTGGATATGACTTCTGTCTTCGGACGAAGTCTAGGGAGCCCCGCCGCAGGAATGCGACGGGGCTTACCTGTTTCCGGGCATGGGAAAAGATAGGCGCGGAGTGGACTTGCCAGCGCCGAGTCCGCAATGTTTCCACCGCCGCTTTCGTTCAAATGAACGAGGCCGTATTTTTGCGACATATTGCGACAATTTGTCGTCGATCCGGCAATTCGTTGGGACAGATCGCATCTAGAACGCCTTCATCGGGGCCGGGGTTTTCCCTCCGAGTGTCCCATGCAGGAGTTTATGACGTGAAGAAAATCTCTCTTTTGACATTGGGCGCCGCATTGATCGCAGTGCCCGTCCTCGCCGCTCCCGGCGGGGACCGCAACGCCACGCTGACTCGCGCCGAGGCGCAAGCCAAGGCGGCCGACATGTTCGCCAAGATGGACGCCAACAAGGACGGCAAGCTCGACGCCGCCGACCGCGCCGCCAAACATGCCGAAATGCAGGCGAAGCGCTTTGCGTCGCTGGACGCCAATTCGGACGGCAGCATCAGCAAGGCCGAATGGGATCAGCATGGCGCCGAGCGCGCCGCGAAACGCGCCGAACGCAAGGAAAAGCGCGCCGCCGCGGGCGAAGCCGGCGAAGGCAAGCGCGACCATATGCGCGGCCATCGCGGCAAACGTGGCGGCCACGGCATGCGCGGCGGTCACGGCGGCTGGATGAAGGCCGACGCCGACGGCGACAAGGCGATCAGCCAGGCCGAGTTCCAGACGGCGGCGCTTGCCCGCTTCGACGCCGCCGATGCGAACAAGGATGGACAGGTAACGCCCGAGGAACGCCAGGCGCAACGCGGCGAATGGCGCGCCAAGCGCGGTGCGGCGCCCGCCGCCCCCGCCAACCCCTAACCATTTGGCAGGGACAAGGCGCGAAGCGCACCGCCTTCCTCCCCCCTCCCGGGCATTGCCTTTGCCGCCGGTCCCTGCCAGCTATCGCCCATCGGCCCCTCGCGGCCGGTGGGCGAACTAGCATCCATTTTTGACGGGAACCCCATGACCGATAGCGACGCGCCGCGCATTCTCCTCATCGACGATGAACCGTCGATACGCGAGCCGCTGGGCGAATATCTGACTGCGCAGGGTTTCGCCGTGACCGACGCCGCGAGTGCGGCCGAGGCGCGGTCTGTGCTGCGCGCGCAGGGCGTCGACCTTGTCGTCAGCGATATCATGATGCCGGGCGAGGACGGGCTGTCGCTGACCCGCCACCTGCGCGAGACGAGCAATATACCCGTAATCCTGCTGACCGCGCGCGCCGAGGATACCGAACGGATCGTCGGACTGGAAATCGGTGCCGACGATTATGTCGTCAAACCCTTTAATCCCCGCGAACTGGTCGCGCGCATCCGCACCGTGCTGCGCCGTACCCAGCAGGGCGGCCGCGCGATCGACGGCGGCGGCACCTGCTATGCCTTTGGTGACTGGGTGCTGCGCGAAGTCGAACGGGTGCTTGTCGATGCCGACGGCAACGAGGTCGCGCTGTCGTCGGGCGAATATCATCTGCTCCACGCGCTCGTTCGCCATCCGCGGCAGGTGATGAGCCGCGACCGCCTGCTCGACATGGTGCGCGGCCGCGAAGCCGATATTTTCGACCGGGCGATCGACAATCTGGTCAGCCGCCTGCGCAAGAAGATCGAGGTCGATGCCGCGCATCCGCAGATCGTCAAAACTGTGTGGGGCGGGGGCTATACGCTCGCGTGCGAGGTCCGGCGCATGGGGCCTGCGGCATGAAATTGCGTCTCTGGCCCAAAAGCCTTGTCGGCCAGCTTGTCTTCGCGGTGGCGGTGATGCTTTTCGTCGCGCAGGCGATCAACTTCGTCCTGCTGTCGCGCGGGATGCGGCAACAGGCGCTGGCGCACGGCGGCGGCATGGCGGTCGCGCGCGTGATCGATGCGATCGAGCGCGACCGGCGCGGCGATTTCCGGCGCCCACGAAGCGACGCCGAGGCGCGCGAGCGCGCGCAAAAGCTGGTGATCTCCGATACAATGCCGCCGCTGCCGGTTGGGGCGGTGCGGCTGCCCGATCTCGCCAAATATGTCAGCGGCCTCCTCGACGAGACGAACGTCCACGTCGAATCGGTCGATGCCTGGGCGCTCCCGCCGCGCGAACGCCAGCGGCTGCGGCGGCCGGCCTTTCCCGACCGCGCCGTCGTCGTCGTTGCCAAGGTCGACGAACGCTATTTCGCCGTGCGGACGCGGATCGCCGCCGGCGGCAATCGGTTGCAGGGCTTTCTCGCCTGGCAGACGCTGTCGCTTTACCTGCTCCTGCTCGTCCCGATCATGCTGATCGCGTGGCGAGCCGCGCGGCCGCTACGCGACCTGACGCGTGCCGCGCGCGTCAGCCCGGCGCTGCGCGAAGCCGAACCGATCGAAGAAGAGGGGCCGTCCGATGTCCGCGACCTGATCGCCGCCTTCAACGCTTATCGCACCCGCATCGCAACGATGCTGTCGGACAAGGACCGGATGCTCGGCGCGGTCGGACACGACCTGCGCACCCCGCTTGCCAGCCTGCGCGTCCGCGTCGAACAGGTCGACGACGACCTGCTGCGCGACAAGATGGTCGCGAGTATCGAGGAAATGACCGCGATGCTCAGCGACATATTGGCGCTCGCGCGGTCGGGCGCCGGGACCGAGGCGCTGGAGCGCCTGCCGCTGCGCGACCTGATCGGCGAACTGGCGGCCGATTATCAGGAGCGCGGTAAGGATGTTTCCGTCGCCGACGTCGCTGCCGTCGCGGTGCTGGCGCGGCCGCTGCTGCTCAAGCGGGCCTTGCGCAACCTTGCCGACAATGCGCTCGCCTATGGCCAGCGCGGCCGGCTGTCGGTGACGGCGGCAGCGGGGCGTGCGCGCATCATCGTGTCCGACGACGGCCCCGGACTGACGGAGGAGCAGATTCGCACCCTCGTCGAACCCTTTGCGCGCGGCGAACAGTCGCGCAACCGCGCAACCGGCGGCGCCGGGCTCGGCCTGTCGATCGCGCGCGATATAGCCGAAGGCGAGGGCGGCACGCTGACGCTGCACAACCGCCCGGGCGGCGGCCTCGACGCGATCATCGAATTGCCCGTTCAGGCATAGGGCCAGCGTCCTCGGTCGAAAGCGGCGGCGGCATTGGGGTAGGCAGCCGAAGTTAATATCCTCCTTGTGGCGCAGCCACAGGAAGGATCAAGGACCGCAACCAGTCGTCAGCGGTCGGCTAGAGCCGCACCATCCGCATCCCTGTCTCGCCATAGCGCAGGCCGCTCGTGCCGCCCTTGGGGGCTGCGGCGTCGATCGCGGCAAGGTCGTCGACGGTCAGCGTGACGTCGGCGGCGGCGACGCTGTCCTCCATCGTGGCGCGGCGCTTGGTGCCGGGAATGGGAACGATTTCGTCGCCCTGCGCCAGCAGCCAGGCCAGCGCGACCTGCGCCTTCGACACGCCATGCCGGTCGGCGACCGCGCCGATCGCGTCGACGATTGCGAGATTGGCGGGAAGATTCTCGTCCGAATAGCGTGGGTCGTTCCGCCGCCAGTCGCTCTCGGGCAATTCGTCGCGGCTGCGCACCGCGCCCGCTAGGAAGCCGCGGCCGAGCGGCGAATAGGGGACGAAGCCGATGCCATGCTCGCGGCAGGCGCCGAGGATATCGTCCTCGACGTCGCGCTCCCAGATCGAATATTCGCTCTGCAATGCGGTGATCGGCGCGGCCCTGGCGGCGCGGCGTATCGTCTCCGCGCCGGCTTCGGATAGCGCGATGTGGCGAACCTTGCCTTCCTTCACCAACTCCATCATCCCGCCGACGGTTTCCTCGATCGGGACCGACGGATCGACGCGGTGCTGGTAGAAGAGGTCGATCGTGTCGATGCCGAGCCGCTGGAGCGAGCCTTCGCACGCCGCGCGGGCATTGGCGGGCGATCCGTCGACGCCGGTGATCTGTTTGCCTTCGAAGCGGAAGCCGAATTTGGTGGCAATGACGAGGCCGTCGCGCTTGCCTCGGATAGCCTGTCCAAGCAGTTCCTCGTTCGAGAAAGGGCCATAGATTTGCGCGGTGTCGAAAAAGGTGACGCCAAGATCGATCGCGCGGTGGATCGTCCGCGTCGATTCGTCGGGATCGGCGGCCTCGCCATAAAGGATATTGCCGCCCTTGATCATTGGCATACAGCCGATGCCGATCGCCGACACCTCAAGGCCGTGGCCGAGCTTGCGATATTTCATGCGCTTTCTCCTGCTGCTGCGGGGGCTTCGGCTTCGACACCGTCGGCGGCATATTTGGTCGCCGCGACATCGCCGATCACATTGCCGATCGTTCGGAAAATGTCGGGAAAGGTCTCGACCGCGACGAGCAGGCCGAGCGGAGCGACCGGAACGCCCATCGACACCGCGATCGGCGCGATCGAGGTCACGAAGCTGATCGAGCCGGGCAGGCTGACCGACGAGAGCGCCGCCGCCATCGCGACGAGCAGGCCGACCGCCATTTCCCACGGGGTCAGCTCGACCCCGAACAGCCAGGCGACATAGATGACGACGGCGAGGTTCATCGCCGGGCTGGTGAAGCGGAACAGGGCGACGGCCAGCGGCAGGACGACGTCGGCCTTCTTGGGATCGACGCCGAGCTCTTCGGAGGATTTGAGCATCGCCGGGAGGCTGGCGAGCGAACTTTGCGTGCTGATCGCGACCGCAAGTGTCGGAACCATCGCGCGAATGAAGCGCGGGACGGTGATGCCGACGACGAGCCACGCGAGCAGCAGCCCGAGCAGGATGCAGCCGGTGCCGACCGCCGACAGGATCAGCACATAATGGATGAGGCCGCCGAACGCCGCGACCCCCGCCTTGACCGCAAGCGCATAGCCCAATGCGAAGACGCCGATCGGGGCGAGCGCGAGTACCCAGCCGATGACGATCAGCATCGCGTCGCCGAGCGCCTTGAACAGGCCGGACAGCGTCGCGCGCTGCGGCGGTTCGAGCCGGGTGATCGCAAAGGCGAAGATGGTGGTGAAGACGATCAGCGGCAGGATCGCGGTTTCGGCGGCCGCCGCGATGGGATTGGTCGGAACCAGCGAGAGCAGGAAGTCGCCGAAGGTCGGCGAAGGCCCCGCCTCCGCCGTGCCGCCGAGGCCGTGACGGAGCGCCGTGGCGGCCTCGGGCGACAGCGGAAAGAGCCGGAGCAACAACGGGGCGAGGAGCAAGGTCATCAGCCCAGACAGGAAAATCGCGCCAAGAAAGGTCATCACCGCGCGGAAAGCGAGCCGGCCTGCGCGCGCGGCGTCTGCGGTCGCGGTGATGCCGGTGATCAGCAGCGCGACAACAAGCGGGACAATCGTCATCTTGAGCGCGTTCAGCCAGAGCAGCCCGACGGGTTCGATCCATGGAAGCGACGCGGTGCCCGCCGCGGGCGAGACCAGTTCGACTGCAATCCCGAGCAACATGCCGGCGACGAGCGCCGAAAGGATGAACCAGGCGGATTTCAAGACGGATTCTCCCGGCGAATTTTATGGTCAGCTTGCCAAGCAAAAGAGGGTGACATAGAGCACCTCCCGAAAGAAGTGGGAACCGGTTTTTGGGCCAAGAAGGTCCGTGAAGGGGCCACCCCGGCCGGCCGGGGACGGTCCGGTAAGCCGGGCTTAGGTAGCAGAGGTGTCATGCGCAAGTTTTTCGGAACCGACGGGATTCGCGGACTGACGAACCAGATCCCGATGACGGTCGAAGTTGCGATGCGCGTCGGCATGGCGGCGGGCGCGCATTTCCTGCGCGGCGACCACAAGCATCGTGTCGTCATCGGCAAGGATACGCGCCTGTCGGGCTATATGCTCGAAAACGCGCTCGTCGCGGGGTTCACCAGTGTCGGGATGGACGTGGTGCAGGTCGGCCCGATGCCGACCCCGGCGATCGCGATGCTCACGCGCTCGATGCGCGCCGACCTCGGCGTCATGCTGTCGGCAAGCCACAACCCCTATTATGACAATGGCATCAAATTGTTCGGGCCCGATGGATACAAGCTCTCGGACGAGGACGAGGCGCAGATCGAATATCTGCTGGCACAAAATCCACCGCTCGCCGACCCCGCGCACATCGGCCGCGCAAAGCGCATCGAGGATGCACGCGGGCGCTACATCCATGCGGTAAAACAGAGCCTGCCCGAATCGATCCGCCTCGACGGGCTGAAGATGGTGCTCGATTGCGCCAATGGCGCCGCGTACAACAGCGCTCCGACGGTGTTTTGGGAATTGGGAGCCGACGTCGTCGCGGTGGGCATTTCCCCGAACGGCACCAACATCAACGACAAATGCGGATCGACTGCGCCCGCGCTGCTGCAGGAAACGGTCGTCGCGAGCGGTGCCGATATCGGCATTGCGCTCGACGGTGACGCCGACCGGCTGATCGTCGTCGATGAAAAGGGCACCATCGTCGATGGCGATCAGATCATGGGCCTGATCGGCGCGAGCTGGGCGCGGCAGGGGCGGCTGAAGGGCGGCGGGGTCGTTGCGACGGTGATGTCGAACCTCGGCCTCGAGCGCTTCCTCGAAGGCGAAGGATTGCGGCTCGAACGCACAAAGGTCGGCGACCGCTATGTGCTCGAACGGATGCGGGAGGGCGGTTTCAATGTCGGCGGCGAACAGTCGGGCCATATGATCCTGTCCGACTATGCGACGACGGGCGACGGCACGCTGGCCGCGCTGCAGGTCCTCGCCGAACTGGTGACCGCCGGCAAGCCGGCGAGCGAATTGCTACACCAGTTCGATCCGGTGCCGCAGCTATTGAAAAACGTCCGGTTCGCGGGCGGCAAGCCGCTGGAAGACGTGCGGGTGCAGGCGGCGATCGCCGAGGGCGAGGCGGCGCTGAACGGGCGCGGACGCCTGGTGATCCGTCCGTCGGGTACCGAACCGCTGATCCGCGTGATGGCCGAAGGCGACGATGCCGGCGAGGTCGAGCGCGTCGTCGACATGATCTGCGATGCGGTGCGGGGCGCGGCCGCCGCCTGAATATCACTCCCACCCGGTCTGCCGACCTTGTCGAAGCACCGTTCCTTTCTCTATGGACGGGGAAGGAAGAACGGCCCTTCGACGCGCTCGGGGCCAACGGCTTTTAAGGAATTTTGACATGCTTGAAATGCGACCCGATTGCGAACGCTGCGGCCGCGATTTGCCCGCCGATATCCATGGTGCCTTCATCTGCTCGTTCGAATGCACTTTCTGCGCGAACTGCGCCGACAAGCTCGACGAACGCTGCCCCAATTGCGGCGGCGACCTGCTCGATCGTCCGCTCCGCGAAGGCGCCGCGCTGGCCAAATTCCCCGCGTCGACCGAGCGGCGGCATCCGGGAGCGAGAGGCTAAGCTGTGATATCGGCTCCCATCGACGGAGTTGTTCCATGACCGCCCGCGTGTTGATTATCGCCGGCTCGGACAGCGGCGGCGGCGCAGGCGTCCAGGCCGATATCAAGGCGGTCACGATGCTGGGCGGTCATGCGATCACCGCGATCACCGCGATCACCGCGCAGAATACGCTAGGGGTGCAGGGCGTCCATCCGGTTCCGGCCGCGATGGTGCTGGCACAGATCGACAGCGTAGCATCGGACATCGGCGTCGACGCGGTGAAGATCGGCATGATCGGCAGCGCCGAGACCGCGGCGGCGGTCGCCGACCGGCTGGCGCAGCCCGATCTCGCGGCGGCAGCGCTCGTGTTCGATCCGGTGATGATTGCGACCAGCGGGTCGGTCCTCGCCGACGATGCCACGATCGCGGCGTTCAAGGCCTTGCTCGATCGCGCAACGGTGGCCACGCCCAACCTGCCCGAACTCGAAGCGCTCGGCGGCGAGGAAGCGGTGCTTGCGCATGGCTGCTCGTTGCTCGTCAAAGGCGGGCATGCCGAGGGCGAGACGGTGATCGACCGATTGCTGGAGGCCGGCGAGGGGGAGGTTGCGCGCTGGGAGGCGCCGCGGATCGATACGCCGCACAGCCACGGGACCGGCTGTACGCTGGCAAGCGCGATTGCGACGGGGCTGGCGCAGGGCATGCCGCTCGAACCCGCGATCGCGCGCGCGCGCGATTTCGTGCGGCTGTCGTTGCTCGACGCGCCGGGCCTTGGCACGGGGCACGGCCCGATGGGGCAGCAATATGTGCGCAACGACGGGCTGTTCACCGGCCCTGCGCTCAACCAGGTCACGCTTCCCGCAAGCGACTATACGGTGTCGGTGGCTTTCTACAAACAGATGGGTTTGAAACAGATCGTCGATAGCCCCGACAATGGGTATGCGCGCTTCGAAGCGGCGAACGGAGTCACCTTGTCGATCCACGCCAGCGATGAAGCCGCGGGCGGTACGACAACCTATCTGGAAAGCGGCGCGCTCGACGCGTGGGTCGCCTATCTGGCGCGGCGCGGGCTGCGTTTCGACCAGATGCCGAAGGACGAGGAATGGGGCTGGCGCGAAGCGCGGCTGACCGATCCCGCAGGCAATCGCCTGTGCCTCTACCAGGCGGCCGAATACCGGAGATATCCGCCTTGGCGTATTTGACTGTCGGCGTCGATGAGGCTGGGCGCGGGCCGCTCGCGGGGCCGGTCGTCGCTGCGGCCGTGCTGCTCTGCGAAGGCGGGATTGCCGGGCTCGACGACAGCAAGAAATTGACCGCAAAGCGGCGTGGCGAACTGGAGATCGAGATCAAGGCCCGTTGTCGCTGGGGTGTCGGCGAGGCGAGCGTCGCTGAAATCGACCGGATCAACATCTTGCAGGCGACCTTCCTCGCGATGACGCGCGCGGTCGAGGCGTTGGGGTTCGATCCGCATGAGGTGCTGGTCGACGGCAACCGTCTGCCCAAATGGCGTTACAGCGCGCGCGCGATCATCGGCGGCGATTCGCTGCATCCTTGTATTTCGGCGGCCAGTATCCTTGCAAAGGAACATCGCGACCGCTTCATGGTCGCGGTGGCCCGCGATTATCCGGGCTTTGGCTGGGAGACCAATATGGGCTATGGCACGGCTCATCACCTCGCGGCGCTGCGAAAGCATGGACCGACGCCGCATCACCGCGCCAGTTTCGCCCCGGTTGCGCAACTGACGCTGATCTGACCGGCGGGAGAGGGCGATGCGCAACGGATTTACGGCCGACGATGTCGGCACGCAAACGGGCCGGCGCTTCCTTGTCACCGGGGCCAACGCCGGTATCGGGTTCGAAGTTTCCAGGGTGTTGGCCGCGCGCGGCGCCCATGTCGTCCTCGCATGCCGCGATGCCGATAAGGCGGAGGCGGCGATGAACCGCATCCGCGTCGATGTGCCGAACGCCGACCTATCGTTCCAGCTGCTCGACCTTGCCGATCTCGATCAGGTTCGCGATGCCGCGAAGGCGATATTGTCGGCGCCGCGGATCGATGTGCTGGTGAACAATGCCGGGGTGATGATCCCGCCGCGGTCGCTGACCAAGCAGGGGTATGAGCTACAATTCGGGGTCAACCACCTCGGCACCTTTGCGCTGACCGGCCTCGTCCATCCGCATGTCGACGATCGAATCGTCGTCACGGGCAGCATCGCGCACAAGAGCGGGGAAATGGATTACAGCGACCTATCGGCGTCGCGCGGCTATCATAATTGGGCGCGTTACCAGATGAGCAAACTTGCGAACCTGCTCTTCCTGTTCGAGCTCGACCGCCGATTGAGCGCCGCGGGCCGCGCGACGCAGGCGATCGGGTGTCATCCCGGCGTCGCGCTCACCGAATTGCAGCGCCACCTGCCGTTGCCGCTCCGCGCGATGACCCCGCTCGCCTCGCCGTTCTTCAACAGCGCGGCGCAGGGGGCGTGGCCCACATTACAGGCGGCGACGGGCGCGCGGGTGCAGGGCGGCGACTATCTGGGCCCGCAGGGGTTGGGCGAGGTGACGGGCCGTTCGGGTCCGGCGCGCGCGGCGCGCATGGCGCGCGATCCTAATCTGGCCGGTGAGCTGTGGCTGCGGTCGATCAAACTGACCGGGGTCGATCCGAAGCTTTGAACCGTCGCGGCGAATTTTTTTTGCCGGTGAGTCCTCGTTGCCACACCACCAGTGGTTGAGTCCGCGATTCGCCCGGGACTCCATATCGTGTGTCAGACTCCTTTCGTTCTCGCTCCGTTAACCAGTTAGTCACGCGGAATCCCTAGAGTCCTGCGCTTGACGGCGGTTGCCGCCTGACTCATCAGGGCCTTCTTTCAGTCGAAGACAGGGGCGAGACATGGGTGTAATGGAACGGGTCAAGGCGCCGGCGACGAAGCGGCGGACGCCCAAGGTCGACCCTGCGGACCTGCCGCTCGACAGCATATTGCAGGGCGATTGCGTCGAGATGATGCGCTCGCTTCCGGCCGCGTCGGTCGACATGATCTTCGCCGATCCGCCCTATAATCTCCAGCTCGGCGGCGATCTGCTGCGTCCCGACGGCAGCCAGGTCGACGCGGTCGACGACGATTGGGACAAGTTCGACAGCCTCGCGACCTATGATCGCTTTACCCACGCCTGGCTGAAGGAAGCGAAGCGCATCCTGAAGCCGAACGGCAGCATCTGGGTGATCGGCAGCTATCACAATATCTTCCGCGTCGGCACCGCGCTGCAGGACAATGGCTATTGGATCCTCAACGACATTGTGTGGCGCAAGGCGAACCCGATGCCCAATTTCAAGGGTACGCGCTTCACCAATGCGCATGAGACTTTGATCTGGGCGTCGATGGGCGAAAAGTCGCGCTATACCTTCAACTATCGCGCGATGAAGACGCTGAACGACGAGCTTCAGATGCGCTCGGACTGGCTGATCCCGATCTGCGGCGGCCAGGAACGGCTGAAGAAGGGCGGTACGAAGGTCCATCCGACGCAAAAGCCCGAGGCGTTGCTTTATCGCATCCTGCTCGCCTGTTCGAACCCCGGTGACGTGATCCTCGATCCCTTTTTCGGCACGGGCACAACGGGCGCGGTCGCGAAGCGCCTCGGCCGCCATTTCATCGGGATCGAACGCGAGGATGATTATATCGAGGCTGCGCTCGAACGGATCGAGCTGGCGCTGCCGCTCGACGAAAGTGCGGTAAAAACGATGATGGCGCCCAAGGCCGCAACGCGCGTCGCGTTCGGCACGCTCGTCGAAGGCGGGCTGATCGCGCCGGGAACGTTGCTGACCGACGCCAAGCGACGCTGGAAGGCAAAGGTGCGCGTCGACGGCAGCCTCGATTGCGAGGGGCAGACGCCGGGATCGATCCACAAGGTCGGCGCGGGCGTGCAGGGCGCGCCGAGCTGTAACGGCTGGACCTTCTGGCATGTCGATACCGGCAAGGAATTGCGGGTGATCGATGCGGTGCGGCAGGACTGGCTGCTGGCGAACGAGGCCTGATGTTCCAGCCGCTGACCAAGCCGGACCTCGGCGCCGCGTCGGCGGATGCGCAAATCTATTGCCGCCCGACCTGCTTCGTCGACCGCCCGCACGAACTCGATGACAACTGCCTGCGGATCGCCGATTCTATGGTGTGGTTCGCCGCATGGCACGTCAGCCTGCGCGATGGCTTGAATGTCAAATCGACGATCGTTCCGGTTCCCGATTGGGACGGATGGATCGCCGCGATGCCCGACCGGCTCGCCGAGGCGGCGGATACGCAGCGCGCCGGTCTCGCGCGACCGCGCGGCAATCTCCAACTTGGCGAACGAACGATCCGGCTGAACGAGCCGCAGATCATGGGCATTTTGAACGTCACCCCCGACAGTTTTTCGGACGGCGGCAAGCATGTCGATGCCGCCGCTGCGGCGGACGCGGGCTTTGCGATGGGCGCGGCGGGTGCGGCGATCGTCGACGTCGGCGGCGAATCGACGCGTCCCGGCGCACCGCTGATATGGGAAGGCGACGAGATTGCGCGTATCGAAGGCGTCGTTGCGGCGCTGGCCAAGGGCGGCGTTGCGGTGTCGATCGACACGCGCAAGGCCGCGGTGATGGAGGCCGCGCTGGCAGCGGGTGCGCGCATCGTTAACGATATTTCGGCGCTGCGCTATGACGACCGCGCGATGGATGTGGTGGTGCAGGCGGGCTGCCCCGTCGTGCTGATGCACGCGCCATCGGCCAAAAGCGACCCGCACGAGGGCGGGACCTACGGGCATGTCCTGTTCGACGTTTACGACATGCTCGCCGAACGCGTCGCGACGTGCGTCGCGGCGGGGATCGACCGCGCGAAGATCATCGTCGATCCGGGGCTTGGCTTCGGCAAGGGCGTCGGCGAGAATCTGGCGCTGATAAATGGGCTCGCGCTGTTTCACACGCTTGGCTGCCCGATCCTGTTCGGTGCGAGCCGCAAACGGATGATCGGCGCGCTCGATAACGAAGCGCCCGCCGACCAAAGGCTGGGCGGCACCGTCGCGCTCCACTATCAGGCGGCGGCGCAGGGCGCGCAGCTGCTGCGCGTCCACGACGTTGCCGAGAACCGGCAGGCGCTGCGCATCTGGCGCGGGCTGCGCGATGCCGCGTTGACGGCCTGATCGGGCGAACGACGCAACCTGGAAGGTATCGATGCGTCTCCCCTATGAGGGCCGCCTTTTCAGGCGGCCGGTAACAAAGGAGACTTTCATGCAACTGCCCCACGACACCCATGTCGCAGTCGCCGACGGCAATCGTTTCGTGCTGTTTCGCAACGATGGCGACGAAGGGCTGATCAATCTGGTCGATGCTTCCAGCCCGGACGTCGACACGACCAATCGGGGTGGCGCGAAACCGGAACCCCGCGACCTTGACGAGCGTGGTCATGCGGCAGGGGTTGCGGCCTTCCTGAACAAGCTGGTGCTGGGCAATGAGGTTGAGAAGCTGCTGATCATAGCCGACCCGAATACGCTCGGCGTGATGCGCAGCCATTATCACGGCGAACTGGAAAAGCGGCTGGTTGGCGAGATCGCCAAGACGTTGACCAACAGCGACACGAGCCAGATCGAACAGGCGATCACGGCCGCCTGAGCCGCCGTCACGCGGCGGTATCGATCCCGAGGTCGCTCAATTTGCGGTAGAGCGTCGAGCGCCCGATGCCGAGGCGGCGGGCGACTTCGCTCATGCGGCCGCGGTAATGGCCGATCGCGAGGCGAATGACGTCGGCCTCGATCTCTTCGAGCGGGCGCAGATTGCCGTCGGGGAGGTAGAGTGTGACACCGATCGCCTCGCCGTTGATCGCAACCTCGCCGTCGCTGGCTGTGCCGCCGCCGAGTGTCGCCTCGATCGCGCGGAAATCGGCGGCGGTGAGGACGTCGGTCGTGCTGCCCACCGCGGCGCGGAACAGCACATCCTGAAGCTGACGGACGTTGCCCGGCCAGGCATAGGCGGCGAGCAGGCGCAGCGCGTCGTCGGTGACGCCGATCGGTCCCATGCCCGGAAGGCCACCGATGCGCGCGAGCAAATGGCGCGCGAGCGGGCCGACGTCGCCGCGTCGCTCGGACAGCGAGGGCAAGGTGAGCTGCGCGCTCGAGAGCGCGTAGAACAGGTCTTCGCGGAAATGTCCCGCCTCGATCAGCTTGTCGAGCGGGCTGGCGCTTGTTGCGATGATGCGCACATCGACGCTCTGGCGGATTGATCCGCCGATCATCTGGACTTCGCCGCTGTTCAAAAACTCGACGAGCTTCGCCTGCGTTTCGAGCGGGATGCATTCGACATGGTCGATGATGATGCTGCCGCCGTCCGCCTGGACGAGCCGGCCGACCTGCCGATCGAAAGCACCCGCAAAGGCCCCGCGTTCATGGCCGAACAGGCCCGATCCGATCAGGCCCGGCGACACCGCCGAACAATCGACCATCACCAGCGCGCCGCGCGCGCGCGGGCTCGCGCTGTGGATCGCGCGGGCAAAGACCTCCTTGCCGGTGCCCGGCTTGCCGTTGATCATCACCGGGACGCGCGCGCGCGCGGCCTTGGCGGCGATCGCGAGTGCGCTGCGGAAATTGGGACTCGACCCGATGATTTCCTCGAAAGCCAATGGAGCACGAAGCTTTTCGGTCAGCGGACGCAGCTCGCCCTGGGGGCCGCTGGTCGACACGACACGATCGAGCGCTTCGAGCAGGCGGTCGGGGGCGATGGGTTTCTGGACGAAGTCGCTCGCCCCGGCGCGCATCGCGCCGACCGCGACTTCGACCCCGTTGCGCATCGTGATGACGACGAGCGGCAGCGCGGGGCGCCAGCGGCGCAATTCGGCGACGAATTCCGCGACCGGCATGCCGGGCACGCCCTGGTCGACCAGCACCGCGTCGAGCGCCATGCCTTCCTGCGTACCGAGTTTGGCAAGCGCGGTGTCGGTATCGGCCGCGATCACACTGCGCCAGCCGCCGCGCGACACCAATGCCGCCAGAAAGCGCTGTTGAGCAGGCTCACTGTCGACAATCATCACTGTTCGCGTGTCGCGCGTGCTTGCCATCGTTCCGAATCTGCCCCCTGAACCAATAAGTCTATGTGGTTGTTCCGTGGATGAAGCGAGGTCTAGCCAATAGGGGTAAAGGGGCGATTAAGGCCATTCGACTTTTGCCGCGCATCGCTAGCTTCGGCTATTGAGCATAGGCGAGTGCGTAGCTAAGACCGGCGCAAAGGCCGATTCTGGACCGGGGCGGCGCGCCCGAGGCATCG
This sequence comes from Sphingopyxis sp. H115, assembly GCF_001468465.1. Taxonomy (GTDB): domain Bacteria; phylum Pseudomonadota; class Alphaproteobacteria; order Sphingomonadales; family Sphingomonadaceae; genus Sphingopyxis. The sequence goes on from NZ_LNSA01000018.1 coordinate 51,723, forward strand.
AACCGGCAGCTGAAGGGGAAAAGCCATGGCACAGCAGGAAATGAAGGCGGCCGAGGAAACCTATGCGGGTTTCATCAACCTGTTCAAGATCGGGTCGATCATCACGGCGATCGTCACTGTCGGCGTCGTCCTCCTGATCGCGTCCTGACCGGACCGTGGTGCGCATCGCCGTCCTGAAGGAGCTCGCCGATGGCGAGACCCGCGTCGCCGCGACCCCGGAAACCGTGAAGAAATTCATTGGTCTGGGGGCTGAAGTTGCCATTGAATCCGGGGCGGGGGAGGCAGCATCGGTTGCCGATGCCGATTATAGCGCTGCCGGCGCAAGCGTCGGCAAGCGTACCGATGTCCTGAAGGGCGCGAACATCATTCTGGGCATTCAGGGACCCGACCCGGCGACTTTGAAGGGCTTTGCCGAAGGTGCCTGGCTCGCGGCCGGGCTCAACCCCTTCGGCGAACGCGCGCGCGTCGACGATTATGCGAAGCTCGGGCTCGAGGCGCTGGCGATGGAGTTCATGCCGCGCATCACGCGCGCGCAATCGATGGACATTCTCTCGAGCCAGGCGAACCTTGCCGGTTACAAGGCAGTTCTGATCGCCGCGAACGCCTATGGTCGTGCCTTTCCGATGATGATGACTGCCGCGGGCACGGTCAGCGCCGCAAAAGCCTTTGTGATGGGCGTCGGCGTCGCGGGGCTTCAGGCGATCGCGACCGCGCGCCGCCTTGGCGCGCAGGTCAGCGCGACCGACGTGCGTGCGGCGACCAAGGAACAGATCCTCTCGCTTGGCGCGAAGCCGATCTTCGTCGAGACGGTGGCGGGGATCGAAGGCGAGGGCGCCGGGGGCTATGCCACCGAGATGTCCGACGAGTATAAGGCGGCACAGGCCGAACTGGTATCGTCGCACATCGCCAAGCAGGACATTGTCATCACCACCGCGCTGATCCCGGGACGCCCCGCGCCGCGGCTGATTTCGGACGCACAGCTTGCGACGATGCGCAGCGGCAGCGTAATCGTCGACATGGCGGCCGAAAGCGGCGGCAACGTCGAAGGCTCGGCGCCAGGCGAAACGAAGAAAATCCACGGCGTCACGGTCATAGGCGCAAAGAATATCGCCGCGATGATGCCCGCCGACACCAGCGCGCTGTTCAGCCGTAACCTCTTCAACTTTCTGTCGGCTTTTTGGGAAAAGGAAGCGGGCAAGCCGGTGCTGGACGAGGAGATCGGCAACGCCGTGCGCCTGACGCAGGGCGGAAAGGTCGTGAACGAACGGCTGCTCGGCTAAGCCTGCTCGTGCCGAAAGCCCGCGTCGGCCGCCGGATCGTGCCGGCCTGACGACAATATGCCGGCGTCACCCCAATATTATTCGGGTTGCGGCGGGTGCGATATCGGCGGAATAGCTGTCATGGGCTGAGCGGGGCGCTGGCATGACGGTAAAGCATAATGTTCTGATCGTGGACGATCATCGCATCACGCAGAGCGGGCTGCGGTTCCTGTTCGATTCGCTCGATCGCTATGCGGTGGTCGGCGCGCTCGACCGCGGGGCGACGGTGGGCGCCTTTGTCCAGTCGCAGCCCGTCGATCTGGTGATTCTCGACCTCAACCTGCCCGACGTGCGCGGGATCAACGTGCTCGCCGAAATCGTCGGGTCGCGCGACATGACGGTGATCATCCTGACCGGCGAAACGCACCTCAACGAAATCCATTCGGCGCTGAAGCTCGGCGCGCGCGCGGTGGTCAGCAAGTCCGATCCGCTCGACCATATCGTCGCGGCGTGCGACGCCGCGCTGGCGGGCGATATCTATATCTCGCCGCATATCGGCGAGGCGCTCGGCAAATTCCAACAGCCGCCAGTCGCGTTGTCGTCGCGGCAAATGGCGATCCTGCACTATCTGGCGCAGGGCGAGACCAACAAGGAAATCGCCTATCGCCTGGCGATCGCGCCGCCGACGGTATCCTTCCATATCGCCGAACTGCGGCGCAAGCTCGACGCCCCGCACAATCGTAAGATCGTCGAGCGCGCGAACGAGCTAAACCTGCTCTGACCGGTCCGCGGCGAACAGCGGATGCGCGAGCAATTCGCGGCACGGCGGCTTGATCGCGACCATATCGACCAATTCGCTGAGCCGCCCGCGCGTAACCGTCGTATCGTCATAGGTCAGCGCGGCGACGCGGCTCGCGGCGGTTGCCAATCCGGTTTCAAAGCCCGGACGGTCGTCGAAATCGAGCAGGGTCCAGCCCTTGAGCGGCGCGCGCAACTCTTCGATGGAAACCGGGGTGGTCGTGGCAAAGGCGGCGGGCAGCAGGATGCGGATTTCGGTTCCGTCCGCGGTCGAGGATTCGATCTTCAGCGATCCATGCAATGTGTGGATGATACGCCGCGCCGACCCGAAACCCGACCCGGTGCCTTGGACATTTTCGTCCGCGCGAATCCGCGATTCGGTACCGCTATTGAGCGCCGCGACGACCTCCGCCGGCATTCCGATCCCGCTGTCGCGTATGACGATCATCGCCTGCCCGCCGGCGAGCGACAGGGCGATGCTCGCGCCGCCGCGGTCGGTGAATTTATAGCTGTTGCTGATCAGGTTGGCGAGCGCCCGCATCAACAGGGGCTTGTCCGAAATGATGGTGATATCGCCATCGACGCGGACATCGAGTGACAGTTTCTTGCCGGCGAACAGCGTCTTGAACATCATCGACAGCGGTTCGACGAGCGCTTGCGCGCGAAAGCTGCTTAGCGCGACGAAGCCGGAATCGCCGGCGGCGATATTGGCACCCGAAATCGTCGTCGAAACGATTTCATTCAGGTAGTCGGCCGAACTTTCGAGCATTTCGACCAGCCCGCGATCGGCGCCCGATCCGTCGCGTCGCTTGAGCACATCGACCGCACTGTTGAGCGCCAGGATCACCTGCCGGCTGTCATGCCCCGACGCGTGTAGCAGCGCATTCTGGCTGTTCACCGTTTCCAGCGCCGACGCCTTTTCCTCGGCCAGTCGTTTCGCCTGCTCGCTCATTTCCAGCCGTTCGGACAGCGAGCGCGCATAATTGGCGTCGGCGGCAATCTTTTCCTGCTGGATTTTCTTGAGGTTCAACCCGAGCGCCAGCGTGACCATGACCGATTCAAAGAGCCCGACGGGGCCGGCGAGATGCCAGTTGATCGGTAGCCAGGTAAATACGCCCATCGATGCGATGGCGGCGTAGATGATGAACAGGGCCAAGCTGGCCCAGCCCACGAAAAGCGGCCACAATTGGTACCCGAGCTGCCTCATCGCCGCATAGCCGACGAAGGGCAGGAACAGCGCGACGGCGACCGCGACGAGCCAACCCGACAGATGCAGGAAAAATCGCATGCCCGCCGGATAGGCGGCGAGCCCCGGCTGGAGCAGCATGACCGCGACAGCGAAGAAGATCAGCGCCTTCAGCGCCATGTCGCGCCGCGGGAAATTGATGCGTGTGTTGACGAAGCTGCGGCAGAATTGCGCCATCGACGCGGCAAAGCCGCATTTGATAAAATCCTCGACCGCCACACCCGTTAGCGGTTTGTCATAGAGGAAGAAGATCGTGATATAGCCTTCCGAATGGATGGTATTCAGGGCAAAAAAGGCTTCCGCCACCGCGAGCCACAGAAATTCCCTGAACCCCGTAATCGAGAAGAAGAGGAAATTGAGGAGCAGCAGCGTCAGCGCGCCCACGACGACGCCCGACACCATCGAGATATTGGCGCGTCGTTCCTTGAAAAAGCTGCCATAGCTCTGGATCCGGAGCGGCATGTAGGTCGAATTTTCGGAAACAAATTCGATCGCGACCAGCTTTTCCTGCCGCGGGGCGAGCGCAAGCTCTGCGCTGAAGGCCTGATAGGTGCCGAGATTGCGCCGCGCCGCCTCTGAATTGGTGCCGTCGACGATTAGCGAGAGCTGGCCGCGCCGCGCTTCGTAGAGCCGGAAATGCTTGAGCGAGCCGCGGCCGGTGGTCAGGATCCAGCTGCCCTGTTCATAGCTGGCATTCCGGACTTTCAGCAGGACGACGGTCCGGGTTCCCGGCGGTCCGAAATGGATGGTCGGACCCTCGATGCGCTGCAAGGGACCGGCCAGTATCTTGTCCAGCTGGGGTGTTCGCGTCTCGCCGGGGCGCTTGGCGAACCGTACGAAAGGCGCGAGCGGCGGGGCGTCTTCGTGCGCTTCCAGATCGAGCACCGGCAATTGCCCGGCTTCCGCGCGCGCCGGTTGCGCGGCAAAAAGGGCCATGAGGCCTAGGACCGCGTATAATAATTTCATCAGCACCCCCGCGCCGCGCGGGGAGCAGGTGCGCCATCGGGCACCCGGCGGGCGTGCGCTTCCGCGCGCCCGTCATCTGTTGCAGCCCACCCCCCGGTGATCGTCTTTCGTAACGGCCCCGGGCGCCTGTACGCAAGGGGGGCGGCAACGGCCCGTCGCAAAATTACCCTAAAAAACATTGGGTAGACGCTACGCCACGCCTCCTTCTAGTCATCGCGCACAAAGCCGGGGCGATCGAACCCGAAGGGCTTGAGGGCGCATAGCATTGAGGCGGGGTGGACCAGTCGGAGAGCCAAATGGCTCTCCGACGAACCCCTTGCCTTGCCTGTCACGTCAAGGGGGAAAGATGATGTCACGCATTTCCAAGTCACGCCTGCTCGCCACGAGCGCAGTCGTCGGCCTGTCCATCGGCCAGGTGATTTCGCCCGCCGGAGCCCAGGAATCCTTTGGCATCCACAACGACCAGCCCGAATTGCTGGAAATCGTGGTCGACGAGGATGAGGAAATCGTAGGCAGCGATATCGGCATCTACGCCGACAACGGCCCCGTCACGGTCGACAACGCCGGCGAGATTCGCGGCAACGGCACCAGCATCGGCAGCATCGACAGCCGGCCGAGCGGCGGGATCGTCATCGCCCAGCCCGGGTCGAGTGTGACCAACAGCGGGGACATTACGGGCGGTTCCAACGGCATCGCCACCTCATATTTTTTCAGCGAGGACGAAAATGACGACGAACTGCCGCCCGAAGCGCGCGCAGCGAACACCACTGTCGTCAACACGGGGCTGATCCGCGGCGACGCGGGCACCGGCGTTGCGCTGGCCGGTGGCGGTAGCGTCACCAACAATGACGGCGTGATCCAGGGCTTCAACGGCGCGCCGGGTAGCGGGGTCAACGGCATCGGCGTCGTCATTACCGAATTCCCCGACGCCATCGCAGAGGACGTCACGGGCGTCGGCACGGTCACGAACATCGACACGGGCATCATCGAGGGGCAGACCTTTGGCGTCGTTTTGCAGGGCGGCGGAACGATCAACAACGAGGGCGGCCGGATCCAGGCCACCGGCCAGTTCAACCCGGCTATTCCCGGCGCACAGATTCCCTTCGGGATCGTCATGGGCGCGACGCCCGACCAGACCGGGCGGAGCGCGACGCTGAACAACGAGGGCGTCGTCCTCGGCTTTTTCGGCGTGCTCGCGGGCGGCGCGCTGGAAACGACGACGATCAACAATGAAGGTATTATCAACGGCGCCGCCGGGGCGATCCTGGGACAGTCGAACGGCGAACTGATCGTCAGCAATGGCGAAGGCGCCGAAATCGCATCGGGCGGCAACGGCATCCAGGCTGGGACGAGCAAGCTCACAGTCGACAACGCGGGCATGATCCGTGGCGATTCGCAGAACGGGATCAACATCCTGACGGCCGATGGCGCGATCACCAACAGCGGGACGATCCGCGGCGGGCAGTTCGGGATCGTCACCAATGCGCAGCCGGCGACGCCGCAGGGTCCGGGGGCGTTCATTGCAGCCAACACCGCGGTGACCAACAGCGGCATGATCCTGGGCAACAATAATGACGCCGTGCGGCTTGTCGGCGGCGGCACGGTGATCAACAGCGGCGTGATCAGCGGCCTCAATAATGCCCAGTCCGACGGCGTCAACATGTACGCCTATGACGGGCAGGATCCGGCGACCTATGTGTCGAGCGTCACGAACAGCGCCGCAGGGCAGATCACCGGCGTGCGCGCCGGCGTCGCCTTGTCTTCGGGTGGCACGGTGGACAATGCTGGTGCGATCGACGGCAACGGCACGGGTGTGTTGATCCAGAATGGCGAAGCCCCCCTGACGGGGGCGATCACGAACAGCGGCACGATCAACGGCGTCGCGGGTGACGGCATCGTCGGTTTCGGCAATCTGGAAAGCTTCTCGGTTGCCAACAGCGGCACGATCGCCGGCGCGTCCGGCGACGGCGTCTATGCATCGATAAACGATGGCACAACGGTCATCGAAAACGCCGAAGACGGCACGATCATCGGCGGGGCGTCGGGTGTTCATGCCGAACTCGGCGGGCTCGACCTCACCAACGCAGGCACCATTCATGGCGACGGGGCCAATCCGGGCTTCGACGCGCCGCCCGACGCGGGCGTCACGATTTCGGGCGGGGTCAGCTCGGTCGTCAACAGCGGCAGCATCACCGGCAACCGCTTCGGCATCACGACCGCCAATTATTTCAACCCCGCGACCGGACAGCTTCAGGGCCTCGCGACCGGGACAACCGTGGTCAACAGCGGCACCATTTACGGATATAACGACGATGGCGTGCGTCTGATCGGCGGCGGCAGCGTGACGAACAGCGGCGAGATCGGCGGCCAGATCGACGCCTTCGCCGATGGCGTGTCGATGTTCGCCTATACCGACCAGGCGAACGAGGATTATAGCGCGCTCGTTACCAACGAGAGCGCGGGGCGGATCATTGGCGTCCGCTTCGGCGTCATCCTGTCGGGCGGCGGCGATGTCGTGAACGATGGCGAAATCATCGGCGCGTCGGGCGGTGTCTATGTCCAGGGTACCGCACTCAACACCGACCCCAACGAAGAGCGCAGCGGGCTCACTGCAAACGTCGTCAACCGCGGCACGATTATCGGACTCGGCGATTTCGGCGGCACGGGCACCGACGGCTATGGCGTCGGTTTCGGTAGCGACATGTCGACCGCAACGCTGGTCAACAGCGGCACGATCAGCAGTGAATATGCCGAGGGCGTCAGCCACGGCTCGCTCGCCGACCTCAGCGTGACCAACGAAGAAGGCGGGGTCATCACCGGCGCCACATCGGGCATATACAGCGGCGCGGGCGGCACGCTCGCGGTCGATAATGCGGGCACCATCCGCGGTAACGGCACCTATGACGGCTTTGCCGCACCGCCCGACGCCGGAATCACCATCGGCACCGCGGCGTCGAGCGTGACCAACAGCGGCACCATTTCGGGCGCGAGCGCGGGTATCACCACCGCTTCGCTGTTCGACGAGGAGGCCGGCGCGCTCGTCGGTCTCGCCATCGGCACCCAGGTGACTAACAGCGGCACGATCCTGGGCGAGGCGAACGACGGCGTGCGCCTGATCGGGGGCGGCACCGTCACCAACAGCGGATCGATCCGCGGCGAGGGCACCACCTTCTCCGACGGCATCTCGATGTATGCCTTCACCGATCAGGCGAACGAGGATTTCGGCGCCTCGGTCGTCAATGCCGAAGGCGGCGATATCAGCGGGACGCGTTTCGGGATCATCCTGTCGGGCGGCGGGGCGGTAGAGAATGCCGGCGACATCACTGGCGCCGATGGCGGGATGTTCATCCAGGGCACCGCGATCAACACCGACCCGGGCGAGGATCGCAGTGGGCTGACTGCCAGCCTCGTCAACAGCGGCACCATCACCGGCACCCGCGACGACGGCCTCAACGGCTACGGCGTCGGCTTCGGCAGCGATCTTTCGACCGCAACACTCGACAACAGCGGCACGATCACCAGCGTGGCGGGGACTGGCGTGTTCCACGGCACGCTCGGCGACGTGACGATCAACAACAGCGCAAGCGGGGTGATCGAGGGCGAGGCCTATGGCGTCTTTGCCAGCGGCGAAGGCACGCTCGACCTGATTAATGCCGGTACGATCCAGAGCGCCGGAACGGGCGTCGAATCGACGGCGGCGCCGACCAGCCTCGTCAACAGCGGCACCATCACCGGCGGCAACGGCGTCGCGGCGCTGCTCGGTGCATTCGACGACATGGTGACGCTGAAGACCGGCAGCGCGATTTCGGGCCTCGTCGATGCCGGCGACGGCGTCGATACGCTGACGCTCGACGGCGACGTCCTCGAGCTGACCCAGGCGCAGCGGCTTACGGCAGCCAGCGGCTTCGAGACGCTGGATGTCGCGGCGGGATATTGGTCGACGTCGGGATATGTCGGCGAATTCGGCAATGTCGCGATCGCCGAGAGCGGCGCGCTCCAGGTCAACGAGGTCGATCTGGGCGACGGCGACACCTCCTCGCCGATCCTCACCTCGAACGTGCGGACCGACGGCCTGCTCGTGCTCAACTTCGGTACCGACGAAACCGTCTCGGCGCTCGATGAACTGACGATCGACGGGGCGGGGCAGTTGCAGCTGATCGGCGATGCCGTGTTCACCGTCGATACCGCGAACATCGCGCACACCGGCGGCACGATCATCTCGAACGGCGGGCTGGTGCTGACCGGGGTGCTTCAGGGCGACGTCAAGACCGAGGGCAATGGCTTTTTCGAGCTGGGTGTCGGCGGGACCGAGGGCAGCTTTGCGGGCAATATCGTCAACGACGGCCGGTTCGTGTTCAACCGGTCCGACGATTATGATTTCCTTGGCGCCTTTTCGGGCAGCGGCACGCTCGACAAGAAGGGCGACGGCGTCCTGACCTTCATGGGCGACTATGCCTTTCAGGGCGTGACGAACATCCTCGGCGGATCGGTGCGGATCGGCGGTATGATCGACCCGGAGACCAGTTTCGACCTCGGCGAAGGCGGCATGCTCGACATTACGGGCAACGACCAGACCATCGGCGGGCTCGAAGGCGACGAGGGCGCGAGCGTCGTGATCGGCGAAAACCAGCTGACCGTCGCGCAGACCGGGAACTCCGAATTCGGTGGCGACATTTCGGGCGAGGGCAGCCTGGTCAAGGAAGGCGAGGGGACGCTCAACTTGACTGGCGACAGCAGCTATACCGGCCCGACCGCGGTCAATGGCGGCACGCTCGCGGTCAACGGTTCGATCGTGTCACCGGTCACGGTCAACAGCGGCGGCACGCTCGGCGGCAACGGCAGCGTGGGTTCGACGACGGTCGGCGACGGCGGCACGCTTGCGCCGGGCAATTCGATCGGCCAACTGACGGTCAACGGCGATCTCGCCTTTGCCGCCGGCTCGACCTACGAAGTCGAAGTCAACGCCGCGGGCGAGGCTGACCGCCTCGACGCCACCGGCGCGGTCACGATCGACAGCACGGCGAGCGTCGCCGTCCTCGCCGAGAATGGCGAATATAACGGGCGGACCGACTATGTGATCCTGACCGGCGCGGGCGGCATCACTGGCACCTTCGGGACGGTGACGAGCGATCTTGCCTTTCTCGACCCGCTGTTGCGATACAGCACGAATTCGGTGACGCTGTCGCTCTATCGCAACGACATCGATTTCGCCGATATCGCGGTCGGCTTCAACCAGGCGAGCGTGGCGACCACGGTCCAGGCGCTCGGGGCGGACAACCCGCTCTACGAAGCGGTGCTGGTCCAGAATGCCGCGACCGCGCAGGCAAGCTTCGGCGATCTGTCGGGCGAAATCCTCGCCAGTTCGCTCAGCGGCCTGACCGACGACAGCCGGCATCTGCGCAATAGCCTGATGGGGATGAAAGCACCCGAGGAAGGCGGCGCCTTCGTCTGGGGCTCAGCCTTCGGCAGCTGGGGCGATTTCGATGCCAACCGCAGCAACTTCGCGATGGACACCGATCACAAGGGCCTGATCGCAGGGGTCGGCATCGGCGGCAACGGCTTCGCCGCGGCGCTTTCGGCAGGGATCGGCAGTTCGGATTTCCGTTTCGACAGCCGCAATGACCGGGCCGAGGTCGACAGCAAATATCTTGCCGCGCACGCCACCTATGGCAGCGGCGAGGGGCTGCGTGGTACCGTCGGGGTCAGCTATGCCTGGCACGATATCGACAGCAGTCGGGGCATCGCGGGCGCACCGCTCGCGCAGACGCTGACGTCGACGCGCGACGCCGACACGCTGCAGGTCTTTGGCGAAATCGGGTACGACATCGTCACCGGCAGCATGGCGATCACGCCCTTCGCCCGGCTGGCGCATGTCGACACCGGCAGCGATGCCTTTGCCGAAACTGGCGGCAATGCGGCGCTGACGGTCGGCAAGGCCGATCAGAAGACGACCTTCTTCAGCCTTGGCGCGCGGGCGCAGTTCAATGCAGGCAAACCGGGCTTCCAGCCCTATGTCTCGGCCGCATGGAACCGCGCATCCGGCGACCGTGGCGCGCCGATCGTGTCGCGCTTCACAACCGGCGGACCGGCGTTCGATATCCTTGGCACCGCGATCCCCAAAAATTCGGCCGAGGTCGAAGCCGGTTTCGAATTCACCTCGGGCCTGTTCCGGCTCGGTGCCGCCTATACGGGCACGCTGGCATCGGATCGCAACGCCCATGGTGCAAGGGTTACTGCGCGCATCGCTTTCTGATCACGCGACCCGATCGGAAGCGATTCTCGTGGGGAGAGGCCGAGGTGACATGCGTCGCCTCGGCCTCTTCCGTCTGCCAGCGCGATCACACCCGGCCTGCCGCGTCTCGTCGCGCACATCACGGATCGCGTTGTCGCGCACGGTTTCAAGTCGTCCGCTTAGGAGGCGGACGGGTTCGGGGGAACGGTGGCACGCGCCGCAGCGTTTCCTTTGCTCCACGACTGTCATTGCAGGACGGATGAAAGACCAACCCTTCTTCGATCTCAGCAGCTATCATCTCGGGATGGCGCTTGTCGGGGCGGGTATGATCGCCGCATTCTGGCTCCCGCGTTTTCTGTCCGGACGCGAGCCTGCCGCATCGGCATTGCTTATCCTGTTCGGCATCGGCGTCCACTGGATATTCCCCGGTATATCGCAGGCGCTCGATCCGCGGCAGGCGCCGCTTTTCTGGGAACTCTCCAGCGAACTCGCCGTTATCGTCGCCTTGTTCGGCACCGGCATCCGGATCGATAACGTCACCGACTATCGGCGATGGCGGCCGACGATCCGGCTTCTGGTAATCGCGATGCCGATCACCATAGCGGCAGTCGCTTTCATGGGGTTCGCCTTTGCCGGCATGACGCTTGCCGGCGCACTCCTGCTTGGCGCAGTGTTGGCACCCACCGACCCCGTGCTTGCCGGGGAAGTGCAAGTGGGACCACCCACCGAAGGGGGCGAGCATCCGGTGCGCTTTGCTCTCACAACCGAGGCGGGGCTCAACGATGGCCTCGCTTTCCCTTTTGTCTACCTCGGACTGCTGGTGGGGACGACCGGCTTTTCAGCTGCCATGCTGGGCGAATGGCTGTTGCTGGACGTATTGTATCGCATCGCTGTGGGCTGTGCCGCGGGTGCCGCCGTCGGCTGGGTGCTGGGACGCGTCCTGTTCGTGATCCCGCGCGGCAATGTTCTCGCCGACACGGCATCCGGCCTTTTGGCCATCGCGGGTGTCCTGCTCTGTTATGGGATGACCGAACTTGCCGAAGGCTATGGCTTCATCGCCTGCTTCGTAGCCGGGGTCGTGCTGCGCCGCGTCGAGGCGGAGCACGCGTTCCATGGCGAGCTCCATGGCTTCAACGAGGCGATCGAGCTCGCGCTTACGGCGCTGCTCCTGATGCTCATCGGGGCGACATTTCCTCGCTTGTTCGTCGAACTCGACTGGGCGCATGCCGCGATCGCGCTCGGCCTTCTGTTCGTTGTGCGGCCGCTGGCCGGCTGGGTCAGCATGCTCCGGACCGAATTACCCCAGGCCGAACGCCTCGTGATCGCCTTTTACGGCATACGGGGCATCGGCTCCATTTACTATCTCGGCTATGCCGCAAGCCATCTGGAACTGGTGAACGAGGGGTCGCTCTGGGCGACGATCGCGCTCACGATCTTGCTATCCACCATGATTCACGGCTTTACCGCGGGTCCGGTGGTCGATCATATCGTTCGGCACCGGCAGCGCTAACCTGGGGGGTAACCCCGTGTCGGCTCACGGGCGATCCAGACGTTTGGACCAGTGGATCATCAAAATTCGTAAAAAGTAGACGATAGACGTGCCATCTTGGCACGAATTGATAATCCATTCCAATATCGGAACTTTGTGCCTGTAATTCGTTGCACAGGTTCAAAATTTCCATAGTCTGATGCAAATTAATATTCTCTCATCTCCGTCGTTATTGCGGAGAAATATTATATATCTTTGCTGCCTTATGTGCGGCGAAGGTACCCCATTGCGTCTGTATGTGGAGAATAAGCGATGCCGGCGGAAATCTTCGAGAAAAATAGTGGCGAGGTTCAATCCGTCGCGTTGGATTCTATCGATCTCGATCAACCGAGCGTCGTACGGCTTCAGTTGAGCCGCGAGGATGTCCAAAGCATGCAGCGGCAGGGCGGCGACCTGTTGATCGAGCTGCGTTCCGGTGAAACAATCCGGATTGTCGACTTCTATTCTGCAACGGCCGACGGGATCGGCAACGATATTGTCTTGCAGGAACCCGACGGTGCGATGTGGCTGGCGCGCCCTGGCGATGCGACGCAGTACTTCGAGCTGACGGATTGGGGCGAGCTCGTGGCCGGATCTTCGATCGCTTCGGACGCAGGTGGCGCTGGTGCCGGCGTACTTCTACCCGCCCTGGGCCTGCTGGGCGCTGGAGGAATTGCGGCCGCGGCCGGCGGCGGAGGCTCGGATGATACGGATGCCGACGCGGATGCTGACGCTGATGCGGATGCCGACGCGGATGCGGACGCTGACGCGGATGCCGACGCTGACGCCGATGCCGACGCTGACGCTGACGCTGACGCCGACGCCGACGCTGACGCTGACGCCGACGCCGACGCCGACGCCGATGCTGATGCCGACGCTGATGCGGATGCGGATGCTGATGCGGATGCCGATGCGGACGCCGACGCCGATGCCGATGCCGACGCTGATGCGGACGCCGATGCAGATGCCGACGCCGACGCTGACGCTGACGCTGACGCTGATGCGGATGCCGATGCGGATGCTGATGCTGACGCTGACGCGGATGCGGATGCGGACGCCGATGCAGATGCGGACGCCGATGCGGATGCCGACGCCGACGCTGATGCGGATGCTGACGCTGATGCGGATGCCGATGCCGATGCCGATGCGGATGCTGATGCCGATGCGGACGCCGACGCCGACGCCGATGCCGATGCCGATGCTGATGCGGATGCGGATGCGGATGCCGACGCTGACGCGGATGCCGACGCTGACGCAGACGCAGACGCAGACGCAGATGCTGATGCAGACGCGGATACCGATGCGCCTGAGGCGCCGACGGCCGATGTCGATGATGCCACCGGCACGATCGTGACGGGCGCCGGCGAGCCGGATGCCTTGGTGACGGTCTACGGCACCGATGGCGTTACCGTCCTTGGTACCGGCACGGTCCAGCCCGACGGGACGTACAGCGTCACTATTCCCGCCCAGGTCAATGGTGAGGAACTGAGCGTTACCTTGACCGACGCGGCGGGTAATGAATCGCTGCCGACGGCGACGCTTGCCCCCGATCTCACGGCACCCGATGCGCCGACCGCCGATGTTGATGACGCGACTGGAACCCAGGTTACCGGGATCGGCGAACCCGGTGCGACAGTCACAGTCTATGATATCGACGGAACGAGCATTCTTGGCACCGGCACGGTTCAGCCGGACGGTAGCTACGGCGTCACCATCCCCGCCCAGACGAATGGTGAGGATCTCACGGTCACGCAGACGGACACCGCTGGAAACGAATCGCTTCCGACAGCCGTCGAAGCGCCCGACCTAACCGCGCCGGACGCGCCTACGGCCGATGTTGACGATGGCACGGGTGCGCTCGTGACGGGGGTAGGCGAGCCCGGCGCAACCATCACCGTTTATGATGTCGACGGCACGACCGTGCTTGGCACGGGTTCAGTCGAGCCTGACGGCAGTTACAGCGTCACGATCCCGGCGCAGACGAACGGCGAAAATCTCACCGTCACGCAAACCGATGCGGCGGGCAACGAGTCGGATCCTGCCGCTGTTACTGCGCCCGACCAGTTCGACGCCTTCGACAATCTTGCCAGTGCCGCCCTCGACCTCGTACCGGTAACGACCGATGTCGATCTTGGCACCGCAAACTATCTGGTGCTTCTCGGGCTCGCCGACGTCGATCTCTCGCTCGATGTCGCAGGGCTGCAACTGCTCGGTATCGATGCGCTGACCTTCAGCGTCGATGACGGCCACACGCTCGATGCACAGTTCGATTACGGCGGCGTTCTCGATATCGGGGTTGCCGCGGATTACACGATCGTTGTTCAGCAATTGGTCGACGGCAATTGGGTGGGCGTTGGCGGCGAGGGTGCGGCGACGCTTCTCGAACTCAATCTGCTTGGCGGCGATTTGACCGCTGCCGAAAGCCTGGGTGCCGGTGACTATCGGGCGTTCGTGACCTTTGACGGGCTTGTCGGAGTCGGTGTGCTCGGCACGCTCGACGTTACGGGCACCGACAATGATTTCACGGACATCGCGGATATCGTCGCGGTCACTGCCGAAGGCAATGTGATCGCCGATACGAACGCCGCGAGTGAAACCGATCTGGCGCCGGTAGGCACGGTGGTCGCGAGTGTGACCTTCGATGGCACCACGACCGATGTCACCGCCGACGGCACGGTCGTCTCAGGCGACCATGGCACGCTCGTAATCGACCTTGACGGCAGCTATGTATATACCCCGAATGAAGACGCTGCGAATATCGGGGCAGCGGACTCGTTCACCTACACGATCGAAAGACCCGACGGAGCGCAGGAAAGCGCGGTGCTGGTCGTCGAGATCGGAAGCCCGGACGCCCAGCTAAGCTGGGGGGCGCCTGGCGACGACGCATCCACGGGTCTCGCGGCAGCCGACGATAGCGCCAGCGCGGCGGTCCTGTTCGAAAACACGGTCGACACGGTAGATACGCCACTCTTTTTGCTCAGCAACGGCATCATCGGGACCGAGAGCGACAGCGCCGGCTTCACGGTCGCGGCGGATACCGAATCCGACGCGACGGTGAATATTGCCGTGAGCAGCGTGATCACGCTGTTCCCGACCTACACGGTGACGCTGACCGATACCGACAGCGGAGCGACGATCGACACGCGGAGTGTGACCGCGGCGCTCGATTTGCTCGGACTGGTGAGCGCGAGTGTTACCTTTGACGACCTGCCGCCGGGGAATTACACGATCGAGGTCGCGGCCACGGGACTCGGTACCGGGTTCGACTCCGACGTTGTGCTCTCGGAGGCGGTGACCAACCTCACCGAATTCCAGGTCGACGCTGTGGCCGCAGCCAACGGCAACTTGCTGGCGAACGATATCACGGGAACATTGTTCAATGCCATCCTTGTCGATAGCGGGAGCGGGTTCGCCGAGATCGGCGATACGCCAGTGACGCTTACCGGGAATCACGGAACGCTCACTGTCGACGAGGCCGGAAATTATCACTATGAGCCCGATCCGGCGCTCGCATATTCGGCAGGCGACCTGACCGACAGCTTTACCTATCAGGTCCAGCATCCGAACGGTGAAACCGCCACTGCCGAGCTGACAATCGCGCTCGACACGATCGATCCGGGCGGCGCGTTGCCGGCGATGGCGATCACGGGAGCGCCTGACGGCCTCATGATGCTTGCCAGCTTCGAGGACATGGCGCGGATAAGCGGCGACGAAGCGGCGATGCCCGACGCACTGGCTTATGACCTGTTTGAGGGACAGGGTGATCTCGTTTCTGTTCTCGAAAACTATCTCGAGAACGAAGATTCATCCAAATCGGACAAATTTTCAGAATCGGCTCAGGAAGATGTAGATCAAATAGAAATATCGGGGATTGACCAGGGTGTCAGTGATCCACTTAGCTATCTATCTATTAATCCGGATGACGACCTATCTGGCAACCAACATACGTTAATTTAAGATTTTCGTCGTTGATTACACTCACGGATATGGAATCGCGTCGACCGCGAACGTCGTGCGATCCTCGAGAGGTCAATACAACGGCGGAGGATGTATGCCGCAAGGCACGTCGCGCACGCAACGATCGATTCGACATTCGGCCGACATGGGAGCGTTGGGTCTCTGCGCCGCAATCCTGATGGGAGCATCACCCGCTGGCGCCGAGCCCTTGAGTTGGCCTGAAGCCGTTCGCGAAGCGGTGCGGTGGCACCCGTCGGTCACCGAAGCGGTCGCACGGGTCAACGAACGCCGGCAAGAGGTCGAGGTCGCCAAGGCGGGGTATCGGCCGCAGCTCAGTGCCAGCCTCGGTTCGGGATATGACAATCTTGTCGACAGCGGCTGGCGGCCGCGGGCCAACCTGTCCGCGTCCCAGATGCTTTTCGACTTCGGCAAGACGAAGGCTTCGGTCGAGATCGCTGAAGCCGGCACTCGGGTCGGGCACGCTGACCTGCTGCTTGCCGTCGACAGCCTGATCCGCGATACAAGCTATGCGGTAATCGAAATTCAACGTGACCGCGCATTGCTTGAGGTGGCGCGCGACCAACTCGCGAGCATCGAGGATATCAACGAGCTCGTCCATCATCGGTACCGGCTCGGCGCAAGCACCAAGTCCGACGCATTGCAGGCGCAGGCGCGAGTTCAGGCTGCAGACGTGTCGCGCCAGGAAATCGAAGCAGAACAGCGGCGTTGGGAAAGCAATCTTGCCTATCTGCTCGGCCGGGAGGTCGCCCCGGAGATATCGGCCGATCCGCCACCGGGATTGCACGGTGCCTGTGAACGCGGCGCGCTCGATTGGTCGCTCGTCCCGGCGGTTCTGCAGGCCCGGGCCGAGCGTGACGAAGCCTTCGCATCGCTCGAGCGGAGCCGCGCCGACAGGCTGCCGACCGTTTCTATCGGCGCCAACGGCGGTACCGACCTGTTCGACCCCACTTCGCGGCGCGCGCAATATAGTATTGGTTTCAACGTCTCGACGCCTCTTTACAGCGGCGGTGCCCGGCGCGCGCGGGCGCGCGGGGCCGCCTATGCCTTGGGTGCCGCCGAGGCCGCCGTCGCGCGCGTACGCCATGACGTCATGCGGCAGATCGCTGAAGCGCGGCAGCAGCTCGAGAGCCTTCGCGTCGTCGTCGACACCCTCGCGGCACGGCGCGACAGCATGGACGAGACAGGGCGTCTGTACCGGTTGCAATATCTCGACATGGGGACCCGCACCCTGGTCGACCTCCTTAATGCCGAACAAGAATTGCATCAGGCGCGGTTCGATCTGGTCAATACGCGCTTCGATCTCCGTCGGCTCGAGGCCTCCTGTGTCTTTCAAACCGGCTCAGGCCGCTTGCTCTTCGGACTGAGCGGAATGACGGTGCGGGGGATCATGTTGTGACGGCGGCAACCGCACCGGCGGCTGAATTTCGTGCCGAGGCCTGGGTCGAGGCGCTGCGGCTCGTGGCGCATCATTACCGGCTTCCCGGACCGGCGGAGGCGTCGAGGCGCGCCAGCCTCTGGCAGGAGGGCGAAGATCCCGACCGCCGCCTCGCTGTTCTCGCGCGCGGTGCGGGCCTCCGCCTTCGTTTCGAGCCCGTCGATTCTGCAGGCCTCGCGCCGGGTCGCCTGCCGATGATCGCCGAGTTCGCGGACGGGCGCCTTGCGGTGGTCGGCGCGATCGATTCCGCAGGCCGCGCGACCCTTGCGATCGATGGGCGCGAAGCGTTGACCAACGAGATGCCCGTCGAGGCGCTTTGCCAGGCCGCGGTGCGTTTCGTCGCGGTGCGACCGGTCCGCGCGCTTCGCGACGCGCGGGTCGATACCTATATCCAGCCTTTTGAAGAGCATTGGCTACGGCGCCTGATCCTGCGCGATGCGCGTGCCTATTGGCACATTCTGATCGCGTCGCTCGTGGCGAACAGCCTTGCGCTCGCGGGGGTGCTTTTCTCGATGCAGGTCTACGACCGCGTCATTCCCGCCCAATCCTTCCCGACCCTTTATATCCTGTTCGTCGGTGTGCTGCTCGCGATCGGCTTCGACTTCCTGTTTCGCCGACTGCGCATGCGGATTATCGACCTGCTTGGCAAGCGTGCCGACCTGCGCATGTCCGACCAGGTGTTCGGGCACGCGCTGCGCGTACGCAACCGCGACCGGCCCACGTCGACAGGGGCCTTCATCGCCCAGTTGCGCGATCTCGAGCAAGTCCGCGAACTGCTCACCTCGACCACGGTCGCGGCAATCGCGGACATACCCTTTTTCCTGCTTTTCCTAGTGATCTTCTGGTTCATCGCCGGACCGCTTGCCATCGTGCCGCTTGGAGCCCTGGTGCTGCTCGTGCTGCCCGGTCTGCTCGCACAGCGGCGCCTGCGCGCCTACGCGAACGAGGCGATGCGCGAGGCGTCGCTTCGCAACGCGATGCTTGTCGAGGCGGTCCAGGGACTCGAAGACATCAAGACCCTCCAGGCGGAATCGCGCTTCCAGCAGCAATGGAATCATTTCAATTCCGCGGCGGCCGAAGCGCAGCTCAAGCTTCGCGGCCTGACGAACAGCCTCACCGTATGGACGCATAATATTCAGAATGCTGTCTACGCCTCGACCATCTTCGTGGGCGCCCCGCTCGTAATGGAAGGCGAAATCACGACCGGTGTCCTCGTCG
Source organism: Sphingopyxis sp. H115 (assembly GCF_001468465.1). Lineage (GTDB taxonomy): Bacteria > Pseudomonadota > Alphaproteobacteria > Sphingomonadales > Sphingomonadaceae > Sphingopyxis. The sequence goes on from NZ_LNSA01000018.1 coordinate 70,383, forward strand.
CAGCGTCGATCCTCGGTTCTCGGATGATTGCGCCGGTCTCGCACGTCGCCCAGCTGCTCAACCGGCTCCAGCAGGCGAAGGTAGGCATCGGTAGCCTTGACCAGATCATGGCGCTTCCCGTCGACGACCCCGACGATGAGCACCGGATCCAGATTCCCGCCGTCGCAGGGAATTACCGGTTTCGTTCGGCGGTTTTTCGTTACTCGGACCCCAATTCGCCGCCGGCACTTTCGCTCGCCGACCTCGGTATCGCGGCGGGCGAGAAGATCGCCATTCTCGGCCGCAATGGCGCCGGAAAGTCGACTCTCCTTCAGGCCTGTTCAGGCCTCCTCCAGCCGATCTCCGGCGAGGTGCTGCTCGACGGCTTCGCACTTCACCAACTCGACCCTGCCGATGTCCGCCGCGACGTGGGGCTGCTCGGGCAGGGCAGTCGGTTGTTTCACGGTACCATCCGCGACAATTTGCGGCTCGGACGACCGCAAGCGAGCGACGACGACATTATGGCGATGCTGGCAATGGTCGGGGCCGATGGCTTCATACGTCGCTCACGGGCTGGGCTCGAACAGATGGTCCTCGAGGGCGGTGTCGGTCTGTCGGGCGGGCAGGTGCAGGCGCTTCTTCTCGCGCGGTTGCTGCTTCGCGAGCCGCAGGTACTCCTTCTCGACGAACCGACCGCGTCGATGGACGAGGCGGCCGAGCGTCTTTTCATCGAGCGCTTTGGCGACTGGAGCCGCGACCGCACCTTGCTTGTCGCAACGCACCGCATGCGCGTGCTTGAGCTTGTCGACCGTATCATCGTGATTCACGAGGGGCAGGTCGTGCTCGACGACAAGAAGACGGCGGCGCTGCAACGGATGCGGACGAAGGGCGGGGTGGCATGAAGGCCGGCGCCGCCCCCGAACCCTGGCTCGCCGTGGACGGCGATGTTCAGCTCGGCACGGCGGCGAGGCTTGTCTGGTTGCTTGCCGCGCTCTTTGCCGCCGGTCTGCTCTGGGCCTGGTTCGCCGAACTCGACGAGGTGGCGACTGGAGGCGGGCGCGTCGTGCCGACATCGCGTGAGCAGGTCATCCAGTCGCTCGAAGGCGGCATCCTGTCGCGCCTGCTGGTGCGCCAGGACCAGATCGTGAAGCCGGGACAGGTCCTGGCCCAGCTCGACCCGACGCAAGCCGGATCGACCGTGGAGGAAAGTGCGGCCAAATATCGCGCTGCGCTCGCGGCATCGGCGCGGCTGCGTGCCGAGGTCAACCAGACTGCGCTCGAATTTCCCGATGCACTCGCCGATTACGGCGACCTCAAGGCAGAGCAGCAGCGCCTATATGATGCGCGGCGCTCAAGCCTGTCATCCTCGCTCGGCCTTATCGACCAGTCGATTGCGCTCATCCGCAAGGAACTCGCGATTGGAGAGTCGCTGATCGAAGTCGGCGCAGCCAGCAATGTCGAGGTCTTGCGGCTCAAGCGCCAGCTTGCCGAACTACAGCTCAAGAAAGCCGACCTGCGCTCGCAATATGTGGTCGACGCGCGGCAGGAGCTGGCCAAGGCAGACGAGGAGGTCAAGGCGCTCGCACCTGTGGTTCGCGGACGGTCCGACACGCTCGAACGGCTGACGCTCCGCTCACCGGTGCGCGGCATCGTGAAAAGCATCGAAGTGTCAACGAAAGGCGGCGTGATTCCGCCGAATGGCAAGCTGATGGAAATCGTGCCGCTCGACGACCGGTTGATGATCGAAGCGCGCATGTCGCCGCGCGACATTGCGTTCATACACCCCGGGCAGCGGGCCACCGTCAAGATCACCGCCTATGACTATTCGATCTATGGGGGACTCGACGGGGTCGTTACGACGATCTCGCCCGACACGATCCGTGACGAGGTGCAGCCTGAGATATTCTACTATCGTGTGTTCGTGCGCACAAAGTCCGACACGCTGCGCAACAAGCAGGGCAAACGTTTCCCGATCGTGCCGGGAATGATCGCGACGGTCGATGTCCACACGGGGACGAAGACTGTCCTGCAATATCTGATGAAGCCGCTCAACCGCGCCGGGGAGGCGCTGCGCGAGCGGTGAACTTGCCATTCGCCTCCCGGCTCGCCGAGCTGCGTGCCGCCCTTGGCGGTATCGCACCGGTGGTGACGGGCGGGGCGAAACGGGTGATTCTCTTCCTCTCCTGGACCGATGGCTCGCATCGAGCCGAGGTCCGCACCGTCGTGGGCTGCGATGCGGACGACGCCTGGACGCGCGCGACGGCGTTGATGGACGCGGCGGGCAGGGAAGCGCGCTGGTTGCGGGCGGATTGGGTCGATGCGGTCGAACGCACCAGTTGGGGCGCTCTGCGTGCCCGGCTCGGCGACGTGAAGCGCAATTATTTCCGGCTCGGAATTTCGCTCGACGCTGGCTTCGAGCAGGCATTCCTCGAAACCGAGATCAACGCCAATGCGATGCTTTATGGCGGTCCGCGCGAGCCGGCGGCGACGGTCAACGAGCGCAATTTTCGACGCTATGCCGAACGGCGCCACGGGTTGCGGAATGTCGCGTTCGGCGATGAACGGCCGCTATGGCTGTTCACCACGCGCGGCGCCTTCTCCGGCGACGACGGCATCCATGCAATCGAGGGCAAGGGCGCGTCGAGCGGCCGGCGTACCTTGCCGCCGCTCGACGCCGAAGCGGTTGCCGGCCTGATTGAGCGGGGAAGCGCCTATCTTGCATCCCAGGTCGGGGACGACGGGCGGTTCACCTATGGCTGGCACCCCTGCTTCGATCGGCCGATCGCCGCCTATAACAGCCTTCGCCACGCGAGCACGCTCTACGCGATGATGGAGGCGTGGGAGGTCACCCGCGACCGCGTTCTCGGCACCGCGATCGAGCGCGCGCTAGCCTATCTGACGGGCGAACTGATAGCCGATCGCCCCCTCCCGGGCGGCGACGCGGCGGCCTTTCTCGTCGATGCAGGGGAGGAGGTGAAACTCGGAGGCAATGCGGTGGCGATACTGGCGCTGGTGAAATATCGCGACCTGACCGGCGATACGCGCCACGACGCCCTGTGCGAGCGGCTCGCACGCACAATGGTCTACATGCAGAACGCGGTGAGCGGCCGCTTCGTGCATGTCCTCGACTATCCCTCGCTCGCGGTGAAGCAACCGTTTCGGACCATCTATTACGACGGCGAAGCGGCCTTCGCCCTCGTGCGCCTCTTCGGCGTTACGGGCAATATTCGCTGGCTCGAAGCCGTCGAGCGCGCCTTTCTTCACTTCGTGCGCGAGCGCCACTGGACCGCGCACGACCATTGGCTGAGCTACTGTGTCAACGAGTTGACGATCCACGACCCGTCCGAGGTCTATTTCCGCTTCGGCCTCGATAATATCCGTGGCTATCTCGAATTCGTCGCCGAACGCATCACGACCTTTCCGACGCTGCTCGAACTGATGATGGCGACCGAGCGCATGATCGCGCGCCTGCGCGGCGAACCCGCACTCGCGCATCTTCTCGACGGTTTCGACATCGCGCGCTTCTACGAGGCGCTTCATCTGCGCGCCAACTATCTGGTCAACGGTCACTTCTGGCCGGAACTTGCAATGTTCTATGCTCGCCCGGACCGGATCGCCGGCAGCTTCTTCATTCGGCATCATGGCTTTCGCATCCGGATCGACGATGTCGAGCATTATCTGTCGGGGCTCGTCGCATATCGCCGTTACCTGCTGGACTGCGAAGACGGGGGCGGTTTCGCGCACGAGAAGCCCGTCCCTGTGCGCGAGGACATTGGCTGGACCGCCGACCATCTCGTCCGGGCGACCGGAGGTGAATGGGTTCGGCCACCGTCCGACGGATGGACGGCAGCCGGCCTGTGCATCGCGCCGATGACGATGCGCAAGGGCGACATGGTCGCCGTGCGGCTCCGCGAGGGTGAGGTCGGGGTCGACGTGCGGCGGGTCGCACGATTGCCCGAGACGCCGGCTGCGCTGATTGCGGCCGGCGGGGCAGAGGCGGTACCGGACGGTGCACCGCTGCTGCGGGTCGGCGACGTCGGCGGCGCGATTCTCGACCTCGGACGCTATGCCCGTCAGAAGCTCTCGGGGCAGGTCGTCGCGGTCACTGGAAGCGCGGGCAAGACGACCGCGGTCGCGATGCTCGCACATGCACTCGCGCCCTATGGCGACGTTGCGCAGACACGGCATAATGCCAACCTGCCGCACGGGATCGCCTGGAATCTAGCATCGATCCGCTGGGACGTGCCGCATGTCGTACTCGAACTTGCGATCGGCCGGATGGCGCGCAATGCACGGCTAGCGCGGCCGGATGTCGCGATCTTCACGAACATCCTGCCCGCGCATCTCGAATTTCATCACGACCTGGCTACCGTCGCGGCTCGGAAAAGTGCGATTTTCGGTGGCATGAAACCGGGCGGTACCGCAGTCCTCAATCGCGATATGGCTCAATGGGAACAGGTGCACATGGCCGCGACGACGCGTGGGCTTCGTATCGTTCACTACGGCCGATCGCCCGACTGCCATTTTCGTCTCCTTGCCTATGACCCGGCGCGCGGCGAGATCCACGCGTCGATCTTCGGGGGGGAGCGACGCTTCCGGCTGGGCGCTGCGGGCGAGCATATGGCACTCAACGGCCTTGCCGTACTCGCCGCGGTCGCGGCCGCTGGCCACGATATAGAGCCGGCGATCGCCACGCTCGCCAGCTTCGTGCCCGTGGCAGGCCGGGGCGATGTCCACCGGCTCACTCTCGGCGGGCGATGCGTCACGCTGGTCGACGACAGCTACAATGCCAATCCCGGTTCGATGGCGACGGCGTTCGCCCTGCTGCGCGATATGGACACGACGGGACGCAAGATCGCGCTACTTGGCGAAATGCGCGAGCTCGGCCATGAAGCCGCCGCTTACCATGCCGCGCTCGCACCGCTTGCCGCGGCGGCCGGAATCGCACGTGTGCACGCGGTCGGCGACCTTTACGACGGCTTCTGGAAAGCGCTTTCCGCGGATCGGCGCGGACTGCGCGCGCGGGCGCCTGAAGATATCGAGGCCTTGCTGCTTGCCGATCTGCGCGACGGCGATGTGCTGTTGGTGAAGGGCTCGCACGGCAGCCGGGTCCACGAGCTAGCCGAAAGGTTGAGGCGTCGCGGCATCATTTCACGAGAAAGGGACCGGAACGCGCCGAAGGAGGTCGCAAGCGTGGGGGCGCCGCGATCTGCCGACGTGCAAATGTGAAGGAGGGGCAGATGATGTACCGCCGCGACGAAACCGAGATCGACGACCCGCCCGCGCGGGTTATGCACCGAACCCTCGACGCGCTGTCGCGTGCAGCACGACGCGAGGCGAGTGTCGCGGAACGCGGGCTCGTTGAAGGCGCGCGCCACCTGCTTCAGGCGCGCAACCGCATGGCCGGGGTGCTGCCGAAGGGGCTGCTGCGCGATTCGGCGTGGGACATGATCCTCGAGCTGTTCATTTCCTATGAGGAAGGCGGCGTCCTGTACGTCAAGCAGCTTATCCTGAGTTCAGGGGAGTCGGCGGCGGCGGCGATCCGCCGCATCGACCGGCTCGAGGAAGCCCGGCTGATCGAGCGCTTCGCCGATCCGCTCGACGGTCGCCGCGTCATCGTGCGGATATCCGAACGCGGGCGCGCCGCCATGCTGTCGATGCTGCAGCAGGTCTTTCCTGCAGAGGAAAGCAAGTGAGGGACAGCTAACTTCGCCGCGCCCGCATTTTGGTGCAAAGCGGCCGTGGATATAGGCAATTCCCTTTCGCCTGGATCCAGAGCATCGGCTTCGGAACAGGGCTGTTTTCGATCTTGCGATCGACAGCAAGCTGAGAGGCTGCGATCTGGTGAAGATGAAGATCGGTGATCTTGTCGCGGGCGGTGAAAAGACGAGTCAGCCGGGTCAATTTGACATTGTGTCGGATGCCCGTGCGAGCGTCCTTGCTCGACATTGGTGCCACCTCCGAATTCCCGCACTGGCAGAGAATCGTCTCAAGACCGTAGATGGATAAGTTTTTGAAAATATATAAAAATGGTGGACGCACTAGGGCTCGAACCTAGGACCCGCTGATTAAGAGTCAGCTGCTCTACCAACTGAGCTATGCGTCCACCGCCGGTTTCCGGCATTCACGACATGGGAGCAACGCCTCCGTGTCGTGAAGAGAGCGGCCCGCTATCATGGCGCCCTATGCTTGGCAATGGCCTTTTGCACTTTTTTGTCAGTGAAAGCGCCGCGTGCCCGTTTTGCTGTCGTTTTCGATTGCCAGCACAATGCCGACGCAGGTCATGATCGTCAGCATCGACGAGCCGCCGTAGGAAAAGAGCGGAAGCGGGATGCCGACGACGGGGGCAAGGCCCATCACCATCATCAGGTTGATCGCGATATAGAAGAAGATCGTCATCGTGAGGCCCGCGGCGGCGAGTTGCCCGAACCGCGTTCGCGCCTTCAGCGCCACGCGCGTCGACCAGCGCAACAGCAGGAAGAAGCCGAAGAGCAGCGCCAGCCCACCGATCAGTCCCCATTCCTCGGCCATCGTTGCAAAGATGAAATCGGTATGGCCTTCGGGGAGATAGTCGAGATGGCTCTGCGATCCGTTGAGGAAACCCTTGCCGCCGATGCCGCCCGACCCGATCGCGATCTTGGACTGGCTGATATGATAACCGGCGCCGAGAGGGTCGCTTTCGGGGTCTAGGAATATCAGCACGCGTTTCTGCTGATAGTCGTGCAGGAAAGAGAAGAGCACGGGCAGCGCCGCGAGTCCGGCAACGGCGGTGCTGCCGAACCACCAGAAAGGCAACCCTGCGACGAACATCACGACAACGCCGCCCACGCAGATCGACAGCGCGGTGCCGAGGTCGGGTTGCAGCATGACGAGCGCGGCGGGGAGCCCGATCATCACCATTGCGGGCCACAGCGCGGTGACGGTGCGCGTATTGCCTGGAGGAAGCTGCGCATAGAAGCGCGCGAGCGCGACGACGATCGCGACCTTCATCAACTCCGACGGCTGAAGGTTCATAAAACCGAGGTTGAGCCATCGCTGGCTGCCTCCGCCGACGAAACCGAGCAGTTCGACCGCGAACAGCAGGACCAGCACGCCGATATAGGCAAGATAGGCGAACTCCTCGAAGATGCGCAGCGGGAAGCGCCCGATCACGAGCGCCATGGTCAGGAAAATGAGGAAGCGTGCGCCCTGTTGCAGCGCCCAGGGCGACCAGTTGCCGCCCGCCGCCGAATAGAGGACGAGCAGGCCAAAGCCCGCGATGCCGCTCAGGATGGCGATCAGTTTCCACGGAATGCGCTGGATTGCTGGCGGGATGGGGATCATTGCGGTACCCCCGGATCGGGATCGCTCGCCGCGCCCGATTTCCACGCCGCATAGTCGCGGTCCATCCGTTCCTTGATCGTTCCGCCCCAGCCGGCCTCGAAGGTGGTGAGTGCTTCCATCGCCTTCTCGCGGTCGAAAAGGAAGGTCATGAAGTCTTTTGCCACCGGCGCGGCGGCGCGGCTGCCGCCCATTCCATGCTCGATGACGACGGCGGTCGCATAGCGCGGATTGTCCACCGGCGCGAAGCCGACAAACAGGCCGTGGTCGCGGAATTTCCACGTCCCCGCCTTGCCGTTTCCGGTATTGAGCCCACGCACCTGCGCGGTCCCCGTCTTGCCCGCCATGGTGATGCCGTCGAGCGGAAGCCGGCTGCGTCCGGCGGTTCCCCCCGGGCCGTTGACGACAAGGTCCATGCCGTGGCGCGCGGCGGCGAGCGCCTCGGCTGAAAAGGGCAGGGGCTCGTTCTGGAATTCGCGGTTGATCAGCCGCGGGTAAAGCCGGCGGCCCGATGCGATCCGCGCGGTCATCACCGCGAGTTGCAGCGGATTGACGCTGACATAGCCCTGTCCGATGACCGCGTTCAGCGAGTCCGATGCCGACCATTGCTGGTCGTATTTCTTCATCTTCCACGCGCTGTCGGGAATGGTGCCGTATCGCTGGTTGCTGCCGGCAAGCTGGAATTCCTCGCCGAGCCCAAGCAGCCGCGCGGTCGGGGCCATCGCATCATAGCCGAGCCGATGCGCCAGCCAGTAAAAATAGCTGTTGCAGCTTTTCATGATCGCCGAGGGCATGTCGAGGCTGCCATGCGTGCCTAGGCAGCGGAAAAAGCGGTTGCCCAGGCGGTATCCGCCGACGCAGGTGTGGCGCTCGCTGGGATCGACGCCATGTTCGACTGCGGCGATCGCCGCCATCGGCTTCAGCGTCGATCCGGGCGGATACAGGCCGCGCGTCGCCTTGTTGATCAGCGGCTGGTGATCGTCGGCGCGCAGCCAGGCATATTCGCTGGTGCTGATCCCGTCCGAAAAACTGTTGGGGTCGAAGCTCGGCATCGAGACGAAGGCGAGGATGTCGCCGTTGTGGCAGTCGATGACCACGGCCGCGCCCGACTCGCGACCCATGCGCCGCGCGACAAATTCCTGCAGGTCGGCGTCGATCGTCAAATGGACCGTCTTGCCCTGCACATCGGCCTGGGTGGACAGGTCGCGGACGACCTTGCCGCGCGCGGTCACCTCGACGCGACGCGCGCCGGGTTCGCCTTTCAGCATCTTCTGGAAATATTTCTCCAGCCCGTCCTTGCCGATCTTGTAGCCGGGGGTGATGTAGAGCGGATCCTTCGCCTTTTCATATTCCTCCGCGTTCGGCGCGCCGACATAGCCGATCAGATGGCCGACCGCGGCGCCGGTCGGGTAATTGCGTGCAAAGCCGCGCTGCGGCGCGATACCGGGCAATTCGGGCAGGCGGACGAGGATCGAGCTATATTCCGCTTCGGTCATGTCTTCCTTGACCGCAACGGGCTGGAAACCCGACGCGGCCTTGAGGTCGCGGTTGATGCGTTCCATCGCGTCGCCGTCGAGCCGCAGCAATGTCTGGAGCTGGCCGAGCACCATCTTCCTATTGTGCAGCCGGTCGGGGATGATGTCGATGCGAAGGCTGACGCGATTGTTCGCAAGCGCCTTGCCGTTGCGGTCGACGATCCAGCCGCGCCGCGGCGGGATCAGCGTCAGGTTGACGCGGTTGCTTTCCGATTCGAGCACATAGCGATCATTGTCGACCACCGAAATATAGGCCATCCGCGCTGCGAGGGCCACGCCGACCGCCGCCTGCGCCCCGCCGACCACAAGCGCGCGGCGGGTGAAGGTTATGCCCCTCCAGGCTTCGGTAATCGGCGGACTCTTCTTCGGCATTTGCGGGTTGGAACCAGTCTATCGGCGCTTCAGGCGGAAATTGTCAAACTTGCCCGTCAGGCGCATGAATAGCGGCACGAGCAACGCCGAAATGACGATCTGCGGTACGACGAGGCCCAGCACCCGGCCCATATCCGCGTGCGGATGGGTGATCAGCGCCGCGAGCGACTGGACGATGGCGACGAGCAGGGCCGCAATGGCCCAGTCGTGGAAAAAGCCGCGCCAATAGATGCGCTGCGAGGAATAGGCGATGACGATGCTGGCGAGGGTCCACAGCCCGACGGCGGTTCCGATCGGCGCGCCGCTGAACAGATCGTCCCAAAGGCCGAGCGGAAGACCGATCCACACCGGCCACATTTCGGCGCGGAGCAATTGCCAGCAGAGGAAGAACAGCAGGCCGAGCGGCGGCAGGACCGGCGAATTGGCGATCAAAGGGAGCATCAGCGGCAGGGCCGAGGCGAACATCACGCTCGCGATCGGCACGATGCGCATCCGCCACAGCGATGCCGGTTCGCCGAGGCGCGGCCCTTTCTGGCTCATGGTGCTTTCGCAGGGGCGAGGGCCGCGGGCCCGGGCAAGCCCTGCGCTTCGATATTGTCGGGCGTATAGGGGCGCAGCACCGACACCGCATCGACCTTGCCGGGGTCGGCGAGCGGCCGGGCAAGCGCGCCGTCGTCCTGTCGCCGCACCACGATCGCGACGGGAATATTGGGCGGATACAGCCCGCCGGTTCCCGAGGTGACAAGGATATCGCCGGGTTTGAAGGGGTTGTTCGCAATGTTCAGCGTACGAACGTCGAGGTCGCCATTGCCGCGGCCGCTGGCGAGCGCGGGCAGGCCGTCGCGCGCGCGGCGGATGGGCACGATATTATCGACGTCGGTCAGCAGCAACACTTGCGAGACCGATGGCCCCGCGCCGAGCACGCGGCCGATCAACCCGTCGGCGCCGCGTACCGGCTGGCCCGCGGCGACACCGAGATTGCGGCCGATGCTGAGCAGCGCAATACGTTTACTGCTGGTCGAGGTGGAGGTCAGGAGATAGCCGTTGGCGAGCGCGGTCTTGTCGGTTTCCTGCAGCTTGAGAAGCGCCTTCAACTGGCGGTTTTCTTCCTGCAACGAACTGGTCGCGACCAGTTCGCGGCGCGTGTCTGCGAGTTCCTTGCGGAGCCGCCGGTTCTGCGTGCCCGCGCGGACATAGGCGCCGACGGTGTCGTCGATGCCCGAGATCGATCCGATAACCGACCGCGACGCGCGCGCGACCGGCGCGGCGATTTCCTGGCTTGCCACGCGCAGCTGGGCAAAACCCACGGGGTCGACCACCGACAGGATCGCCAGAAGCAGCCCGGCCACCGCCCCGGTCACCGCAATGACATAGGCAGCGAACAGGCTGTACTGGGCCTTTCGGGATTGCCCCGGACGCCGATGTGCCGGGCGAGCCATGGTTCAGCGCCTTGGTATCAAGCTTGCTGCAACACGCCGCGGAAGGCGGGGTCTTCCATCGCGCGGCCGGTGCCGATCGCGACGCAGGTCAACGGATCTTCGGCCACCGTGACGGGCAGGCCGGTCGCGTCGCGCAGCAGTTCGTCGAGTTCGGCGATCAGCGCGCCGCCGCCGGTCAGCACGATGCCCTGGTCGACGATGTCGGCGGCGAGTTCGGGCGCGGTGTTTTCGAGCGCGATCCGCACACCCTCGACGATGGTGCCGATCGGTTCGGACAGCGCCTCGGCGATCTGCGCCTGGTTGATAGAGATTTCCTTGGGAACGCCGTTCACAAGGTCGCGGCCCTTGATGTGGATTGTCAGGCCGGTGCCGTCCGCAGGGATGCGCGCAATCCCGAAATCCTTCTTGATCCGCTCGGCAGTCGCTTCGCCGATCAGCAGATTATGATGCCGGCGGACATAGGAAACGATCGCCTCGTCCATCTTGTCGCCGCCCGCGCGGACCGACGTCGTATACGCAAGGCCGCGCAAGCTCAGCACCGCGACTTCGGTCGTGCCGCCGCCGATATCGACGACCATCGAACCGATGGGCTCGGTTACCGGCATGTCGGCGCCGATCGCAGCGGCCATAGGCTCTTCGATCAACCACACTTCGCTGGCGCCGGCATTCGATGCGGCATCGCGGATCGCCCGGCGTTCGACGCTGGTCGATCCCGAGGGGACGCAGATCACGATCTCGGGGCTGCGGAACGCGTTTGGCTTGCCGCCGTGCACCTTGGTGATGAAATGCTTGATCATCTGTTCGGCGACGTCGATGTCGGCGATGACGCCGTCGCGCAGCGGGCGGATCGCTTCGATGCTGTCGGGCGTCTTGCCCATCATCAGCTTGGCATCGTCGCCGACTGCCTTGACCCGCTTGATCCCGTTCAGCGTCTCGACCGCGACGACCGAAGGCTCGTTGAGTACGATGCCCTTGCCGCGCACATAAACAACCGTGTTCGCGGTGCCGAGGTCGATAGCCATGTCTTGCGAGTTGAATTTAAGCCAGCGGGAAAAGAAGGACATCTATACTGCTTCCTGTCATCGGCGCCCTCGGCCCCCGAAACGGCCCCGTGCCCCTGTCGTGATTGCTTCCGCGCGCCGGCCCGGCGACAGCTTCAATCAGGGGGAGATTCCGGCTCGTCTGGGGGGACTCGCTGGACGGAATGATCAGGCTGTGCGGGTGGGTCGCGATTTGCGTCCGACTGCGCTAGGAGAGCCCCCATGTCAATACGTCGCCTTCCGGAAAAGCTCGTAAATCGGATCGCAGCCGGTGAAGTGGTTGAAAGACCCGCCGCAGCGCTCAAGGAACTGGTTGAAAACGCCATAGACGCCGGTGCGACTCGCATATCGGCGCGAATCGCCGACGGCGGAATTTCGCGGATCGAGGTCGAGGACGACGGGTGCGGGATGACCGCCGCCGACATGGCGCTCGCGCTCGAACGCCATGCAACGTCGAAGTTGCCGACCGACGCGATCGAGGATGTCGCGACGATGGGCTTTCGCGGCGAGGCGCTGCCATCGATCGCGAGTGTCGCGCGGCTGACGCTCGAAAGCCGGATCGCAGGTGGCGACGGCTGGAAACGCGTCGTCGACAATGGCGCCGTCGCCGCCGAGGGGCCCGCGGCGCTTGCGAAGGGCACGCGCGTGATGGTGGAGGATCTGTTCGCGCGCGTCCCCGCGCGGCGCAAGTTCCTGCGCAGCGCGCGCAGCGAATATGCGGCTTGCCTCGATGTCGTGCGGCGGCTTGCGATGGCGCGGCCCGATATCGCTTTCGTGGTGGAGCATGACGGGCGCCGCGTGCTCGATGTGCAGGGCGACCAGGACCGGGTTGCGCGCGTCGCCGCGCTCACCAGCCGCGATCTCGCCGCGAACAGTGTCGGAATCGATCTCGATCGCGGCGCGGTACATCTGGGCGGCGTTATCAGCCTGCCGACGTACAACCGCGGGATCGCCGATCACCAATATCTGTTCGTGAACGGCCGTCCGGTGAAGGACCGGCTGCTCGTCGGGGCGCTGCGCGGCGCTTATGCTGACCTGCTCGCGCGCGACCGCCATCCGGTCGTTGCGCTGTTCCTCGACGTGCCGACGAGCGAGGTCGATGTGAATGTCCATCCGGCCAAGACCGAGGTGCGCTTTCGCGATCCGCAGCTGATCCGCGGCATGATCGTCGGGGGCCTCCGCCGCGCGCTCGACGAGCATGGCTTTCGCAGCGTCCAGCGCCCCGCCGAGGCCGCGCTCGCCGCCTGGCAGCAGGAACCTGTCGCTCCGCAGTCGCCGGCGCCGACGCTGTTCGCGTCGCATTTGCCCTATCCGCACGCGCCCGCCGCGCACCTGTTCGGCGCCGAGGAGGATCCGGCGACGACCGCCTTGCTGCGCGACCGTATCGTCGCTTTCGCACCGCCGCGCGATGCGCTGCCGATGGGCCGCGCCGAACCCGCGGTGGCTCCCGCGCCGCAGGCCGAGGCCCATCCGCTCGGCATCGCGCGCGGCCAGATCGCGAAAACCTATATCGTCGCCGAGGCCGAGGACGGGCTCGTCATCGTCGACCAGCACGCCGCGCACGAACGGCTGGTGCTCGAGCAACTCCGCCGCGGAATGAGCGGGCAGGCGGTGCCATCGCAGGGGCTGCTGCTCCCCGAAGTCGTCGAACTCGACGAACCCGCCTGCGACCGGCTCGAAGCGGCCGCGCTGCAGCTCGCGGCGCTCGGCGTCGAGCTCGAACGCTTCGGCCCGGCGGCGGTGATGGTCCGCGCGACCCCTGCGATGCTCGGCGCGATCGACTGCCAGAAGCTCGTGACCGACATCGCCGACGATCTTGCCGGCTATGACGCCGCGCTGGGGCTCAGTGAGCGGCTCGAACTGGTCGCGGCGACGATGGCGTGCCATGGATCGGTGCGGGCGGGACGGACACTGAGCGTTGCCGAAATGAACGCGCTGCTCCGCACGATGGAAGTGACGCCGCATTCGGGGCAGTGCAACCATGGGCGCCCGACGTGGGTGAAGCTCGCGATGGACGATGTCGAGAAATTGTTCGGGAGGAAATGAGGCCCGCGCATCTTGGGGGGCATGAACGGCGAGGCTTCGTTTGAGGGAGGAACAGGAATGAACGACGTGAGTGGCCCGCAAGAAGGATCATCAGACATAGCGAATTTCCGCTTTCCGGGAACGGCGGCCCTGATATTCGGCCTTTTGTCCTTTCTGCTGTTTTTCATGTTTCCCATGACGGGTCTCGGGTTGCTTTTTTCGCTTCTGGCCATCGTCTTCGGTATATTCGGGTTGACCACCAAGGCGCGCGTTCGCGCGGGCCTTGGCTTGGTTGCGGGAGTCGGGGGCGGTCTTTTATCCACTGTCCCATTTTTGGTGGTGCCGATGTAAATCTCGATGCGGGAAGTCTGGAGGAAATAGGATGAAGTTTCGCGCCATGACCCTTTTGTTGCTTGCTGCCTCGCCCGCGTTCGCTTCTGCTCCGCAGGCGAATGTAGATGCTTCCTGCTCCGGCAAACCCGTGCTGCCGCCTGAGCTTTCAGGCTGGTCGCGCGACGCGGCGGGCAGGACCATCTATGCCTATGGCGACGACCTTGGCGCCGACTGGTCGCCGCTCGGCGCAGCACGGACCATGCTGCCACTGCACCGGTTCGAAAGCCTGCGCTACGGCACCACCCCCGAGCGCAAGCCCGACGTCCATAAATTCGGCGGGATGATCCCGATTGAGGTCAAAAGGGCGGGGCGGCTCATGATCGCACTCGATCAGGGCGCGTGGATCGATCTTGTCCAGGATGGCGTGGCCCGGAAATCGGTCGCGCACGGCCATGGGCCGGGCTGTTCGGGCATTCGCAAGCTGGTCGAATATGATGTGACGCCGGGACGTTACCAGCTCCAGATCGTCAACGCGCCGGCCGCGTCGATCCGCGCGATGGCAGTGCTGCGCGACTGACCAGCACGCCTGCCGCGTCGCTGGCAAGCGGCGTGACGCCCAGGAGCGACATCAGCAGCGGATAGACCTCGATATTGTCGACAATGCCAAGGTCGCCCTTGAGGCCAGTGCCGCTCGCGACGAACAGCGCGAGCATCTGGGGATCCTGATTGTCATAGCCGTGCGCGCCGCCCCTGACCGGCCATGTCGGCGGTCCCGCGAGGATCGTCCAGCCGGGTTCGGCGATGCAGATGATCGCGGCGACGCGCGGGTTCTGGCCATAATGCAGCCGCTTCGGCAATTCCTCACGGCGGTTGCAGCGCATATGCTCGTGCGGTTTCAGCAGCGCGTCATACACGCGGTTGTCGGTCGCGGCGGCGGGTTCGATCGCGGCGTAGGGGCCGGTTTCGACCGCGATGATGCTGGGGAGGTCGATCAGGTCGGCGAGCTGGATCACGCGGCTCGCGTCGATCGCGCGCATGCCGTGATCGGCGACGACGATCATTTGCGCGGGCTGGTCCAGCTTCGCCAGGCCCGAGACAAGCTCGCCGATACGCGCATCGACCCCGGCGATCGCGGTGTTGACCTCGGCGCTGTCGGGACCGAATTCGTGCCCCGCGCTGTCGACTGCCTCGAAATAGAGCGTGACGAAGGCGGGGCGGATATCGGCGGGGCGGCGCATCCAGTCGAGGATCGTGTTGACGCGCTGCGCATAGCCGACATGCTCGTCGTAGCGCAGCCAGTCGGCGGGGCGTGCCTCGTCGATCGCGACCTCGCTCCCCGGCCAGAACATCGTCGCGCTGCGCACGCCCGCCTTGCTCGCCGTCACCCACGCCGGTTCGGCCTCGTCCCACCAAAAGGGATCGAGCGATTGTTTCGGATCGCCCAGGCTGAACTTCACGCCGGGGCGCCGCGGATCGATCATATTGTTGCCGACGATGCCGTTATTGTCGGGGCGCTTGCCCGTGACGATCGCATAATGGTTGGGGAAGGTCTTGGTGGGGAATGAAGGGCGCAGCTTGCCATGCGCACCGTCGGCCGCGAGCCGCGAGAGGTTCGGCGTAATCCCGCGATCCAGATAGTCGGCACGAAAGCCGTCGATCGAGATCAGGAGCGTGACGGGTTTGCGAACGCCTCCTTCCTGCGCCTGCGCGGCGAGGGGAAGGAGGAAGGCGAGCAGCAACGACAGAAGGCGGTTCATGGGCGCTCCGCTATGGCGCCTTTGTGACCGTCCGGCGACAGGTCACGCCATCTTGATCCCTGCGACATCGCGCTCGACGAGCCCCGTCGCGCGTTTCGACAGCGTGTTCACCGGAGTCGTCACCTTGTCGACGACCATGAAATGCGTCTGCCAGGCGTCGCGTGTGACGTCGCACACGACATAGCCGCGCTGGTCGTTGGCGAATTTGAGCTCGGGATTTTCCTTGAGCCAGTCGGCGGTGCCCTGTCGCTGATCGCTGCCGTCGCCGCCGCTCGAGATCGATGTCGCGACGAACTCGGCACCCACCACCTTGT
Organism: Sphingopyxis sp. H115; assembly: GCF_001468465.1. Lineage (GTDB taxonomy): Bacteria > Pseudomonadota > Alphaproteobacteria > Sphingomonadales > Sphingomonadaceae > Sphingopyxis. The sequence continues at coordinate 86,497 of NZ_LNSA01000018.1, forward strand.
CGCGATGCACCAGGTCTCCGCAGAAATTCTGGTGCTCGTCGCCCGTCAGGACGACATTGTTCTTCAGCCCTGCCATGCGCGACAAGATGCGCTCGCGCGGCGCTTCATAACCCGCCCAGCTGTCGAGATTGAGGATCTTCGCGGGTTCATCGGGTTTGCGGCGGCGGTCGAGCGACATCATCGTGACCTGCTGCGCAAACGCGTTCCAGGTCGCGCCGCCTTTCGTGAGGTTGCGGCCCAGCCATTCTTCCTGCGCCTTGCCCAGCACCTCTGCCTTTTTGTCGAACACGCCGGGACAGGCGGGCTTGAAGCCGTCCCCGCACGGCTGGTCGCTGCGATATTGCCGCGTGTCGAGCAATTGCATCGCCATCAGGTCGCCCCAGCGGAATTCGCGATTGAGCGCGACCATGCCGGCGCGCGGCAGCAGCGCCTTGCGTACGGGCATATGTTCGTACCATGCCTGCATCGCGGCCTGTTTCTTCAGCATGAAAACCTCGGGCGGCGCGGCTTCGGGATCATTGCCGTCGAGGCCGAGCTTCCAATTGTCGATGTCCGAAACCCAGTCGTTGCGGATTTCATGATCGTCGAAACTCGACAGGAAGGCGTGGGTGCAGCGCGCCGCCTGCAAATCGATGTCGCCGAGTTGCTGTGCGTAGGCGAGGCGGAAGTCGCCAAGGTCGATCAGGTTGCGGAACGCGTGCTTGCGCACCGGCCGGGTCGGCAGGCCCGCGTCGAACAGATAATCCTGGCTATATTCATAGATGAAGTCGCCATAATGATAGACGAAGGCAAGGTCTTCGCGCGCAAGATGGCGATAGGCGCCGAAAAAGCCCGCCTCGAAATGCTGGCACCCGGCGACCCCGAATTTCAGCGCGTCGGCCTTTGCGCCGGGCGCGGGCAGGGTGCGCGCGCGGCCGCGCAGGCTGCGTTCGCCGCCCGCAGTGAATCGGTAATAATAGGGGCGGTCCGGCCCAAGCCCAGCGACCTCGACATGGACGCTATGGCCGAGTTCGGGGCGCGCGAGTTCGGTGCCCTTGGCGACGACATCGCGAAAGCCGCCGTCGCTCGCGACTTCCCAGTCGACCGGGACGATCGCCAGCGGCATGCCGCCGTGGCGCTCCATCGGTTCGGGGGCGAGGCGCGTCCAGATGACGAAGCCGTCGCTCGCCGGATCGCCCGCCGCGACACCCAGGCTGAACGGGAACTCGCGGAAGACGCCACCCTCGGCGCGGAGGATCGCGGGGGCGGCAAGGCTGGCAAAAGTGGCCCCGGCAAGGAAATGGCGGCGGTTGAACATGGCGGGGCTCCGTGGGGCGAATCGATGCCCCTCGATAGCCGAGCCGTGCGTTACATCAATGACCGATGGTCCTCGCGCTAAAGCCACATACGCGCCATCCACAGCGCCATCGCGACCATCATGACATTCTCGGTCAGCGAGACGAAGCCCAGCGGCACCTTGCTGCTGCCGCCGACGCAGGCGCATTTGATGTCGCGCTTGTCGACATAGACCGCCTTGAACACCGAAGCCGCGCCGATGCCACCGATGAAAAGCGCTACGGGGATCGACAGCCAGGGCAGGGCGTTCGCAGTCATCAACACACCCGCCAGCCCCTCGGCAAAAGGATAGATGCTGGCATAGGGGACCCAGCGGCGTGCGAGCAGGTCGTAATTCAAGAACATCGTGGCGAATTTGTCGACGTCCTGCAATTTCAGCAGGGCGAGCACGATCATGCTGAACGAGATGAACCATTCGGCGGCGCGCGGGGTGAAGGGATTACCTTCGACGGCGAAACTGGCCGCGATCGCCATCAGCGCAGTCATTGCGAACAGCGCGATCACGGGGGTGTAGCTGGTCGTGTCGGGATCGGCGACCTTCAACCCGAAATGACGGCGCAGGTCGTCATATCCGCCGATGCGAACGCCGTCGATGAAGGTCTGCGGCGTTGTCGCGACGCCATGTTCGCGCTTGAATGCGTCGGTTTCCTCGCGGGTCGTCAGCCGGCGGTCGTCGACGGCGATGCCGCGGCTTTCGAGCAGGTATTTTGCCTTGAGGCCATAGGGGCAGATGTGCCCGGGCATGACCATGCGGTGGAGGGTTGCTTGGCTTTTCATGCACCCCATATAGCGTCCGTACCATGGTACGGAGTCAAGTGATGCAACTGACGATCGGAAAATTGGCCGCGGCAGGGGACGTCGGGGTCGAGACGGTGCGCTATTATCAGCGACGCGGCTTGATGGGTACGCCCGCGCGCGCCGGCGGCGGCTGGGGCGGCCGTGTACGCCGTTATGACGCGGACGATCTCCGGCGTCTCAAATTCATCCGTTCTGCGCAGGCGTCGGGTTTCACGCTCGAAGAGATATCCGAACTGCTCGCGCTCGAGGCGAGCGACGACCGCGTGCGTGTCCGAACGCTCGCGCGGAAGCGGATCGAAGCGCTAGACGAAAAAATCGCGCAGATGACGGCAGCGCGCGCCGCGCTGGCGCGCCTCGCCGACCAATGCGCGGCGAGCGACGGGGGTCCGTGCCCGATTCTGGCGGCGTTCGAGCCTTAGCCCGCTTGCAACGGCGGTTGGCGACCGATTGCGGACGTAAAGTCCTCCCCATGGCTGCGTCACAGGGAGGATATCCCACCCATCGTCATCTCGGACTTGATCCGGGAGCCATCGCGGCGTCGAAGTCATGGACCCCGGATCAAGTCCGGGGTGACGAGGGGGCGGAACCGACGTCCGCTTTCACTCGAAAGCTGACATCGACAATGGGTGAAAATTCGCTGTCCTACATTATCGCGCCGTGCCAGCGTCGATCGGCTCTTTGATCGCGTCAAAAAATTCCGCTCCTCTGCCGAAGCGACGAAGAGGGCATTCGACGTGTACGTCCGTGTCCTGGCTGCCTTAAGGCCACAAAGGACACAAAATCGATGAGCCTATGCGGGGCTTTTGTGGCTTTAGGCGCGAACCGGTCCCGGCATCGCTATGCAGATCAGCTGTGCAGGAAGTGCATCACGTCGCCGTCGTGGACGACATAGGCCTTGCCCTCGGCGCGCAGCTTGCCCGCCTCGCGCGCCTTCGCTTCGCCGCCGAGAGTGACATAATCGTCGTACGCGATCGTTTCGGCCCGGATGAAGCCCTTCTGGAAATCGCTGTGGATCTCGCCCGCGGCCTCGGGCGCGGTGGCGCCGGTGTGGACGGTCCACGCGCGCGCTTCCTGCGGCCCGACGGTGAAGAAGGTGATGAGGTGGAGCAGTTCGTAACCGGCGCGGATCACGCGCGCGAGGCCGGTTTCGTGGAGGCCCATTTCTTCGAGGAACTCGAGCCGGTCGGCCATGTCCATCGTGACGAGTTCGCTTTCGATCGCCGCCGAAACGACGACCGCCTGCGCGCCTTCCGCCGCCGCCTTGGCAAAGACTTTTTCGGAGAAGGCGTTGCCGTTCGCGGCGCTGCCTTCGTCGACGTTGCAAACGTAAAGGACGGGCTTCGAGGTCAAAAGCTGCGCCGTGCGCAGCACGCGGGCTTCCTCGTCGTCCTTGGGTTCGACAAGCCGTGCGGGCTTGCCTTCGCGGAGGAGATCGAGAGCCTGACCGAGCACCGATGCCGCGATCTTGGCTTCCTTGTCGCCCTGCGCGGCCTTCTTCGCAAAGGCTGGGACGCGCTTTTCGAGGCTTTCGAGGTCGGCGAGCAGCAATTCGGTCTCGACGGTTTCGGCGTCGGCGACCGGGTCGACCTTGTTTTCGACATGCTGGATGTCGTCATCCTCGAAACAGCGCAGGACGTGGACGATTGCATCGACCTCGCGGATGTTGCCGAGGAACTGGTTGCCCAGCCCTTCGCCCTTCGACGCGCCGCGCACGAGGCCCGCGATGTCGACAAAGGCGAGCTGAGTCGCGATGATCTTCTTGCTGCTGGCGATCGCGGCCAGCTTTTCGAGGCGCGCGTCGGGCACCGCGACATTGCCGATATTGGGCTCGATCGTGCAGAAGGGATAATTGGCTGCCTGCGCCGCCGCAGTTTCGGTCAGCGCGTTGAACAGGGTGGACTTGCCGACGTTGGGCAGGCCGACGATCCCGCATTTGAAACCCATAATAACTCCGTGAGATTCGGCGCGCGATTAGGCGCGGCGCCACTGTTGCTGCGCCCCTAGCGCCAAGTCGCGTTCGATGCCAGCCTTTGCCGTTGCGCGTCATTCAGACTTGCGGCCTTATCGCGCCGATATGATACCGCGCCTTCTTCTCTCGGCTGCTTTCCTCGTTACGATGGGGGCGCCCGCCGCGGTCGCCGCGCCCGATCGGTTCGAGGAAGGCGTTTTCGTCGAACTCAACCGCTTTCGCAGCGATCCCGCCGCCTATGCCGAATATCTCGCCGACTATCGCCCACGGTTCGAGGGCAAGCTGTTGATTGGCGACGACGACAGCGAAATCGATATCATGACGCGCGAGGGCGTTGTGGCAGTCGACGAGGCGATCCGGGACCTGCGCCGTGAAAAGCCGTTACCGAAGCTGGAATGGAGCGATGCGCTGGCGCGGGCGGCCGCCGACCATGTCGCGGTCCAGTCGCGATCGGGCGCCGTCGGCCATTATACGAAGGGAGCCGGACCCGGCGAACGGATGCGGGCACGCGGCGGCGGTCCCTATGTCAACGAAGTCATCACCTATGGGCATCACACGCCCGCCGGGGTCGTCGACCAGCTGCTCATCGACGATGGCGTGCCCGACCGCGGGCATCGCCACAGCCTGCTGCGCCCGTTGCACCGATATGCAGGCGTCGCCTGTGGTCGGCACCCGGTCCACCGGACGATGTGCGTGACGCTCATGTCGCAGACACGCGACGGATCGCCGCCGCCTCCGCCCAAACGAGCGGCGACGAAAGCCGACTGAAGCGAGGATGGCGGGGCCGGCCCGGCCCTGAAGCGGGCCGGCCCCCGCGCGATCAGTTGCCGACCGGCTGGCTGTCGGTGCGCCGCACCACGATGGTCGACGAACGCGGCTGTTCGCCGGCGACCGGCCAGTCGCCCGTCGGATGCTGGATGTTGACGAAGAAGGTCGTGAGGTCGGGCGTATAGGCAAGCCCGGTAATCTCGCAGCCGACGGGTCCCACGAGGAACCGCTTCGACTGCTTCGTCGTCTGATCGACATAGAACATCGCATTGTGGCCGAAGGTACCGTCGATCGTCGTGCCCGGAACGCCCGAATTGCCCGGAACGCTATGATCGGTCTGGATCCACATCCGGCCCTGTGGGTCGATGCGGAGGCCATCGGGGCTGGAGAAGGTATCGCCGTTGATATCGCCCACGAGGTTGCTGCCGCCTGCCGAAAGCGACGGATCGCCGGCGGTCAGGAAGATTTCCCAGCTGAAGCTGGTCGCCAGCGGCGAATCGCCCTCTTCACGGAATTTGATGATGTGACCGTGAAGGTTGCGGATCCGCGGGTTCGCCGGATCGGTGACGCGGCGGCCGCTATTGTTGGTCAGCGTGCAGAAAATCGCGCTGTTGTCGGGCGCGACGGTCAGCCACTCGGGCCGGTCCATCACGGTGCCGCCCGCGACGCGCGCCGCCTGCTGGCATTTGATCAGCACATCGGCCTGATTGTTGAAATCGACCGTCGTCGGCGCCGGCGGCGTCTCGCTCTGGCTGACATTGCCCGGATCGGAAGCGCCGGCGGTCAGGCCGTTCTCACCAACGACCAGCGCGCGCCATTCGCCCGTGCCGTCGCCGTTAAAGCGCGCCACATAGAGCGTGCCATAGTCGAGCAGGTCGGTGTTCGCGGCGCGGTTGGTATCGCTCCAGGCGCGGTCGGGCACGAATTTATAGATGCAGCCGGGCGTCGAATCGTCACCCATGTAAAAGGCGACGCGGCGATCGCTGCTCGACATGAACGCGACGTTTTCGTGGCTGAAACGCCCCATCGCAGTGCGCTTCGTCGGCTGGGCCAATTCGCGGCGCGGGTCGATTTCCACGACCCAGCCATAATTGGCTTCGGGCTGCGTCGGGTCGAGATAATTGTCGGTGGTTTCTTCGCAGGTGAGGTACGTGTCCCACGGCGTCCGTCCGCTCGAGCAATTGTTGAGCATGCCCTTGATCGAACCCGACAGGAGGCCCGCGGCGGGGCCGCCGGCGCGATAGCTGCTGTTGCCCGTATAGCGGCGGTTGTAGGTCGATCCGTCCTTGATCGCCCATTTGCCGTCGCTGCCCTTGGTGACTTCGACGACCCCGATGCCGACAGCCGACAGCGCGATCGCCTTTTGATCGGCGCTGGCGGTTGCGGGATCGTAATTGTCCATCAGGATGTTGAAATCGGGATATTCATAATTCATCGCCAGCAGGCCGCCGGCATTGGCATCGACGTTCGGCAGCGCGAAATATTCCATCCCGTCATGATTGCCGCCGGCCCATTTTTCGGCAACGGCGGGGCTGGTGGGAAAGCTGCCCGAATAGGGCGTGCCGGCCTCGACCGAATCGCCCGCTTTCAGCAGTACGTCGACGGTGTAGCCGTTGGGGACGGTCACCGTGTCGTTCTGGTTGGCCGCGACAGCCGTGAAGGCAACGGCGAAGCTCGGCGGTGTGGGGGTGGGCGT
>NZ_LNSA01000019.1 GCF_001468465.1 Sphingopyxis sp. H115
GGGAGGGAGGGGGTGCCGCGAGCCTCCCTGAAAATGGGTGGCTCGCGGCACCCCCTCCCTCCCCTCTCATCAACGCCAAGGAGTAATGCCATGACCAATATTCTTCGTATCGATGCCAGTGCCCGCAACGATGGTTCGACCACGCGCCAGCTGGCGGGCCATCTCGTGAACCACCTGCTCGAACAGGGCTATGGCGCCAAGGTCGTACACCGCGACCTCGCGCTCACCCCGCCCGCACTGCTCACCGAAGGCTGGGTCGGTGCCAATTTCACCGATGAAGCCGATCGCAGCGACGATCAGAAGGCGCTGCTCGCCGGCTCGGACGAGCTGATCGCCGAACTCGAAGCCGCCGACACGATCGTCATCGGCGTCCCCGTCTATAATTTCGCGATCCCCGCGTCGCTGAAGGCCTGGATCGACCTGATCGCCCGCGCCCGCCGCACCTTCCGCTATACCGAAGCCGGCCCCGAAGGCCTGTTGAAGGGCAAGAAGGCCTATCTGGTCGTCGCCTCGGGCGGTGTCCCGGTCGGCAGCGACTATGATTTCGCAACCGGCTACCTCCGCCACGTTCTCGGTTTCGTCGGCATCACCGACGTCACGATCATCGCGGCCGACCAGCAGATGATGGACGGCGAAGCGCTCAACCGCGCGACCGCCGCGATCGGCGAACTGAAGCAGGCTGCCTGAACCGATGCGCCGTCTCGCGAGCCTTTTCCTTTCGTATGGCTCGCGGGTGACGGCGCATGGCCCCAGCCCGGCGTGGACCCTCCCCGCCGGGCTGGTTGCAGGGGCTCACCGCCGCTGAGCGCGTAGCGCAATATCGGTTAGCGACCGTTAGTTGCCATTCCCTTTCTTCGTCATTCCCGCGAAAGCGGGAACCCAGCGAGCCAGCGTAGCCACTGGGTTCCCGCTTTCGCGGGAATGACGAGGGTGGGGAGGAACGTCGGCTCACCACGCCAAAGCCGCCGGAGCATCGCCGACCCCCGATTCCGCGACGTTCGACGTTTACGCTTTCGGCTGAACGCCGGCCCGCCTATAGCGCGCCATGCTCCTTTCAGATCATGTCCTTTTCCTCGACGGCGAAGCGCTCGTCATCGACAAGCCCGCGGGGCTTCCCGTTGATGCGCCGCGCGACGGCAGCCTCAGCCTCGAAAACCACCTCGACAGCCTGCGGTTCGGTTTCAAGCGCTGGCCGCTTGCGGTCCACCGGCTCGACCGCGACACATCGGGCTGCCTGCTCCTCGCGCGCAATCCCAAGGCGCACGGGCGTTTCACTCGCGCCTTCGAAAGCCGCGAAGTCGAGAAACAATATCTCGCGATCGTCGACGGCGTGCCCGACGGCGACAGCGGCACGATCGACCTGCCGCTCGCCAAGACATCGACCGCCGAGACGGGCTGGCGCATGGTCGGCGATCCAAAAGGCAAACCCTCCGTCTCGCACTGGGAAAAGCTCTCCATCGTCGATGGCCGCGCGTTGCTCCGCTTTCGCCCCGAAACCGGCCGCACGCACCAGCTGCGCGTCCATGCGCTCGAAGGGCTCGGCTTTCCGCTCGCCGGCGATCCGGTTTACGGACGGGGCGGAACGAAAAGCCGCACCCTGCTCCACGCCGAACGGCTAGTCGTAAAACGTGACGTCAAGCCGCCAATAATCGCCGAGGCGCCCTTCCCCGACCGCTTCGTCGCGCTGGGTTTTGCCGCGCCGGAGGGAGCGGAGCCCACGCGTGGCTGATATCCCCGAACACGCGATCAGCGAGAAATTCCTCGCCGGGTCGGGTCCGGGCGGCCAGAATGTCAACAAGGTCGCAACCGCGTGCCAGCTGCGCGTCGATGTGTTCGCGCTGGGTCTCGCGCCCGACGCCTATCGCCGGCTCAAGACGCTGGCGGGAAGCAGGATGACCGCGGCGGGCGAACTGATCATCCTGGCGCGCAGCTTCCGCACCCAGGAAGCGAACCGCGCCGACGCGCGCGCGCGGCTGAACGAACTGGTCGACGCCGCGCTCGTCCGTCCCGAAAAGCGCATCAAGACCCGGCCGAGCAAGGCCGCCAAGGCCAAACGCGTCGACAGCAAGAAAGCGCGCAGCAGCATCAAGGCGGGCCGCGGCCGCGTAAAGCCCGACCAGTAAACGCGATTTTTACCCACGGCCGCTATCCACGCCACCGGAACAACAACGGAGCGGCACGATGGCCGATGTGGTGAAATCGATCCTGATGGGGCTCGGATGCCTGACGATCCTCGGCTTTGTCGGGTGCAGCATGATGGGCGCGGGGGTGATGGTCGCCGCCGACCGTGCCGCCGAACGTGGCGGCTTCAGCGAAACCAAACCGACCTCCGACAAGTCTCCCTGGGACAAGTGAAACCGGCGCGCCGCGTCGATTGACAGCCGCATGCCGCGCGGCGATCAGGCTGCATGAACCTCTATCGTCTCGATGCCCCGGCGCGCGCGATCGCCGCGACTTTCGGCGTCGATGCGGGCAACGATCCGTGGACGGGCGATTATGTCACGCCCGGCCGCCCTGCGCCGGTAATCGCCCCCGACAGCCGCAGCGGCCCGCGCCGTTACCTCCGCCCGAAACTGTGGGGCGTTCCGCCCCCGCCGCAGGGCACCGAGCCCGTCGCCACCGTCCGTAACCTCGCGAGCCCCTTCTGGATCGGCACGCTGCGCCATCCCGAGCTTCGCTGCCTGATTCCGGCGACAAGCTTTGCCCTGTGGTCGGGGCCTGCGGGCGCACGGCGCCAGCGCTGGGCATCGGTTTCGGGCCGGGCTATCTTCGCCTTCGCAGGCATCCAGCGCCAGAATGAGGATTGGCCGGGCTTCGCAATGCTGACGACCGATCCGAATGGCCTGCTCGATCGGCTCGGTCCCGGCGTGATGCCGCTGATCCTGCATGCCGAGGATCATGAGCGCTGGCTGACCGCCGAATGGCGCGATGCGGCCCAGCTTGTCGCCCCCTTTCCCAGCCATCTGATGGCGGTCGGCGAACAGCCGCCGCTATAGGAGAAATTCACCATATTCCTTCACTTTGGGGTAACCAACGGCGGCGTAAGAACGGGCGAATCAAGAGCATTGCCGGGACCAGAAGCATGTTGGGAAATCGCACCCTCGAAACCATGAAAGCGCCTACCTCGGCGCGCCGCGACGAGCGCGCGTCGGTCGATGGGCGTGCCCGCTTTCGCGAAGCCGGCTCCAATCCCTTCGACGCCGAACTCTTCGACCTGTCGGCGAACGGCTTTCGCATGTTCACCTTTTCGCGCCAGGCGATCGGCAAGCATATCTGGGTGAACCTGCCCGGGCTGCAACCGGTCGAGGCCGTCGTGCGCCGCCAAGACGGCAACAATTACGGCTGCGAGTTCGTCAATCCGCTGCACGCCTCGGTCGCCGACCATCTCAAGACAAAACTGGCCAAATAAGCGCGCGCCTTCAGCCGGCGGGTTTTTCCGACTTTTTCAATATATGCTTCCACTCGGCGGGCGTAACGCGCCCGACCGACAGCCGCGACTGGCGGATCAGGTCCATGTCGGCCAGCTTCGGGTCGGCCTTGATCGCCGCGAGCGTCACCGGATGGGCGAGCGCGCGCACCGGCGCGACGCGAACGATCACCCAGGGCGACCCCTTTTCGGCAGTCGGATCGGGCGAATGCTCTTCGACGATCTCCATGATGCCGACGCATTCCTTGCCGATATTACTGTGATAGAAGAGCGCTTCGTCGCCCTTCTTCATCGCCATCATGTTGAGCTTCGCAGTGTGGTTGCGCACGCCGTCCCACATGCCCTTGCCTTCACGCACGAGCTGGTCCCATGCATAGGCGTCGGGTTCGGATTTCATCAGCCAATATTGCTTTGCCATGGTCGCGGGCTTAGCCGAGCCGCGCGCGCGGCGAAACCGCCTTTTTCCCTTTAACCCGCGCGCCGCAGCGCCTAAATCGCGATTCATGATGCGCCCCGACGGCGCTGCCCCTATCAGATGGACCTATCTTTCATGACCGCTGCCGTACCCGTCATTTCCATGTCGCTTCCCGCCGACCAGTTCGCGAAGGACTTCGGGGCGTCGTTCGAACGTTTCGGCTTCGCGATGATCACCGACCATGGCATCGACCCCGGCCTGATCGACGAAGCCTGGGCCAAGGCGAAGGAATTTTTTGCGCTGCCCGAAGAGGTCAAGCGCGCCTATCATATCGTCGGCGGCGGCGGCGCGCGCGGCTATACGCCGTTCGGGACCGAAATCGCGAAGGGCGCCAAGGAAGTCGACCTCAAGGAATTCTGGCACGTCGGCCGCGACCTGCCCCCCGGCCATCGTCTCGCCGCGCAGCAGCCCAACAATGTCTGGCCGAAAGAAGTCGAGGGCTTCCGCACCGCCTATGACAAGCTCTTCGCCGAATTCGACCGCGTCGGCGGCCGCCTGCTGTCGGGTATCGCACGCTACCTGGGTCTTGCGCCCGATTTCTTCGACGACACGGTGAAGGACGGCAACAGCGTGATGCGCCTGCTCCACTATCCGCCGGTCGAAGCCCCCGCCAAGGGCATCCGTGCCGAAGCGCATGAGGATATCAACACGATCACCCTGCTTCTCGGCGCCGAGGAAGCCGGGCTCGAAATCCTCGACAAGGACGGCAGCTGGCTCCCCGTCTCGCCGCCGCCGGGCGCGATGGCGGTCAATGTCGGCGACATGCTCCAGCGGCTGACCAATAACAAATTGCCATCGACGACGCACCGCGTCCGCAACCCCGACGAAGGCCGCGCCAGCGTCGCGCGTTACTCGATGCCCTTCTTCCTGCATTTCCGTTCCGACTATCCGATCGAAACGCTCGAAAGCTGCATCGACGCTGCACATCCCAACCTCTACCCGACGCCGATCACCGCCGACGACTATCTGCAGGAACGGCTGCGCGAGATCGGGCTGAAGAAGTAGGCTAATTTCCGCTTAGGGGTAGGAAGCGGCCGTTCGTTCCGCCCCCTCGTCACCCCGGACTTGATCCGGGGTCCACGACTTCGACGCTGCGATGGATCCCGGATCAAGTCCGGGATGACGAAGAACCAGTGTCCGCAATCGGTCGTTTCCTGCCGTTCGCACCGGATCGGCGGCGAATGTCCGATAAGGGGTGGGAGCGGAACCTGCCGGGCCAGACTATTCCGCCTTGCTCACGCTCAGAATTTTCTCGACAGTCACGATACGCGTTCCGTCGCCGAGATGGCGCCCTTGATGCGGTTGAAGGCTTATTCGCCCGACCAATTTCACCGAGAAAGTTCCCCAGGGCGGATCAGGTTTCCACCATTGAGCAACCCGCCGAGCCCCGGCGTCCAATGCTTCGCACGTCTCTGCTGAGCATTCGACGGATGCTCGCTCATCCGAAAGAAGCGTCTCGCCGGCCTCGCTGCGGCACTGCTCAAACTGGCTGTTCTCAAAATTCGAGAACCAAGTGCACGTCAGCGTCGTTGGCGGGCCGAACTGTTCGCCGTTGATGTTTAAAGCATCGTCGGGGGCGAGTGGACCCGAGGCTAGAACGAGAACGATAAGTTGCCACATGACGTCGGCTTACAGCCGATATGGATGCCTGCAATCGGTCCAAGCGGCCGTTTCGCCAAAACGCAAAAACAAAATTCTAAATTGCAAATGACTCGCAATAACATATAAGCCCACTTGTGCCGCATCATGCGCGCGATGGAAAGGGGATCGATGTACGCCTTTGTCGACCGGCCGGTGGAAAGCCTCTGCAATGGCGGGCGCTTCCTGCTCTGGGCGATGCGCGCGTGGGTTTCGGCGGTCGCCCGCGGCCAATGTCCGCCGCAGATGCTCTATCGGGGCTTCACTGCGGTAGAGGCGCCGGGGGCGCTTCCCGATTTCCATATCGCGATGGCGCTGCTCGCCGGCGATGCGGTCGAAACGCTGGCGCTTGCGCCGATGCCATGCCTCCAGATTTCAGAGGATGAAGCAATTCTGCTTGGACTCTGGCGCGACTTTTCGCTTGAGAGCGCCGCAAATGCCCGTGCGACGCTGGCCTTGCTGGCCGAGGAAGGCAGCGTCGGCCAGATCGCGAAGGCGATGGCGGCGGCGTCCCGCCGGCTGGTTGCGGCGGGATTCGACATGCCGGCCCTCGCGGCCGGCGCCACGACATATCAAGAAAGTCCAAAATGATGAGTGACCGTATTGCCGAAGCCGCCAAGCTCGCCCCCTCCGCCTCGCTGACGGTCGAAGAGGTGCGTTCGGTGCGCCACTGGAACGCGCATCTGTTCAGCTTCACGATCACGCGCCCACCAAGCTTCCGTTTCCGTTCGGGCGAGTTCGTGATGATCGGCCTGCCGGGCGAGGGGCGCCCGCTGCTCCGCGCCTATTCGATCGCCAGCCCCGCCTATGCCGACGAGCTGGAATTCCTGTCGATCAAGGTGCCGGACGGCCCGCTGACCTCGCGGCTCCAGCTGATCCAGCCGGGCGACCCCGTCTATCTGGGGCGCAAGCCGACAGGGACGCTCGTCGCCGACGCGCTGCTGCCGGGCAAGCGGCTGTTCATGCTCTCGACCGGCACCGGACTCGCGCCCTTCCTCAGCTTGGCGCGCGACCCGGACATCTATGAGCGGTTCAACCAGATCGTCATCGTCCATTGCGTACGGCAGGTTAGCGACCTCGCCTTCCGCGATGAGCTGGAAAGCCAGCTGGCGGGCGATCCGCTCGTGCAGGATCAGGCGCTGCTGCAATTCCATTATCTGCCGACGGTGACGCGCGAGCCCTTCCGCACAACGGGGCGCATCGACGCGCTGATCGACGATGGGTCGCTCTTCGGCCACCCGCTGACCGGGCCGACCGCGTTCGACCCCGAAAACGACCGCATCATGATGTGCGGCAGCATGGCGATGATCCGCGACTTGCAGGCGCGTTTCGAAGAACTGGGCTTCAAGGAAGGATCGAACGCATCGCCGGGCGACTTCGTGATCGAACGCGCATTCGTGGGCTGAGGCCATATCCCGTCAAGGCTTGTCGGCGTAGGCTTTCACCAGGTCGAACATATAGTCGCGCCCGACATAGACCGAGCGCACTTCCATGCGTTCGTTGAGGCCGTGCGCGCCATTGCCGTCGGGGTCGCCCCACATGCCGGGGACGCCATAGGTCGGGATGCCGACCGCGCCGAGGAAAGTGGCGTCGGTATAGCCGTTCGCCATCGACGGGATGACCTTCAGCCCCGGCCAGTATTTGTCGACGAGTGTCTGCATCGGGCCGATGATTTTCGGGTCGAGCGGCGGTGCGGGCGGCGCGGGGCGCTTCGGCGGCAGCTGGGTGATCGTCACGCCGGGATCGCCGATGGCCTTCGCCAGCTCGTCCTTGATCGACTCGATGCTGTGTCCCGGAAAGATCCGGCAGTTGATGTTCGCGCCGGCGCGCTGTGGCAGCGCGTTCGGCGCATGGCCGCCGTCGAGCAGGGTGGCAACGCAGGTGGTGCGCAGATTGCTGTGGAGAAAGGGATCCTTGTTGACGGTCGCCTCCGCCGCCTTGTCGGCGGAGTTCTTCGCCAGCGCGACCATCGCCGCGCCCGTTTCGTCGCCGCGCGCCGCACCCGCTTCGGCAAAGAAGCGCCGCGTCGTGTCGGTCATCTCGACGGGGAATTCATGCTCCTCGATCTTGGTGATCGCGCGCGCAAGTTCGTAAATGGCGTTGTCGGGCACCGGCGCCGAGCTGTGGCCGCCAGGATTGCGCGTTTCGAGGCGGAAGTTGGCGAAGGTCTTTTCGCCGACCTGCACCGACTGGCCCAGCACCTTGCCCTTGCCGTCGCTGTCGCCGCCGCCGCCCTCGTTCAAGGCAAATTCGGCGTCGATCAACTCGCGCTTGTTCGCGGTGAGCCATTCGACCCCGTTGAACGCGCCGTTGGTTTCCTCGCCGCAGGTCAATGCCATTTTCACGGCGCGTTTGGGCTTGTAGCCCGCCTGCTGGAAGCGGATCAGCGTGTCGACCCACACCGCCGCCTGCGCCTTGTCGTCGGCGGTGCCGCGGCCATAGAAATAGCCATTCTCCTCGACCATCACGAACGGGTCGCGTTCCCAGTCGGCCCGCTTCGCCTCGACGACGTCGATATGCGCGATGAGCAGGAGCGGTTTGGCGGTCTTGCTGGTGCCCGGATAGATGGCGACGAGACCGCCTTCCTTCGGATTTTCGGGGGTCGTGAACAGGGTGAGCTGGCTGTCCGGGATGCCCGCCGCCTTCAGCCGCGCCGCCATGCGTTCGGCGGCCAGCGTGCAACTGCCCGACGAAAGCGTCGTGTTCGTTTCGACCAGTTCCTTGTAAATTTCGCGAAAGGCGAGCTGGTCGGGCCGCGGCTGCGCCTCGGCGGCGACCGCGGGCGCCGCGAGCAGCAGGGCGGACGTCAGCAGCGCCGAAAATTTCATCATCGATATTTCCCCCGTTTCGTTGTCGCTAGGGAGCAGAAAGACGGCGCTGCGACAAGCCGCGATGCACGCCCCCTTGCGCAGCGGTGGGCTTTGGCGCAATCCGGGCGAGGGGGAGAGGAGCCAAAGTGACCAAGATCGATGACAACCCGCCGGGGTTGGTGGCGCGCGGCGTGCGCCGGATTTTGCTTCTGCTCTACCGGATGCGGGGATGGAAGGCCGAAGGCGTCGTGCCCGAACCGCGGCGGTTCGTGCTGATCGCCGCGCCGCACACGAGCAATTGGGACTTCGTCAATTTCCTGGGACTCGCCGGCGACCTCGGGCTAGAGCCTCATTTCATGGGGAAATTATCGCTGTTCCGCTGGCCGCTGGCGGGGTTCATGAAACAGATGGGCGGCATCCCCGTCGACCGGCGCGGCGGCACCAATGTCGTGCAGCAGATGGTCGACGAGTTCGCGCGGCGCGCCGAGTTCGTTCTGACCGTCGCGCCCGAAGGGACGCGCGGCAAGGCGAAGAAATGGCGGACCGGCTTCTATCAGATCGCGATGGCTGCAAAGGTGCCGATGGTGGTCGGTATCATGGATTACGGGCGCAAGACGGGCGGCCTCGGCCCACTCATCTGGCCGACCGGCGACTTTCGCGCCGACATGCTGAAGGTGCTGGAAATCTATAAGGGTTGCATCCCCAAATTTCCCGAGCGCGCGGTGCAGTCGATCGATGATATAGTCGGGGTCGACGAGGAACAGGATATGCGCGCATGAGTGACGTCCTTTTGCTGCTTGCAGCCAATTTTGCCGGATTGATCGGCATCATCCTGATCCTGTGGGGTATCGCGCTCGCCCTCCGCGACGTATCGTTCATCGATGCCTTCTGGGCCTTTGGCATGGTGCTGCTCGCATGGGGCGCGGCGTGGCAGGCGGGGTTCGATGCGGCGCATGCGAAGCTGCTGCTGGGCCTCACGACCTTGTGGGGGCTGAGGCTTGCGATCCACCTGGCCGTCCGCTGGGCGCGCCATGGCGAGGATCCACGCTACCGCAAGATCCTCGCGCACACGATGGAAAGACGGAAATGGGGCTGGGCAAAGACCGCGCTGCTCACCGTGTTCCTGACCCAGGCGCCGCTGCTGTTTCTCACCTGCCTGCCCGCGCAGATCGGTATCTGGGCAAGCGCGAGCGCGCCGATGGAAAGCATTGGCATGATAGGCTGGATCGGCGCTGCCGCCGCCCTGATCGGCATCGCGTTCGAAAGTATCGGCGATGCGCAGCTCGATGCGTTTCGCAAGGATCCGGCGAACAAGGGCCGGGTGCTCGACACCGGCCTGTGGCGCTACACGCGCCACCCCAATTATTTCGGCGACGCGCTGACCTGGTGGGGCATCTGGCTCATCGTCCTCGACCTTGGCTCGGGGCCGGCGCTCGCGAGCCTGATCGGGCCGGTTTTCCTGACCTTCACGCTCACAAAATGGTCGGGCAAGGCCCTGCTCGAAAAGGGACTACACAAGACGCGGCCCGATTATGCCGCCTATGTTGTGCGAACCTCTGGATTCATCCCTTGGCCGCCAAAGGCGCGCTAGATCGGGGCTTAGGCGGCGACGAAATCCCGGCCGATGTGTCGGCGCTCGGCGACGCGCAACGCATCCGCGCGATCCTGACCGCGGCGGCGCGCGAAGGGCGCAGCGTCAGCTATTCGGAGCTGCTCGGCGATTTGGGCTTCCGTTTCACCCGACCGAAGATGCGCGCGGTCTGCCGTACGCTCGAGGAGGTGGATCGCCTTTGCGCGGTAGACGGCGAGCCCGACATGGCAGTGCTGGTGGTGCGCGAGAGCGATCGGCTACCGGGGCAGGGCTGGTGGGTCAGCGGCACGGCGCTGCTGCTCGGCTATGACGGGCCGTGGGAGGGTGCGGCGGCGGCGCGGTTTATCAGGGAACAGCAGCAGGCGGTTTTCGATTTTTGGAAGAGTCGGTAAACTGCTTCCGGCCGAATACCGGCCTTCATTTCATCGTCACCCCGGACTTGATCCGGGGTCCATGACTTCGGCGGCGCGATGGATCCCGGATCAAGTCCGGGATGACGAAGAGGTTGGGGTCGCAACGTCCGCTTCCTATCCCAAAGCCGCCCATCACTTCCGCGATTGCGCCAGCCGGTGCACCGGCCCGAACTGCGCGATCGCCGCGCCGACGAACGGCAGCGCGACCAGCCACAGGCGCACGCCGGTCACCCCGAGCGGGCTCGCTATGCTGATCGCCGCGGTGGCGCCGAGCCCCGTGCAGATCAGCAGCAGCCCGGCGATCAACCGCCAATGCGGCACCTCGCCGCTATCCTTGCTCGCGCGCTCATAGCGCGCGAACGCCATGATCAGCGGCAAAAGCGTCGCAATATAGAGCGCAAACCAGACCGGCCGTGCAAGCCACCAGGCCGCGCTGCCCGGCGCGACGTCGAGGCCCACCCCGCCGAGCAGCCACGCCGCGATCATCACGAGCACGAAGGCGGTGAGGTGCCAGAGGTAGATCGTCATGATCATCCCGTTGACGAGCACAACGCTCGTCCAGATGCGGATATTGCCCAGCATCCGCCGCCCCGCGGGTTCGAGCGCGAGCGCGAAGCCCGCCTGCGCGATGCCGAGCGCGAGCAGCGCGAGCGTCGGCGGCATCGAATTGCTGAGGTCCGATCCCGGCACCCCGATCATCGCGACCGGATAGGGCCCGAACCCGACGAGCAACGCCAGCGCGACCAGCCCGCCGATGCCCCACAACAGCCCCCTGCCCGGCGTCAGCCGCCCCTCGCTCCACGCGAAGCCGAGCTGGTGGATCGCGAGCCAAACAAAGGCGAAGTTGAGAAAATTGACATGCGGAACGTCGAAGCGCAGCGCCGCGACGTCGATCGCCACCGCCCCCGCGACGAGCGCCCAGAAGGAACCGAAACCCCAGCGCTGCCACGCGCGCCACGTCAACGGCACGACCGCCGCGACCATCAGATAGACCGACAGGAACCACACCGGGATCAGCGCGAGTTGCGCCGCCATCGCGACCACTCCGCGCTCGATCCCCGCCAGCGTCCCGAACATCGCGACGAGTGTCCAGATCAGGAACAGCGGCAGCACCGGGTTGATCAGCCGTTGCAGCCGCCCGCTGTACCAGCTTTCGTAACTGCCGCCCTTGCGCCGCGTCGCCGCCCACGACATCCCGTTCGAGAAACCGCCGACGAGGAAAAAGAGCGGCATGACCTGGAATCCCCAGGTCAGCCACTGCGTCCACGGCAGGATTCCGAGCAGGTGTCCGCCCTCGACCGCGCCGTCCTTCATATAGGGTGCGGCGACCAGCCAATGGCCGACAACGACAGCGAGGATCGACAATGCGCGCAGGAAATCGACGTAGCGATTGCGTTCGGGCGGCGCCTGCTGCGCCATTTCTTTCGCGCGCGACCAGATGCTTTTACGAATGGCGCCAGTGGTTTCGCTCAAAATGCCGACCCTCCCTCAGTGGAAAGACCAAGCTAATGTCGCTGAGCGTCGACGCAAGCCTTTGCCTTGGCGCATCGGCCTTGCTATCGGCTGCGGACAATGGCCAGCACCACCGACGATCCCGACAATCCAGAACCCGCCCCCGGCATGATCGATACCCCGTTCGACAGCGCGCTGTCCGAACGCTATCTCGTCTATGCGCTGTCGACGATCACCGCACGCTCGCTGCCCGACCTGCGCGACGGGTTGAAACCGGTGCATCGCCGCCTGCTCTGGGCGATGCGTGCGATGCGGCTCGACCCATCGCAGGGCTATAAAAAATCGGCGCGCGTCGTCGGCGACGTCATCGGCAAGTTCCACCCGCACGGCGACACAGCGGTTTACGACGCGATGGTCCGCCTCGCGCAGGATTTCTCGCTGCGCTACCCGCTCGTCGACGGCCAGGGCAATTTCGGCAATATCGACGGCGATAATGCCGCCGCCTATCGCTATACCGAGGCGCGGCTGACGCGCGTCGCGATCGACCTGATGCAGGGGCTCGACGAGGGCACGGTCGATTTCCGGCCGACCTATAATGGCGAGGATGAAGAGCCCGAGATCATGCCGGGGCTGTTCCCGAACCTGCTCGCCAATGGGGCGAGCGGGATCGCGGTCGGCATGGCAACGAACATCCCGCCGCACAATGCCGCCGAGGTGATCGGCGCTGCGTTGCTGCTGATCGAAAATCCGAATGCCGAGCTGGGCGAGTTGCTCGAGCATGTGAAGGGCCCCGACTTCCCCACCGGCGGCATCGTCGTCGACAGCGCCGAGACGATCGCCCACGCCTATGAAACCGGGCGCGGCGGTTTTCGCGTCCGCGCGCGCTTCTCGACCGGCAAGACTGCCGACGGCAGCTGGGAAGACAGCGGCATCGAGAAGCTGACCGGCGGTACCTGGCAACTCGTGATCAGCGAAATTCCCTATGGCGTCGCCAAGGGCAAGTTGATCGAACAGATCGCGCAGCTGATCGCCGACAAGAAGCTTCCGATCCTCGAGGATGTGCGCGACGAAAGCGCCGAGGATCTGCGCATCGTCCTCGAACCCAAGAGCCGCAACGTCGATCCCGAGGTACTGAAGGACAGCCTGTTCCGGCTGACCGACCTCGAAAGCCGCTTCGCGCTCAACCTCAATGTGCTCGATGCGACGCGCACGCCGAAGGTGATGGGGCTGAAACAGCTGCTCACCGAATGGCTCCAGCACCAGATCGTCGTGCTCGTCCGCCGCGCGCAGCACCGGATTGCGAAGATCGACGACCGGCTGGAGCTGGTCGCGGGCTATATCATCGCCTTCCTCAACCTCGACCGGATCATCGAGATCATCCGCACCGAGGACGAGCCCAAGCCGGTGATGATCCAAGAGTTCATCCTGACCGACCGGCAGGCCGAGGCAATCCTCAACATGCGCCTCCGCAGCTTGCGCAAGCTCGAGGAAATGGAGCTGAAACGCGAACAGGCGGACCTGACCGCCGAGCGCGAGGAACTGGCAAAGCTGGTCGAAAGCCCCGCACGGCAGAAGACACGGCTACGCAAGGATCTCGAAAAGCTGCGCGACGTCTATGGCCTCGAAACATTGCTCGGCGCGCGCCGCACGACGATCGCCGAAGCCGCACCGACCCGCGAGATCCCGCTCGACGCGATGATCGAGAAGGAACCGGTGACGGTGATCCTGTCGAAGCGCGGCTGGATCCGCGCCCAGCGCGGCCATGTCGCGGCGGACCAGTGGGGCGAATTTAAGTTCAAGGAAGGCGACGAGCTGCTGTTCGCCGCGCACGCGCAGACGACCGACAAGCTGCTGGTCGCCGCGAGCGACGGGCGCTTCTTTACCGTTGGTGCCGACAAATTGCCCGGCGGGCGCGGCTTTGGCGAGCCGCTGCGCCTGATGGTCGATATCGACCCCGACGCGCGCATCGTCGCGCTCATCCCGGCAAGCGCCGAAGGCCGCCTATTGCTCGCCTCGACGAGCGGCCATGGCTTCGTCGCACAAATGTCCGAAGTCGTCGCCGAAACACGCAAGGGGCGGGCCGTCGTCAACCTCAAGCCCAAGGCTGTCCTGGCGGTCGTCCGCCCGATCGCTGCGGGCGACGACAGCGTCGCTGCGGTGGGCGAGAACCGGAAACTCGTCGTTTTCCCGCTTGCCGAGGTGCCGGTGATGGCGCGCGGCCAGGGTGTGATGCTGCAACGCTATCGCGACGGCGGCCTGGCCGACGCGATCAGCTTTGTCTTTGCCGAGGGTCTGAGCTGGGCGATGGGCGGCGATAGCGGCCGCACGCGGACCGAAACCGATCTGGCACCATGGCGCGTCGCACGCGGCGCGGCCGGCCGGATGCCGCCAACCGGCTTTCCGCGCAACAACCGCTTCGACTGACCTTATTTTGTGGTTGCCGTAAATAGCTTCTTTACTCCCCGGCAACTACGCAAGGACCAATGGGGAAAGGTCGCTTAAAACCCGCTGTTATGCCTATTGATCGAACCGGTGAAGACCGGCCCTCGCTGTTTGTCGGATGGATCGATGCGCTGCCGGTCCCGGCGGCGCTTGTCCGTCCGCTCGGGCGCGGCAATTTCCGCCTTCATGCCAGCAATACCGCCTTCGACCGGCTGAAATTGTCTCCCGCCGGCGTCGATGCGCCGATCGAAATGCTCCGCGCGATCGAACGCGCCGCGAAACGATCCGACCAAGCACAGGAATTTTCGTGCCAGCTGGGCGAAGGTCCGGCGGCGCGCGACCTGCGCGGGTCGATCGGCCCGCTGCCCACCGAAGCGGGTGACGAAGGGCTGTTCCTGCTGACATTGATCGATCGCACGCAGGAAATGATGACTGAGCGCAACCTGCGCCGCGAACTCGTGTCGGACAGCCTGACCGGTCTCCCCAATCGTGCCGGGTTCGAGGAACTGGTCGAACAGCGTACGCTGGCCGAGGGCACCGCCGCCGATCATGCGATCCTGCTGCTCGACCTTGCACGCTTTTCGCGTATCAACGAACATATCGGCCCGATGGCGGGCGACGAGCTGATCATCACCGTTGCCCGCCGGCTGAAATCGAGCCTGCGCAGCGGCGACATATTGGCGCGCACCGGCGGCGACGAATTCGCCATTTCGTCGCGGGTGACCGGCGGCCGCGCCGATGTGCGCGAAATGGCGCGGCGCATTCGCGGCTGCTTCGACCACCCATTCCGCATCGGCGAGCTGAAAGTCAGCGTCGACTGCGCGCTCGGCTGTGCGATTCAACCCGCAGCTGACACCGATGTCGCCGATCAGATCCGGCATGCCCAGATTGCGCTGAAACGCGCGAAGCAGACCGATCGCATCGAAATCTACGAACCCGAAGCCGCCATGCTGTCCGACAACCGCTTCGGGCTCGAAACAGAACTGCGCAACGCGATCGAGGAAGACCGACTCCACCTTGCCTTCCAGCCGCTGATCGAGATGTCGAGCGGGCGCGTCGCGGGATTTGAGGCGCTCGCGCGCTGGGACAACAGCAGCGGCCATGCGGTCTCGCCCTCCGAATTCATCCCGATCGCCGAGGATTCGGGGCTGATCGTCCCGCTCGGCCAATGGGCGATTGGCAAAGCGGCGGCGACACTCGCCGAATGGGACGGCCAGAATGGCGGCGAGATCGTCAACGCCTATTTCTCGGTCAATGTTTCGGCGATCCAGCTGGTGCGCGACGATGTCGCTGGCGTCGTGCGCGACGCGCTCGAAAAACACCGCATCGGCGGCGAACGGCTGATGATAGAACTCACCGAAAGCGCGATCATCGGCGATCCCGACCTTGCGCTATCGGTGCTCAGCCAGCTCAAGGCGCTGCACGCCCGCGTCGCGATGGACGATTTCGGCACCGGCTATTCGAACCTCGCCTATTTGCAGCGCCTGCCGATCGACGTGCTCAAGATCGATCGCAGTTTCGTCGAACATATGGTCGACGACCGCGACAAGGTGGCGATCGTTCGCACGATCCAGAGCCTCGCCGAGGTGCTCGGCATGAAGACGACCGCCGAGGGCGTCGAAACCACCGATCAGGCGCGATTGCTGTCGGCGCTCGGCTGCGACTTCGGACAGGGGTTCCTGTTTGCGCGGCCGATGGATAGCAAGGCCGCGCTCGACTACTGGCGTCAGTCGTTGGTGCGCCCGATATTCTGATCGACCAGCTCGGCGACGCGCATCGCATCGGGGAAATCCTCCGCCACCCATTGGGCTTCGACCGCTTTCAATATACGCGCCACGTCGGGGCCGGCGGCAACCCCGCGCGCGACAATGTCGCCCCCCTTCACCGGCAGCAACGGCACCTCCCAGCCTTCCAGCGCCTGCACCGCGTCTGCCCGCCCGGCAATCAGGTGGACGTCGCGCGCCGCGTCGATCCCGATGGCGTGCGCAAGCTGCCGCGCGGGGCGGGCAACATCGCCGCGATGCCCGGCGATCGCGGCCAGATGCTTGCGCTGCCGCGTCGACAGCCGCAGCCGGCTCGCCACCTGCTCGGCGACCGCAGCGTCGGCGGGAAGCAGCACCGACAGGCGGCGCAGCGGTCCCGGCACGGCGCCCGCGGCCGCCTCATTGGAGAGCAGGCGATCGAAACCCGCGGCAAAAGCGGAATCCCGTTCGGGCAGCAGCACGTCGAAAATACCGTCCGCCGCCATCTGGCCGACGATGACGCGCGGGTCGGGCAGCGACAATAGCTTGAGCAATTCGTCGGCGATGCGTTCGCGCGACAGGCTTTTGAGCGACTGGCGTGCCGCGATCACCGCGGCGTGGCTGGCGGGCTCCAGCGGGCCGCGACCGAAACGCGCAGCAAAGCGGTAAAAGCGCAGGATACGCAAATGATCCTCCGCGATCCGCGTCGCGGCGTCGCCGATAAAGCGCACGCATCCGTCCCGCAAGTCGTCGATCCCGCCGAACCAGTCGTCGATCGCGCCGCTGTCCGGGTCGGCATAAAGCGCGTTGATCGTGAAGTCGCGCCGCGCCGCATCGTCGCGCCAGTCGTCGGCAAAGGCGACCGTGGCCCGGCGCCCGTCGGTTTCGACATCGCGGCGCAGCGTCGTGATTTCATGATGGTCGCCGCTCGCGATCGCGGTGACGGTGCCGTGCGCAATCCCCGTCGGGATGACCTTGATATCCGCCGCTGCCAACCGCCGCGTCACCTCCCCCGGCAACAAGGGAGTCGCAAGGTCGACATCGGCGACCGGCAGGCCAAGCAATGTGTCGCGCACCGCGCCGCCCACCAGCCGCACGGCGCCGCCATCGGCGCTCAGCGCCGCGACGATCCGGCGCAGCCCGGCGCGGTCGCGCCATGCGGCATCGGGCAGCGTCGTCACCGGTGCCATCCGGCGGGCAAACGCCGTGCCAGATTGATGATGATCCCCGCCGTCACGCCCCAGATCCGCCGTCCCTGCCAGTCCATGTCGTAATAATGGCGGTCGTGCCCCTGAAAATTCGCATGCTGGCGCGCATAATTGTCGGGATCGAACAGGATGTCGAGCGGCACCTCGAACCAGTCTTCGACCTCGTCGGGATTGGGATCGAATGCCAGGTCGGGGGGGATGACGCCGAGCACCGGGGTGATCCGATAGCCGCTGCCCGACTGGTAGGCTTCGGTCGCGCCCGCGATCATCACGTCGCGGCGGCTAAGGCCGATTTCCTCTTCCGCCTCGCGCAGCGCCGCATCGATCGCATCGCGGTCGCCGGGATCGATCTTGCCACCAGGAAAGGCGACCTGCCCCGCGTGGCTACGCAGCCATTGCGGGCGCTGGGTCAGGATCACGCCGGGGTCTGGGCGGTCGGTAAAGGCGATCAGCACTGCGGCATCGCGTAGCGTCGGCGTGCCGAGATAGGCCTCGTCTTCGCCGACTCCGGGAAGCAGATTCTCGAGCGCGGCGCGCAATTTTTCGGAAAGCATCAGGCGGCGCCCACCAAGGGAAAGCAGGCGCCGTTCGACCAGATGGCGGGCGGATCGCCGCCCTCCGCCAGCGCCAGTTCGGCGATATCGTAATAGAGCGCGCGGTCGATGCGCGCCTCCAGCCCGTTGGCGATTGCACCGCGGACGTGGAGGCGCGGGTCGGGGTCGTCGGGATCGTCACCGAAACTCAGCGGGTGGTCCGCGCCCGCAATCACAAGATCGTCGGTATCGAGCCGGAAGACGAGCCTGCGCGCCTCACCCTCGCCCTCGCTCTTCATCTCGACCGCGCGGAAGGGGGTGTCCTCGACGGTGATCGCCAGCTTCTCGGCCGGGGTGACAAGGACGTGGCTGCCGTCGGGTTCGCGCCGCAGGATCGTCGAAAAGAGTCTGACCATCGCGGGGCGGTTGATTCGCCCGCCCTCGTGATACCAGCTGCCGTCGGCGTGAATCTCCATCGCGCTGTCGCCGCTGCGTTCGGGGTGCCAGCTTTCGACCGGCGGCAGCTTGCGCGCTGCGAGCAGTTCGGCCGCCTCGGTCAGCGAAAGCTGGGCGAAGTCCTTTGGAAGCGAGGGTGCAGGGCTGACCATCCATCCGACATAGGCGGAAGGGCGGAGCGCGCAACCCCAAGCCCGCTCAGCGCGGCCCGATCCTTCCCGCGCCCGTCGGCAGGACGTGCCCGTTGACCGCCCGCGCGAGCAGGCGGCGCTTCTCATACAGGCCGGGCAAGTCCCACGCCTCCGTCGCATCGGCGGCAAAGCCGAAGAAACGACCATAATATTCGGGGTCGCCGATCATCATCAGCGCACCGTCGGCCTCATGCTCGGCGGCCTCCAGCATATGCGCCATCAGCAAACGACCGTGGCCGCCGCGCTGGACGTCGGGGCTGACCGCGACCGGACCGACCATGACGAGCGGCGTCGCGGTGCCGTCGACGCCGCGATGCGCGACGGGCCAGCACTGGATCGTGCCGATCAGCGCGCCATCCTCGACCGCCGCGAAACTCAAAGCCGGGACCGCATCCATGCCTTCGCGGATGCGATAGGCGGTTCGTCCAAAGCGATCCGGTCCGAAAGCAGCGTCGAGGAGCGCCTCGACCGCCTGCGGCTCGATATCGGACAATGGAAGTAACTCGACCAACGCATACCCTTTCGCTAATGCGGCGGCGCTTTAGGGTCCGGCGTCGGCGTTGCAAAGCCGAATGTCGCGCCCGTTCGACAGGATTTTCTTGTGACCGATATATTGTGGCTGGAAGTGACCGGGCTGACCGTCGACGTATTGACCGGCATCTACTCCGAAGAAACGCATTTGCCGCAGCCGCTGCGCATCTCGGTGCGGGCGAAGCTGGCGATGGCCGATCATTACGAGCCGACGACGCCGCTCAGCCGCTCGAAAAACTACATGCACCTCAAATTCGCGGCGACAGAGGGCATTCCCAAGAACGTCCATTTCGTGCTGATCGAAAGCGTCGCCGATCATATCATCGACACGCTGTTCCTGCAGGACGAGAAGGTCGAGGAGGTCGAGGTCAAAATCGTCAAGCTCGCGATCGCCGAAGAAGGCGAAGAGATCGGCATCACCATGCGGCGGGCGCGCAAATGACGCAAAAGCTCGCTCTCGTCACGGGCGGGCTCCACCGCGTCGGCGCCGCTATTTCCGCGCGGCTCGCGCGCGAAGGCTATGCGCTGGCGATCCACAAGCGCAGCCCGGGCGAAGCCGATCCGGTGCTGGCCGAGGCACTGGCCGAGACCGGTGCGCTGAGCCATCGCTTTGCCGCCAACCTTGCCGATCCGGCGGCGGTCGACGGTCTGATCCCGGCGGTGATCGAAAAATTCGGCCGCGTGCCCGACCTGCTCGTCAACAATGCCGCGCTGTTCGCCGAGGGCGAATGGCAGGATCTGTCCGCCACCGCGCTGGCCGAAATGATGCAGGTCAATCTGTCCGCACCGGTGATGCTGGCAAAAGCGCTTGTCGCCGCAAGCGGAGGCGGTCGCCCCGCGATCGTCAACATCGTCGACCAGCGCGTGCGCAATCCCGTTCCCGACCAACTCGCCTACAGCCTGTCGAAATCGGCTTTGTGGCAAGCGACGGCGACGCTGGCCGTCGCATTCGGGAACCGCGCGCGCATCAATGCCGTCGCGCCCGGACTGACGATGGCGACCGACGATTATTCGGCGGCGCAGGTCGAGCGGCTGGCGGCACGGATGCCGCTGGGCGCGCTACCGATGCCCGCGGAAATCGCCGATGCGGTCGTGTATCTCGCCCGCGCCGAAGCGGTGACAGGACAGACGATCTTCGTCGATGGCGGCGCGCATCTCGCGCCGATGGCGCGCGATTTCGTGGCGCTGGAGCGGGATTAAGCGTCGCCCCCGCGAAGGCGGGGGCAACGAACCGTCAATAGATATGTACCGCCTTGGTGACGAGATAGCCGTCGAGGCCCTCTGGCCCGCTTTCGCTGCCGAAGCCCGATTCCTTGATCCCGCCGAACGGCGCGTCGAGCGCCGAGATGACGAAGCTGTTCACCCCGACCATGCCGCTTTCGATGCTGTCGACGATGCGGTTGATGCGCCGCCCATTCTCGGTGAAAGCAAAGGCCGCGAGGCCGTAGGGCAAGCGGTTCGCCTGTTCGAGCGCCTCTTCCTCGGTGCCGAACGGGCGGATCAGCGCCATCGGGCCAAAGGGTTCGTTGTTCATCGCATCGGCCTCCAGCGGCACGTCGGCGATCGCGGTCGGCTGGAAGAAATAGCCGTTGCCGGTCGCCTCGCCGCCCGCGATCACACGCGCGCCCTTGGCCTTGGCATCGGCGACCAGCGCCTCCAAGCCGGGGATGCGCCGCGCATTGGCAAGCGGGCCCATTTGCGTGTCGGGGTCGAGGCCGCTGCCAATCTTCACCTTCGCCGTGCGCTCGGCAAAGCCCTTGACGAACGCGTCGTAGATACCCTGCTGGACATAGAAGCGCGTCGGCGAGATGCAGACCTGTCCCGCATTGCGGAACTTCTGCCACACGACCCTGTCGAGCGTCGTTTCGAGATCGCAATCGTCGAAGATCAGCACCGGCGCGTGGCCGCCGAGTTCCATCGTGATCCGCTTCACCCCGTCGGCGGCAAGCTTCATCAGATGTTTGCCGACCGCGGTCGAGCCGGTGAAGCTGACCTTGCGGATCACCGGGCTCGCGAGCAGGTGCCGGCTGATCATGTCGGGGTCGCCGTAGACGAGCTGGACAACGTCGCCGGGGATGCCGGCGTCGGCGATGCAGCGCATCACCGCGCTGGTGCAGCCCGGCGTTTCCTCCGGGGCCTTCGCGATCACGACGCAGCCCGCGGCGAGCGCGGGCGCGATTTTCTTGACCATCAGATTGACCGGGAAGTTCCACGGGCTGAAGCCCGCGACGGGACCGACCGGATGTTTGGTGACCATCGCGCGCTGGCCGAGCGGGCGCTGAAGGACACGGCCCTCGATGCGTTTACCCTGCTCGGCGAAATAGTCGAGCAGACCGGCCGCCGAGAGTACTTCGCCGCGCGCCTCGCCGATCGGCTTACCCTGCTCGAGCGTCAGGAGGGTGGCGATATGATCGACGCGTTCGCGAATGATCCCCGCGGCCTTGTGCATCAGCGCGGCGCGCTCGTCGGGCGTCTTCGCGCGCCAGACCGGCCAGCCGCGTGTCGCGGCCGCGAGCGCTTCGTCGAGATCGGCGGCGGTCGCGACCGGCAGTTCGGCGATCGTGCCGGCCGTCGCGGGATTATAGACCGGCCGCTCGTCGCGCCCTTCGCCGCTCCGCCAGGCACCGTTGATGAAGAGCTGGAGGTCGGCGTCGTAGGTCGCGGTCATATGGCTTAATCCTGTCTGATCCGTTCGCATCGAGCGAAGTCGAGATGCCCCTCGACCTTGCTCCACGCCGATGGGTGTCTCGACTTCGCTCGACACGAACGGGAATGGGGGATGGTCAGATCGCGCCCATATAGGACCGGCTCAGCGATAGTTAAAGCTGATGCTGATCCGTTCGCCCTTGCCCGAATGCGGCATCACCTCGTGCCGCAGCCAGCTTTCCCACAGGAACACCCGGCCGGCGGCGGGTTCGGCGTAGATAAAGGGGCGCTGATGCTCGGGCGCGTCGTCGGTGCGTCCGGGCGCCGCCATCAACATCGGCAGGCGCGGGTCTTCGAGCTTGAGCGCGCCCGATCCCGGCGGGACGGCGACATAGAAGGTGCCCGACACGATGCTGTGCGGGTGGATGTGGCCGCTGTGAGTGCCGCCGGGTTTCAGGATATTGACCCACAGGCTGTCGAGCTTGAGCGGTTTCGCCAAATCGAAATGACATGCCTTGGCAAAGGCCCTGACCTCTTTGTCGAGGAGCTTCTTCAGGTCGTAAAAGGCCGGGTCGCGTTCGGGCAGGTCGCCGAGGCTCGCATAGCTCGTATAGCCCTTATAGCCATGCTCGCGGCTCCACGCCTTGCCCGCGCCATCCTCTTCGGCGAACAGGCGGCAGCTCTCCTCCAGCTCTTCGAGCAGGTCGGGGGAACCGATGTCGGCTTCGTAGAAATTTGTGGCGAAGAGCGTGCGAACGGGCATGATGGCCGCAAAGCACAGCCAGAACAGACACGCAAGGGAGACGAAGATGGCCGAGTTTGAACTGATCGCCGACGGATTGCGCTTTCCCGAGGCACCGGTCGTGATGGACGACGGCAGCGTCATTATCGTCGAGATCGAGGCGAAGCGCATCACGCGCTGCTGGCCCGGCGGGAAGAAGCAGGTCATCGCGACCCCCGGCGGCGGCCCCAACGGGTTGGCGATCGGACCCGACGGCAAGCTTTATTGCTGCAACAACGGCGGGTTCAACTACGTCGAATCGAACGGCTACCTCGCCCCCCATGGCATCGCCGACGATTACTCGGGCGGACGGATCGAGCGCATCGACATCGAGACGGGCGGAGTCGAGGTCCTCTACAAATCGGGCGACCATGGCGTCGTGCTGCGCGGCCCCAACGACATCATGTTCGACGCGCATGGCGGCTTCTGGTTCACCGATCACGGCAAGGTCGATTATGCCGCGCGCTGCCACGATATCGTCGGCATTTTCTACGCCAAGGCCGACGGCAGCTTCATCGAGGAGGTGATTTTCCCGAGTTACAACCCCAACGGCATCGGCATTTCCCCCGACGGGACGAAGCTCTATGCCGCTGAAACCTACACCTGCCGCCTGACCCAGTTCAACATCGTCGCCCCCGGCAAGGTCGACGATGCGGCGGGTCCGGGCGGCCCCGGCATCCCGCTCTATCGCCCCGCAGGCTATAAATTCTTCGACAGCCTCGCGATGGAGGCGAACGGCAATATCTGCGTCGCGACGATCGGCGAATGCGGGATCAGCGTCGTGTCGCCGCAGGGCGAACTGGTCGAGTTCGTCGCGACCGACGACATCTTCACCACCAACATCGCCTTCGGCGGGCCCGACCGGCAGGACGCCTATCTCACCCTGTCGGGTACCGGGCGGCTGGTCAAAACGCGCTGGGCGCGGCCGGGGCTGCAACTGCAATATTGAGGTCGCGATGCACGAGGAAACTCACGCCGTTACGCGAGTTGGCTGGCTGCGCGCCGCGATCCTCGGCGCCAACGACGGGATCGTATCGACCGCGAGCCTGATCGCCGGGGTCGCCGCGGCGGGCGCGTCGCAATCGTCGATCCTCGTCACCGGCACCGCGGGGCTCGTCGCAGGCGCGATGTCGATGGCGGCTGGCGAATATGTGTCGGTGAGTTCGCAGGGCGATGCCGAAAGGGCCGACGTCGAACTGGAGAAACGCCACCTCGCCGCCGATCCCGAATTCGAGCTCGAGGAACTGACGCAAATCTATCAGGAGCGCGGGCTGACCCGCGCGCTCGCCGAAGAGGTCGCGGAACAGCTCACCGCGCATAATGCGCTCGACACGCATTTACGCGACGAACTGGGCATGACCGATGCGATGGCGGCGCGGCCAGTGCAGGCGGCGGCGGCTTCTGCGGCGAGCTTCGCAACCGGCGCAGCGCTGCCGCTGGCGACGGTGCTGGTCGACCAAGGCGACACGCTGCCTTTCACGGTGTCGGGCGCGTCGCTTATCTTCCTCGCGATTCTCGGCGCGCTCGGCGCGCGGGCAGGCAAGGCACCGATGCTGCGTCCTATCGTGCGCGTCACCTTCTGGGGCGCCTTTGCCATGGCCGCAACGATCGCGATCGGCTCGCTGCTCGGAACGACAGTGGGTTAGCACCGCTCCAGCCATTCGCGGAGCGCGGTGGCATTGTTGCGCACCTCATTTTTCGCGGCATAGAGCAAGGTCACGGGGTCCGCCCGCGCCGCCGCGTCGAGCGTGAAGAGCGCCGCCTTCACCGCATCGCCGCCCGCATCGAGTTCGGCAAAATAGTCGAAGCGAAACGCGTCCCACGCCTCGTCCGAAGCCGCGGTCTCGCCATGGAAGCGCTTGCGCAAGGCATCGCTCGGCGACAGCGGCTTGAGCCAGGCCGCGATCGCAGCTTTTTCCTTCGAAACGCCGCGCGGCCACAGCCGGTCGACAAGGAAGCCCGCGCCGTCCCCGGGACCAGCCGGTTCGTGGATGAGTTTGACCGCGATTGTCAGGGGCGGCGCCATCTGTATGACTATCGGCCATCCCGCATTCGCGGGCAAGCCAATCGGAGGGGTCCGGACAATGAGCGTACAACGCTGGGCGATCGACATCGATCGCGACGATATCACGCAAGCCGAATTGGTCGTCGACACCGACATGCCACTCGCGCCAGGGCAGGTCCGCGCCCACCTCGACAGCTATGCGATGACCGCGAACAACATCACGTACGCGGTGTTCGGCAAGCCCGCCGGGTTGTTCGGCAACGACCAGGGCTATTGGGATTTCTTCGCCGAACGGAGCGAACCCGGCCGGCTCCCGGTCTGGGGCTTCGCAACGGTGACCGAAAGCAATGCCGAGGGCGTCGCGGTCGGCGATCGATATTATGGCTATTATCCCATGGCCGAAGACGCGGTGCTGACCGTCGGCAAGGCAGGACCAGGCGGCTTCACCGACGTCACCCCGCGCCGCACCACCCTGCCCCCCATCTACAACCATTATCAGCGGATCGAAGCGCTGGCTGAATACCGCGCAGCCGACCATGATTATTGGCCCGTCTTCCGCCCGCTCTTCCTCACCGGCTGGCTGATCGCCGACCAGTTCGAGGATGAGGACGATTATGGCGCGAGCCAGATCCTGATCGCGAGCGCGTCGAGCAAGACCGCAATCGGGCTCGGCTTCTCGCTCGCGCGGCGTGCCGGACACCGCCCCGAGACCGTCGGCCTTACCAGCAAGGCCAATGTCGCCGACCTCGATGCGCAGCGCATTTACGACCGCGTCATAGCCTACGACGACATCCTTACGCTCAACCCCGCCACGCCGTCGGCATTGGTCGACATGGCGGGCAATGGCGCGGTCACGCGCGTCGTCCACAGCCATTTCGGGAATAACCTCAAAGCCTCAATCATCGTCGGCAAGTCGCACTGGGATGCCGACGCCGGCGGGGCCACGCTTCCCGGGCCCGATCGGCAGGGCTTTTTCGCACCCGGCCGCAGCCAGAAACGCATCGCCGACTGGGGCGGTACAGCGTTCGGGCAGAAGATTGCCGAGGCTTGGCTCGCCTTCATGGACGTCGCCCCGCAGCTGACGTCGATCGACAAGCGCAGCGGTGGCGACGCGGCGCTGGCGGCGTATCACGAGATGCTTTCGGGACAGGCCGACCCCAGGAAGGGTATCGTCGTCGAACCCTGACGGCCGGAGTTGACGTTAACGTCAATCTGCGCTCTAGCCTCCCCATGTCTCGCTACACCACTGTCATCTTCGACTTCGGCGGCGTCATCACCGCCTCGCCCTTCGAGGCGTTCAACCGGCTCGAAGAGGAGCGCGGGCTGCCGCGCGATTTCGTCCGCCGCGTCAACGCGGTCAACCCCGACGACAATGCCTGGGCGCGCTTCGAACGCGCCGAGATCGACGCCGCGGCGTTCGATGCGCTGTTCGCCGAAGAAGCGCGCGCACTTGGCCACGAACTCGAAGGCGAAGCGGTGCTCGCGGTCATCGCGGGCGCCGTGCGCCCCGACATGGTCGCGACGCTCGACACGCTGAAAGAGCGCGGCTTCACCATCGCGTGCATCACGAACAATGTCCCGGGCGGCAAGATGGGCATCCAGGGCGCGGGCATGACGCGCAGCGCGAAAGCCGCTATCGAGGTCGCCGACATCATGGCGCGCTTCGTCCATGTCATCGAATCGAGCAAGGCGGGCGTGCGCAAGCCCGACCCGCGAATTTACCTGATGATGTGCGAAAAGCTAGGCGTCGAGCCCGCCGAATGCATCTATCTCGACGACCTTGGTATCAACTGCAAACCCGCCGCGGCGCTCGGCATGCACGCGATCAAGGTGACGAGCGGCGAACAGGCGCTGGCGGACCTGTCGGCCGCGCTGGAGATGCGATTGCCCTGACGATTGGCCGTCGGCCTGGCGGCAGTTTTGGGGCGTTGGCCAAGCCTTCAGAGCCGCGCTTCCAGTTGCGCAAGCAGCGCCTGGACGGGCGGCTTCGGGGGCGGCGCTTCCCACCCCGCCTCGATCGCCGCGACCCGTTCGAACAGACGTTCGCTGGCGGAAATGATGCGGCGAACCGACAGGTCAAAGCCCGTGCAAACCGCCCAGTCGGCGACGACGGGTTCGCCGATACGCGCCGCGCTGTCGTTTGGCCCGGCGCCGGGATCGCCGACAAACATCGCGCGGCGATGCAGCAGCCATGCGATGACATGCATCAGGCGCGTCGTCGTCTTCAACGATTCGCAGACAAGGCCGATCTGCGCAAGGGCATCGCCGTTCGCGCGTCCCAGATCGCGCTGCGCGGCAAAGGCCGCGTGCGCTTCGTCGGCAAGCAGCATCGCCTCGACATAGAGATTTTCCACCTGCGCACGCTGCACCGGCCGTGCCATCGCCATCATGTCCGTTCGCCCACCGACCATGGCCGCAGGGATGCCATGTCCCCGGGCGACTTCGCAATGGCGGTAACCATGAAATATGATGCCTCGTCCGTCCCGTTTTGATTCAGGGCGTTACGAGCATCAGGCAATGATGTCGGGGAGCAGCTGATCTTCGCACCAGGCGATTTCGTCGCGCAACCGCAGTTTGCGTTTCTTGAGGCGTGCGAGTTGCAACTGGTCGGGAACAGCGCCGCCGCCGAGCGCAATGATCGCGGCGTCGAGATCGCGATGCTCGACGCGAAGCAGTTCCAGGCGCTGGGCGATTTCCTCGGGGCTCACGCTCCGGTCTCTGCCATGTTCACCACTGGTCTGCAACCGGGACCGGCTGACCGAATCGCCACGACATTCCGCCCGATTCGTGATTTACTCGGGCCTGCCAATCGAGTCGAAAAAGGAGAATGGCATATGAGCACGTCGCACCTTTCCGCCCTGAAGTCCCGCCATGCGGACCTCGACGAGAAAATTGCGAATGAAGAACGCCGCCCCTGCCCCGACGCAGGCGTGCTGGCCCAGATGAAAAAGCAAAAGCTGAAGATCAAGGAAGAGATGCTCGCGATCGCCTGACGATCGCGACGACCGCCCGCTGATGCCGCCCCATCGAGGACGCATCAGCGTCGGCGGTAAAAGGGCCCCCGTTCGAGGCCGGTGCGCCGCAGATGCGGCGGCAGATCGGACTCCGAAACCACCTGACGACGGACCGCCTGCGGATCGACCGGCCGGTCGAACGCAATGCCGAACTTGCCCTCGCCGGCCCAGACGACGCGCCCCGGAACCGGACCGACGTTGCGCAGTTCGACTTCGACCGTGTCGCCCTGTTCGATCCGGACCTTGCCCTCGGCGAGCATGCCACCAGCAGACAGGTTGCGCACGCGCACGACGACGCCCCCGCTCTTGCCGGGCACGGTCAGGCTGGCCTGCATGAACAGGCTGTCCCGGTCGGCGCCGCGCGACAGCGCGGCGACTTCTTCGTCGACTGTTGTTGGTACGCGCGATTCCATTGCGACCCGTTCCCCGCGTTGAATGTCAGGCGGCGAATCTAGGCGCTGGTCGTTGCGGAATCGTAAATGGCGCCGTCCCCGGCGCGATCAATCTTCGCGTGAAATCCGTTCGTTGCGCTCGTGGCGTTCCTGCGCCTCCAGCGTCATCGTCGCGATCGGACGGGCCTGCAGGCGCGCCAGCGAGATCGGTTCGCCGGTCACCGCGCAATAGCCATATTCGCCCTCGTCGATACGGCGGATCGCCGAATCGATCTTGGCAATCAGCTTGCGCTGGCGGTCACGGGTGCGCAGTTCGATCGCCCAGTCGGTCTCGCTCGACGCGCGGTCGGCAAGGTCGGGTTCGCGCAGCGGACCGTCCTGAAGATGCGCCAGCGTCGATTCGGATTCGGACAGGATCGATTTTTTCCAGGCGAGCAGCAGGCCGCGAAAATAATCTCGCTGCCGCTCGTTCATGAACTCTTCGTCGTCGCTGGGGACATAATCCGAATCGAGATTGGATTTGGCTTCGCGAAGCGCGTCTGCGCCAACATCGGCAATCTTGGTCGGCATGAGGGGCTCTCGCGTCCTTTCCTGTCACCCCGCGGACCGCCAAGCGGTGCAGGGAGTGGCGCGCCTATAACCAGCCACTGGTCACGATACAAGCGCCGAAGCAGCGCATTGCATCGACCGCGTGAAGCAAGGCTGAACCGGCGCCCTCCGGCCGGTGATTCCCGCTCGCAAGTTGAGCAGCCGGTCGGCCCGAGCCAACCTCGATTTAGGGCCGAAGATTAACCAATTGCATAGAATCGTTGCAGATTCCGTTCTGTTTTGGGACAGATACCGCGATTTTGATTGATTCCGGCGCCCTTTTCCCGCTGTCGGACAGGCAAACGCGGTTAACGCGATTGCCGCGTTCACAAAGCTTTGGCCTTTTGGGTTATAGCGAAGGTGAAATTGGGTGTCGGTCGAGGGACGCTTCGCACCTGCAACGGGAAAGAAAGAGAAGCCTATGTCTGTCCGAATGGCCCTTGCCAAGCTTTGCGCCTGCACCTGCGGGGGGGCAATCATCGGTAGCGGTGCGATGCAGATCGCCGACGTTCCGAAGGCGCGGGCGCAGGTCCAGTCCTGCTCGCCGTGCGTCGCCAAGAAGAAGGTCGTGCGCAAGCGCCATGCGGCCCGCAAGCCGGTGAAGCGCGTCCGCCGCGTCGTCACGACGAAAAAGGTGATCCGGACCGCGACGCCGCAGACGCAGGTCGTGACGCAGACGATCCCGTTGCCGCCGATCCCTTATGCGCCCTTCCCGCAGCGCGGCGGTTTTGAAGGCGGCGGCAGCGGCGGCGGCGTCACCGTGATCGGTGGCGGCTTCGGCGGCGGTTTCGGCGGCGGCTTCTTCGGCGGTTTCTTCGGCGGCAGCTCGGGCGGCGGCAGCAGCGGCAGCATCGTCGTCACCTCGACGACGACGGGCGGTGTCAGCACCTCGACCAGCACATCATCGGGCGTATCCACATCGACCGGCAGCGTGTCGACGTCGTCGGGCGTTTCGACCTCGACCGGCAGCGTTTCGACTTCGACTGGCGGCGTCTCCACCTCGACCGGCGGGGTTTCAACCTCGACGGGCAGCGTCAGCACCTCGTCGGGCAATGTCTCGACATCGTCGGGCAACGTCTCGACTTCTTCGGGTAATGTGTCGACGTCGTCGGGCAACGTCAGCACCTCGTCCTCGAGCAGCAGCTCTTCGTCGAGTTCGTCCTCATCCTCCTCTTCTTCCTCGTCGAGCTCGTCCTCATCGGGCGGCTCGTCGAAGGGCGGCAGCTCGCACGGATCGTCACATGGTTCGTCGCATGGCTCCTCGCACGGATCGTCGCATGGTTCGTCGCACGGCAGTTCGGGCTGGGGCGGTTCGTCGAAGGGCGGCAGCTCGAGCTCGTCCTCCTCTTCTTCCTCGTCTTCGTCGAGCAGCAGTACGTCGAGCGGCGCGACCTCGTCGGGCGCGACCGGGGGCAGCAGCAGCTTCGGCACGACGAGCAGCTCGTCTTCCTCGTCGTCGAGCAGCAGTTCCTCCTCGTCTTCGTCGTCCTCGTCCAGCTCGGGCGGCAGCAGCAACGGTGGTTCGTCGGGCGATCCGACGCCGGTTCCCGCACCGCCGATGATGCTGCTGTTCGGGGCCGCGGCGGCGGCGCTCGTCGCGCGGCGCCGCGCGGCGAACCGCAACGACGACGACGCCAACGCGGCGTGATGAAATCCACTGGCGGTTTTCGGGGCTGACCCGGACCACCGAACTGGGGCCGTCCTACGGGGCGGCCCTTTTTGATTCCGGGCGCCCGACGGCATCGGCGACAGCCTGGACATCGTCGCGCCCGTAACGGGCTTGCGCCGCGCGAACGGCAACGCCATAGCGCCGCCATGCACGATATCCGCCTGATCCGGGATCACCCGCAAGCCTTCGACGCCGGCCTCGTCCGCCGCGGTCTCGAACCCCTGTCCGCCGAGATCCTCGCCATGGACGCCTCGCTGCGCGCTTTGCAGACCGAAATTCAGGCCGCGCTCGCGCGCCGCAACGAAGCGTCGAAGCTGATCGGTCAGGCGATGGCCGCGGGCGACAGGGACAAGGCCGAGGCGCTGAAGGCCGAGGTCGCCGACCTCAAGACATCGCTCCCCGCCCGGGAAGAGGCCGAGCGCGTGCAGCTCGCCGCGCTGCACGACCGGCTCGCCGCGCTGCCCAACCTCCCCGCCGACGATGTGCCCGATGGCGAGGATGAGGAGGGCAATGTCGAAATTTCGCGCTGGGGCACCCCGCGCAGCTTCGATTTCGCGCCGCAGGAACATGCCGATTTCGCACCTGCGCTCGGGCTCGATTTCGAGACTGCGGCAAAGATGTCGGGTGCGCGCTTCGCCTTCCTGAAGGGCCAGATGGCGCGGCTCGAACGCGCGATCGGCCAGCTCATGATCGACCGGCAAACCCATGAGGCGGGCTACACCGAATGCGCGACCCCGCTGATGGTCCGCGACGAAGCGGCGTTCGGGACGACGCAGCTTCCGAAATTCCGCGAGGACCTGTTCCAGACCACCGACGGGCGCTGGCTCATCTCGACCTCCGAAATGAGCCTGACCAATGCGGTGCGCGAAGAGATATTGCCCGAGACCGAGCTGCCGATCCGCATGACCGCGCTCACCCCCTGCTTCCGCTCCGAAGCGGGGTCAGCGGGCCGCGACACGCGCGGCTATATTCGCCAGCACCAGTTCTGGAAGGTCGAGCTGGTTTCGATCACCCGCCCCGAAGACAGCGACGCCGAACTCGAACGCAAAACGCGCGCGGCGGAGCAAATCCTCGAGGCGCTCGAGCTGCCATACCGCAAGATGCTGCTGTGCGCGGGCGACATGGGTTTTGCCGCGCGCAAGACCTATGATCTCGAAGTCTGGTTGCCGGGCCAAAACAGCTACCGCGAGATTTCGAGCTGCTCGAACTGCGGCGACTTCCAGGCGCGCCGTATGAACACGCGCTTCCGCCGCGAGGAGGTCAAGGGCAACGAGTTCGTCCATACGCTCAACGGCTCGGGCCTCGCCGTCGGGCGGACGCTGGTGGCAATCCTCGAAAACTATCAGCAGGCCGACGGCAGCGTCGACATTCCAAAGGCATTGCTCCCGTATATGGGCGGCGTCACCCGGCTGACGCCGGCCAACTAGGGCATCATCATCCCGGACTTGATCCGGGGTCCACGACGCCGGCGCCGAACGGATCCCGGATCAAGTCCGGGATGACGAAGAAAGAGAGAAACAAAACGTGCGCATCCTCCTCACCAACGACGACGGTTATCACGCCCCCGGCATGGCCGTGCTGGAGGCGATCGCGCGCCAGCTTTCGGACGACATCTGGATTTGCGCCCCGGCCGAGGAACAGTCGGGCGCCGGCCACTCGCTCACCCTGTCGCGCCCGGTGCGCATCCGCGAACATGGGCCACGCCGCTGGTCGTGCAGCGGCACCCCCACCGATTCGGTGATGATGGCGATTGGCAAGCTGATGCCCGAAAAGCCCGACCTCATCCTCTCGGGCGTCAACCGCGGCGCGAACCTTGGCGACGACATCACTTACTCGGGCACCGTATCGGCGGCGATCGAGGGCGCGCTTGCTGGGATCCGCTCGATCGCGCTCAGCCAGGTTTATGCAAAGGAAGGCATGGGCGACAGCGTGCCGTTCGAGGCGGCGGAAATGTGGGGCGCCAAAGTGCTGCGTCCGCTGATGGATCACGACATGCCGCCGCGCACGCTGATCAACATCAACTTCCCCGCCCTCCCGGCTGCCGAGGTGCGGGGCATTCGCGTCACGCGTCAGGGTTTCCACGATTATGGCCGCGGCTCGATCGTCGAGGGCACCGACCCGCGCGGCTATCGCTATTACTGGTTCGGCCTGCACGGCATCGAACATAGCCTTGGGCACGACAGCGATCTGGAGGCGATCGACGATCGCTATATTTCGGTCACC
Organism: Sphingopyxis sp. H115; assembly: GCF_001468465.1. Classification (GTDB taxonomy): domain Bacteria; phylum Pseudomonadota; class Alphaproteobacteria; order Sphingomonadales; family Sphingomonadaceae; genus Sphingopyxis. The sequence goes on from NZ_LNSA01000019.1 coordinate 32,228, forward strand.
CCGCTCCAGCTCGACCTGACGCACGACGCGTCGCTCGCGGCGCTGCGCGGCGCCTACGGCGGCTGATCGGCGCCCAAAAATCGAAATTTCTGTTCCATATCGGGACAGAAGCCTAGCCAGCATCGCCCTGCTTTGGCAAAGAGCGGCCATGGGGGGCGTCAACCATCGTATCTGGCTGTTGTCGGGGGCGTTTTTGCTCGCCGGCTGTATTCCCGCGGTCGACGCGCCGGCGCCGGCCTCGCGGCCCGCACGCGAAGAGCCGCCGCGCCGCGAGGAGGCGGTGCGCGACGATATCTTCGGCGGCGAGGTCGTCGGCGGCGACGCCAAACCGACCTGGACCCTGAAACCCGTCACGACCAACGCCGTGCAAGTGGCGGCGGGCAGCTATGTCGTCCGCCGCGGCGACACGCTGCGCGCGATCGGCGAAATGACCGGCGCGGGGTCCGAAGCACTGGCGATCGAGAATGACCTGGCCCCGCCGTATATGCTGCGTCCAGGGCAGGAACTGCGCATTCCGGCCGGCCTCTATCATCGCGTTGCGGCGGGTGAGACCGGCATCGGCATCGCCGCCGCCTATGCCGCCGACTGGGGCGAGATCATCACGGTCAACGCGCTCAGCGAACCCTATATCTTGCGTGTCGGCCAGAGGCTGCGCCTGCCATCCGATGCGCGGCCGGTGCGCGGCCCCGTCGATGTCGGCGCGCGCGCCGCGGCTTTCCGCCTCGACATCGACGACATCGCGACCGGCAGCCAGCCGGCGCTTGCCGCCAGCGGGAAGCCCGCCGCGGGGACCGCCGCGCCGCGCAAGCCCGTGACCACCGCGATAGCCAATCCCGCCTATTTCACCGGACGCTTCGAATGGCCGCTCCACGGCCCGATCCTCGCGCGGTTCGGCCCCATCGCGCCGGGCAAGGTCAGCGACGGGATCAATATCGCCGCAGCTGCCGGCACCCCGATTCGCGCGACGGCGAACGGTGTCGTCGCCTATGCGGGCGACCAGATCGGCGTGTATGGCGGGCTGATCCTGATCAACCATGGCAGCGGCTGGGTCAGCGCCTATGGTCATGCGGGACGGATCGACGTGAAGCGCGGCCAGACGGTGCGGATGGGCGATGTGATCGGCCGCGCCGGTGCGACGGGCCAGGTCCAGACGTCGCAACTCCATTTCCAGCTGCGCAAAAATCGCATACCTGTCGATCCGATGAAGCAGTTGCCGCCCCGATGAGCCGCAAGCCGTCCGACAGGCTGAAGCTGCCGCACCAGTTTCAGCTGCTCAAACGTGCCAGCAAATGGCCGGTCTGGGCTGACCTGATCACCCGGCTCGGCGTCGCCTTCCTGTTGATCGGGGTGGTCGTACTCGTCCACTGGATCGATCGCGACGGCTTGATCGACCATCATGACGGTCATATCAGCTTCCTCGATGTCGTCTATTTCACGATGATCTCGGTCACGACGACCGGGTTCGGCGACATCGCCCCGATATCGGACCGGTCGCGACTGATCGAAGCGGTCATCGTGACGCCGATCCGCATCGCGGTGCTCTTCATCTTCGTGGGCACTGCCTATAATTTCGTCATCAAACGCACATGGGAAAAATGGCGTATGGCCCGCATCCAGTCCAAACTCACCAACCATATCGTCGTCCTCGGCTATGGCGTCAGCGGCGGCGAGGCGGTGCACGAACTGATCAAGCGCGGGACCGACCCCTCATGCATCGTCGTGATCGACCAGTCGCCGGGCCGGATCAATGCCGCAGAAGCGGCAGGCTGCAACGTGCTCGAGGGCGATGCATCGAACGACGACACGTTGGTCGATGTGCGGATCAATGAAGCACAATCGGTGCTCGTCTCGGCGGGCCGCGACGACACGTCGATTCTGATCGTGCTCACCGTCCGCCACCTTGCCCCGCGTGTCCCGATCAGCGTGGTGATCCGCGCGCAGGACAACGAACTACTCGCGCGGCAGGCGGGCGCGAACAATGTCATCAACCCGGTCAGCTTCACCGGCCTGCTGCTCGCGGGATCGGCGCAGGGCGCGCATGTCGCCGATTATATGGCCGACCTCGCCAGCATCGGCGGCCGCGTCCAACTGCGCGAACGCCCGGTCGAAATCGACGAAATCGGCCGCGGTCTCGATCAGCTATCGAGCGGCGGCCGCGGCCTGCGCGTCTATCGTGCTGGGAAACCCTATGGATTCTGGGAGCCCGAGGTTCAGCGACTCGAGACCGGCGACCAGATCGTCGAAGTCGTGCGCTGCGAAGATAGCGAAGCGAGCGTTCCCGGCGGTTAAATCCGCCAGTAAAGCCAGCCCGCCCAAAGCCAGCCGAGGATCAGCAGGCCGCCGCCGATCGGCGTCACCGCGCCCAGCCAGCGTGGTGCACCCAATGCCATCGCATACAGGGTGATCGAAAAGGTCGCCGCGCCGGCGAGCAGCATGATCGCCGGACCGCGTGCGAAGGCCATGATCGCGAGCGCCGCGACCGCGTGGACGAGCTGATAGAGCCCGCCGGTGCGCAACCATTCGGCCTCCTGCGGCCCCGACGCGCCATGCGCGCCGAACGCGCCCGCCGCGACGGCCATCGCCGCCGAAATCGCCGCAAACGCTCCGATTGCCATATACTCTGCCCTTTCATCCGAACCGCTTGCTCCATGCCCCCGTGCGGCGCGCGTGACAAGCGCCGCAAAATCGACTATGGGCGCCGCCAATCATGACAGTCAAAACGCTCCCCACCCAGCCGAAGGTCGGCATGGTTTCGCTCGGCTGCCCCAAGGCGCTCGTCGACAGCGAACGGATTCTGACCAAGCTGCGCGCCGACGGCTATGGCCTCTCGCCCGATTATGCGGGCGCCGATGTCGTGCTCGTCAACACCTGCGGCTTCCTCGATTCGGCGAAGGAAGAAAGCCTCGAGGCAATCGGCGAAGCGATGGCCGAAAACGGCCGCGTCATCGTCACGGGCTGCATGGGCAATGAGGCCGAGGTGATCCGCGCGCGCTTCCCGAACGTCCTCGCGGTCACCGGCGCGCATCAGTATGAACAGGTCGTCGACGCCGTCCACGACGCCGCGCCGCCCACCCAAGGACCGTTCATCGATCTGGTGCCCGAGGGCGGGCTGAAACTGACGCCGCGGCACTATAGTTACCTGAAGATATCCGAAGGCTGCAACCATAGCTGCTCCTTCTGCATCATCCCCGATCTCCGCGGAAAACTCGTCTCGCGGCGCATCGATGCGGTGCTGCGCGAGGCCGAAAAGTTGGTCGCTGCTGGCACGAAGGAATTGCTCGTCATCAGCCAGGATACGTCGGCGTACGGCGTCGACATCCGCCACGACCCGCGTCAGTGGCACGGCCGCGAGGTTCGCGCCCACATGACCGATCTCGCGCGCGAACTCGGCCAGCTCCGCACGAGCGAGGGCCGCGCGCCATGGGTGCGCCTCCACTATGTCTATCCCTATCCGCACGTCGATGCGGTGATCCCACTGATGGCGGAGGGTCTGCTGACCCCCTACCTCGATATCCCATTCCAGCATGCAAGCCCCGCGGTCCTCAAGCGCATGAAGCGCCCCGCGAACGAAGCGAAGGTGCTCGAACGGCTGAAGAACTGGCGCGCGATCGCGCCCGACATTTCGATCCGCTCGAGCTTCGTCGTCGGCTTCCCCGGCGAGACCGAGGAGGATTTCCGGTATCTCCTCGACTGGCTCGACGAAGCGCAGCTCGACCGCGTCGGCGCCTTCCGCTTCGAACCCGTCGCGGGCGCACAGGCGAATGCGCTCGACAATCCGGTCCCCGAAGAGGTCAAGGAAGAACGCTTCCAGCGCATCATGGCGAAAACCGCCGCGATCAGCGCCGCGAAACTCGAAGCCAAGATCGGCCGCACCCTGCCCGTGATCATCGACGAAGTCGGCGAGGCCGACGAGGACGGCAGCATCGGCGCGACGGGCCGGTCACAGGCCGACGCGCCCGAGATCGACGGCCATGTCTACCTCCGCGACGTCGCCGCGACGATGAAGGCCGGCGATATCGTCGATGTCGCGATCGAGGATGCCGACGAGCACGATCTGTTCGGAGCGGTGCGCGGATAATCCCCAGTTTGTTGGAACGACCTTTACCGATTGGTGTTACCACGAAGGCATCAATCGGGGGCCGAGACATGCGAGCGATCAAATCACTGGCCGTTGCGATAGTCGCGGCATCGTTGCTGGCGGCATGCGACCGCAAGGTCGCGGTCGAAGCACCGCCCCGGTCGACCGAGCGGGCGCCGTCGCCGTCACAAAAGTCGCTGATCGCGGTGCCGATCGATGCCGATACCACCGCATTAAAGCGGGCGCTGGAGCGCGCAGTGCCAAGGACGCTGTGGACGATCAACCGGCGCGAACGCGCGTGCGTGCCGCCGCAGCGGGTCAAGCTGTTTGGCAAGAAGGTCAAGGTCACCCCGCCGATCCCCTGCACCATCGTCGGGCGCGTCACACGCGGTCCGCTGCGGCTGCGCGGCGAGGGCGACGAGATTGTCGTTGACGTCCCGCTGAACGCCACGATCGCGGCGCGCGACATCGGCGGGGTGCTGAAGGGCGAGACCGCGACCGGCGCGGCGATGGCGCATGCCCGGGTCAAGATCGACGTCACCCCCGACTGGCGCACCCGCGGCTCGGCGCGGATCAGCTATGGCTGGACCAAGGCGCCGGGGATCGATTTCCTGGGCAAGCGTATCACCTTTACCGACGAGGCCGATGCCAAGCTGAAACCCGTCGTTCGCGACGTCGAGCGCGAGGTTGCTCAAGAGATCGCGCGGGTCAACATCCGCAAACAGGCGTCGGAGGTGTGGCGGCAGAGCTTTACCGCGCTCCAGCTTAATCGCGAAAACCCGCCGGTGTGGGTGCGCGTGACACCCCAGCGCATTCTGTATGGCGGGTATCGGATGGAGGGCCAGCGGATGCGGCTCAACCTGGGGCTGGAGGCGATTACCGAGACCTTTGTTTCGGACCGCCCTGCCGATCCCGCACCCACGCCATTGCCGAACATGGTTCGCGAAAAACCGACGCCGCATTTCGACGTGCGGGTTCCGGTGCTGGCCGACTATGCGCAGTTGCAACCGGTGGTCGATCGCGCGCTGCTGAAACGATCGGCGCGGCCGTTCGACCTGCCCGAACTGGGGTCGATGATGGTCAAATTCGGACCATCGACAATCTATGGCGCGCCGGATGGCCGCGTCGCGCTGGGCGTCGATGTCTCGATGCGGCTTGCCAGTCGGAGCGGCGAACCGACGCGGGGCCGGATCTGGATGACCGCGGTGCCGGTCAACGCAGCTGGGTCAGCCGAGGTGCGCTTTACCGACCTGGTCATCAACGGTGATACTGATGGTGTGGGCGGCGATTTGCTGGTGGCGCTGGGTCAAAGCCCCGGCTTCGCACCGCTGATCGCCAATGCCTTGACCCAGAATTTCACCCGTGACCTTGGCGAATTGCAGGGCAAGATCAAACGCGCGGTCGACCAGCGGCGCGAAGGCGCCTTTGTCATCCGCACCGACATCGACGGGTTCGAAATCGGCACGATCAAGGCCTATGGCAACGGCCTGTACCTGCCCGTGCGTATGGTCGGCGGAGCGAGCGTGGATTACCGCCCGTCGAAATGATCAGAAGAGGCGTGTGATCGCATAGAAGATCGCGGCGACGATCGCGCTTGCGGGGATGGTGATGAACCATGCCGCGACGACATTGCCCGCGACGCCCCAGCGTACCGCGCTCGCGCGGCGCGCGACGCCCGCGCCGATGATGCTGCCGGTGATCGTGTGCGTCGTCGAGACCGGAATGCCGAGCAGGCTGGCGGTGAAAACCATGATCGACCCGCCGGTCGACGCCGCGAAGCCCTGATGGTGCGATAGTTTGGTAATCCGGCCGCCCATCGTCTCGATGATCTTCCACCCGCCCGACAGCGTGCCGAGCGCGATCGCAATGTAACAGCTGAACGCGACCCAATGCGGGACGTGGAATTCGCCGCCGAGATAGCCGGTCGAATAGAGAAGCACGGTGATGATCCCCATCGTCTTTTGCGCATCGTTCAGCCCGTGGCTGATCGAATAGGCGGCCGACGAGAGAAGATGCAGGTGGCGGAACGTCTTTTCCGCGAATTTGGCGGTCGCGCGGTGCAGCGCCCAACTGCTGACCAGCATCACCAGCATGGCCAGCAGCATGCCGAGCAGCGGCGACAGGAAGATCGCAATCACCGTCTTGTTGAGTCCGGTCCACTCGATCCCCTCGAAACCGGCATGCGCGACGCCCGCTCCGACGATGCCGCCGACGAGCGCGTGGCTCGACGAGGAGGGGATGCCTTTAAGCCAGGTCACGACGTTCCAGAACATCGCGCCGACAAGCGCGCCGAACACGACCGCGGGGGTCACCAGATCCTTGTCGATGATCCCCTTGCCGATCGTTTCGGCAACCTTGTGCAGTTCGGGGAAGACGATCGACAGGAAATAAGCGGCGAAGTTGAAGAAGGCGGCGAAAAGCACCGCCTGCACCGGGCGCAGCAACCGCGTCGCGACGACCGTTGCAATGCTGTTCGCGGCATCGTGCAGCCCGTTCAGGAAGTCGAACGCCAGCGCCAGGATAACAAGGCCGACGAGAAGAGGAAAGGCGAGTTCGTGCATGGAGGACGCCCCCGCTTACGCGTGGTCGATGACCAGGCCGTCGATTTCGTTCGCGACATCCTCGAAACTGTCGGTGACGCGTTCGAGGTGGCGAAAGAGTTCGCGCGCGATCAGGAAGCGCGTCGGGTTCGCTTCGCCATGCTCCTTGAACAGGCGCTTGAGGCCCGCCGCATGGATTTCGTCGGCATGGCCCTCCATCCGGACGAGCCGCTCGGTGAGTTCGTGGAGGCGCGGGCCATTGGCCGAAATATTGCGGAGCAGCGGGAGAGCCTCGGCAGTCAGCCGCGCCGCATCGACGATGATGCCGGCCATGTCGCGCATTTCAGGCTCGAACTCGGTGACGTCGTAGAGGTCGACGGCGCCCGCGGTCTTCTGCATCTCGTCGATCGCATCGTCCATCGAGGCGATAAGGTCGGTGATCGCGCTGCGGTCGAACGGCGTCAGGAAGGTGCGGCGGACGGTCTGCAATACCTCGCGCGTGATTGCGTCGGCGTCATGCTCGCGCTCGATGATCTCCTGGACATGGTCGGCCATGCCCTCGCCACCCTGCAGCATCCGCGACAGGGCATTCGCCCCGGCGACCAGTGTCGCGGCGTGGCTTTCGAACAATTCAAAGAAATTTCCCTGTCGCGGCAGCAAACGCTGAAACCATGCGAACATCCAGCCAACCCCTGTCTTGTTTGCTACATTTTCGACCACCCCGCGCGGCTGGGCCGCGGCGCGAAAGCCGCTGTCGCCAAAGGAGCGGATCAATGCCTGTAAATCGGGCTCGTCGACCGCCGAGGCGGCGTCGTCGAACGCGAACCATTTGCGGTCGCGCTCGTCCATTTCCTTCCAGTCATCGAGTTCGTTGGTCACGGCGAGCGGAAAAACCTCGACATTATACATTATCGACGCGCCGTTCGCGCGGCGTTTGCGATATTCATAGCTGCCGATCGGCGTCGGACACACCGCGCCGATAACGCCGGCCTCTTCCTCGGCCTCGACCGCCGCGGCGGCGTGGCGCGTCATGCCGGTCAGCGGATTGCCCTTGGGCACCACCCAGCGCTTCGTCTCGCGTGAGGTAATAAGCAGGATTTCGGTCGGTCCGTCCTGCTGCGGCCCCCCGAATCGATAGGGAAGGACGGCGATCTGTCGCATATGCTCAATCCTTTCCATGATTTAAGGCGGCTGAGCGGCCGGATGGTTACAAAAGGGTTTCGCCTATATGACGATTTTGTGACAGTCACAAGGCAGGGTTGCGCTCGCTAGGCGCAGTTTCCGTAAACGTCAATTCGATTGCAAAATGCAACGCGGTGCGTAAGCTGCCTCCAAAACATGGTCGGGAGACAGGAAATGGCAAGTACGGCGACGATGGAACGCTCCGCGGACGCGAAGGCTGCACCAGTCGATCAGGATGTGCTGATCGTCGGCGCCGGCATTTCGGGCATCGGCATGGCGGTGCATCTCCAGATGAACTGCCCCGATCGCAGCTTTTCCCTCGTCGAACGCCGCGAACAGCTGGGCGGTACCTGGGACCTGTTTCGTTATCCCGGAATCCGGTCGGACAGCGACATGCACACATTGGGCTTCGTCTTCGAACCCTGGAAGCATGAAAAGTCGATCGCCGACGGTCCCTCGATCCTCGAATATCTGAACCGCATCGTCGACGAACGCCATATCCGCGAGCGCATCCGTTTCGACAGCAAGGTCGTCGGGGCAGACTGGGACAGCGCCGCCGCGCGCTGGACGGTGACGATAGAGGACAGCACGGGCCGGACGTCGACGACAACGGCGCGCTGGCTTTATCTCGGCTCGGGCTATTACGACTATGACGAACCCTTCGATGCCCAGTTCGCGGGCCGCGAGGATTTCAAGGGCCAGATCATCCACCCGCAATTCTGGCCGAAAGATCTCGATTACAAGGACAAGAAGGTCGTGGTGATCGGATCGGGCGCGACCGCGGTGACGATCGTTCCCTCGATGAAGGAAGCCGCGCACGTCACCATGCTCCAGCGCACGCCGACGTGGTATTTCATCCGCCCGGCGAAGGACGGATTTGCCAATTTCCTACGCAAGATCCTGCCCGAGGAACTCGCCTACAAGATCACCCGCTACAAGAATGTGAAGTTGCAGGACATCAGCTTCCGCCGCGCGCGAACCCAGCCGCAAAAGGTCAAGGATTTCCTGACCAAGAAATTGAAGGCAGCGCTTGGCGACCGCTATGACGAGAAAGCGTTCACGCCGCCTTACGACCCGTGGGACCAGCGGCTGTGCCTCGTCCCCGACGCCGATTTCTTCGAAGCGATGAAGGCCGACAAGGCGTCGGTCGTGACCGATCATATCGAAAAATTCGACGCGACCGGCATCCAGCTCAAATCGGGCAAGCATCTCGATGCTGACATCATCATCACGGCGACGGGGCTCAAGCTCGCGGTCGCGGGCAAGATTCCGGTCCGTGTCGATGGCGTACCGGTCAACTGGCACGATCATTTCTATTACAAGGCATGCATGTTTTCGAACGTTCCGAACTTTTCGGCCGTGTTCGGTTATCTCAATGCAAGCTGGACGCTCCGCGCCGACATCGTATCCGAATATGTCTGCCGCGTGCTCAATCATATGCGCGACACGGGCACCACTGTCGCGACGCCAGCGCTCGCCGATCCGTCGAGCCTCGTCGAGGAAAATGTCTTCGACTTCTCGTCGGGCTATATCCAGCGCTCGCTGCACATCATGCCGAAAAGCACGGCCGCCCTGCCTTGGCGGCTCAGCCAGAATTATGTGCAGGACCGGATCGACATGCGCACCGGTGCGATTGCCGACGGCGTGCTGACATTTGGCAACGCCAATCCAAAAGCGGCGGCCGCTCCCGCGGAGCTGGAAGCTGCGGAGTAGAGCCACCGCGTGCGCGAAGCGGCGGGGACGCTAGATTAGGTTGCGCAAGGCCGGCTGCGCCCCCGGCCTCGGGGGCGAGGACCTGAAAACCGGCGGTATCGGTTATCGATCGACGTGTTCGGGTTTACCCTTGGCCGAGCCCTTGGCGAAATCCTCCAGCTGTTTCTTGGTCATACTGTCGACCATCTCTTTGGACGCGCCTTTCAGTTCCGACTTGGGTGTATCGCCGCGTTTGGCGCTCAATGCGGCGCCGGCGGCTTTCTGCTGGGCTTTCGATTTGGCTGGCATGGCATTTCTCCTTTGCCGCCCCGCTATCCGTTAACGATCGTGCCACCATTGGGATGCAGCACCTGGCCCGACATATAGCTGCTGTCGTCGCAAGCGAGGAACAGGAAGCAGGGCGCGACTTCGTTTGGTTCGCCTGGCCGTTTCATCGGCGTGCTTTCGCCGAAGGTCGCCACCTTTTCGGCCGGCGCGCCGCCACGGGGATTGAGCGGGGTCCAGATCGGCCCCGGCGCAACGCCGTTCACACGAATGCCCTGTCCCACCAGATTTTCGCTGAGCGACCGGGTAAAGGCGGTAATCGCACCCTTGGTCGCGCTATAATCGAGCAGGCCTTTCGATCCCTGATACATGGTTACGCTCGTGCAATTGACGATCGCCGAACCTTTTTTGAGGTGCGGCAGCGCCGCCTGCACCAGATAGAACATGCCGAAAATATTCGTGGCGAACGTCTGTTGCAGCTGGTCGGGGCTGATATCGCGAATGTCCGCTGCCGGATGCTGCTCGCCGGCATTGTTGACAAGGATATCGAGCCGGCCGAGCTTATCGACCGTCTGCGCGACGATCCTTTCGCCCGCCTTGGGCTTTCCGACATCGGCCTTGATCGCGATCGCGCGGCGCCCTTCGGCTTCGACGATTGCGGCGGTTGCGACCGCATCGGCCCGGTTCTCGAGGTAGACGATCGCAACATCGGCGCCCTCGCGCGCGAATAAGGCACATACCGCCCGCCCGATCCCGCTGTCGCCGCCGGTGACGATCGCCACCTTTCCGTCAAGCCGCCCCGACCCGGGGTAGCGCGGTTGCCATTTGGGCGCGCGGGCCAAGTCGGCTTCGCGGTCGGGCGGCGGGTCGGCAATCGTCTTGCTGTCGCCGACCTCGCGGCGCAGCTTTTCCGCGTCGCTGCGCTTGCCCTTCTTTTCCTTGCTGCTTTCGCCGACCTTGCCGGCTTTGGGCTGTTTCGCCACGGCCATTCTCCATTCAATTGATGGGCAGGAAATCGCGCGCGAATTCGTCCTTTACGGCTTTGGCGAGCGCACCGGTGATCGGGAGGTTGATCTTGTAGCTGCCCTCGGCAAACGGACCGACCTCATAGGGCGCGATCGCGATCGTCAGGCGATCGATATAGCGGCCGTCGGACGAACCCAGCCACACCGTCTGAGCCGATGCGGGCGGGCATTTGGCGAAGGGGCTGTCGGGCGCCTCGTCGGCGACGATGCCCTTGGCCGCCTTGGCGCGCTTGACGCCCGCGCAGAAGGAATCGCGGATCGCGGCGTCGAACGCCTCGCCGCTCTCAAACAGGTCGAGCGGCTTGCGCTGCTTGCGATGGTTGCGGTCCCAGATCAGCGTGTCGAAATTCGTCATGCCGTGCGCGCCGCCCATATAGGTTTCGATCTCGGCAGAAAGGCTGAGGAAGCGCGGGGTGCTGGCAACGCGCTGCCACGTCTGGAGATGGCTGTGACGACGATAGGGAAAGCCGCCCTTTTCCGCCGCTGCCTTGTCGCGCCTCGCCGCCGCGACGAGCGCATCGCGTTTCGTCGCCCGGTCGCTGTCGAGGAACGCCGCAAGCTCGGGGATGGCAGCCGCATCGCGCGGATAGGCGTAGGCGAACTCAACCAGATCGTTGGTTTCGTTCACTTTCGACGCCGGCGCGTTTTTGGCGGCAATATCGGCCGGCCCGTCGGGCGGCGCGCCGGGAACCGATGCTGCGGCGACCTTTTGCTGGGTGGTCGGCTTGTCCTCGGAACATCCCGCCAGCAGCATGGTGGCGGCCAGGATCGCAATGGCGTTTCGCCAGGTCTTTTCGTTCGTCATGCCGGCACAACGCAAGGAATCGACAAAATATCCCTGGCGGCCTAGCACCACGGCCATGATCGACTATTCTGACATGATCCAGCCCGACAAGGGACAGGACGCCCACGCGATCCACCTGGTCGACAAAAACAGCTATGACGAGTGGCTGAACGGCCGAAGTGCGCGCGAACGCGCGCATCTTGCCGCCGTCGGCTTCAAACCCGACACATTCGTCCATGCGATCTTGCCCGGCGACGATCCCGAAAAATGGGCCGTCGTCACGACCGTTGCTAACGTCGAGAGCCTGTCGGCCTGGTGCCTTGCGAAGCTGGGGCAAATCCTGCCCGAAGGCCGCTATCGCGTCGAAGGCCGGCAGCCGGGCAAGGCCTTATTCGGCTGGATGAGCGCGCAATATCGCTTCGACGCCTATAAATCGAAGCCGCCGACCAAGGGCCCGCGTGTTCTGTTGACCGGCGACGTCGGCGCGATTGCGCCGATGGTCGCCGAGGTACGCGCCGTTGCGCTCGTCCGCGACCTCGTCAACACGCCCGCCGCCGACATGGGGCCCGCGGCGATCGAGAAGGCGGCCGAACGCATTGCCAAGGCGCATGGCGGCAAACTGACGGTCACCAAGGGCGAAGCGCTCGAACAGGGCTATCCGATGATCCATGCCGTCGGCCGCGCCGCGGCCAAGCATCATGCCCCGCGCCTGATCGAAATCACATGGGGCAAGGACGACCACCCGCGCGTCGCGCTGGTCGGCAAGGGCATCAGCTTCGACAGCGGCGGGCTCGACATCAAGCCTGCGGCGGGAATGCGGTTGATGAAGAAGGACATGGGGGGTGCCGCGCATGTTCTGGCGCTTGCCGAACTGATAATGGCGAGCGGCCTGCCGATACGGCTGCACTGCCTTGTCGCCGCCGCCGAAAATGCCATCTCGGCCGACGCCTTCCGCCCGGGCGACGTGCTCAAGAGCCGCAAGGGCTTGACCGTCGAGATCGGCAATACCGACGCCGAGGGCCGGCTGGTGCTCGGCGATGCGCTGGCAAAGGCGGGCGAAGCAAAGCCCGAGTTGATCGTCGATTTCGCAACGCTCACCGGTGCGGCACGCGTCGCGCTCGGCCCCGACCTGCCGCCGCTCTTCGCCAACGACGACGCGCTTGCCGACGCCATGCTCGCGGGCGGGATCGAACGCGACGACCCGCTGTGGCGCATGCCGCTGTGGGACGGCTATGCCGACCTGCTCGAAACCGACATCGCCGATCTCGGCAATGCCGGCAGTTCGCCCTTTGCCGGATCGATCACCGCCGCCCTGTTCCTCAAACGCTTTATCCCCGAAGGCACCGCATGGGCGCACCTCGACACCTTCGCCTGGCGCCCGTCGGCGAAGCCTGGGCGCCCCAAGGGTGGCGCGGCGCTGGGGCTGCGCGCCGCTTGGGCCATGCTCCAGTCGCGCTACGACCGGCGCGGCAAAATCGAACATTCTTGATCAAGCAGGCCCTGCTGGTCTAATGGCGCGCGATTGTCCGCACCGTGCGGGCCCGTGGTTTCAACAGGACAGCCAGTGACAGCAGAAAGCGGCGAGAGTTCAGCGACCAATCGCATACGCATGGGGCGCCCCGGTGCCGCCGGCGCGGGCCGCAACCGTTTCGGGCTAACGGGTACGTCGCAGGCTTTCGATCCGCGCGTCGTCGCGATCCGTCCCGACCTTGCCGACATCGCCGTCGCCGGGACGCATTTCGCGCCGCATTATGCCGCGCCGATGATGCGCAGCGGCGTGCTGCCGGCAGCGGCGCTGCGGGCCACCCCCTCGATCGACGCCGACCTGACGAGCGAACTGCTGTTCGGCGAAGGCTTTGCGCTGCTCGACCTGACGGGCGGCTGGGCTTGGGGATATTGCCTCGCCGACCATTATGTCGGCTATCTCGCGGCCGATGCACTCGGTGCACCCATTGCGCCGACCCACCGCGTCACGGCAATCGAAGCAATTCTGCACGGAGCACCCGACGCGGCGAGCGGCGGCCCGGCCGTCCTGCCGCGGGGCGCGCTCGTGATGGGCGTGCCCGAGGGAGAATGGCTCGCAACGTCGCATGGCTATCTGCCGCTCGCGGCGCTGGCCGAGGTTGGCACGCCCGACACGGACCCTGCCGGCGTCGCCGAACAGATGATCGACGCGCCCTATCTTTGGGGCGGGCGGACAAGGACCGGCATCGACTGTTCGGGGCTCGTCCAGCTTGCCTGGGGTGCGGCCGGCGTCCAGCTGCCGCGCGACAGCGACCTGCAATTCGCTGCGCTCGGCGCAGACAAGGATGTCGATCCAGCGAGCCTCGCGCGCGGCGACCTCGTCTTCTTTCCCGGCCACGTCGGCATCATGGCCGACGAGCGGAATATCATCCATGCCAGCCGACGATGGATGGCGGTGAAGGTTGAGCCGCTGGCCGACGTCATCGCCCGTTCGGCCGCAAAGGACCATGATCCGCCGGTGAGCGGATATAAAAGACTGCGATAACATCATGACACAGACGGTTTTTATCGACGGCGCGGCGGGGACGACGGGCCTCGAAATCGCCGAGCGGCTTGCCGGGCGTAGCGAATTTGCACTTATCGCCCTGCCGGATGCCGAACGCAAGGATGCGGCGCGGCGCGCCGAAGCGCTGAACGGCGCCGATTTCGTCATCCTGTGCCTGCCCGATGCCGCGGCGATCGAGGCAGTCGCGATGATCCGCAACGATCGCACCAAGGTGATCGACGCATCGACAGCCCACCGCGTTGCGCCAGACTGGGCCTATGGCTTTCCCGAACTGAGCATGGCGCAGCGCGAGGCAATTGCCGCCTCGACGCGTGTCAGCAATCCGGGCTGCTATCCGACCGGCTTCCTCGCGCTCGTCGCGCCGCTGGTCGCCGCAGGGCTCGTCCCGGCGGACACGCGGTTCAGCGTCAACGCGGTGTCGGGCTATTCTGGGGGCGGCAAGGAACTGATCGCGCGCTTCGAAGCCGAGCCCGACATCGGCTTTCGCAGCTACGGCCTGTCGCTGAACCACAAGCATGTGCCCGAAATGCAGCGGGGCGCCGGCCTTGCCCACCCGCCGCTATTCGCTCCGGCGGTGGTGCCCGTCTATCGCGGGATGCTCGTCGAGGTGCCGCTCAGCTTCGATACGCCGACCGCCGACGCGGTCTTCGATGCGCTCGCTGCGCATTTCGGCGGGTCGCCGCTGGTCAGCGTGCGGCGCGGCGATGAGGGCGAATTGCTTCTCAGCCAGAAGGACGCGGCGACGGACCGGATGGAACTGACCGTCTTCGCGGACCCCAGCGGCCGTCAGCTCCGCCTCGTCGCGCGGCTCGACAATCTGGGCAAGGGCGCGAGCGGCGCCTGTGTCCAGAATCTCAACATCATGGCGGATTTGCCCGAAACCGCGGGCCTGCGGCTTTAGACGCTAATGCACCGTGTCGAGGATATCCTCGACCGACAGATAAGTGATCAGCCGCTCGATCTGGCGCCAGCGCGCGAAATGGATGTGGTTGCCGAGCACGCGATATTGTTCGGCACGTGCCGCAGCGGCAAAGCCCGCTTCTTCGCCATGAAGGTCGATGAGCGCGCGGGCATCGTCGACCGCGGCGCGATCGGTCAGAAATGGGGCTGGCAGGTGCATCGGGTTCCTGGTCCGTTGGGCGTGTCCTTTTCTACGCGCCGCCGCCTCACCGGCGCGTTCCCAACCGTGATGAACAAGCGGGTAAGGTTAATGGCGATGGTCTGGCTGTTAACCGTTCCGCCGCACCCAACCCCCTTTGACGCCGCGCCGTGCCCGTGTAGACAGTCGTCATGCGCAAGATCCTGAAATATGCCGCCCTCGCCCTGTTGCTGCTGCTGATCGCCGGCGGCATCACATTTTACGTCATGTCGCGGCCCGATGTCGCGCGCTTTTCGACCGCCGAACTCAGCGGCCGGGTGCCGGTAATGGCGTCGCAGCGGACCGAGACATTTCCGACGATCAACGTGCCCGAGGCGACAAGCTGGCCCGCCGGACAGGCGCCGCGCGCCGCCCAGGGGCTGGCGGTCGCGCGCTTCGCCGAAGGGCTCGACCATCCGCGCACCATATTGGTGCTCCCGAACGGCGACGTGCTCGTTGCCGAATCACAGAGCCCGCCGCGCGACACGTCGGGAGTCGAGGGCAAGATCATGAGCAGCCTGATGGGCAAGGGCGGCACCGGCCGCCGCCCGTCTGCGAACCGGATCACCCTGCTCCGCGACGCCGACGGCGATGGCAAGGCCGAGGTCAGGACGGCCTATATCACGGGTCTCAACTCGCCCTATGGCATGGCGCTGGTCGGCTCGACGCTCTACGTCGCCAACACCGACGCACTGCTCGCCTTCCCCTATGTCGCGGGCGAAACGAAGATGAGCGGCAAGCCTGCCAAGATCGTCGACCTGCCCGCCAAGGGCACCAACCGGCACTGGACCAAGAGCCTTGCCGCCGCGCCGAACGGCTGGCTCTATATCGGCGTCGGCGCCGATTCCAATATCGGCGAAAAGGGCATGAACCGCGAATTCCGCCGCGCCAGCGTGCTCGAGGTCCGGCCCGAGAACAAATATATGCGTACCTTCGCCGCGGGCATCCGCAACCCCGTGGGCCTCGGCTTCTATCCCGGCAGCGACCGGCTGTGGACCGTCGTCAACGAACGCGACATGCTCGGTAGCGACCTTGTCCCCGACTATCTGACCGACGTCACCGAAGGCGATTTCTACGGCTGGCCCTGGTATTATTGGGGGGGCTACATCGACCCGCGCGTCGAGCCCGAAGCCGAGGATCGACGCCAATATGTCAAGCGCCCCGAATATGGCCTCGGCGCCCACACCGCGCCGCTGGGCTTCACCTTCACGGAAGGGCTCGACCTTGGCGACCGCTGGGCGAACGGCGCGCTGATCGCGCTGCACGGGTCATGGAACCGCGAGCCTGTGGCCGGATACAGCGTGGTATTCGTCAAGTTCGGCGCGAACGGCAAGCCCGTCGACGCCCTGCCCGTCACCCTGCTCGACCAGTTCCTTGCCGCGGACGGCAAGACGACCCGCGGCCGCCCGGCCGACGTCAAGGTTGCAAAGGACGGCAGCGCGCTCGTCGCCGACGACACCGGCGGCGTGATCTGGCGGGTCGCGAAGGCCGGATAAGAAAAGGCCCTGCAATCGCAGGGCCTTTTCGTTCGGCGCTGTAGCGGTCGTCAGACCCGCATCGGCATCAGCACATAGAGCGCCGGGCTCTTTTCGCTTTCGCGGATCAGCGTCGGCGCATTGGCGTCGGCGAGGTGCAGTTCGACGCTGTCGCCGTCGACCTGCCCCAAGATGTCGCTGAGATAGCGCGCGTTGAAGCCGATCTCCATCGAATCGCTGTCATAGCCGGCAGCGAGTTCTTCGGCGGCGGTGCCATTCTCGGGGCTGGTCACCGACAGCGTGATGCGGTCCTTGTCGAGACCGACCTTGACCGCGCGCGTCTTTTCGCTGGCGATGGTCGAGACGCGATCGACGCCCTGGAACAGGCTCTTCGGATCGACCTTGAGCAGCTTGTCGTTCGCGGTCGGAATGACGCGGCTGTAGTCGGGGAAGGTACCGTCGATCAGCTTCGAGGTCAGGATCGCGTTGCCGAGCTGGAAGCGGACCTTGCTCGCCGACAGGCTGATTTCGACATTGCCTTCGGCCTCGTCGAGCAGCTTGCGGATTTCGGTGACGCATTTGCGCGGCACGATGACGTCGGGCATCGACGCGGCGCCGTCGGGGCGCGTGACGGTGTAGCGCGCAAGGCGATGGCCGTCGGTCGCCGCAGCTTTCAGCACCGGGCCCGAGGCATCCTCGGCGACATGCAGGAAGATGCCGTTGAGGTAGTAGCGCGTTTCCTCGGTCGAGATGGCGAAGCGCGTCTTGTCGATGATCTGGATCAGTTCGGCGACGGGCAGTTCGAAATTGGTCGGCAGGTCGCCTTCGGCGATCACCGGGAAGTCGTCGCGCGGCAGCGTCGGCAGGTTGAAGTTCGAGCGGCCGGCCTTGACTTGCATCTTGCCTTCGGCGGCCGCAAGGCTGACTTCCGACCCTTCGGGCAGCTTGCGCGCGATTTCGAACAAAGTGTGCGCCGAAACCGTCGTCGTGCCTGGCGTTTCGACCTTGGCCGCGATCGTTTCGACGACCTGCAGGTCGAGGTCGGTCGCCATCAATTTGAGCTGGCCCGACGCATCGGCTTCGATCAGCACGTTGGAAAGGATCGGGATCGTATTGCGCCGTTCGACCACCGACTGAACGTGGCCGAGGCTCTTCAACAACACTGCGCGTTCGATCGTCGCTTTCATTCTGTATCCGCCATCCCTAGTATGTGCCGCGGGAAAAGTCCCTGAGGGACAGACCATCGGAGGCGATTCGTGCCCCGATTCTGGCCCCTGAAAATGTCCACCTTCCTTAACGCACGCACCGCATCGCGCAAGCCATGCTTGCAAAGCATCCCCAATCGCGCAAACGAGGAGCGATGCGGCGCTGGGCCACTCTTTTCCTCATGCTGGCGGCGGCGCCTGCCGCAACGCTTGCGGCTGCCCCGACCGCGCTCGGCATTTTTGACGGCTGGGGCGCGTTCCGCGATCCCGCGACCCCGCGCTGCTACGCCCTCGCCGCCCCGTCCGCGACGATCGGCACGCCGCAAGTGAAGGCCTATGCCAGCGTCGGCTATTGGCCCAAGTCGCGTATCCGCGGTCAATTCTATGTCCGCCTGTCGAAGGCGCGCGCGCCGGACCGCGACCTGCGCCTGACGATCGGCAGCCGCCGCTTCATCCTGACCGGCAACGGCGCGCATGGCTGGGCGAGCGACGCGCGCATGGACGCGGCGATCGTCGCCGCGATGCGGTCGGCACCGAGCATGAGCGTCGAGAGCGGGACCGCGACGGGCGGCGCGATCGCCGATACGTACCGGCTGCGCGGCGCCGCGACCGCGATCGACGCGGCGGCGCTGGGGTGCGCCAAGCTGCGCTGAGGCGCTTGGGAGAAGTGGCGGATTTCTGCGTAACTTCATTCGCGATTCGCAAATTTTCGTCCTCCTCTCCGTCATCCCGGACTTGATCCGGGATCCATGCGAGGCGCCGGGATAAGCGGGACCCCGGATCAAGTCCGGGGTGACGGAAGAAGGAAAGACAGCGCTTTTCCGAAACGGCGGAAAACTGCGTAACTTCACTCGCAAATCGCAGTCCGTCGCGCGGATCGAAGAGCACGGAAGGCCCTCTGCAGCGGTCAGGAGGAAAGCTGTGTCGCGTGTCATCGCCGGGCAGGCTAGACCGGGCCAATAATGTAGGACAGCGCTTTCGGAACGGATGGATGCAATGAAAACAATCGGCCTGATCGGCGGTTTGAGCTGGGAAAGCTCCGCGCAATATTACCGGCTGCTCAACGAAGGCGTGCGGAAGCGGCTCGGCGGGCTCCATTCGGCGCGCATCCTGCTGCTGTCGCTCGATTTCGCGCCCATCGCCGAATTACAGGCAAACGGCGACTGGGACGTACTCGACGCGCAGATGGCGGACGCGGCCCGTTCATTGACCGCAGGCGGCGCCGAGCTGTTGCTGATCTGCGCGAACACGATGCACCTCTGCGCAGAGGCGGTCGAGGCCGCGACGCCGGTGCCGCTGCTTCACATCGCCGACCCGACCATCGCCGCGATCAGGGCGGCGGGTTTCTCGCGCGTCGGGCTGCTCGGCACGGCCTTCACGATGGAAAAGCCCTTCTATACGGCGCGGATGGCGGCGGCGGGGATCGAGGCGATGATCCCCGGCGATGCCGATCGCGCGATTGTCCACAGCATCATCTATGACGAGCTGGTGCAGGGCGTGATCCGCGACGCGTCGCGCGCCGAATATCGCCGGATCATCGCCGCACTGATCGCGGGCGGCGCCGAGGCGATCGTCCTCGGCTGCACCGAAATCATGCTGCTGGTCGGCGAAGCAGATAGCGCGGTGCCGCTGTTCGACACGCTCGCGCTGCATGTTGACGCCGCCGTGGAAAATGCTCTCGCCTAACCGCGCGCTAGCTTGGTCAATTCGGAAGCGAGGAAATCAAGGACGAGGCGCACGCGCGGCACATGGCGCAACCGTTCGTGGGTGAGTAGCCACAATCCGGTCGTATCCTCTGTCTTGGGCGGAATACAGCGGATCAGGTCGGGTTCGCGATCGGCGATGAAGCCAGGCAGGATGGTGAGGCCCATGCCCGAGCGCACCCCCGCGAGCAGCCCCGACCCCGTGTCATATTGCATCACCACCGACTCCTCGAGCCCGTGCTGGCGCAGCCACGCCCGATAAGGTTCCCAGACCCCGCCACCGCCGCCGATGAAGGGATGCGTGGCGAGTTCCGCGCGGCCATGCGGGATGCCATGCAGGTCGGCGTAGTCGCGGCTGCAATAAACCGTCCACGGATTGTCAGCGATGCGCCGCCCGACAAGCCCGCCACCGCTCGGCTGCTTGCTGCTGCGGATCGCGATGTCCGCCGCGCCAGCCGCAAGGTCGCGCGATTCGTCCGACGTATCGAGCTGAATGTGGATTCCGGGATGCGCGGCGCGCAGGTCGCGCAGGATCGGCGGCAGGATGGTGACCGCAAAAATTTCCATCGTCGTCAGGCTGACCGTGCCGCCGGCATCGCGCGAGCGCGCGCCCGCCGCCTCGCCAAAGCGGTCGGCGGCGTCCTTCACGGCGAGCGCGCTCGCCAGCATCGCCTCGCCCACCGGGGTCAGCGCATAGCCAGCCTGGCGGCGTTCGAACAGGTTAAGCCCTGTTGCCTCCTCGAGCGCGGCGATGCGCCGCGCGACCGTCGTCTGGCTGACGCGCATCGATTGCGCCGCCGACAATGTGCTGCCGGTTTCGGCAACGGCCAGAAAGGCCTTCAGGTCGTTCCAATCATACATGACGCCTTGTGCGGCATAATGGCCGGACGCTCATTCTGCAATTTTGCAGAATGAGCGCGCAACATCGTTGCTCGCGCTGCGCCAGCCGGACTTTTATCTCTGTTTCACCGGCTTCCTCCCCTCCCCAGCCGGACGATGGAGAAACAAGATGCAAAAGCTTCTGATCCTCGCCGCCCTTGCTGCCGTATCGATCGGCCAGCCCGCATCGGCGCGAACTGCCCCCGCCAGTCCGAGCGTCGCCGTGGCTCACAAGGACCTCGATCTTCGGACCGAGGCCGGCACAAAGGCGCTCGACCGCCGCATCTGGCGCGCTGTCGTCGAAGTGTGCGGCACCGCGCCCGATTTCGACCTCGCAGGCAAGAATGACGTGCGACAATGCCGCCGCGACACGCGGACACTTGCTTCGGCGCAGGCCGACGTCGTGATCGCCAGCGCCACGCGCGACCAACCAATCCGGGTCAGCTCGATCCGCAAATGACCGGCGGGCCCAAGTTGCGGGGTCCGTCCAAGCCGGGGTCATGATTCGGGCACGATCATGGTCCCGGCTTGCTGCCGGCAACCCGCTTTGGGGTGGGTGAACCGGTTCCCCTCCCGCTTGCGGGAAGAGAGAAAGACAGGCCGCAATCGGCCGCTATCCGCCGTTGCTGTCCAGAATCTCGTCGACCCACGCCGGTACCAGCGTCGTCGCCGGTCCGTGGCGCGCTGCATCGAACCAGTGGCTACCCTGGCTCGGCTCCATATTGAGTTCGAGCGTGCGCGCGCCCGACGCCCGCGCCTCGCGCACGAAACCCGCGGCAGGATAGACCGCGCCCGAAGTGCCGATCGACACGAACAGGTCGGCGCGGTTCAGCGCGTAATAAATCTCGTCCATCCGGTACGGCATTTCGCCGAACCAGACGATATCGGGGCGCAGCGACCCCGCCGCACCGCAGCCGGGACAGTTGGGGCGGCCGAGCAGGGGCCCGGTCCACGGTACGCGGTTGTCGCACGCGGTGCACCAGGCGTTGAGATGCTCGCCGTGCATGTGGATCAGCCGTTTCGCGCCCGCGCGTTCGTGCAGGTCGTCGACATTCTGGGTGACGATCAGCAACTCGCCCGGCCATTCGGCGTCGAGCCGCGCAAGCGCTTCATGCGCGGCGTTTGGCGCCTTGGTCTGGATCGCCGCGCGCCGCATGTCGTAGAATCGCAGGACGAGGTCGGGGTCGCGGGCAAAGGCTTCGGGTGTTGCGACATCTTCGACGCGGTGCTGCTCCCACAGCCCCCCGGCATCGCGGAAGGTGTCGATGCCGCTTTCGGCCGAAACGCCCGCGCCGGTCAGGATGACGATATTCTGGATAGGGGACACGCTAACTCCGTTCGTCCTGAGCTTGTCGTAGGGCCGTTCTTCCTTCAAAGCGGCGGTTTAGCAAGGGCGACCCTTCGACAGGCGCAGGACAAGCGGGGATTTGGTTCAATGACCAGCATCGGCATTATCGGCAGCGAAGGACGGATGGGCGTCGCGCTCGCCGCCGCGATATCGGAAGCGGGGCAACGCAGCTGCGGAATCGACAAGGGGGGCAATGTCGTGCGCCTGGCATCGGACGCCGACGTGCTCGTCGATTTTTCCTCGCCCGCCGCGCTCGAAGCAACGCTTGATGCATGTGTCGCGGCGCGGACGCCGATCGTCATCGGAACCACCGGGCTCGAGGAACGCCATCATTATCTGATCGACGATGCCGCCAAGGACATCGCGGTTCTCCAGACCGGCAACACCTCACTCGGTGTCACTTTGCTCGCGCACCTCGTCCGCGAGGCCGCGGCGCGGCTCGACCCCGAATGGGACATCGAGATTCTCGAAATGCATCATGGCCGTAAGGTCGACGCGCCCAGCGGAACCGCGCTGCTGTTGGGGCAGGCGGCGGCGGAGGGACGGAGGATCGATCTCGCAACCTGTTCCGAACGCGGCCGCGACGGCCTCACCGGCGCACGCGGCCATGGCAAGATCGGCTTCGCGAGCCTGCGCGGCGGCACCGTCGCGGGCGACCATGACGTGATCTTCGCCGGCCCCGAAGAGATGATCACTCTCTCACACCGCGCCGAAAACCGCATGATCTTCGCGCGCGGCGCGGTGCGTGCGGCGCTGTGGCTGATCGCCCAAAAGCCCGATCGCTATACGATGCCGCAGGTGCTTGGACTGTCCTGAACGCGATGAAAAAGGCCGATATTTTTGAATTCTATCGCCGTCTTGCCGAGCTGAACCCAAGCCCCGAGACCGAGCTGGAATATGGCAATGTCTATCAATTGCTCGTCGCGGTCGTGCTGTCGGCGCAGGCGACCGACGTCGGGGTGAACAAGGCGACGCGGGCGCTGTTTCAGGGCGTGAAGACTCCACGGCAAATGGTCGATCTCGGCGAAGACGGGCTCAAGCAGCACATCAAGACCATCGGCCTGTTCAACGCCAAGGCGAAAAATGTCATCGCGCTCAGCGAAATCCTCATCCGCGACCATGGCGGCGAGGTTCCCGCCGACCGCGACACGCTCGTGGAACTTCCGGGCGTCGGGCGCAAGACCGCCAATGTCGTGATGAACTGCGCCTTCGGCGCGGAGACCTTTGCGGTCGATACGCATATCTTCCGCGTCGGCAACCGCACCGGCCTTGCGCCCGGGAAGACGGTGCTCGCGGTCGAAAAGAAGCTGGACAAGGAAACCCCCGCGCCCTTCCGCGTCGGCGCGCACCATTGGCTGATCCTCCACGGCCGTTACATCTGCAAGGCGCGTACGCCCGAATGCTGGCGCTGCCCGGTTGTGGATCTTTGCCGCTACAAACCCAAGACGACGGCGCCGAAAGCCAAAAAAGTGGCGTGACGGAGATGGCGGCTTCCGACCGCTGGCGGTCGAACAATATCTGCTGGCACTACCCCCGTGCGTCGAATGCCATGCGCGCCCGTGCTACCCTCTCCAGATTGGCCTCCGCCCACACCCACACGCCGCAAAAGGCTTCGCCCAAACTGTGCCCGAGGTCGGTCAGGCAATATTCGACCTTCGGCGGGACGACCGGGTGAACCGTGCGCACCACCAGCCCGTCGCGCTCCATCGCGCGCAACGTCTGCGTCAGCATCTTTTGGCTGATGCCGGGCACGCGGCGCGACAGTTCGGTGAAGCGGCAGGTTCCATGATCCTCGAGTTCCTCGAGAACGAGTAGGGTCCATTTGTCCGCGACTCGGCCGATGAGTTCGTTGACGAGCGTTTCGACGCGCGGATCAACCGGCGCGTGCGGATCATAGGCAATTTTTTCGGACGTAGGCATCGCGGAAATTCCAAATCTCTCTTTTTGGTAACTATGGCACTTTCAGGTGCCTTCTTTCTTTTGGAGAGTATAGGGATATCTAGGCCCTCTCACCACCCCAAGAGGAGACAATCCATGAAAACCACGGGCAACACCATTCTTGTCACCGGCGGCGGGTCGGGCATCGGGCTCGCGCTGGCGCAGCGCTGGCACGACGCGGGCAACACAGTCATCGTCACCGGGCGCAATGCCGCGAAGCTGGAAGCGGCGATCGCCGGACGGGCGAACATGTCGGCGATGGCGCTCGACGTCACCGACGCCGACGCCATCGCGACTTTCGCGAAAGAAATTGTCGCGAAGTTCCCCGACCTCAATGTGCTGGTCAACAACGCCGGCATCATGGCCGCCGAGGATGCCAGTGCAAAACGCGACCTGTCGCATGCCGAGGCGACTGTGATCACCAACATCCTCGGCCCGATCCGGCTGACTGACGCGCTGGTCGGCCATCTCGCGGCGCAGGACGGCGCGGCGATCGTCAATGTGACGTCGGGGCTGGCCTTCGTTCCTTTCCCCAAGGCGCCGACCTATTCGGCGACGAAGGCGGCGATGCACAGCTATTCGGTTGCGCTGCGCATCCAGCTCGAGGGCAAGGTCGAAGTGATCGAGCTGGCGCCGCCTGCGGTGCGCACTGATCTGACCCCCGGCCAGTCGACGCGCGAGGGCTATATGCCGCTGGACGATTTCGCCGACGAGGTGATGGCGCTGTTTGCGCAGACGCCGACGCCGGAGGAAATCCTCGTGCAGAATGTCCTGCCGCTGCGCAACGCCGAGGCAAATGGCACGGTGCCGCAGGTTCTGGCGATGCTGAAATCGCTGTAAAAGGTCCAATCCTCCCTGTGGCGCAGCGATGGGAGGTGGCAGCGCGAAGCGCTGACGGAGGGGCTGTGACGCGGCCCCTCCCCCACCTCTTCGGGGCGGTCCCCCTCCCCTCGCTGCGCGACAGGGAGGATCAATGGCCGCAATTGCGCTTTTTGCCCTCTCCCACTATATGGCCGCGCATCATGCAGATTCCCGGCCATATCGACCCCGTGACGACGGGCACCGTCCCGCTGCGCGGCGGCAACCGCATCGACCTTGTCGGGCTGACGCGCGATGCGATCGGCGGCGTGCTCGTCGAAGCCGGACTTGACGCGAAGGCGGCGAAGCTGCGCGCCAAGCAGATCTGGCACTGGATCTATCACCGCGGGGTCACCGATTTCGAGGCGATGACCGACATCGCCAAGACGATGCGCCCGTGGCTGACCGACCGCTTCATCATCGGCCGCCCGACCGTGCGCGAAGCGCAGGTGTCGAGCGACGGCACGCGCAAATGGCTGCTCGCCGCTGCCGACGGCCAGGAATATGAGATGGTCTTCATCCCCGACGCCGATCGGGGAACGCTCTGTGTGTCGAGCCAGGTCGGCTGCACCCTCAACTGCCGTTTCTGCCACACCGGCACGATGCGCCTCGTGCGCAACCTGGGCGCGGGCGAGATCGTCGGTCAGGTGCTGCTCGCGCGCGACGCGCTCGGCGAATGGCCGAAGGGGACGATGGCTGGCTTCGGCGCCGATCCCGAGGACGAGGATTATGACGACGAGGCGGGGCATTATACCGCCGACGGCCGGATGCTTACCAATATCGTGATGATGGGCATGGGCGAGCCGCTGTATAATTTCGACGAGGTCAAGGGCGCACTCAAGATCGTCATGGACGGCGACGGGCTGGCGCTGTCGAAGCGGCGGATCACTTTGTCGACCAGCGGCGTCGTGCCGATGATGGCGCGCGCCGGCGACGAGATCGGGGTCAACCTTGCCGTCTCGCTGCACGCGGTGAACAAGGAAATCCGCGACGAGATCGTGCCGCTCAACCGCAAATATGGCATCGAGGAATTGCTGCAGGCGTGCGCCGACTATCCGGGTGCGAACAATGCGCGGCGAATCACCTTCGAATATGTGATGCTGAAGGACAAGAATGACAGCGACGAGGATGCGCGCGAGCTCGTCCGGCTGATCAAGCAATATAAGCTGCCGGCGAAGGTCAATCTGATCCCGTTCAATCCCTGGCCGGGCGCGCCCTATGAATGCTCGACGCCCGAGCGGGTCAAGGCGTTCAGCAACCTGATTTTCAAGGCCGGCATTTCGGCGCCGGTGCGCACCCCGCGCGGGCGCGACATCATGGCGGCGTGCGGCC
This sequence comes from Sphingopyxis sp. H115, assembly GCF_001468465.1. Lineage (GTDB taxonomy): Bacteria > Pseudomonadota > Alphaproteobacteria > Sphingomonadales > Sphingomonadaceae > Sphingopyxis. The sequence goes on from NZ_LNSA01000019.1 coordinate 58,220, forward strand.
AATTGAAGAGCGCCGCAACCAAGCCGACGCGCGCCGAACTCGACCGTATTGCCGAGGAAAAGCAGGCCGCGCTGGGCTGAGCGCCCTTCGCCCCCCGAATTTCGCGTCACGGAAACAATCGGAAATCTGCGGTTTCGCGGAAGGGATCCCGCATAGCTATTCTATACTGTGTGGTAAAAATAACACAGGTAAGAAAATTGTCACATTCTGAACGATCCATTCATTGAAGCGACAGGCGTCGACGCCATTTAGGGGCCGGGCCGCGACCCAAAGGGCGTGGTCCGTTTTGAATGAAGGAACGAAAAATGAAAAAATTCGCAGTTGCAGCCGCTCTCCTCTCCGCCGTCGTCGCAACCCCCGCCCTCGCCGCCCCTGCTGGCGAAGGCCGCGTGGAAGTTCGCGGCGGCCTGATCACCGGCAACGGCCAGGACGAAGCCACGCTCGGCGCCGCCGCCGGTTATGACTTCGACCTCGGCAGCTCGACGTTCGTCGGTGCCGAAATCGCTGGCGACAAGGTCCTCGTCGACGGCGCGAACGTCCAGTTCTCGGCCGGCGGCCGCGCGGGCGCCAAGATCGGCGCCAACGGCAAGCTCTATGCCACCGGCGGCTACACCTTCGGCGACGTCGACGATCCCTATGTCGGTGCCGGTTACCAGCACAAGCTGGGCCAGAACCTCTATGCCAAGGGCGAATATCGCCACCAGTTCATCGACAATTTCGGCGACTTCGACACCTTCGTCGTCGGCGTCGGCTTCGCTTTCTGATCTTTCGGTCAGTGACGAAACAGGAAGGGGCGGCCGGTTGGTCGCCCCTTTTTTGCTCCATAGTGACCCAAGATGCGCAACTTCGAGTTGCCCGCCGGAAGCGGTTTTGCGACAAAGCGCCATGCGCATGCCCAATGCCATTTTTTGCCGGACTTTGCGTCCTTCTGGCAGCGTGCGGTCCGGACAAGCCCGTGTCCGACAACAGGCCCAAGCTTTGCCAAACAACTACATTTTGTGCCGTCCCTGCCCCGCCTCCGGAAAATCTACAAATCGCAGAGCGCGCAGAAGAGCCGGGTCGCCCGATCCGCTCCCAGCTCGCAGCCGATTTTGGCGAAGCGCGCATCCTGTTCCGCGTCGGTCCCAAAGGCGAAAACGAATGGACCGATAGAAAGGGCGTACGACACCGGGGTCTCAGGCTGTACTTCGCGACGAGACTGGCCAGACCGGATGTCGGCAGTATCTGGGTCGTCTTCGACCATGCAACCGTTGACGCGCCCGAGACGCAGATACTGGTCCGCGACCTTGATCGCCGCAAGATTCGAGTGATCGTTGATGGCCGGACAGAAGGGAACAGGGGTCTGGCCTTTGTCGCCTATCGTATCGCGGTCGTCGACAGCACAACCGGCATCGGTCCGACATTCTTGTCGAGGGACGGTCAGCAACCCTATATTCGGTACGAATATAATTCGGACTACGTGCGGAAAGACTGGGAACAGATGATCACATCGAGTTGCGGCGGCGGCCCTCTGACCGCCACTCCGCGAGCTTGGACCTTGGAACGCGAGCGCCTGTGCGCACCCTGACCAGTTTTGATTTGCACCGCGGATACGGCCCGGGCACGACGCGCCGATGACCGCCTTTGCCTACATAGCCGCCGCGCTCGCCGAAATCGCGGGTTGCTTCGCCTTCTGGGCGTGGCTGCGGCTCGACAAGCCGGTGTGGTGGCTCGTCCCCGGCGTAGCGTCGCTGGCGCTGTTCGCGTACCTGCTCACGTTGGTCGATGCCGAACATGCGGGGCGGACCTATGCCGCTTACGGCGGGGTCTATATTGTCGCGGCCTTGCTGTGGCTGTGGGCGGTCGAGGGCGCGAAGCCCGACCGCTGGGACCTGATCGGCGCCGCGGTATGCCTGGGCGGCGCGGCGATCATCTTGTTCGGGCCGCGGGGGAGCTAGGTTTCGATCCTCCCTGTCGCCTAGCAATGGGGAGGAGGACCGCTTGCGAAGCAAGGGGTGGAGGGGCGACAACGTCAGCGCCAAAGCCCTTCGGTCAGCGCTTCGCGCTGCCACCTCCCCATGGCTTCGCCACAGGGAGGATCATTTTACCCGGCATTCGGCAGCGCCTGTTCGACGAGCGGCGCCAGCCCCTCGGCCACGACCTTCACGCCCTTCGCATTGGGATGGAGATTGTCGCCGAGCATCAGCGCCTTGTCGGTGACGACATTATCGAGGATGAAGGGATAGAAACTCACCGCATATTTCGACGCGAGTTCGGGATAGATGGGGTTGAACTTGTTCGCATAGTCGCTGCCGAGGTTCGGCGCCGCCATCATGCCGGTCAGCAGCACCGGGATTTCGCGCTTCTTCAGTTCAGCGAGCATCGCGTCGAGGTTGGCGCGCGTCTGGTCGGGGCCGATGCCGCGCAGCATGTCGTTGCCGCCCAGCCCGAGCAGCACCAGCGCCGGCTTCACCTTGGCATTGTCGAGCACATAGGTCAGTCGCTGACGCCCCGCCGCGGTCGTGTCGCCCGAAACGCCGGCATTCTGGACGCGCGCGACGACGCCGTCGTCGGCAAGCGCGGCTTGCAACTGCGGCGCGAGACCTTCCTTCGGACCAAGCTGGTAACCGGCGTAGAGGCTATCGCCGAAAGCGATGACGAGCGGCGCGTCGGCGGGGAGCGCCGCCGTCTTGGGCGCAGCCGCCTTGTCGTTTGTCGAGGCGGGTGGCGCCTCCGCCGACCCGCATGCGGCGAGCGGTTGGCAAAGCGCGATTGCGCAACCATATATCGCATAAGAGCGCCATCCGGCCGTTCTCATTTCAAAGGGTCCTCTCCTTGCCCGACGCCCAACGACAATCGCCCAACGCGGCGATCGCCGCCCATAATGTGACGCTCACGCTTGGAAGCGACAAGGCCCCCGTCGAAATTTTGCGCGGCGTCGACCTCGAGGTCGAAGCCGGAACCTCGGTCGCGCTGCTCGGCCCCTCGGGGTCGGGCAAAAGCTCGCTGATGGCGGTACTCGCCGGGCTCGAACGCGCCAACGGCGGCAGCATCAACGTCGCGGGGCTCGACTTTGCGACGATGGACGAAGACGATCTGGCGCGCGCAAGGCGCGGTCGCATCGGCATCGTGCTCCAGGCCTTTCACCTGCTCCCTACGATGACCGCGCTCGAAAATGTCGCCGTACCGCTCGAACTCGCCGGAATCGCCGATCCGTTCGGCCGCGCCGCCGCCGAACTCGAAGCCGTCGGGCTCGGGCATCGGCTCACCCACTATCCCGCGCAGCTTTCGGGCGGCGAGCAGCAGCGCGTCGCGATCGCGCGCGCAATGGCCAGCTCGCCCGCGATCATCTTCGCCGACGAACCGACGGGCAATCTCGACACCGCGACCGGCCAGTCGATTATCGAGCTGATCTTCGCACGCCGCGCCGCGCTCGGCGCCACGCTGCTGATCATCACCCACGACCCCGAACTCGCCGAGCATTGCGACCGCGTCGTCGTGATGCACGATGGCCGGATTGAGGAACGGGCGGCGTGACCTCTTTCCTAATCCGTTCGCATCGAGCGAAGTCGAGATGCCCCTCAGCCTTGCTCTATGCCGATGGGTGTCCCGACTTCGCTCGACACGAACGGACTAAAAGGAACCATAGCTGATGCTGCCGCTCGGCACGCTCTGGCGGATCGCGCGACGCGACCTTGCGACGCGGATTCGCGGACTGCGTCTCCTCGCCGTTTGCCTGTTCCTCGGCGTCGCGACGCTCGCGGCGATCGGCAGCCTGACCCGCGGCATCACCTCCGAGCTGGAGGTGCGCGGGCAGACGATCCTCGGCGGCGATATCGAATTCAGCCTGCCGCAGCGCGAAGCGACAGCGGAAGAAATGGCGGGCTTTCGCCGCGTCGGCACGCCGTCCTCGACGGTCCGGCTGCGCGCGATGGCGAACGATCCCGACGGCGAGGCTTTGCTGTCCGAGCTCAAGGCGGTCGATGGCGCCTATCCGCTTTATGGCACGATGCGGCTCGAGAGCGGCGCGCGCCAAGGCCCGCCGCCCCCGGGCGCGATCTGGATCGGCAAGGACCTCGCTTCGCGGCTCGACCTGAAGGTCGGCGGCGGCGTGAAGTTCGGCGAAAAGACCTTCCGGATCGACGGCATCATCGCCGAGGAACCCGACCGACTGGGCGAAGGCTTCACGCTCGGCCCGGTCGCAATCATCGGCCTGGCCGACCTGCCCGCGACGCAGCTGATCCAGCCCGGCAGCCTCTACGAAAGCAAATATCGCGTCCGCCTGCCGGGGGATGCGAACCCCGAATCGGTCGGCAAGGCGCTGACCGCGGAATTTCCCGACGCGGGCTGGGACATCACCGACAGCAGCAACGGCGCCCCCGGAACGCGGCGCTTCATCGAACGCATGGGACAATTCCTGTCGCTTGTCGGGCTGGCGGCGCTGGTGATCGCCGGGATCGGCGTCGGCAATGGCGTCGCGAGTTACCTTGCGGGCAAGCGCCCCGGCCTTGCGACGCTGAAGGTGCTCGGCGCCGACAGCGGCACCGTCGCCCGCATTTATGGGTTGCAGATCCTGGCGGTCGCGGCAGTGTCGATTATCGCCGGGCTGATCGTGGGAGCGCTCGCCCCCGCGCTCATCGGCTGGATCGCGGGCGACGTGCTGCCGGTCAAGCCCGGCGTCGCCATCTATCCGCTGCCGCTCGCCGTCAGCGCGGCCTATGGCCTGCTCATCGCGATCGCCTTTGCCCTGCCTCCGCTCGCGGCGACACGCCATGTTCCCGCCGCCGGCCTCTACCGCGCAACGGTCAGCGGCGCGGCGCGGGTCGACCGGCAGACCATGATCGCGGTTGCCGCGGCGCTCGCGGCAATCATCGCGCTGGCGGTCGGCACGGCGCGCGAGCCGCTCTTCGCGCTCGGCTTCATTGGCGCGGCGATCGGGCTGCTGCTCATCCTCGTCGGGCTTGGCTGGCTGGTGCGCCGCACCGCGAGCCGCCTTCCGCGGCCCAAACGTCCCTTGTTCCGCCTCGCGCTCGCGAATCTCCACCGTCCCGGCGCGGCGACGGGCGCGCTCGTCGTCGCGCTCGGCCTCGGCCTGACGCTGTTCGTGACGCTCGCGGCGATCCAGACGAGCATCACCTCTGAAATCCGCTCGACTGTGCCGCAGCGCGCGCCGAGCTTCTTCGTGCTCGACGTGCCGCGCGGAGACGCCGCGCGCTTTCGCACGATGGTAACAAACGCCGATGCAAGGGCCGAGATCAACATGATCCCCGCGCTGCGCGGCAGCATCACCGAATTTGCGGGCCAGCGCGTCGACGAACTCGCCGAGTTGCCCGAAGGCGCATGGGTGCTGCGCGGCGACCGCGGGCTGACCTATAGCCCTGTGCTTCCCAACGGCAGCGAACTGGTCGGGGGCCAATGGTGGCAGGCCGATTACAAGGGACCACCGCTGGTCAGCGTCGAGCAGGAGGTCGCGACTTCGCTCGGGCTGAAACTCGGCGATACGCTGTCGGTCAATGTGCTGGGGGTCGAGGTGCAGGCAAAGGTCGCCTCGTTCCGCACCGTCAACTGGGACAATTTCGGGCTGAACTATGTTCTCGTCTTCTCGCCCGGCACCTTCGACGCGGCGCCGCACAATATGGTCGCTACAGTCGCGGTGGGGCCCGAGGCCGAAACCGCTCTGTCGCGCAGCATCCCGCGCGCCTTCCCCTCGGCGTCGCTGATCGCGGTGCGCGATGTCGTGTCGCAGGTCACGACCCTGCTCACCCAGATGAGCCAGGCGATCGCCGCTGCCGCGAGCATCGCGATCCTCGCCGGCATCGCGGTCCTGATCGGCGCCATCGCCGCGAGCCGCGAACGGCGCGTCTATGACAGCGTGATCCTGAAGCTGCTCGGCGCGACGCGCGGCCAGATATTGGGCGCGCAGGGAATGGAATATGCAGTGCTGGCCGCCATTCTCGCGGTGCTGGCGCTCGGGCTGGGGCTTGCCGGCGCCTGGTATGTGGTGACGCAGCTGTTCGAGTTCGACTTCGCGCCCGATCCGCTGATCGTCGGGCTGACCTTGCTCGGCGGCGCGGGCCTGTCCTTCCTGATCGGCATCGCGGGAAGCTGGCCCTTGCTGTCGGCGAAACCCGCGCAGGCACTGCGCAGCCTCTAGAGGCTACCCTGAAGAGATCAGGGTAGCCTCTAGTTCAGGATCCGCACCACCGCCGAAACCGCCGCGACGCCAAGCACGACGGCCACCATCGTCTGCCACACATGCGGCGCAACGCGCCCGAAATGATGGCCTCCGATCAGGTTGCCGAACCACATCGGCGGGAAGAGGATCAGCGACAGGATGACGAGCCGTGCCGTCGCGATCCCGACCCACAGCGCCGCGAGCGTCCCCGCTATCGCGGTCGCGAAAAAGATCAGCATCATCGATGCGCGGGCGACCCTGGGCTCAAGATGACGGCGAAGATAGAAGGGCACGACCGGCGGCCCCGGCATCGCAGCGAAGCCCGTGAGGATGCCCGATACGACCCCCGTCCCCGCAACCGCGATACGCCCCGGCCGGTGCCCCTCGGGCTGCTTGGGTAGCAGCACCGCGACGAAGGCCCCGACCGCGATCAGCGTGATCAACAGCCGGGCGACGTCGGGCGTCGTCGCGTCGAGCGCAAACATCCCAGCTGGGGTCGCCAGCATCGCGAGCAAGGCGATGGGGGCGGCGGTGCTGCGATCAGCGTCGGCCAATATGACCTTCAGCCCCACGGGCCCGATCAGCAATTGCAGCAAGATGCCGAGCACCACCGCCTCGCCCGGTGCGACGATCAGCCCGAGCAGCGGCACGAGGATGATCGCCATGCCGAACCCCGTCAGCCCGCGCACATAGGCCGCGCCGAACGTCATTGCCGCCGCACCCGCGACCGTCAGCGGCGCGAGTCCGACGAGATGCTCGACGCCGGTCATCGCGGCGGAGCTTTCGGCTTCAGCGTCACCAGCCACGCGTCGGGCGGGGTATTGAAGCGGAGCGGCAGGATGCTGGTCCCGAGCCCCGCGCCGACAAAGACGCGCTGGCCCGCATCGTCGATATCGCCGCACGCAAAGCGGTCGCCGTAGCGCGACACATAGGTCAGCGCGCCGATGAAGGGAAAGCGGATCTGGCCGCAATGGGTGTGGCCGGCGAAGACCGCGACAACCGGCCGCGGCAAACCGGGCACGACATCGGGGCTGTGCGTCAGCAGCAGCGGCACGCCGGGGCCCAACCGGTCCATCGCCGCGAACGTCGCAGGCACATCGTCGTGCCCCGAATAATCATCATCGACCCCGCCGACGATCAGCGGACCCGCCGCGATCGCTTCATTCTGCAACACGCGAAGCCCGCTTTTTTCGAGCTCGCCGCGCAGCGCGTCGGGCCGGAACCAGTGGTCGTGATTTCCCGGCGCGACGACGACGCCAAGCGGCGCCTTCAGCCCGCCGAGCGGCGCGACAACCTCGGCCGGGGTGTAGATATGTGTCGCGCTGCGCTTCTCGCTGACCAGATCGCCCGCGATCAGGACAAGGTCGGGCTTCAGCCGGTTGAGGCCGACGACGATCCGTTCGAGCCGCGCGGGAGGCATGTCCGGCCCCGCGACGTGAATATCCGAGAGAAGCAGAAGTTTCAGCGGCGCTTGTCCCGCCGGCCAGTCGCCAACCTCGATGGTCGCGGTGCGGATCAGCGGATCGCGCGCCGCGTTCCAATAGCCCCTGGCGAGAAGCGCCGCGCCGACGACCGCAAGCAACAACAGCCAGCGCATCCAGCGGCGCGGGCGACGCTTCTCTGTCACGCTCAATCGCGCAGGTCGGGCGGCGTCGCCTCAGCCTTCAGCATCGCGATCGCCTCGGCAAGCGGCATGATGCGCTGGCCGTCCTGCCCGAGCGTACGGATCGCGACGGTGCCCTCCTCGGCCTCGCGCTTGCCGACGACGAGCAGATGGGGGACCTTGGCAAGGCTGTGTTCGCGCACCTTGTAATTGATCTTCTCGTTGCGAAGATCGCTGTCGGCGCGGATGCCCGCCGCGACGAGCTCCTCCACGGCATGCTTTGCATAATCGTCGGCGTCGCTGACGATCGTCGCGACCACCGCCTGCACTGGCGCGAGCCAGGTCGGGAAGCGGCCCGCGAAATGCTCGATCAAAATGCCGATGAAGCGTTCGTAGCTGCCGAAGATTGCGCGGTGGAGCATCACCGGGCGGTGGCGCTCGCCATCCTCGCCGATGTACGATGCGTCGAGCCGGTCGGGCAGCACGCGGTCCGACTGGATCGTGCCGACCTGCCACGTCCGGCCGATCGCGTCGGTCAGGTGCCATTCGAGTTTGGGCGCGTAGAAGGCACCCTCGCCCGGCAGTTCTTCCCAGCCATATTGCTCGGTCGCGAGACCCGCCTCGACGACCGCATTGCGCAGCTCATTCTCCGACTTGTCCCACATCTCTTCGCTGCCGAAGCGCTTTTCGGGGCGCAGCGCCAGCTTGATCGCATAGGTGAAACCGAAATCCTTGTAGATGCGGTCGGCAAGCGCGCAGAAATTGCGCACCTCCTCGACGATCTGGTCCTCGCGGCAGAAGATATGCGCGTCGTCCTGCGTGAACTGGCGCACGCGCATCAACCCGTGCAGCGCTCCGTGCGGCTCGTTGCGGTGACAGCAACCATTCTCATAGAGGCGCAGCGGCAGGTCGCGATAGGACTTCATGCCCTGGCGGAAGATCAGCACATGCGCGGGGCAGTTCATCGGCTTCAGCGCCATCCATTCGGCGGCGTCGGAGACGATCGGGCCTTCGTCCTCGGTATTCGGCACTTCGTCGGGGATGACGAACATATTCTCGCGATATTTGCCCCAGTGGCCCGACTGTTCCCACTGGCGCGCGTCCATCACCTGCGGCGTCTTGACCTCCCGATAGCCCGCGCCGTCGATCGCGCGGCGCATATAGGCCTCCAGCTCGCGCCATACGCGAAAGCCGTTCGGGTGCCAGAAGACCGAGCCATGCGCTTCCTGCTGGAGGTGGAACAGGTCCATCTCCTGCCCCAGCCGGCGATGGTCGCGTTTCGCGGCCTCCTCCAGCCGGACGAGATGCTCGGCAAGCTGCTTCTTGTTGAGCCAGCCGGTACCGTAGATGCGCGACAACTGCGCATTCTTCTGGTCGCCCCGCCAATAGGCGCCCGATACACGCGTCAGCTTGAAGGCCGCGGGGTCGAGCTTGCCCGTCGAGGCGAGGTGCGGACCGCGGCACATATCCATCCAGCCCTCACCGCTGCGATAGACAGTGAGTTCTTCGCCTGCGGGCAGTTCGGCGGCCCACTCGGCCTTGAACGTCTCGCCGTCGGCTTGCCATTTCGCGATCAGCGCATCACGCTCCCACACTTCGCGCGTGAGGGGGAGGTCGGCGGCGATGATCTTGCGCATCTCTTCCTCGATCAGCGGTAGTTCGTCGTCGCGGAACGGGCCATGTTCGGCCGTCGGCGCGAAGTCGTAATAGAAACCATCGTTGGTCGACGGGCCAAAGGTGATCTGCGTGCCCGGAAACAGGTTCTGCACGGCCTCCGCCAGCACATGCGCATAGTCGTGGCGGAAAAGTTCAAGCGCATCGGCCTCGTCGCGGCTCGTCACCAGCGACAGGTTCGTGTCTGCCTCCAGCGGCCGCGTGATATCGCGCAGTTCGCCGTCCACTTTCGCGGCGAGCGCAGCCTTTGCGAGGCCGGGGCCGATCGCCGCCGCGACGTCCGCCGGGGTCGAACCGACGGGCATTTCGCGCACCGAACCATCGGGAAGGCTGATCTTCAGCATTTCACTCATCGAAATCCGTCTTTCATCGCTTTGGTCCGCGCCATGGCACAAGGCGGCGCGCACCGGAAGAGGCCGCGTCCAGCTTTCGAAAATTCGGATGGAGGGACGCCGCGCCACCCGAACCCGGGCGGCAGCCGGCGCGAGTTCAGGCCGCGGCCGACCGCCCCCCGCACGCGGGGGTAGTGGTGGTCCGGATCGTGATCGGCGTCAGCGTCATGCCGCCGACATAGGGGGCGCGAAAGCCTTTGTCATCATCTGTCGAAAACCTATGCTGACCCGTTGCCCCATTTTCCGAAAGTTCGACTATGGCCGACGCACCGCCCCACCATATCGCCGCCATCCTCCCGTGCAGCGACCTCGACGCGAGCACCGCATTCTACGAAATGCTGGGGCTGAACGTCGTGAGCGATCATGGCACCTATTCGCCTGCTCGCCGACGGCCAGGGCTGGCAGCTTCATCTGACGAACGAATCCTGCCGGACCTGGCCCGCGCGCGACCAGAATCCGTTCGGCCTCTACCTTTACACCGAGCGCGTGGCCGAACTGGCGGAGCGTGTCCGCGACCGCATCCTCGGCCCGGCCAAAGCGCCGACACACAAGCCATGGGGCATGTATGAATTCGCGCTGTCCGATCCCGACGAGGCACTGGTGCGCATCGGCTGGCCCAGCCACCTCATCGGCTAAACCACCAAGCACCCTTGTCACTATGTAAATGACGCTTGACTATCGAGTCGCCGTATGTCAATGTTCCTTTACTGATTAACAAGGGAGCTTGACCAATGCCGCCTATCTTCCGTGCCCTGCTCTGGGCCATTCCCAGCTTCGCCGTCGCCCTCGGCTGGATCGCCGATCTTATTCCGGCGCCGCTTGCCAGCACGCTCATTCTCGTCCTGCCCATCGCGATGCTCGCGACCACGCCGCGCGCGGCCTGCCGGAAAGCCTGACCGATGGCCGCGAACCCCGCGCAGCGCCGCTACGTCGGCCGCATGATCCCGATTTCGATCGCCTATGTTGCGGCGGTGATGCTGGCGAGCTGGATCATTCCCGATGACGCCGCCGCCACCCCCCTGACCGTCGCGGTGGCGCTGGTTCCGGCGCTCGCAACATCGGGCTTCATCTGGGCGATGGCCCGCTTCGTGACCGAACTCACCGACGAATATGTCCGGATGCTGGAGATCCGCAAGATGCTGGTGGCAACGGGACTCACGCTGGCGCTGGCAAGCGGCTGGGGCATTTTGGAATTGTTCACCGACGTGCCGAAGGTGCCGCTGTTCTTCGTATTTCCGGTGTGGTGCCTGGGGCTCGCGGTCGGGTCGCTGGTCAACAAGCTGACCATCGGCGATGCCGGGTCTTGCGCATGAAAAACCGTCTGAAAATCCTGCGCGCCGAACGCGACTGGAGCCAGCAGGACCTGGCCGAACGGCTCGAAGTATCGCGCCAGTCGGTCAATGCCATCGAAACGGGCAAATATGACCCCTCACTCCCCCTCGCCTTTCGCATTGCCGACCTGTTCGGCCTGCCGATCGAAGCGATTTTCCTGAAGGAAGGATAATCGGCGCGGGCGCGTGCGCCGATCTTGCGGGCGCACCCGTCGCCCGCTAGGGCGGCCACAGCCGAAAAAGGAACCACCGCCATGTTCAAGCGCCTGTTCGTCGATCATCCGAAGAGCGTCGATGAAAATTACATCGAGCATTTCGGCGTCGCCTCGAAATTCGGCATGACGATGATCTGGGGCGGTTTGTGCGCGCTCGTTCATGCCGTCGTCCCCGGCTGGTGCATCACGACGGGCAGCGACACGATCCAGCGACTCAACCATATCATGGTCGAAAAGCGGCGCGCCAAGGGGCAGGCCGTGATGCAGATGAGCACGATCGACTGGGTCATCTGATCGCGGTGGACGCCGTGCCCGATTTCCTCGACCGCGCGGGCCGCCCGCGACTTGCCCATCGGCACACGCCGGGCGCGGGCCCGACGATCGTCTTCCTGCCCGGCTATATGTCGGACATGGCGGGCGGCAAGGCGACCGCCTTGTTCGACTGGGCGGCGAGCGAAGGGCAAGCCTGCCTGCTGCTCGACTATGCGGGATGCGGCCTGTCGGACGGATTGTTCGCCGACCAGACACTGCTCGACTGGCGCGGCGACATACTCGACCTAATCGATGCGAAGGTCCAAGGCCCCGTCGTGATCGTCGGTTCGTCGATGGGCGGCTGGCTGATGTTGCTTGCGGCGCTTGCGCTCGTCCAGCGCGACGGGCCGGGCCGTGTCGCGGGGCTCGTCGGCATCGCCCCCGCACCCGATTTCACCGACTGGGGATTCAGCGAGGACGAAAAGGCGATCATCCTTGCGGAAGGCGCGCTGGTCGAGCAAACGCCCTATAGCGACCAGCCCTATGTGACGACGCGCGGGTTTTTCCAGTCGGGCGAAGCGAACCGGCTGCTCGACGCCGAAATCCCCCTCGCCTGCCCCGTGCGCCTGCTCCACGGGCAGGAGGATGGCGACGTCCCGCCCGACATCAGCCTGCGCCTGTCGGCCGCGCTCGCGAGCGCGGATGTCCAGGTGACGCTCGTCAAGGGCGGCGACCACCGCCTGTCGCGCGACACCGATATCGCGCTACTGATCGACACGGTCGCGCGGCTTGCGACCAACTAGAGGACCATCATGGCTCGCAGCGATTTCAAATTCAGCGTCAGGAAGCGTGTCCGCTATGCCGAAATCGACGCGCAGGCGGTGGTGTTCAACAGCCGCTATCTCGAATATTTCGACATCGGGATCACCGAATATTGGCGCGGAGTCGGCGTCTATGATCGCTGGCCGGCGCATAGCAGCCCCGAATTCCACGTCGCGCGCGCCGAGGTCAACTATCGCGCGCCGATCCTGCTCGACGAGGAAATTGAGATTTGCGTGCGCGCGGCGCGCGTCGGCACCAGTTCCATGACCTATTTGTTCGAGCTGCACGGCGCGGGCAAAGACGATCTGCGCGCCGACGGACAGCTGATCTATGTCCATGTCGCCGAAGCGCAAGGCGCACCGGCGCCGGTGCCCGACGAATTCCTATTCCTGTTCGAAGCGTTTGAAGCGCGGCCCCTTCGCGCCTAATACAGGCGGATGATCAAATATCTTCACACGATGATCCGCGTGTCGGATCCGCAAGCCACCGTCGATTTCTTCAAGCTTATCGGGCTCGAGGAGACACGCCGTTTCGATAACGAAGCCGGCCGCTTCACGCTGATCTTCCTCGCCGCCCCCGGACAGCGCGATGTGGCCGAGGTCGAGCTGACCTATAACTGGCCGCCCGAGGACGGCAGCGCGCCCGAGCAATATAGCGGCGGGCGCAATTTCGGGCATCTCGCCTACCGGGTCGACGACATCTATGCGACGTGCCAGCGGCTGATGGACGCCGGGGTGACGATCAACCGGCCGCCGCGCGACGGACATATGGCGTTCGTGCGCTCGCCCGACGGCATTTCGGTCGAACTGTTGCAGGAGGGCCATCTGCCGCCGCAGGAACCCTGGGCTTCGATGCCCAACACGGGAAGCTGGTAAACGCACCACCCCGCGCGAGCGAGGGAGACTTTCCGCAAAGCCTGTGGCACGATTGCGCACCAAGGCCCGCTGGCGTCCGCTCCGTCTTGAAGGTGCGAGACGCTGGAAAGGAGATATCATGGCTGCGCTGGACATTGTTCGTATTCCCGTCCTCAGCGACAATTATGTCTGGCTGGTCCACGATCCCGCCAGCGAAGCAACGATGGTGGTCGACCCTGCGGTTGCCGATCCCGTGCTGGCGGCGGCGGCGGAACGCGGCTGGACGATCACCGATATCTGGAATACCCACTGGCACCCCGATCACACCGGCGGCAACGCCGCGATCAAGGAAGCGACCGGCTGCACGATCACAGGCCCTGCGGCCGAGTTTGCGCGCATCCCGACGCTCGATGTGCAGGTGAAGGGCGGCGACCGCGTACAACTCGGTGAACATGTCGCCGATGTCTGGGACGTACCCGCGCATACGGGGGGGCATATTGCCTATCATTTCGCCGATGACCTAGCGATCTTTGTCGGCGACACGATGTTCGCGATGGGGTGCGGCCGGTTGTTCGAGGGCACCGCGGAGCAGATGTTCGCCAATATGCAGAAGCTCGCCACGCTCGACGATGCGACGCAGGTCTATTGCGCGCACGAATATACGCTGTCGAACGCGCGCTTCGCGGTGACGGTCGACCCGGACAATGAGGCGCTGGCCACGCGGCTTGCGGCGGTCGAGGCGGCGCGCGCTGCGGGCGAGGCGACGGTGCCGACGAGCATCGGAGAGGAACGTGCGACCAACCCCTTCCTGCGGGCGCCGAACGCCGCCGAACTCGGCCGTATCCGCGCGTTGAAAGACGCCGCCTGATGTCCACGCTTCAGCGCCCGTTCATACGCCTCTGGTATCCTGATTACCCTCAAGGAGCATTTTCATGATCAAGCTGAACCTGATGGGGGCCGCGTTGCTGACCGCGACCGCGCCGCTGGTGGTCAGCTGCGCGCCGTCCGGTTCGGCCGAACCGGGTGCCGCCGCGCTTACCCCCAAACAAGCCGAACGGCTCGACAAACAGCTCGCCGGCAAGGTGCCCGGCGAACCGATCAAATGCCTGCCCAGTTACCGCAGCACCGATACGATCCGCGTGTCGGACAGCATCCTGCTTTATCGTTCGGGCGGCAACCTTGTGTACCGCAATGACCTCAAGAGCAGCTGTCCCGGCCTCGCCCGCGACAGCGACATCATGGTCGTGCGGCAATTCGGATCGTCGACGTGCAGCGGCGATTTCTTCCACCTTGTTGACCGGTCGAGCGGCATCCGCGGCCCGACCTGTGTGTTCGGCGAATTTGTCCCCTATCGCAAACCGGCGGGGGACAAAGGCTGAGCCACGGGTTCAGCCGCAGGCGGGGACCGGTTTGCGCCGAGCTCTTCGGGTCGCAACCCCGCCTGCCTTAGATCGGATGTCGCCTCCGCGAAGGCAGGGGCGGGAAACAGCCTTGCCGCTACGCCGGTAGCGGCCTCCGCCTTCGCGGGGGCGACGATCAAGCCTTGTACAGCGCCGCGATCTTGTCCGCATAAACCTGTTTCAGGATATGGCGCCGGATCTTCATCGAGGGCGTCATCTGTTCATTCTCGATCGTAAAGGCTTCGTCGGCGAAGTCGAATTTGCGCACCTTTTCGATCACCGAAAGCTGGCCGTTGACGCGGTCGACCGCGGCGCGGATCGCGGCGCGGAATTTCTCATGCTCGCGGAGCAGCTTGAGCTCCTTGGGCAGCCCCTCGGCCTCGGCCCATTCGGCTGCCCATTCGGGATCGGGGACGAGGATGCCGACGAGATGCGGGCGCTTGTCGCCATAGACCATCGCCTGCAGGATTTCGGGCTGGAGGGTCAGCATGCCCTCGACGCGCTGCGGCGAGACATTGTCGCCCTTGTCGTTGACGATCAGATCTTTCTTGCGATCGGTGATGACGATCCGGCCCTTGTCGTCGATGTGCCCGATATCGCCGGTGTGGAGCCACGGCCCGGCTTCGGGATCGGCGGCATCGGGGATCAGCACGCGCTCGGTCTCGGCCTTGTTGCGCCAATAGCCCTTCATGACGAGTTCGCCGCGGACGAGAATCTCGCCGTCGTCGGCAATCTTCACTTCGGTGTTCATCAGCGGCGGGCCGACGGTGTCCATCTTGATCCCCGCGCTCGGGCGGTTGCAGCTGATCACCGGCCCCGCCTCGGTCTGGCCATAGCCCTGGAGCAGCGTCAGCCCGATCGAGTGAAAAAAGACCCCGATTTCGGGGTTGAGCGGCGCGCCGCCCGACACCAGTGCCTTCATCCGGCCGCCGAAACGTTTCTGGATCTTGGGCCGGAACAATTTGTCGAGGATCAGGTCGACGGGCCGGTCGAGTACGCCCATGCGGCGCTCATAATCCTTTTCGCCGACGCGCAGCGCCTGATTGAGCATCCAGTTCGCGAGCTTGCCCTGTTTTTCGACCGATTTGATCATGCGCGCGCGGATCACCTCGAACAGGCGCGGCACAACGACCATGATCGTCGGCCGCGTCTCCTCGATGTTCGAGACGAGCTTTTCGAGCCCCTCGCTGTAAAAGATTTGGGCGCCGACCATGATCGGCAGGAACTGGCCGCCCGAATGTTCATAGGCGTGGCTCAAAGGCAGGAACGACAGGAACACCTCTTCGTCGCCGATCCCGAAATCGTTGACGAGCACTTCG
Source organism: Sphingopyxis sp. H115 (assembly GCF_001468465.1). Taxonomy (GTDB): domain Bacteria; phylum Pseudomonadota; class Alphaproteobacteria; order Sphingomonadales; family Sphingomonadaceae; genus Sphingopyxis. The sequence continues at coordinate 74,236 of NZ_LNSA01000019.1, forward strand.
GCGGCGCCCGCCGCATTGTGCAGGATCGCGCCGTGATGCTGCATCACGCCGCGCGGCGCGCCGCCGGTACCGCTGGTATAGATGAGGCAGGCGGTGTCCTCGCGCTTGACGCCGAGCCCGCGCGCCTTGGTTTCCTCGACATAAGCCTCGCCGCCTTCGACGAGCGGCGCCCAGTCGTGCACCGACACTTCGCCCTGCTGGCCGACGCGTAGGCTTTCCATCGTGATAACGATATGCGCCTCGGAGCGCATGACCGCGGGCATCAACGTGCGCGCCAGCTTTGCGGTCGACACGATCACCGCCTTCGCACCGCTATTGTCGAGGATATGCTGATGGTCGCGTTCGGTGTTGGTCGTATAGGTCGGAACGGTGATGCAACCCGCGGCCATGATGCCGAGGTCGGCAATGCACCATTCGGGCCGGTTCTCGCTGACCAGCACCACCCGGTCGCCTTCCTTGAGGCCGAGGTCGCGCAGATTATGCGCGAGCGCCGCGACCTGGTTCGCGACCTGCCGCCAACTCAGCGGCTGCCAGGCGCGGTCGGCCTTGCGCCACAGGAAGGGATCTTCGCCGCCCCGTCCCGCGCGGTCGAAAAACATCGCGACCAGACTTGGGAACTGGTCGAGATGGGGGTTTTCAAGCTTCATTCTGCCTCTCTCCAGGGAGTGTTCATTGTCTTTTTCGTCATTGTTATCGCTTTAGGGTCGGGACCCTAGCCCTGCGGCGGAGTGCCATCCACGGCCGACGTGCCGGGACCCCGCGGGTCGGCTGCTCCGCGCCAGCCGTCGCCGACGCGCTCGATCGCGTTGAGTTTCGACCCGAGATCGGTCGGCGTGATGCTGTAGCCAAAGGGTTTCATCTTCGCGGCAATCGCCTTGCCCGCATCATTATCCTCGATGATCACGCCCTCACGGCCGAAAAACAGGTTCGGAAGCTCCATCGCCGATTGCGCATCGAGTCCCCAGTCGAGCACGCCGACCAGCACCTTGGTCACATGCATGATGATGCGCTTGCCGCCCGCCGAGCCGACCGCGAGCACGACCTTGCCGTCGGGACCGTAAACGATCGTGGGCGACATAGAGGACAGCGGCCGCTTGCCCGCCTGAACCCGGTTCGCGGTCGGGACGCCGCCCATCGTGGGTGCATGGTCGAAATCGGTCAGTTCATTGTTCAGGAAATAGCCATTCGCGATCAAATGGCTGCCGAAAATGCTTTCGACGGTCGAGGTCATCGAGACGACGTTGCCCGTCCGGTCGGCGACGACGAAATGGGTGGTTCCCTGTTCGGGCACCGGCGCCGCAGCCGCGCGCGGCTTGGCGCCCGGCGGGGTGCCGGGTTCGTAGCGGCCCGCGGCGCGATAGGGCGAGATGAGCTGGCGGCGCTGGCCGAGATAGTTTTTGTCGAGCAGCCCCTGCACCGGAACGTCGACGAAGTCGGCGTCGCCGAGATAGGCGGCGCGGTCGGCGTAGCTGAGCTGCATCGCTTCGGCGAGCAGGTGCCAGCTCATCGGATTGTCCTTGCCCATCGCTTTCATGTCCCACCCCTCGATCATGCCGAGGATACCGAAAACGGTGGTCGCGCCCGACGAGGGCGGCCCCATGCCGCAGACCTTGTAGATACGATAGGTCGTGCAGACCGCCGGACGCTCCTTCGCCTGGTAGGCGGCGAGGTCCTTTGCCGTCAGCACCGCCGCGTTGCGCGGCGCCTTCGCGACCGCATCGCCGATCGCGCGGGCGTTGGCGCCGCTATAGAAGGCATCGGGACCGCGCGCCGCGACGTCGCGGAGCAGCGCGGCATAGGCGGGATTCTTGAGGCGCGTGCCGACCGGCGCGGGCTTTCCGTCGATATAATAGATCGCGCGCGCGGCGGGAAAATCCTTCCACATCGGTTCGAACCGGCTGAGCCAGCCGTAGAGCGCCGGCGTGACTTCAAACCCCTCCTCGGCCAGCTTGATCGCGGGCTGGAACAGCGCCTTCCATTCGAGCTTGCCCCATTTTTTATGCGCCATTTCCATGAGGCGCATATTGCCCGGAACTCCGACCGAAAGGCCGCCGGGAATGATTTCCATATAAGGGCGCGGTTTGCCGTCGGCGCCAAGGAAACGCTCGGGCGTCGCGGCCGCCGGTGCCGTCTCGCGGCCATCGATCGTCGAAATGCTGCCGTCGGCGGCCTTGTGATAGACCATGAAACCGCCGCCGCCGATCCCGCTCGATTGCGGTTCGACCAGCGTCAGCACCGCGACCATCGCCACGGCGGCGTCGGCTGCAGTCCCGCCCTGATGCAAAATCTCGCGCCCCGCCTCGGTCGCGCGCGAATCCGCCGAAGAGGTCACGCCCTGCGCGAAAGCGGGCAGCGGCAGGGTCAGGGCGAGGCAGGCGGCGAGCGCAAGGAGTCTTTTCAACATGCGCCGACTTTGGCCCGCGCCTCGGGCCAGCGCAACCCCGTCAGTGCGCCGCCCCCACCGCGTCGGCGACGCGCGTGAAGCCGTCGCGCACGGCAAGATCCTCGAGCCCGCGCGCGATCCGCGCCGCGAGCCCGGGCCCGGCATAGACCATCGCCGAATAGAGCTGGATCAGGCTGGCGCCCGCGCGAATCCGCTCCCACGCCTGTTCGGCCGATGCAATGCCGCCGGCGGCGATCAGCGGCAATTTCCCGCCGCTCGCGCCATGGAAATCGCGGACCCGCTGGAGTGCGAGCCCGGCGAGCGGCGCGCCCGACAGGCCGCCGGCTTCGTCGGCGTGGCGCGACGCCAGCGCCGGTCGCACGATCGTCGTGTTCGACACGATCACCGCTGCGAGCCCCTTGCCCATCGCCACCGCGACGATATCGTCGATGTCGGCGGGCTCGAGGTCGGGTGCGACCTTCAGGAACACGGGTTTGGCGGCGCCCGCCGGCTGCGCCGCGGCGACGCCATCGAGCAGCGCCTCGAGCGCGCCCTTGTCCTGCAGCGCGCGCAACCCCGGGGTGTTGGGCGAACTGATATTGACCGTCAGATAATCGGCGAGCGGCGCCATCGTCGCAGTGCCCTTCGCATAATCGGCGATGCGGTCGGCGCTATCCTTGTTGGCGCCGATGTTGATGCCCAGCGGCACCGCGATGCCGCACGTGCGCAGCCGCGCGATGCGTTCGGCCGCCGCCGCCTGCCCGCCGTTGTTGAACCCCATGCGGTTGATCACCGCGCCATCCTCGACCAGCCGGAACAGGCGGGGGCGCGGGTTGCCTTCCTGCGGCAGCGGCGTCAGCGTGCCGACCTCGACGAAGCCGAAACCGAAGCGCGGCATGACCGCGGCGACGCGCGCATCCTTGTCGAAGCCGGGCGCGAGCCCGACCGGGTTCGGAAAACTGATGCCGGCGAGTTCGGTCGCAAGGATCGGGCTGGTCAGCGCATGGCGCGCGCGCGGCAGCGGTTCGAGCGCGCTCAGCGTCAGATTATGCGCCGCCTCGCCATCGGTGGCGTGGACGATCGGGCGGACGAGCGCATAGGCGGCGTCGGTCAGGGAAGCGAAGAGCGACATGCCCCACGCCATTGCGCGCGCCGAAGCGCTATGGCAAGCCCCGGCCGGTCAGCAAGAGCCATCGGAAAATCCGGGAGAAAATCGTGTCGCACCTTCGCATCCTCGCCCGCCTGTCCACCGCGCTCGTCCTTCTCGCCGCCGCCGGCTGCGTGCCAGCCGCCGTGCAGGACGCGCCCGCGACCGTGGCTGCAGCGCCGGCTCCCGAGGCCGCGCCCGCGGGGGCGAACCTGGCGCAATTCTTCGACAATTACGACGCCGCGCAATTATCGCTGTCGCCCGAAACCAAGGCACGGCGCGGGATTCGCGACGGCGATTACGGGAAATGGAGCGATGTGTCGGACGAAACCGAAGTCGCGAGCCACAAGCTGCAGCAGGCGACGGCCGCGGCGATGCGCGGAAGTTATGACCCGGCGGAGCTGACCGCCGACGAAGCGCTGTCGTTCGAACTGTTCAACACGCAGGCGGCGCGCGCCGACCGTTTGTTCCCCTTCCGCAAACATGGCTATATCTTCGACCAGATGAACGGCGCGCAGAGCCAGATGCCCGCCTTTCTCATCAACATTCACCGCGTCGCCGACACCGTCGAAGCGGAGGCCTATATCGCGCGTATCCGCGGCATCGGCCCGGTGCTCGATGCGCTGTCGGCGCAGTCGGCGGAGCGCGCGGCCAATGGCATCCAGCCGCCCAAATGGGTCTATCCCTATGTCATTTCCGACATCGGCAATTTGCAGGGCCCAGACAATGCGGTGATCGAGGATATCAGCGCGAAAGTCGGCAAGCTCGCCATCGATCCGGCCGAAAAGGCGCGGCTGATCGCCTCGGCCAAGGCCGCCTGGGCCGAAAGCGCGGGCCCTGCCTATGGCCGCTTGCTTGCCGAAATGCAGCGCCAGCAGGCGAGCGCCCCGACCGAGGACGGCATCTGGCGCCTGCCCGGCGGCAAGGCCTATTATGAAGCGTTGCTCGCCAATTACACCACGACCGACATGACCGCGACCGAGATCCACGACCTCGGCCTCGCCGAAGTCGCGCGCATCCACGGCGAGATGAAGGCGATCATGGCGAAGGTCGGCTTCAAGGGCACGCTCCAGCAATTTTTCGAGCATCTGCGCACGAGTCCGCAATATTATTACACTACCCGCGAAGCCTATCTGGCCGAAGTCGACGCCAAGGTTAAGGCGATGGAGGCGCGGCTGCCCGCCTTTTTCAACACGCTGCCCAAGGCGCATCTGCAAGTGAAGGCGGTCGAGGCGTTTCGCGAGAAATCGGCCGGCAAGGCCTTTTATTCGTCGCCCTCGCCCGACGGCTCGCGCCCCGGCATCTATTATGTCAACCTGTACGACCTTCGCGATATGTCGAAGACCGAACTCGAGGCGCTCGCCTATCATGAGGGCGTGCCGGGCCACCACCTTCAGCGCGCGGTGCAGACCGAGCTGACCGGTCTGCCGCCCTTCCGCCGCTTCGGCGGCTTCACCGCCTATACCGAGGGCTGGGGCCTCTATACCGAGGAACTCGGCAAGGACATGGGCTTCTATACCGATCCCTACAGCGATTTCGGGCGCCTCGGCATGGAGCTGTGGCGCGCGTGCCGGCTCGTCGTCGACACCGGCATCCACGACAAACGGTGGAGCCGCGAACAGGCCATCCGGTATCTGAAGGACAATACGCCGAACCCCGACGGCGATATCGAAAAGGCGATCGAACGCTATATCGTCTATCCCGGACAGGCGACCGCTTACCTCATCGGCAAGCTCAAGATCATGGAGCTGCGCGGCCGCGCGCAGGCGGCGCTCGGCGACAAATTCGATTTCCGCAGCTTCCACGATGTCGTGCTCGAGACGGGGCCGGTCCCGCTCGACATTTTGGAACGGCGCGTCGACAACTGGATCGCCGCGCAAAAGGGTTAAGGAAATTGACGATTGGCGCTTGACGCGCGCGTCCGAAAAGCAAATGGTTTCGCGACAAGAAGGCAGCCGGGGAAAGGCTGTCGGGGTCTGGGTCCATGTCGCAAGCAACCTCTTCGTCGCCGGGCGGGGACGGCGTTATGCCGTTCGAGCTTCATTATTTTCCGCCCGATCCCGACCTGGCGGAAATGGTGTCGAGCTTTTACTTCGCGCGCGTCAACATGCCGCGATTCGACGAATATGAGCGCGCGGACCGCCCCCAATTCCGTTTCGTGACCGCTGCCGACGGCGAATATATCTTTGCAGACGGCCACAGCTCGACCGTGTGCCGGTCCAATATCGTCGGGCCGACCAGCGGCCGCGTGCGCGCGATCAGCAACTGCCCCACGCAGATGTTCGGTTTCGGCATGCTGCCCGCCGGCTGGGCGGCGCTGATGGGCGACGATGCCGACAAGCTCACCGACCGCGCGATGGACGCTGCCGACCTGTTCGGCCCGTGGATCGAGGAAGTCGCCGCCGCGCTGGAAAATGCCGCCAGCGTTGAGGAAAAGCTCGTCATCGGCAATAATTTCGCGCGCGAAGTGCTCAAGCGCAACGAGCCCGCCCCGATGTGGTTCATCCGCACCGTCGACGGCTGGCTGACGGCATCGCCCTCGCCGCAGGTGCCCGAACTGGTCGAGGCGACGGGCATGTCGATCCGCTCGGTCGAACGGATGACGAAACATTATTACGGCCTGTCACCGCGGATGCTCGCGCGCAAATATCGCGCCGTCCGCGCCGCCTCGGCCTTGGCGCGCGGCGAAGGGCTCGACGCGGCGCAGCTCGGCGATGCCTTTTACGACCAGTCGCACCTGATCCGCGAGATCAAGCGCTTTGCCGGCGCCACCCCCGGCCAGCTCGGCAAGCCGACGACCTATACCGAGGCAACGACCAAGGGCCGCAAACAGCTCGCCGGCAAGGTCAGCCCGCTCGTCTCCGAAACCTGAGACGCCGCGTTAACCTTCGAAAATTTCCTGTCCCGTCGATTTGGCGTTTCCATACAATCGCGAATCGGTGCAGCGGCATAATTCACCCCTGCGACCCAGAAGAGCTCATCCTCTGACGAGGACTTGAGACCTTCATCTTGGCACTCATTTGGCCCCGGCCGGATGGGTGCCATTTTTTTGGTCTATCGAGCGGCGGCATGGGCGCGGGAGCGGCCGTCAGCCGTTGTAGTCCGCAAATTCCCATCGCGCCCATTCGCCGATTTTGATCGCTATTTCCTGCCATTTTGCACCGGTGGCGTGCCGAAGGCGCTTGCGCACATATTGCTCCACAGCGTCGGGATCGAATTTGCGCATGAATAGCCTCTGGCCGCCGGGCAACACCAAGTGTCGATCGAGTTCGGAATCGAGCCAGCTCGGCGAGCAAACTTCAAAATCTAACAGATCGGCTCCGATGCTGCCCATCGAACCAATTTCAGCGCGGACGGCGATACAGAAGACGTCTCCGGCAGGCCGGATATCAGTCAGGAATTCGCCATCTTGTGTCGCAAGGGATCTCAGTTCTGCTTCCATTCTCCCAGATTAGGTTCGAGGTCCAATGTCCGCAACCGGTCGAAACCCGTCACCCCACCCTCATCTTTACCCCGCCCAACCACGGCTTGCTTGCGCCGCGGCGCTCGCGCGCCTATGTAAGTGGAGTAATTCACTCCAGTTAAGAATCGTTCGCAACTGCGACGGAAAAGATCATGCGCTTGTCCAACCTTGCCGATTATGCCGTGGTGCTGATGAGCGCCGCCGCGCGCCAATGTGGGTCGGTGCCGCTGCACGCCGCGATGCTGGCCGAACAGACGGGGATTCCGGGACCGACCGCGCAGAAGCTGGTGAGCCAGCTCGCGCGCGCTGGCCTGCTCGTCGCGTCGCGCGGCAGCGGCGGCGGGGTGCGGCTCGCGCGGCCTGCGGCGGCGATCAGCGTCGCCGACATCATCGAGGCTGTCGAAGGACCGATCGCGCTGACCAGCTGCGTCGCCGAAGGGCGCCACGATTGCTCGCTCGAGGGCAGCTGCAAGGTGCAGCCGCATTGGGGCGTCGTGAACGGCGCGGTGCGCGGTGCATTGCAAGAGATTAGTTTGGCGTCCTTGAGCGGCGCGCCCAAACACCCCTCCCCTCCGCCGATCCCGGCATTGGCCGGCGACGAGATCAGAATATGACCGATAACACCGAAACCCGCATCAAGGACCAGGCCGCGCACGACGCCGCCGCCAAGGTCGCCGATTATGAGCACGGCTGGTCCTCGGCGATCGAGACCGACTTTGCGCCGAAGGGGCTGACCGAGGATACGGTCCGCTTCATCTCGGCCAAGAAGAACGAGCCCGAATGGATGCTCGACTGGCGGCTGAAGGCGTTTCGCCACTGGCTGACGATGGAAACGCCCGACTGGGCGAAGCTCAATGTGCCGCCGATCGATTACCAGGATGCCTATTATTACGCGGCGCCGAAACCGAAGCCCAAGCTCGGCAGCCTCGACGAGGTCGATCCCGAAATCCTCGAGGTTTACAAGAAGCTCGGCATCCCGATCGAGGAGCAAAAGGTGCTCGCGGGGGTCGAGGGTGCGCGCAAGGTTGCGGTCGACGCAGTGTTCGACAGCGTCAGCGTCGCGACGACCTTCCGCGAGGAATTGAAGCGCGCGGGCGTGATCTTCCTTTCGATCAGCGAAGCGATCCGCGAATATCCCGAGCTGGTGAAGAAGTGGCTTGGGCGTGTCGTGCCGATGCACGACAATTATTTCGCGGCGCTCAATTGCGCGGTCTTCTCCGACGGGACGTTTGTTTACGTGCCTGAGGGCGTGCGCTGCCCGATGGAGCTCAGCACCTATTTCCGCATCAATGCCGAGAATACGGGGCAGTTCGAGCGCACGCTGATCGTCGCCGACAAGGGCGCCTACGTTTCCTACCTCGAAGGCTGCACCGCGCCGATGCGCGACGAGAACCAGCTTCACGCCGCGGTGGTCGAACTGGTCGCGCTCGACGATGCCGAGATCAAATATTCGACCGTCCAGAACTGGTACCCCGGCAACGCCGAGGGGCTGGGCGGCATCTATAATTTCGTGACCAAACGTGCGCTCTGCCAAGGCAAGCGCAGCAAGGTGTCGTGGACACAGGTCGAAACCGGCTCTGCGATCACGTGGAAATATCCGAGCTGCGTATTGAACGGCGACGACAGCGTCGGCGAATTTTATTCGGTCGCGGTCACCAACAATTTCCAGCAGGCCGACACCGGCACCAAGATGATCCACAATGGCAAGCGCACGCGCTCGACCATCGTTTCGAAGGGCATCAGTGCGGGCCAGTCGAACAACACCTATCGCGGCATCGTCCGCGTCGCGCCCAATGCCGAGGGCGTGCGCAACTTCACCCAGTGCGACAGCCTGCTTCTGGGCAGTACGTGCGGCGCGCACACCGTGCCGTATATCGAGGTCCGCAACCCGACCGCCACCGTCGAGCATGAGGCGACGACGAGCAAGATCAGCGACGACCAGCTCTTCTACGCGATGCAGCGCGGACTGGGGCAGGAAGAGGCGGTGGCGCTGATCGTCAACGGCTTTGCCAAGGAAGTGCTGCAGCAACTGCCGATGGAATTTGCGGTCGAGGCGCAGAAATTGCTCGGGATTTCGCTTGAGGGTTCGGTCGGATGACGCAGCTGACCCTCAACGACCATGCGAAGCAGACCCAAGCCCCTCCCCTTCAGGGGAGGGGTAGGGGGTGGGGCCTCTCGGCCGAACGCCTCGCCGAACTGCATCGCTACGCAGCGGATATGCGCCGCAATCCGACCGAGCCAGAGAAGCGGTTGTGGCGGCATCTGTCGAACAGCCAGCTTCGCGGGTTCAAGTTTCGCCGCCAGCAGGTGATCGGCTCGTTCATCGCAGATTTCGTTTGTCCTTCGGCAAAGCTGATCGTCGAGGTCGATGGCGATACGCACGACGAAGCCAAGGACCGGCTGCGCGACGACATGTTGGCCGGGCATGGCTTTCGCGTGATCCGCGTGACCAACGCCGATGTCATGCAGAATATGGACGGCGTGTTGATTTTTCTATCCGAGGCGTTGCGTCAGGCCGAGAGGCCCCACCCCAACCCCTCCCCTGAAGGGGAGGGGCTTGATGCGGTCGAGGCGCAGAAATTGCTGGGGATCAGCCTTGAGGGGAGCGTGGGGTGAGATTTTTCCTGATAATCGCGCCTCTTGCGCTTGCAGCGTGCGCCCAGAGTTCGGCCACAGAAGGGGGAAATGCGACGATGACTGAAGTTAACATCGAGTCCGCAACCTATTCTGACCATACACGCGAGCTGGAAGATGCTTTCAAAGAAGCGATCTATGTCGACGTTGACCAGCGCGCGCTCGACTATGAGGCGATTACTCGCGAAGAAATTGCCGCCATTACGAATGAACTTCGGCAGAAACATGCCAATGTCATAGCCAAGTTCGCAGAATCATTTGTCGCTGATGAGGCCGCTGCCGGATCTTCCAAAGCCGATGCTGAATTGCGGGCGGCCGCCTATGTCGACGACTATTTTCAGTCCCTTTGGGACGTCCAGATCGATTTGAACGGTTAGAATATGCTGAAAATTGAAAACCTCCACGCCACCGTCGTCGACAAGCCGATCCTGAAAGGCCTCTCGCTCAGCATCAACGCGGGCGAAATCCATGCAATCATGGGGCCCAATGGCGCGGGCAAGTCGACGCTCTCCTATGTGCTCGGCGGGCGGCCGGGGTATGAGGTCACCGAGGGATCGGTGAGCTTTACGCCCGATATCATGTTCCCCGGCGCCGGTGCGACGGGTGAACCCGGTTCCGGTTTTGAGCGGGGAACGGGAACGACCGAGACGCTAGACCTCCTTGCCCTCGACCCGCACGAGCGCGCCGCGGCCGGCCTGTTCCTCGGCTTCCAATATCCGGTCGAAATCCCCGGCGTGTCGAACGTCCAGTTCCTGCGCGAAAGCCTCAACGCCCAGCGCAAGGCGCGTGGCGAGGAGCCGCTGTCGGGCGGCGATTTCCTGAAGCTCGCGCGCGAGAAGGCGGGGCTGCTCAAGCTCGACATGGACATGCTCAAGCGCCCGGTGAACGTCGGTTTTTCGGGCGGCGAGAAGAAGCGCAACGAGATGGTGCAGATGGGCATCCTCGACCCCAAGCTCGCGATCCTCGACGAGACCGACAGCGGCCTCGACATCGACGCGCTGCGTATCGTCGGCGATGGCATCAACAGCATCATGCGCCGCCCCGACAAGGCGGTGTTGCTGATTACCCACTATCAGCGCCTGCTCGATTATGTGCAGCCCGATTTCGTCCATGTCCTCGCGGCAGGGCGGATCGTGAAGTCGGGTGGGCCGGAACTGGCGCGCGAACTGGAAGCGCATGGTTATGCGGAGATTGCGGCTTGAACACCGCCACCCTCCCCACCCGGCGCGACGAAGCGTGGCGCTATAGCGACATCGACGCCGTCACCGCGGCGTGGCCGCTGCCCGCGCCCGAGAGCATCATGGTGCCCGCGGGCGGCGACTTCCGCCGCGCGATCGTGCAGGACGCGGGCGATATCCGCCAGATCGAACTGGTGCTCGGCAAGGGCGCGACCGCGTCGCTGCACATCCTCAACATCGGCGGCGCCTATGGCCGCATCGAACTTGCGGTGACGCTCCACGAAGGCGCCGACTTCAACCTCGGCGCGGCGCAGATCGGCGGCGGCGAACAAAATCTCGAGATCGTGACGACGGTCACCCACGCCGAACCCGGCGCGACGTCGCGGCAGGTCGTGCGATCGGTGCTCGGCGGCACTGCGACGGGCACCTACCTCGGCAAGGTCGCGGTCGCGCGCGATGCGCAGCAGACCGACAGCGAGCAGGATGTGAAGGCGATGCTGCTCGAGCGCAGCGCGACGGCCAACGCCAAGCCCGAACTCGAAATCTTCGCCGACGACGTCAAATGCGCGCACGGCTGCGCAATCGGCGAGCTCGATGCGATGAGCCTCTATTATCTCCAGTCGCGCGGGCTGCCGCCGGGCGAGGCGAAGAAGTTGATGCTGCAGGCGTTCGTCGCCGGCGTGTTCGACGGCGCCGAGGATGAGGCGCGGTTGCAGGAACTGGCGCTGGCAAAGCTGGGAGAGCTGGTGTGAGCACCGCCGACATATCTTCTCCCCTCCCGCATGCGGGAGGGGTCGGGGGAGGGCCTGTTTCGTCAGTGCCCGGCTTCGACATGCCCTCCCCTAACCCCTCCCGCCTGCGGGAGGGGGACGTCCGCGCCGACTTTCCCGGCCTGACCCCCGGCTGGCATTACCTCGACACTGCCGCGACCGCGCAGAAGCCGCAGGCGGTGATCGACGCGACGGTGAAGGCGATGGGCCGCGACTATGCGACCGTGCACCGCGGCGTCTACGCCCGCTCCGCCGACATGACGCTCGCCTATGAAGCGGCGCGGCGGCGGATTGCGGGCTTCGTCGGCGCCAGCGAGGAGCAGGTGACCTTCGTGCGCGGCGCGACCGAGGCGATCAACCTTGTCGCCTACTCGCACCCGCGAAAGGGCCGCGTGCTGCTGTCGGTGCTGGAACATCACAGCAATATCGTACCGTGGCAGCTCGCCGGGTGGCAGGTCGATGTGTGCCCGCTGACCGCCGATGGCTGTATCGACCTGGACGCCGCCGAGAAAATCCTGACCCCCGATCATAATATGGTCGCCTTTGCGCATGTCTCGAACGTGCTCGGCAGCCCGCTCGACGTCGCGCGCGCGGCCGAAATCGCGCACCGCGTCGGAGCCGAACTGCTGATCGACGGCTGTCAGGCGGTACCCCGCCTGCCCGTCGATGTCGCCGCGCTCGGCTGCGACTATTATGTCTTTTCGGGGCACAAGCTCTACGGGCCGACCGGCGTCGGCGTGCTGTGGAGCGACAAGCTCGACGCGCTGCCACCGTGGCAGGGCGGCGGGTCGATGATCGACCGGGTGACCTTCGCCAAGACCACTTACGCCCCCGCGCCCACCCGCTTCGAGGCGGGAACGCCGGCGATTATCGAGGCGCTGGGGCTGGCCGCGGCGGTCGATTATGTCGATGCGATCGGCATCGATGCAATCCATGCCCATGAGGTCGCGCTGGTCGCCACGCTCAGAGAGGCGCTTGCACGCAAAAACAGCATCACGCTCTATGGCCCTGAAAACAGTGCCGGAATCGTTAGTTTTTCGATGGCAGGGGTTCATCCGCACGACATCGGCACTATCTTGGATGAAAGCGGGGTCGCGATCCGCGCCGGGCACCATTGCGCACAGCCGCTGATGGAGCATCTGGGCGTTCCCGCGACCGCGCGCGCGAGTTTTGGCGTGTACAGCAATGACGACGACGTGACGGCGCTGATCGATGGCCTCGCCCGCGTCGAGAGGATTTTCGGATGAGCGAGGATCGCATGAGCGAGACCGGGATTAGGGTCGAGGAAGTGGAAAGCGTCGAGCCGCCGCCGAAGGCGCGCGTCGAGGATGTCGAGACGGCACCCGAAAAGCTTGAACGCAAGCGCGACTATCTTGAGGGATTCCTCGCGGCCAAGCCAGTCGAGGTCGCCCCCGGCGCGGTCGGCGGCGACCTCTATGAGGCGGTGATCGACGCGCTCAAGGAGATTTTCGACCCCGAAATCCCGGTGAACATCTACGACCTCGGCCTGATCTACAATGTCGAGATCGACGAAGGCCATGTGATGGTCACGATGACGCTGACCACCCCCCATTGCCCCGTCGCCGAGTCGATGCCCGCCGAGGTCGAACTGCGCGTCGGCGCCGTGCCCGGCGTCGGCGATGCAGAGGTCAACCTGGTGTGGGATCCGCCGTGGTCGCCGCAGAATATGAGCGACGAAGCGCGGCTCGAATTGGGGATGTTGTGATGACCGAAACAAAGACCCGCGCCCGCCCGGCAGCCGTGACGCTCACCCCCGGCGCCGAGGAACGCATCGCGAAGCTGATGGCGGCCGCGCCCGAGGGCGCGATCGGCGTCCGCCTGTCGACTCCGCGCCGCGGCTGTTCGGGGCTCGCTTACTCGGTCGACTATGTGACCGAGGAGGAAAAGTTCGACGAGAAAATCGAAACGCCCGGCGGCATTTTCTACATCGATGGCGCGTCGGTGCTCTACCTGATCGGCAGCACGATGGACTGGGTCGAGGATGATTTCGCCGCAGGCTTCGTGTTCGAAAATCCGAACGCCAAGGGCGCGTGCGGCTGCGGCGAGAGCTTTACCGTCTGACGATGCAAGTCCGCGATGCGGAAATCGCCGACACCCCGGTCTGGGCTGCGATGCGCGCGCGGCTCTGGCCCGAAGCCGATGCGGCCGAGCTTGCTGACGAACTGCCCGCGATGCTTGGCGACGAAACGCTCTGGAATTTCATCCTGATCGACGAGATGAACCGAGCAGTTGGTTTTGCCGAGGTCCAATTGCGCACCATGTTCGACGGTTGTCCGGTCGCTCCCTATCCGCATATCGAGGGAATCTGGATCGACGCCGTGCATCGCCGCACGGGCGCCGGGCGGCGGCTGCTTGCGGCGATCGAGGAGCGTGCACGCAAGCGCGGGCACGACCACATCGGGTCCGACGTCGAACTCGACAATATCGGCAGCCAGGCTTGGCACAACGCGTGCGGCTTTGAGGAAGAGGCCCGCTCGATCCTCTATTCGAAACCGCTCTAGCGACAGACCGTCCAGCCCGCCGTTCGCGCCGCCATGTCGAAATGGAAATGATTGGCGTGCGCGTCATTATGGTCGGGTGACAGCACGGTGCTGAACAGCCCGCAGGTTTCGTCGCGGACCGCGTGCAGGAACTCGCTGCGCCGGTCGCCGGGCGTCCAGTCATTGACCAGCGTGATGCGCGTCCCGTCGGCAAGGACGAAGGCCGAAATGTCGATCGCATTGGCGGTCGAATGCTCGCTCTGCCCCTGCTGTCCCGCGATCTTGCGACAATTATAAGCGCCGAGATTTTCGATCTCGACGATCTTTTGCCCGAAATATTTCCGCGCAAGCGGCTGGACCACATCGCGGTCCCACAGGATCAGCGCCGCGGTCACCGCACAGCCCGGCGCGGCGCCCGCGGGCCGCATCGTCGGCGCGAAGCGGTTGCCGGTCAGGATCATGCGCTGGCTCGCCCGGCACGCGCCCGTGCCGATGGCGGGTCGCCGCAGATAGCCCGCGCCGGCGCGGTCGAACGCCGCGAAACAGGCGCTGTCGTCGCTGGCGAGCGCCACCAGCTTGCGGTGCGTGGCCCACCCCTGCGGATGCGCGAGTTCGAAGCGCGCGCCGGGCAGGTGCTCGGGATGCGTGCGCACCCATTGCATGCCGAAGATCGCACCAAGGGTCAGCAGCACCGCGACGGCGAACCAGGTCAAATAGGGGCGAAGGCTTTTCACCCGGCCTTAGTGGCGCGCCCGCCGCGCCGGCACAAGCCGTGCCGTGCGGGCTAGCCCGACGCGCCCGCACTCCCCGGATCGGGCCGCACGCCGGCTGCACGTTCACGAGCAAGGCGCGCGAGCGAAATCCAGAATATCGCGAACAGCGCCAGCGAGAAACCGCCCGAATAGGCGAATTTTTCAAGGCTTGGATTCTTCCAGTTAAAATAGACCATCTGGAAGATGTTGAGCGCGACGATCGCGCGCAGCATCCATTCGACGTTGAGCTTGCCGAGAATATAGCTGCCAAAGGGCGCCATGAAGAGCACGACCGGATAGGCGCAGAGCCAAGTTTGCACCTGATAGGCGCTGATGTCGCCGTCCCAGAAGAAACGATAGCCATAGCCGAGGATCGAAATCGCAGCCATAACCATGATGCTGATATGCGTCGCGACCTTTTCGTCCATGCGAAAGCGCGTGACGAGCAAAGTGTAGATGACGATGTCGGCGCCGGTGCCGAACAGGCTGGCGCACATCCCGCCGATCAGCGCGACGCCGCCCAGCATCGCCCGGTCGCCCGCACCGCGCACCGCAAGCAACGGCCGCACGCCGCGATGCTTTCCGAAGACATAAGCAAGCGCGAAGGTCGTTATCAGGCTGAGGAACAGAGCCTGGATCACAAAGACCGGGATTGACTGGAGCAACAGCATGCCGAGGACGAATCCCCCAAAGGCGACCAGGACGAGCCAAATGACGGGAGTGTAGGCGGGCAGGTGACGGCCGCGGCGCGATAATATCCAGATGCTCGCGCTCGTCATCCCGACCGATTGGATCATCAGGCTGAAATCGCGCGCCATTTCGCGCTTCACGTCGAGAAAGATGCTGAGCACCGGAAAGGCGACCGCGCCGCCGCCTTCGGGGGTCAATCCGGCAACGAAGGCGCCGAGGACCATGATCGCGGGATAATACCAATGATCCCAGAGGAAAACGAGCGAGTTCAGCGTAGCGAAAAGCAGCACCCAGAGCAGCATCATGCCCGCATACCAGCCGCGGAATATCCGGCTTTCGAAAAACAAGGCGCCCTACCCCTCGCTCGATGTCCGGAACGTCGCCCGGAGTGTTCCCCGGCGTCATACTATATGCGAACGCTCACCCCTGGCTAGCAGCCAAGGCGCGAATTGCTATGCAAGCGGGACGAAGGTCACCGTCAGCCCGTCCTTGGGCCGCGGGATCGGCAGCACCTGCCATTTGGGCGCATATCCGTCGGCCACGACGATGCGGTGCGTCGTAATGACATGGTGGAAGAAGATTTTGGCTTGCATGTAAGCGAAGTGCAGCCCGAGGCACATATGCGCGCCGCCACCGAAGGGGACCCACGCATATTTGTGCCGCTCGCGCGCGACCTCGGGCGAGAAGCGCATCGGGTCGAATTTTTCGGGCTGCGGCCAATGCTCTTCCATCATGTGCGTGAACGCGGGGCTGACGCCGACCGAGGTGCCCGCCGGGATGCGATAGCCGCCATATTCGAAATCCTTGAGCGCGCGGCGCGGGAAGCTCGGCACCGGGGGCACAAGCCGCAGCGCTTCCTTGAAGGCCCATTCGGTCATTTCGAGCTGGCCGAGGCTGTTGTGCCCGACCCCCTCGCCCGCGGGAGCCACGGCGAGCATTTCTTCGCGCAGCTTGTCCTGCCACTCGGGATGGCGCGCCAGTTCCCAGACCAGCGTCGTGATCGAACTGGTGATGGTGTCGTGCGCCGCCATCATCAGGAAGTTCATATGGTCGACGATCGCCTCGACCGACATATATTCGCCGTCATCATCGCGCGTACGGCAGATCTGGCTGAACATGTCCTCGCCCGCGCCTTCGCGCCGCTCGGGGACCATCCGGCTGAAATAATCGACCAGATAGGCGCGCCCCTTCGCGCCGCGGCCCATCGCGGTGAAGGGCAAGGGCACGCGCACGACACCGATCGACGCCTGCACCATGTCGACGAAGGCCTTGTTGACCTTGTCCGCCTCCGGCCCCCAGGGAATGCCGAGGAAGCTGGTTGCGGCGAGGTCGAGCGTCAGTTCCTTGATCGCGGGATAGAATTTGAAGGTCTTGCCGCTCCACTGGCCGATGCGGCCTTTGATCCCTTCATTGAGCGATTCGGCATAGTGGCGCATCGGTTCGGGCTTGAATGCCACCGACAATATCTTGCGGTCGGCGCGATGCTTTTCGAAATCCATCAGCATCAGCCCGCGCGGGAAGAGCAGGTTGAGCACCGGGCCCCAGCCCTGCTCGGACGAGAAGATCTTGTCGCGGTCGAACATGACGAGCTCGTTCGCTTCCGGCCCGTGCAGCGCGACGCTGCGCCCGCCGAAACTGTTGTTGCGATAGACGCGGCCATATTTGGCGACCATGCGGCGCGTGAAGGCGGGATAGTCGCGTAGCTGTTCGAGCGTGTTGCCGATGACCGGCATGCCATCCTCGCCCGGAATATGATCGATCGCGCTGTCGGGATTGCGCGGCAACCAGTGCCGCGTGTCGGGACCGAAGCGCTTTTCGGACCACAGGCTCTTCGCAGGCTGGATATTCGTCGGCGCGTTCATCGGTCGATCCTCGTCCATCATGTTCGGGCGACAGGCCTACCCAACTACTGACATCGATGCAAGTAAGGCCTTTCGGGGCGCGGAACACCATTCACCGCAAATTCAACTCGACTCGGACATGTTGGGGTCCAAGATGACGGGTCGCATCCGTTGGACCCAAAAGGAAAAAGCTATGGCGAAGAGTCTGAAGCGCCCCCTCTCGATCGCGCTCGGCGCGCTTGCGACGACGACGCTCGGCGGCTGCTATTATGGCGACGTCTATGGGGCGGGCTATGCCTCGGGCGGCGACTGCGCCGCGCGCTATGGCAACGCTTATTATGATTATGACGGCTATGCCTATGACGACGGCTATGGCTATGATTGCTACGACGCCTCCGATTATGGCAGCGGCTTCGTCAATATCGGGTTCGGCGGCGGCTGGTACGACAGCTATTATTATCCTGGCTATGGGCTGTGGATGTTCGATAACTACCGCAACCGCTATCCGCTCCGCGGCCAGTATCTGAACTATTGGGGCGGGCGCCGCGCCTGGTGGAAACATCATGGCGGTCGCAAGGATTGGAAGCCGGGACGCCCCGGCTGGCATCATGGCGACCGCGACGGGAAACCCGGCGATGGCAGGCCGGGACGCCCCGGCGGCTGGAACCGCGGCGACCGCGATGGCGACCGCCCGGGCGCCACGCGCCCTGGCCGCGGCAACCCCGGAACACCCCCCGCGGCCGGCAATCCCGGCCGGCCGGACCGGGGGCCGGGACGTCCGGATCGCCCCGGCGGCTGGAACCGCGGCGACGGCCATCCCGACGGACCGCGCGGCCCGCGTCCGGGCCGCGGCGCGGGCAATCCCGGCGCCCCCCCTGCCGCCGCCGTTCCGGGACGCCCCGGCGGTGGACCGGGCGCCGTCCGGCCGCGGCCCGAACGCCCGGCTCCCGTCGCCAGCCCGCCGCCC
>NZ_LNSA01000020.1 GCF_001468465.1 Sphingopyxis sp. H115
CGCCCGGACCGTACATCGTGTATTTTGACTGGGATCAGTCGAACATCACGCCGGAAGCGGCTTCGACGCTCGACAACGCGATCAGCGCCTACAACCGTGGCTGCACGGGTACGCAGGTCATGCTCGCCGGTCACGCCGACCGTTCGGGTTCGGCGACGTACAACGTCGGCCTGTCGAACCGCCGCAACGACGCGGTTCGCAGCTATCTGACCGCTCGCGGTATCTCGGATGGCTCGATCAGCGCGCAGGGCTTCGGCGAAACCCGTCCGGCCGTTGCGACCGCCGACGGCGTCCGCAACGACCAGAACCGTCGCGTGGAAATCACTTACGGTCCGAACTCGGGCATGTAAGACCGATTTCCATCCCCGACGGGGACTGGAAGAAAAAGAAGGGCGGTACCGCAAGGTGCCGCCCTTTCTTTATGCGCGTGCTGTCGTCGGTGCCGACCGGCGCGGATTCGGATCTCGCTTGCCAAGCTCCAAAGATGATATACCATCACTTTGAGGGCGCGGGATGGTCTTGAGCCCTCGTCCGGGGCGGATGCCCGACGCATGCGGGCATCCCTTTGCGGGGAGAGTGACGATGCAAAGACGCCGTAGCCTGTTCCATCGCAGCATTTTCCGGGCCGACCCCAGCGGCGGGCCCGATATCAACACGACGCCGCTGATCGATGTCATGCTGGTGATGTTGGTGATGTTCATCATCACCATCCCGCGGCCGACGCACAGCGTCGATGTGACATTGCCCGGCGAACCGCCAGCGAACAGCCGTATACTCGAAGAAAATCGCGTGACCATCGACACCGCTGACGTGATCCGCTGGAACGACGAGGCGGTCGACCTTGCCCAACTTGGCCTGTTGGTGAAACGGGCCGCCGAGCGGCCCGAGCCCGCGGCGATCCTGCTCGAACCCGATGCGCGGGCGCGCTATCTGCGCGTCGACGAAGCGATCGGCGCGATCCGGCGCAACGGCGGGACCAAGCTCGCCTTTCCCGGCATCCACCAATATAGCGGGCTGATCTGACGCGGGCGGCGCCCGCCGCCGGTCAGGCCGCCGGGGCCGTGCCGGCGCGCAGATAGCGCATCATATAGCCGACATAATCGGCCTTGCCGAGCGGGACGCCCATATGGCGCATGATCGCGTAGGCCGTCGTGCGGTGGAAGAAAAACTGCGGCTGGGCCCAGTCGCGGACATAGTCGAAGGCGCGCATGTCGAAGGTCATGCCGTTCGGCAGGGTAAAGCTGACCATATGATCGGGATCGCTGCCCATGGCGTCGCGGTCGACCGTTTCGAGAATGGCGAGCGCCGCCGCGATCTGCTCCTGCATACCGCCGAAACCGGGAGCGTCCTCGGCAAAGTCCGGTATGTCGATACCGGCGAGCCGCGCGAGTGGTTGCAACGTCTGCGCGCAACTGAAGCGGACCTGCGATGCGAGCGGGAACATGTCGGGCGCGAGTCGCGCGACGGCGAACTGCAATTCACCCACGGCATTTTCCTCGCCCCAGGTGCGTGCGCGCGCCAATTCGCTGGAGAGCGCTTTGAGGCCATTCTGCCACGCCGGTACGGTCAGGTCGTAAAGCATCGTCATATCCTTCGGTGGGTGGATGTCAGGCTGCGGCGAGACTGTCCTGGAACTGGAGCCGCGCGAGGCGGGCGTAAAGGCCGTCGGCGGCGACGAGTTCGTCATGCTTGCCTTCTTCGACGATCCGGCCGTCGTCCATCACAACGATGCGATCGGCGGCGCGTACGGTCGCGAGGCGGTGCGCGATGACGATCGTCGTGCGGTCGTGCATCAGTGTTTCGAGCGCGTCCTGGACGAGCTTTTCGGATTCGGCGTCGAGCGCCGAGGTCGCTTCGTCGAGCAGCAGGAGCGGCGCGCGGCGGAGCAGCGCGCGGGCGATCGCGACGCGCTGGCGCTGGCCGCCCGACAGGCGGGCGCCGCCTTCGCCCATGAAGGTGTCGAGCCCCTGCGGCAGTTTGCGCAAAAACTCCTCTGCATTGGCGGCGCGCGCCGCATTCCACAATTGCTCGTCGGTGGCGTCCCAATTGCCATAGCGCAGATTGTCGCGCGCGGAGGCAGCGAAAATCACCGTTTCTTGCGGTACCATCGCGATGCGCGCGCGGATGTCCGCGGGGTCGGCGTCGATGAGCGGCACGCCGTCGAGGCGGATCTGCCCGCGCTGCGGATCGTAGAAGCGCTCGGCGAGTTGGAAAAGCGTCGATTTGCCCGCGCCCGACGGGCCGACGATGGCGACCGTCTCGCGCGGGCGGATCGCAAGGCTGAAATCGTGGAGTGCGGGGGCGTCGGGGCGCGTCGGATAATGGAACTCGACGTTCGCAAACTCGAGCGTCCCGACCGACGGTTCGGGAAAGCGGCTCGGCTTCGCGGGCGGGGCGATCGTCGCTTCGGCGTTCAGCAATTCGCTCAAGCGCTCGGCCGCGCCGGCGGCGCGGAGAAGGTCGCCATAGACTTCGGTCAGCGCCCCGAAAGCACCCGCGACGAGGCCCCCGGTAAGAACGAAGGCGGCGATGGTGCCGCCCGTGATCGTCCCTTGGGCGACCCCCTCGGCACCGTACCAGAGCAGGGTGGTGATCGCCCCGAAGAGCAGGCCGATCACCGTCGCGGTAATGATCGCGCGCAGGCGAATCCGGCGCTTCGCGGTTGCGAAATTCGCCTCGACCGCTGCGGCGAAACGGTCGGCCTCGCGCGCTTCCTGCCCGAACGCCTGGACGATCTTCATCGCCCCCATTTGTTCGGCTGTGGTAGCGCCGATGTCGGCGACGCGGTCCTGGCTGGTGCGGGAGACTTTTTGGAGCCGGCGGCCGAGGAGGACGATCGGCAGGATGATGACAGGGATGCCGAGCAGGATGCCTGCGGTGAGCTTTGGCGACAGGCTGAACAGATAGATGATGCCGCCGATCCCCATGACGGTGTTGCGCAAGGCCACCGAAACGGTGGTGCCGACGACCTGCTCGATGATCGCGGTATCCGACGTCATCCGCGACGCGATTTCGGACGGACGATTTTCCTCGAAGAAACCGGGAGCGAGGCGCAGCAGGTTCCGTTGGACCGCCTGCCGGATATCGGCGACCGTGCGCTCGCCAAGCCAACTGACGAAGTAGAAGCGCAGCGCTGTGGCAAGCGCGAGCGCGACGCAGATGGCGTAGAAAAGCCGGAAATGCGGCGCGACGTCGCCACCGCCGGCGATGAAGCCGCTGTCTATCATCGCCTTGAACTGCCAGGGGATGGCAAGCGTCGCGAGCGCGGCGATGCCGAGCGCGATCGCGGCGATCACCAGTTGCAGCGGATAGCGGCTGGCATAATGCCACACCATGCGCAGGCTGCCGAGCTTGCGGCGGGGTTCGGTGGAGGCTTTCGCGTCGGAAAGATCGGGTTGGCTTGCCATCGCACCGGCCCTAGCAGCGCCGACCTCAGCGCTCAACGATGCAGAATGCGGCCTGACTTCACGCGCTTTGAAGCGGCGCGATCATAAAGCCGCGCGGCAGCAACGATTATTCGCTTTCGATACGCCCCGCAGTGATTTTGATGCATTGCACAATGAAATCGAGCCCCTAGACTGCCCGCCAAGGAGCAGGTGCCGACAGAGCGCCGCCGGGCTACGCAAGGAACGATTTGAATATGCTGTATCACGCGTTTGACATGCAGAAGAATTGGCTCGCCGGGGCGAGTGCGCTCGCGACCGCGGGCGCCCAGGTCATGCAGCATCCGGCGAATCCGCTCGGCTATTTCGGCGGCAGCCCGATGTTCGCCTCGGCGCTCGAAGTCTTTGCGCATGCGGCGGCGCCGCGCGGCAAGCCAGGGTTCGAGCTGTACGAGACGATCGTTGACGGCGAGACGGTCCGCGTGAGTGAGGCGATCGAGGCGCGCAAGCCGTTCGGCCAGCTCAAGCATTTCAAGCACAAGGGAAGCAAGGGTGCGCCCAAGTTGCTGATCGTCGCGCCGATGTCGGGTCATTATGCGACGCTGCTGCGCGGCACGGTCGAGCGGATGCTGCCCGGCCATGATGTGTGGATCACCGACTGGCGCGATGCGCGCAACGTCCCGCTCGAAGCCGGCAAGTTCGACCTCGACGATTATGTCGACTATCTGATCGCGTGGCTCGAGCATATCGGGCCGGGCGCGCATATGCTGGCGGTGTGCCAGCCGTCGGTGCCCAGCCTCGCCGCCGCGGCGGTCATGGCTGCCGACAAGCATAAGTGCCGTCCCAGAACGCTCACGATGATGGGCGGGCCGATCGACACGCGCAAGGCGCCGACCGCGGTCAACGAACATGCGACGACGCGGCCCTATGCCTGGTTCCAGGAAAATGTGATCGCGACCGTTCCGGCCTGGTATCCGGGCGCCGGGCGCCGCGTCTATCCGGGCTTCCTGCAACTCGCGGGTTTCATGTCGATGAACCTCGGCAATCATATGATGAGCCATTGGGAGATGTTCAAACATCTGGTCGACGGCGATGGCGAGAGCGCCGACAAGACCAAGGAATTTTACGACGAATATCGCGCCGTGTGCGACATGACGGCGGAATTCTACCTCCAGACGGTCGATGTCGTGTTCCAGCGCCATCTGCTGCCCAAGGGCGAGATGACGCATCGCGGCCAACCGGTCGATGTCGGCGCGATCGAGGATATCGCGATCTTGGCGATCGAGGGCGAACGCGACGATATTTCGGGAATCGGCCAGACCAAGGCGGCGCTGACGCTCGCCAAGACGCTACCCCCCGACAAGAAGAAATATCTGATGGCGAAGGGCGTGGGTCACTACGGTATTTTCAACGGCCGCAAATGGCGCGACGAGATTGCGCCGGTGGTCGAAAAATGGATTCGCGCAAACGGTGGGTGACGCCCGAAGACCGATCTTCATTTCATCGTCACCCGGTCTTGATCCGGGGTCCATGACTTCGTCGGTACGATGGATCCTGGATCAAGTCCGGGATGACGAAGGGTGGGGCCGCAACGTCCGCTGACCACGCCAAAACGGATATCCGCAGCAAAAAAAGGAGCGCTGTCCTACATTATCCGGCTGTGGCAGCCTTGGTTCGGCCCTTTAATATGTGGGCAAAACCGGTCGCAGCCCGGGTTGAGGAAGCGGCCAGCAAGCGCGCGCGTGTTCTCCTCGGGCGCAGCCAATAGGGGCTGCAGAAGGTTGAACTTCACTGAACTTTGGAAAATGACGACGCCACCCCAAGCATAAGCTCGTGTCTATATCGACGCCAGCGCCGTCTTCTTTGCCGGGTGCTTCGCGGCTTTCGGTCGCCTGAACCAGAAGGTCCATACAGCAAGGCTGCCGAGCATCGCCATCGCGAGGCCCGAGATCGTGAGCAGGATGCGCCACGCCCAGCCGCCGACCTTCGACGCGTGGATCGGGAAAGCCTTATTGAAAGCCTGCGCGCCGGGCGGGAGTTTCAGCGCGTCGCGCGCGCCGAGCACCTCGCCCGTCGCGGCGTCGAACGCCAGCGTCGAACGGCCATTGGGCAGCCATTCGTCGGGCTGCTTCATTCGGAGGCTGATCGGATCGCCCGCCTTGCGGGGCAGGCTGAGGATGCGGAATTCGGCGTCGGGGAAGCGGCGGCGTGCCTCGGTTAACATCGCGGTATAGTCGGGTTTTTCGGCGAGCGGGCCGCCCCGGTATTTCGGTGGCTCGAGCGCTTTCGCGGTTTCGGCGACAGGGCCGAAGGGCGCGACCATGCCGAGTGCGAAGGGGCGGAAGATCATCATCGTGCCGGTGACGATCGAGATCAGCAGCAAGGGCGCGACGACGATGCCGAGGTCGCGGTGGTGCATGAGGATCGACGGGCGCGACAGGCGCTTCGGCCACAGGCGAAGCTGGAATGTCCGCCGCGTGCGCCACCACAGGATGACGCCGCTGATCACGAAGAACAGCCCGCACAGCCCCGCGACGCCGATCACCCATTCGCCGCTGTCGCCGGCGAACAGGTGATGGTGGAAGTCGAAGATCCAGAGTTCGGGCCGCTCCCACTGGCTCGCCCAGCGCGTCGCGATCTCGCCCGACTGGCTGGCGTATGCGCCCGCGCCCTCTCCAAAACGTAGCTGGTGCAGCCTGAAGCGCTCGTCTGCGTAGATGATGCCCTGCGCGCCGGGCATCGCCATCAGCTTTTCGGTGGTCGCGGCGACCGTCGCGAGGTCGCTGCGCAGCGCATCGCCCGTGCCTGGCACCCCGATCCATAGATGCTCGTAGAGCAGGATCGTGCCCGACAGGCCGAGCATCGCGAGCACCAGGCCGATCAGGCCCCCCGTCCAGCGGTGGAGCGTGTCGAGCAGCTTCATCATTTAAAAGCGGTAGTCCCAGCCGAGCGTGAAGGTCCGCCCGCGCCCCGCGAAGTTGAAGAAATTGTCGGTCGGGCGCTGGGTGTCGCTCGCGTAGCTGATATATTGCTTGTCGAACAGGTTCGATACCGCGAAGCTGACCCCGCCGAGGCCGGTCTGATAGCGGACGATCGCGTCGGTGAGGTTGTAGCCTTCGAAATCGTTGCGCGCGTCGCGGTTCGGGCCGCGGAAGGTGCGCGCCAGGTAGAATTGCGTCTGCACGCGCGCCGAGACGGGGCCGTTGGCATAGGCTGCGGCGAGGTTCAGCCGGTCGGGCGAGATATTCGCGCCGTCGAGGTCGGTTTCGACGACGCCGTCCTCGTCGTCGTCGAACCGGCCGGTGATATGCGCATAGCCCGCCGAGAGCGTAAGCCCGTCGATCGGCATTTTGACCGCCAGGTTGATTTCGAGCCCTTCGATCTCGACGCGCTGGCGCAGCACCTCGAAAATGCCGTCGGGCTTCGCGATGAGCAACTGACCCTTCTTGCTCGACGACCAGAAATAGGTTGCGCTGGCATCAAGCGGGCCGCGCGCTACCTCGACCCCCAGTTCGCGATTGTTCGAGACGATGGGCGAGATGTCGAGGAAATTGTCGATGTCGGTGCCCGCCGTGCGGACGGCGCGGGTGATGCGGCCGACGTCAGGGACGGTATAGCCCTCGGCATAGCTTGCATAGGCGCGAATGCCGGGCACCGGCTCAACGATCACGCCGCCGTTCAGCAGCACATCGTCGAAGGTCGGGCTGCCGCCCGCGACGGCGACGCCGCCATAGGTCGATGGGCCACAATTGGTCGTCACCGTCGCCGAGCAGGCAACGAAGGTGGTCGACGCGAGCGTGCGATAATCGTCGATCGTGATCTTCACATTTTCGTAGCGCACGCCGCCCGCGAGCCGGACAAGACCGTCTGCGAGCTTGAGGTTCGCCTGCCCGAAGGGCGCAAGGCTACGGAAATCGGTCGGCGGCACCCAGGCCCGGTCGGTCGCGATCAGCCGCTGCTCGGTCGAATCCCACAGCGCGTCGAACCCCGCGATCAGCGTCAGCGCATCGAGCCCCGGCACCGTGCGTTCATAGCTCAGCTTGCCGCCATATTTGCGGCTGCGGTTCTGCGACTGGTCGAACAGCGTGCCCGTCTGCGCAATCGCCGGGTCCTGAAAGGTCGCGATCGGGTTGGGTTCGCCGCCGAAGGTGTCGCGGCTGCGGTTCCAGAAAATCTGGCTGATGAAATTGCCACCGCCAAGGTCGGTGTCGGTGAGCGACAGCGCGACGCTTTCGGTGCGCCCCGTTGCGGGGACGCCCGGCGCGATCCCCGGCTCCGCGCTCGTCGGCACGCCGCCAAGCTTGTTGCCCGCAACCGCGGCATAATCGCCGTCGCCTTCGAGTTCGAAGCGGCTGGCGATCAGATCGAGACGCATCGTGTCGGTCACCGCGTAACCGAAGCGACCGAACAGCGAGAGCGTTTCCGAATCCTGCGTTTCGCCTTGCGTCAGATTGATCCCGACCGGGCGTCCCTCGCCGTCGAAAAAGACGCCGCGCCGTTCCCAGGCGGCGCCGACCGACGCATCGAAGCGCCCCGCCTTATACTGGACCAGGCCCGCGACCTTGCCGCCCATGCCCTCGTCGGAGAAATCATTGTCGGCGGTCGCCTGGAGCAGCGCGCGGCCCGACACGCCCTCTTCGGTCGGCGCGCCCACGGTGACCTGGTTGACGATGCCGCCGGTGCCGCCAATCCCCTGCAGCGCGTTCGAGCCAAAGATCAGCTCGACCCGGTCGACGAAAAAGCCGTCGATGGTGAAACCGTCGCGACTGCCGTCGCGCAGCGGGGTCGATTGCGGGATGCCGTTGATCGCATAGAGCGGCGAGCGGCCGCGCAGCGTTTCGCCCGCGCCCGAAAGTTTCTGGCGCGTCGGCGAGAAGCTGGGCGAGAGCGTCGCGACCGCGTCGGTGACCGACCCCGCGATTGCGATCTGCTGGTCGAGCGCATCCTTGTCGATCACCTCGATCGTCAGAGGCAGCGCGTTCGGCGGCAGGATCGTGCGCGCCGCAGTGACGATGATCGTGCCTTCGTCCTCCGTCGTGTCGGCGGGCGCCATATCCTGCGCGAACGTGGGCGAGGACAGCGCCGTGCAGGCGAGCGCGGCGAGAGCGAATGTGCGATTCATCTAAAACTCCTGTGTCGGAGCGCGCGCTAGTGCGACACATTCGCAAAAGCAAGAGGAAAGGCAAGCCTGTGTCGACCAAGGGACAGGGGACAGGCTCGTCAAAGCGCGCTATCACTCCAGCAATGCGGGAAAAGGAACTACGCTTCGCCCTGATCTGTTACGGCGGCATCAGCCTCGCCGTTTATATGCACGGCATCACCAAAGAGATCTGGCGGCTCGCCGCAGCCTCGCGCGCTTTTCACGACCGCGAGGCGATGGCGGGGTCGGGCGGCGTCTACCGCGACCTGCTCGCCGCGATCGCCGATCGGGCCAACATCAAGCTGCGCGTCCTCCCCGATATCATCGCGGGGGCGAGCGCGGGCGGGATCAACGGCATCTTCCTCGCGCGGGGGCTCGCGACGGGCAAATCGCTCGATCCGCTCACCGAACTGTGGCTGGACGACGCCGACGTCGATAGCCTGCTCGATCCCGACGCGCGGCCCTTGTCGGCGATGACGAAATTCTGGGCGGTGCCGATCGCCGGCTGGGCGATGAAGCGGCGCGGCAACGCGATCGACCGCACCGTCGGCGAAGGCGCGCAGGATGAGGTGCGCGCGAAGCTGTCGCGGTTCGTGCGCGCGCGCTGGTTCGAACCGCCCTTTGGCGGCGAGACGTTCACCAACTTGCTCCTCGACGCCTTCGACGCGATGGACGCGGGCACGCACGGCCCGCCGCTGGTCCCCGCCGCGCAGCCCATCGACCTGATCGTATCGGTCACCGATTTTGCCGGGCACAAGGAACAGCTGACGCTCAACAGTCCGCCGCGCGTGACCGAGCAGGAGCATCGGCTAGTCATGCAATTCCGGCAGGACGGCCGCGCGGGCAAGCGGCTCGACGATGTGCCGGGGCTCGTCGCTGCGGCGCGCGCGACCGCAAGTTTTCCGGGCGCCTTTCCGCCCTTCACGCTGCGCGAGCTCGACACGGCGCTGGAAAAGCGCGGCGCCCGCTGGCCCGGCCGCGACGCCTTCATCCGCGCGCAGTTGCCGCGCGCACGCGATGCCGACCCCGCCGACCGCGTGCTCATCGACGGGTCGGTGCTCGCCAACGCGCCCTTCCGGCCGGCGATCGCGGCGCTCAAGCAGCGCCCGGCGCGGCGCGAGATCGACCGGCGCTTCATCTATATCGATCCCAAGCCCGACTATAAATCGATCAGCATCGGCAGGCCGGGGGAACCCGACGAACAGGGTCAGCTTCCCGGCTTCCTGCCGACGATCCTCGGCTCGCTGTCGGCGATCCCGCGCGAACAGCCGATTCGCGAAAATATCGAGATGATCGAGGGCATGTCGCGCCGCATTCGCCGCATGCAGCACATCATCGACGCGATGAAGGTCGAGGTCGAGGAGCAGGTCGCGGCGCTGTTCGGCACGACCTTCTTCCTCGACACGCCGACCCCGGCGCGGCTCGCGAAATGGCGCGCGAAGGCGCAGGATCAGGCGGCGGCGCGCGCGGGTTTCGCCTTTGCGCCCTATGGGCATCTCAAGCTGTCGGCGGTGATCGACGAAATCGCAAACGTCGTCGACCGGCTCGTCCCGCCCGAGGGGCCGGTGCATGTGATCAACCGCCGGATTGCGATGTGGACCGAAGCGCGCGCGCGCGGGCTCGACCGGATTTCGGGCAAGAAGGGTGCGGGTGCGAGCGGCGAGGCGATCGAATTTTTCCGCACCCACGACCTTGGTTTCCGTATTCGCCGCCTGCGCTTCCTTGCGCGGGAACTCGACGCATCGGTCGAGGCGACGCGCGAGCGGCGCGATCCGGCGTGCGAACAAATGCGCGAGACGATCTTTGCCGCGCTCGGCCAATATCTCGAGCGCGAGGGTGATGCGTGGCTCGCCGACCTCGACGTGCCTGCCGATACCGAGCCCGGGCAGTGGATCGACGCGATCGCCGCGCGCCGCGACCTTGTCGCGCTCGATGCAGCGACTGACGAGGTGATCGCGGCGGCGCTCGCCAAACTGCCCAGAGACGACCGGCGGACGATGCTCTTCGCCTATCTGGGCTATCCCTTTTACGACATCGCGACGCTGCCGCTGTTGCAGGGGGAGGGGTTCGACGAATTCGACCCGATCAAGATCGACCGCATCTCGCCCTCCGACGCGACCGCGATCCGCACCGGCGGCGCGGCGGCGATGCTCAAGGGGGTCGAGTTCAACAGCTTCGGGGCCTTCTTCAGCCGCGCGTACCGCGAGAACGACTATTTGTGGGGACGGCTCCACGGTGCCGACCGGCTGATCGACATCGTCGCGAGCAGCGTCACGGGCGAGGGAGCGCTGGCGGCGGACGAGCTGAAAGCGATCAAGCGCCACGCGTTCCACGCGATCCTCGACGAAGAGGAGGGGCGGTTGCCCAAGGTGAAAGCCCTCATCGCCGAACTCAGAGGCGAGATTGGCCGACCCTAGCGATGCTGGTCGATCAGGATGGCGTTGCCGTCGGGATCCACCAGCGTGAAGCTCGCTGGCCCGCTGCCTGTCGGATCGGCTTCGGAGGTCAGCTCGATTCCGGCGTCCTTCAACCGTTGCTGAAGCTCGCGCACGTCGGTGAAGGGATCGACGGACTGGGCATTTTCATCCCATCCCGGGTTGAAAGTCAGGATGTTGCCCTCGAACATCCCCTGAAACAGGCCAATCACCGTGGAGCCATTCTTCAGAATCAGATAGCCATGCTCGGCGTTGCCGCCGAGGTCCTCAAAGCCGAGCTTGCGATAAAAGGCGTGCGATGCGGCTAGATTCTTGACCGCGAGGCTGACCGAAAAAACGCCGAGTTGCATATCGTCCCCTTCGTCGTTGCGAACATAGCGGAGCTATAGAGGGTAGCTTATACCGCTATGGACGGCTTCGCCATGCTTTGGCGGACTGGGGTGAACGCCGTTAATCGGTCAGATCGTCCCACATTTCCTTGATGCGGCCGAAGAAGCCCTGGCTTGCCGGGCATTCCTCGCCCGTCTCGGTCTCGCGGAATTCGCAGAGCAGTTCTTTCTGCCGGGCGGTGAGCCGCGTCGGCGTTTCGACGTCGATCTGGATGACGAGGTCGCCGTGACCGCGGCCGTTCAGGACCGGCATGCCCGCGCCGCGCTGGCGGAGCTGCTTGCCCGACTGGATGCCCGCCGGGATATTGATGTCGTGCTTCTTGCCGTCGAGGCCCGGAATGCTGATCTCGCCGCCGAGTGCCGCGGTCGTGAAGCTGATCGGCGCGCGCGTGAACAGCGTCGTGCCCTCACGCTCGAACACCTTGTGGCGCGCCATGTGGAGGAAGATGTAAAGGTCGCCCGGCGCCGCGCCGCGCGCGCCGCTCTCGCCCTCGCCCGACAGGCGGATGCGCGTTCCTTCGTCGACGCCCGGCGGGATGTTGACGGTCAGCGTCTTGCGCCGGTCAACGCGGCCTTCGCCGTGGCAGGCGTTGCAAGGGTCGGCGATGACCTCGCCTGCGCCCTGGCAGGTCGGACAGGTGCGCTCGACCATGAAGAAACCCTGCTGCGCGCGCACCTTGCCGTGGCCGGCGCAGGTCGTGCAGCGGTTGGTCTGGGTGCCGGGCTTGGCGCCCGATCCGTCGCACGTCTCACAGCGTGCCGCGACGTCGACCTGGATTTCGCGCGTGACGCCCGTGAACGCGTCCTCGAGCCGGATTTCCATGTCGTAACGCAGGTCGGCGCCGCGCGCGGGTCCGCGCTGCTGGCGGCCGCCGCCAAAGGCCGAGCCGAAAATCGATTCGAAAATATCACCGATGTCGCCGAAATCGGCGCCATTGCCGCCGAAACCGCCCGCGCCGCCGTTGACGCCGGCCTTGCCGAAGCGGTCGTATGCAGCGCGTTTCTGCGGGTCCTTCAGGCAGTCATAGGCTTCGCTGATCGCCTTGAAGCGCGCTTCGCTGTCGCCGCACCCCGGATTCTTGTCGGGGTGATATTTCATCGCGAGCTTGCGGTAGCTCGCCTTCAGCGCCGCATCGTCGGCGGTGCGTTCGACTTCCAGCAGTTCGTAATAATCGATGTCGAGCGACATAGTCCAAAAGCCCCCTCAACTCCGCCGCACCTAAGGGGCGCGGCGGAGAGAGTTTCATTCTTACTTCTTGTCGTCTTCGACTTCCGAGAATTCGGCATCGACGACGTCTTCGTCGCTCTTCGCCGCGCCGGCATCATCGGCGCCGGGGGACGCGGCCGACTGCTGCTCCTTCTCGTAGATCGCTTGGCCGAGCTTCATCGCGACCTGCGCGAGTGCGCCGGCCTTTTCGGTCATCGCAGCGGCGTCGCCGCCCTCGACCGCGCTCTTGGCTTCGGCGATCGCGGCCTCGATCTCGGACTTCAGGCCCGCGTCAACCTTATCGCCATGTTCGGCGATCTGGCGTTCGGTCGAGTGGATCAGGCTTTCGGCGTTGTTCTTCGCTTCGGCCGCTTCGCGGCGCGCCTTATCCTCTTCGGCGAACTGTTCGGCGTCCTTGACCATCTGGTCGATGTCGGCGTCCGACAGGCCGCCGCTGGCCTGGATCTTGATCTGCTGTTCCTTGCCGGTGCCCTTGTCTTTGGCATGGACCGACACGATGCCATTGGCGTCGATGTCGAAGGTCACCTCGATCTGCGGCACGCCGCGCGGGGCGGGCGGGATGCCGACGAGATCGAACTGGCCGAGCAGCTTGTTGTCCTGCGCCATTTCGCGCTCGCCCTGAAACACGCGGATCGTCACCGCCGACTGGTTATCGTCGGCCGTCGAATAAACCTGCGACTTCTTGGTCGGGATCGTCGTGTTGCGGTCGATCATCTTGGTCATGATGCCGCCCAGCGTCTCGATACCCAGCGACAGCGGGGTCACGTCGAGCAGCAGCACGTCTTTGACGTCGCCCTGCAGCACGCCCGCTTGGATCGCGGCGCCGATCGCGACGACTTCGTCGGGGTTCACGCCGGTGTGCGGTTCCTTGCCGAAGAAATCCTTCACGACTTCGCGCACGCGCGGCATACGCGTCATGCCGCCGACGAGCACGACTTCGTCGATCTCGCTCGCCGAAACACCGGCGTCCTTGATCGCCTTCTTGCACGGCTCGAGGGTGCGCTTGACCAGCTCTTCGACCAGCTTTTCAAGGTCGGCGCGGGTGATCGTCTTGACAAGGTGCTTCGGCCCGTTGGCGTCGGCGGTGATGAACGGCAGGTTGACCTCGGTCGTCGCGGCCGACGACAGCTCGATCTTCGCCTTTTCGGCGGCTTCCTTGAGCCGCTGGAGCGCCAGCTTGTCGCCGCGCAGGTCGATGCCTTCATCCTTCTTGAACCCGTCGGCGAGATATTCGACCAGCTTGCTGTCGAAATCCTCGCCGCCGAGGAAGGTATCGCCGTTGGTCGACTTCACCTCGAACACGCCGTCGCCGACTTCGAGGATCGAGATGTCGAAGGTGCCGCCGCCAAGGTCATAGACGGCGATCGTCTTGTTCTCGGTTTTGTCGAGGCCATAGGCGAGCGCGGCCGCGGTGGGCTCGTTGATGATGCGCAGCACTTCGAGGCCCGCGATCTTGCCGGCGTCCTTGGTCGCCTGGCGCTGTGCGTCGTTGAAGTAGGCGGGAACGGTGATCACCGCCTGCTCGACCTTTTCGCCCAGATAGGCTTCGGCGGTTTCCTTCATCTTCTGGAGGATGAACGCGCTGATCTGCGACGGCGAATAATCCTCGCCGCCCGCCTTGACCCACGCGTCGCCGTTGGCGCCCTTGACGATGGTATAGGGGACGAGTTCCATGTCCTTCTTGGTCATCGGATCGTCGAAGCGGCGGCCGATCAGGCGCTTCACCGCAAAAATCGTGTTTTCGGGGTTGGTGACGGCCTGGCGCTTCGCCGGCTGGCCGATCAGGCGCTCGCCATCCTTGGCAAAGGCGACGATCGACGGAGTCGTGCGCGTGCCTTCGACATTTTCGATAACTTTGGGTTTTCCGCCTTCCATCACCGCGACGCAGCTGTTCGTGGTGCCGAGGTCGATCCCGATCACTTTGGCCATTGATAATAGGTCCTTGTTGCTTCTCCGGCGCCCTGAAAAGGCACGCCGTCCGTTGAGTCCCATGGGGTTTGATGGGGGCGATATAGGTGCGCTAATCCTTGGCACAAGGGTTTTGACCGCCTATCTGGAATCCGAAAATATCGCGCTTTTACGGAGTCCTCCCAAAATGAAACCCTTTGCCCTTGCCGCCCTTGCCGCCACCGCGCTCAGCCTGACGGGCTGCGGCGAAAATCTGGGCGCCGGAAAGCCGCTCAACGTGGTCAGCGGACATATCGTGATGGGGGCGACCCCGGATCGTCCGGCGGTGGGCTATTTCCGCGTCCAAGGCGGGCCGCAGCCGGTCGAACTCGTCGCGGTCACCGCCGACCTCGCGCAGCGCGTCGAGATGCACGAAAGCGTCAAGGAAAACGGCATGATGACGATGAAGCCGCTGCTCCGCGCCGAGGTTCCCGCCAAGGGCGAACTGGTGTTCAAGCAAGGCGGCAAGCATCTGATGATCTGGGGCATCAACGGCGCCGCCGTGCGCGCCGGCAAGCTGCCGATGGCGTTCGTCTTTACCAACAACAATAATGAACGCATCCTCTTCGACATGGTGATCAAGCCCGCCGAAGGCGGCGCGGCCACCGCCGACCATGGCGCAATGGGCCATGGTTCGATGGAGAAGGGCGCCGAAACGGCGGCGCCGGACGCTGCGAAGAAATAAACGCGGGGTGCCGCGTCCGTCGCGACCGCTGACGCCGGGGGAAATCGCGCTCGCCCGGACCGTGTTCGGCGACGCGATCGCCTATGACTGCGTGCGCATCTGTCACCATAAATGGATATTCTTCCAGCCGCGCGGCGTCGTGATGGCGCCGATGGGCAGCCTGCATTTCAACCCGCACGGCAATCTGTACTGCGACGATTTCAGTGCCGCGTCGCAGCGCCTCAAAGGGCTGTTCATCCACGAAATGACGCATGTGTGGCAGGCGCAGACGCGCGGCCGCTGGTATCTGGTACTGATGCGCCACCCCTTCGCGACCTATGGCTACAGCCTGAAACCTGGCTGGCTGCTGGAACGCTATGGGCTGGAGCAGCAAGCCGAGATCGTGCGCCATTACTGGCTGCTCATGCAGGGCGTCGTCGTGGGCGGCGCGCCGGGGGTTGCGGCGTATCGCGCGATCCTGCCCGAAGAATGGAGCGCTGCATGAGCGATTTCGAATTTGTCTTCGCTCTCTACAGCCTGTTGCTCGGCCTCTCGATGGTCGAACTGCTCGGCGGACTGGGCCGCGCGCTCGAGGTGCGCTTTGCGGCGCAGGCGGAGCGTGAGGCGTTTTCGATCGGCTGGCTGACCCCGCTGCTCGCGATCTTTGTCATGCTCGACCTGTTATCCTTCTGGAGCGCGGCGTGGGTCGCGCGCGGCAGCATCGCGGTGTCGACCACCACGCTGATGGCGGTCGCCGCCTTCGCCAGCGTTTATTTCCTCGCCGCGCGGCTGGTCTTTCCCTCGCACCCGGAGGGGTTCGCCAATCTCGACGTCCATTATTTCCGCGTCCGGCGCATCGTGCTGGGGTTGTTGCTGGTGCTGCTGTTGCGCAGCTGGGCTATTATCTGTCGCTGCCCGACCTGGCGGCAAGTCTGGCGCGCCCGATCGCGTGGATCATGACCCTCGTTCTCGTGGCGCTGATGGCCGCCGCAATGGTCGTCAAGGATCGCCGCTGGAGCATCGCGATCCTTTCGCTGCTGGTCGCGCGCTATGTTGTGATCTATCTCATCTGAACGCAGGAGACGCCCATGCCCGAAGTCCTCGACCGCTTTCGTTCTTCGACCTGGGGCTGGCTGCGGGGAACGCTGCTCGGATGGCTGACCTTGCTCCTGTGCCTCGTCGGCGTCGGCTTCCTGATCATCCTCGTCCAGTGGATCCGCTTTCTCGACGTGACCTATGAACTGACCGAGGACCGGCTGATCCTGCGCAAGGGCATTTTTGTCAAAAGCATCGACGAGATCGAGCTGTACCGCGTCAAGGACGTCCGGATGGATTTCACCCTGATCAACCAATGGGCGGGGATCGGCACGATCGGCATCGATTCGAGCGACGAGACGACGCGCGCGGGCGCGCTGGTGATGCCCTATATCGAGCGCGCGGCCGAGCGGCGCGAGGAAATGCGCCGGCTGGTCGACGCGGCGCGGCAGAAGCGGCGGGTGCGCGAACTCGATGTTTCGAGCGATTTGCTCTGAGCCGAGATTAGCGGCGCGGGCAATTACGGGCTAGCCAGCGGGGCGGCGTTCGTCCTATGTTCCGCACATGGATGGAATGTCGTTTCTCGTCGCCCTTGTTGCTCTCGCGATCGGCGGTCTGATCGGCTGGCTGTTTGCCGGTCGTCAGTCGGGCGCCCTCAAGGCCGAGCGCGACGGACTGTCGGAGCGATTCAAGGTTGCGGTCACCGACTTGGCCGCCGAGGCCGAGGCACGCAAGGCCGCCGACATCCAGCTCGCCTCGCTGCTCAGCGAACAGCGCGCCCGCGACGCAGCGCATGATGCGCAGATTGCACAGCTCAAGGATGCACAGGCGGCGCTCACGACGCAGTTTCGCGAGGTTGGGCAAGCCATGCTCGACAGCGCGCAAAAGGCGTTCCTTGAGCGCGCCGAAGCACGGTTCAAGGAGAGCGAAGCGACCGCGGGGCAAAATCTGAAGGCGTTGCTGAACCCTGTCCACGAGCGGCTGCAGAAATATGAGGAAGCGGTCGGCAAGGTCGAGGCCGAGCGGCGTGATGCCTTCGGCCTGCTTCACGGCCAGATCGCGGCGATGCGCGAAGGCACCGAACGCGTGTCGAGCGAAGCGGCAAAGCTGGTCAACGCGCTGCGCAACGCCCCCAAGGCGCGCGGGCGCTGGGGCGAGCAGCAGCTCAAGAACGTCCTCGAAAGCTGCGGCCTCTCCGAACATGCCGATTTCCAGACCGAGGTCAGCGTGACCGACGGCGACGGCGGGCGACTGCGCCCCGACGTCGTCGTCAAGGTGCCGGGCGGGCAGAGCCTCGTGATCGACGCCAAAGTGTCGCTCAACGCCTATCAGGATGCCTTCGGCGCCGTCGAGGAGCGTGAAAAGGCGCTGCATCTCGCCGCCCATGCCGCGGCGATGAAGGCGCATGTCAACACGCTGGGGGCCAAGGCCTATTGGAACCAGTTTGACGATACCCCCGATTTTGTCGTGATGTTCGTGCCGGGCGAGCATTTCCTCGCCGCGGCGCTCGATCAGGATGCAGGGCTGTGGGACTATGCGTTCGAGCGTAAGGTGCTGCTCGCGACCCCGACGAACCTCATTGCGATCGCGCGCACTGTCGCCGCGGTTTGGCGGCAGGAAAAGCTCGCCAATCAGGCGCGCGAAATCGCTGCGCTCGGCAAGGAGCTCTACGCGCGAATGTCGGTGATGGGCGCGCACATCGCCAAGGTCGGGCGCAATCTCGATCAGGCGACCGGCGCGTACAACGCCTTTGTCGGCAGTTTCGAATCGCAGGTGCTGACGCAGGCAAAGCGGTTCGAGGCGCTCGACGTCGAAACCGGCGACAAGGAGATTGCGGCGCTGCCGGTCGTGGAACAGGCGGCGCGGCCGATGGCCAAGCTGGCGGCGGTGGCCCCGGCGGCGGTGAACGACGCGGGGGAATAGTCAGGCGCTGACCGCTGTAACCGCTCGACACGAACGGAATGATGAGGCCGCTTTAAATCACCCGCTTCAACACCGCTGTCCGCCCTTCGCTCCCGGTCAAGACTAGCGTCCCGTCATCGGCAAAGGTCAGGCTCACCGGCGTTGCCATCAACTGGAAGAACGCCGCTTCCTGCGTCATGCCCGCCCCTGGGCATGCCATTTCGGTCGCCATCAGCGGCCCGGCGGTCAGCGTGCCGTCGGCGGCCTTGTAGCTGCCCGAAAAACGGTTGCAGCCCGCGCTGCCGCTCAGCCGCGTGCCGTCGAATTGCAGCGATGTCGGGCGGTCCTGCGCCACCGCGACGCCGCCGATCGACACGAAGGTCCAGTTCGATCCCGCCAGCGTATCGGGCGGCAAGACTTTGCCGCCGCAGCCGTTCAGCGTCTTGCCGTCGGCGATGACGCGCACCGTATCGGCGTAGCGCCGGTCGCTCATCCCGTCGTTGCACGGGGCGGTCGTGATCATCACCGACAGGCGGGCGCTGACATAGGTGCGGCCGTCCAGCGACGGCTTGGCGCCGGGGTTCGGTACCATGATCTTGGTCGCGCCATAGTCACCGTCATAGTTGAGGCGGTCGGGGGTGATTTCGAGCGTCCAGCCGGGCTCGGTGCCGAGCGCCATATAGGCGGCGGCCGGGGGGTCGCCTGAGGTCTGCGGCGGCGACTCGGTCGCGGGCGCGCAGGCGGCGAGTAGGGGCAGGGCGAGCAGGGGCAGATTGCGGATCATCCAAAGGCCTTTCTCTTCATCATCCCGGACTTGATCCGGGACCCATTCGGCGGCGGCTTATGGGCCGGAGGGAGAATGGATGCTGAATCAAGTTCAGCATGACGAAGTCTATAGCAGTTTGCCGGACGAAACTATCGACGCCGCTGGTTCAGCACTTCATAGGCCATGACCGCGGTCGCGACCGCAGCGTTGAGGCTGTCGGCCTTGCCCATCATGGGCATTTTCACGCGCACGTCGGCGGCGGCGGCATAGTCGGCCGGCATGCCCTGCGATTCATTGCCGGTCAGGATGAAGGTCGGCGCGGCATAGCGCACCGCCTGGTAATCCTCCGTATCGTCGCCGAGCCAGGTTGCGACGAGTTGGCCGGGTCCCTGTCGCAGCCACGGCAGAAACTCCTCCCAGCGCGCCACGACCAGCCGCTGAGTAAAGATCGCCCCCATGCTCGCGCGCACCGCCTCGACCGCATAGGGATCGGTCGATTCGTCGAGCAGGATCAGCCCGCCCGCGCCGACAGCGTCGCCGGTGCGCAGCATTGTGCCAAGGTTACCCGGATCGCGCAGCCGTTCGGCGACGAGCCAGATCGGCGCCGTGTCGCGGTCGATATCGGCGAGCGTCGTTTCGGGTTCGGCATAGATGCCGACCACAGTCTGTGGATTGTTCTTGCCCGACAGTTTCGAAAGGATCGCGGGCGTGGTGTCGATCACCTCGCCGCCCGCCGCCATCGTCGCATCGGCCAGCGCCTTCGCCAACGGATGCGCCGCGCCCTCGGGACCAAGAAACAACCATTGCGGCAGCACACCCGCCTCGCGCGCTTCGGTCGCGATGCGCAGCCCTTCGGCAAGGAAAAGGCGTTCGGCGCGGCGATGGCGTTTTTCGCGCAGCAATCGCATCCGCTTGATCAGCGGGTTCGACAGGCTTTCGATTTGGGAACGGCGACCGATCGCCATGGGCTCAATCCTCGCCGAAGCTGTCCTTGACCAGCCCGACGAGCTTCAGCAGTGCCGCATCGGCACCGTCGCCTCGGGTATGGATCGTGATCGAGTCGCCCTTGGCGGCGCCGAGCATCATCAATCCCATGATCGAGGTTCCGTTGACCCGCGATCCACCCTTTTCGACCTCCACCGACACGGTATCGGGAAGGCGGCTGACGAAGGTGACGAACTTGGCGCTGGCGCGCGCGTGGAGTCCGCGCTGGTTGGTGATTTCGACGGTCTCGCTATTTTCGGTCAAGGGCCTACTCCCAGCATTTCCGACGCGACCGAGATATATTTTTGGCCTGCTTCCTTCGCCGCGATCACCGCAGCGCGAAGCTCCATCGTCTTGCGCGCGCTTTCGAGCCGGATCAGCATCGGCAGATTGACCCCGGCGATCACTTCGGTCCGGCCCGACTCGAGCAAGCTGATCGCAAGGTTCGACGGCGTGCCGCCGAACAGGTCGGTCAGCATCACGACGCCGCGCCCCTCGTCGACCTGGCGGATCGCATCGGCGATTTCCTTGCGACGCATTTCCATATTGTCGTTGGGGCCGATGCACACGGTCGCGACGGCGCGCTGGGGACCGACCACATGCTCCATTGCGCGGACCATTTCCTCGGCAAGGCGGCCGTGCGTCACCAGCACCATTCCCAAAAGCGGCAGAGCCTTATCGTTCGGCATGCAGTCGTCGACCCTTATGTGTTGCCGCCGGACGCGGACGCCGCGGACGGGGGCTTGCCCTCAAGCCCATCTTGCGGGGCAGAGTCAAGGTTGCGGTGGGTCACTGTCGGCGCATGGCCCGCCGCGCGGAGCGTTCGGGCCACACGATCGGCGACATGGACCGAGCGGTGCCGGCCGCCGGTACAGCCAAAGGCAATGGTGACATAGCTTTTGCCCTCGGCACGGTAGCGCGGCAACAAGGTCAGCAGCAGCGCCTCGATCTGCGAAATGCTGCTTTCATAGGCGGGATCGGCGATGACATAGGCCGCGACCGCGGGGTCGAGTCCCGTTCCAGGGCGGAGCTTCGGGTCCCAATGCGGGTTGCGCAGATAGCGCATGTCGAACACCAGGTCGGCGTTGCGCGGCAGGCCGCGCGCGAAACCGAAGCTCAATATCGTCAGCACCGGCTCGTCGGTGTGGGTGTCGCCGAAACGCTGGCGCACTTCCTGCTGCAAGTCGTTGCTGCTGTAATTGGTCGTATCGACGACATGCTCGGCCCAGCGGC
The DNA here is from genome assembly GCF_001468465.1 of Sphingopyxis sp. H115. Classification (GTDB taxonomy): domain Bacteria; phylum Pseudomonadota; class Alphaproteobacteria; order Sphingomonadales; family Sphingomonadaceae; genus Sphingopyxis. Next base: position 21,107 of record NZ_LNSA01000020.1, read on the forward strand.
GCAACGACTCCATCATCTCGCGCTCGCGCGCGATACCGTCGGCCGCAGGACGATCTTCGGCGAGCGGGTGACGCCGCCGCGTTTCCGAAAAGCGTCGTTCGAGCTCGGCACCCGCACAGTCGATGAACAAGGTCTGGACATCGCGGCCGCCGGTTTCGCGCAGCGCCTTGATCTGCTTGACGAGGCTGGCCGGCTTGAACCCGCGGCTGCGGCTGTCGATCCCGACCGCGAGCGGACGTGTCGCCTCGCTGCCCTTGGTCGGCGCGGCGATCAGCGCCTCGAGCAGCGCGAGCGGCAGATTGTCGACGACCTCCCAACCCAGATCCTCCAGCACCTTGAGCACCGTCGATTTGCCCGCCCCCGACAGGCCAGTGACGAGCAGCAGGCGCGGTTCAGCTGCATCGGTCATCGCCGCGCCCTCACTTGCTGCCGCCCAGCCGGTCGAGCGCGAGCAGGATCTTGATCGGGGCGGATGCTTCGAACGCCGACAGCACCAGCAATGGCAGGGCGTGGCCGGCAACACTTTCGGCCTGTCCTTCGGAGGGCATGCGTTCATAGCGTTCGGCGAGGCGCACCGCGAGCGCGAGCGGGACGGGGGCGGTCCACGGCTGTTCGACGATGCCAAGCCCGCGGACCTCGATCTTGCCGGCGAGTTCGGCGGGGGGGCGGCACCACAGGCGGCCGCGTTCGAACCAGATGTCGCAGCGGTCGTCGGCAACGAGCCGCGCGCCGCGATCGATCAATCGCAGCGCGAGATCCGACTTCCCTTGACCCGAGAGGCCAAGCAACAGGACGCCGCGACTCCCCGCAGCCACACAGCTTGCGTGAATGTTGGTGAAGTCGGGTCTGGTCCGGCTCGGCAGCATGGACGACGCTTACCGGCGACGAAGCGGTGCGGCAAGGCGATAGGCGGATCGGATCAGGCCGATTCTGTCCCGCCTTCGCGCGCCGGAAGCGTGATCAGCAGGCTGCCCCCCTGCCTGCCGTCGTCGCGGTCCTTGGCGTTGATCGTCCCGCTATGGCCCTCGACGATCGTTCGCGCGATCGCGAGGCCTAGCCCGCTGTGGCGGCCAAAGGCTTCGCTGGCGGGCCGTTCGCTGTGAAAGCGTCGGAAAATAGCCTCGCGTTGCGCCGGATCGATGCCTGGACCGTCGTCTTCAACCTTCACATGCACTTCGTCGCCGAGCCGGGTCGCGGAGATGCATACAAGGCCGGAGGGGGGGGAGAAGCTGATCGCATTGTCGATGACGTTGTCGATGGCGCGTTCGAGCCGGTGGCCGTCGCCCATCACCATCGTCGTGCCCTTGCGCGGGCGCGCGAAAGCGATGCGCGGCTGTGACACATCGGCGTCGTCGACGCGCGCCGCGCGCGAGGCGAGCATCGATTCGATCATGATGCCGACGTCGATCGGTTCGAACAAGGTGCGCGACAATTGCGCGTCGACACGGCTTGCCTCGCTGATGTCGTTGACCAGCCGGTCGAGCCGGCGGACGTCCTCGTCGGCGATGCTGAGCAGCTGCGCGCGTTGCTCGTCACTATGGACGCGTCCCAGCCCTTCGATTGCCGAACGCACCGAGGCGATCGGATTCTTGAGCTCGTGCGTGACGTCGGCGGCGAAATGCTCGCCGGCGTCGATGCGTTCGCGCAGCGCCTGCGTCATGTCCGACAGCGCGCGGGCGAGCGTGCCGATCTCGTCACGGCGGCTTGGCAGGCGCGGGACGACGACCTCGCGCGCCCGGCCGAGCCGGACGCGCACCGCGGCCCGCGCAAGGCGGCGTAGCGGGCGGACGATCGTACGCGCGAGGAAAAGTGACAGCAGCACCGAGGCGAGTAGCACGACCAGAAGGACGATCGCGATGCGGAAGCGCTCGGCGCGGACGGTGCGCGTGATGTCGCGCGCGTTCAATGTCATCAACACCGTCTGCGGCGTTTCGATATCGACGACACGTGCGGCGCTGAGCAGCGGGGTGCGTTCGGGGGCGTATCGGAAGCGGCTCGTCGCGATGTCGCCGGTCTGCGCTTCCATCACTTCGGGCCAAGCACGGGCGTTGTCGACGCTGGGTTCGGTGAAGTCGGGGTAGCTCGGCGCACCGACGATCCAGTCGATGCCGCGGTCCATTGCGCGCGCGGCATCGCGTTTCCACGGCTGCAGATCGGGGTCGCGCAGCGTATAGGTCGGGGGTCCGGTTTCGAAACTGTCTGAGATGCGCGTGCCGTCGGCGGCATAGAAGCGCAGCCGTGATTCGGTCGCCGCGGCAAATTCGTCGATCAGCCGCGCGCGCTGGTCGGGGCGCGCTGCCTCGAGCGCGCGGTCGAGCATTGCCAGCTGGTCCTTCATCACCTCGATCCGCGTGTCGACGAGCCGGCTGCGATAGGTGTCGAGATAATAGAAGCCGCCGGCGAGCAGGGCGATCGCAAGGATATTGACCGCGAGGATGCGCGTCGTAAGCGACCAGCGTGCCGACCAGACGAGCGGCGATTCCTCCTGCTCGGCGATGCTCGCGTCGGGTTTCAGGGCGGCGGGGCCGGGCATGTCAGGCCTCGTCGGCAAAGCGATATCCCGCGCCATAGAGGGTGGCGATTGCGTCGAATTCGGGATCGACCTCGCGGAATTTGCGCCGCAGTCGCTTGATGTGGCTGTCGATCGTGCGGTCGTCGATATAGACATCCTCCTGATAGGCGGCGTCCATCAGCTGGTTGCGGCTGCGCACAATGCCCGGCCGTCCCGCGAGCGTTTCGAGGATCAGGAATTCGGTGACCGTCAGCGTGACATCCTTGCCGTCCCAGCTGACCTTGTGGCGTGCGGGGTCCATGCTCAGCCGGCCGCGCGTGATCGGCTCGGCGACGGGTTCGTCGTCGTCGCCGGGCGTCTGCCGGTTGAGCTCGACGCGGCGGAGGATCGCGCGGATGCGCGCGATCACGAGGCGCTGCGAAAAGGGTTTGGCGATATAGTCATCGGCGCCCATCGCAAGGCCGAGCGCCTCGTCGATCTCGTCGTCCTTGCTGGTCAGGAAGATAACGGGAAGCTGGCTTTTTTCGCGCAGGCGGCGCAGCAGTTCGAGCCCGTCCATGCGCGGCATCTTGATATCGAAGACGGCGAGGTCGGGCGGATTGTCGATCAGCGGCTTCAGCGCCGCCTCGCCGTCCGAATAGACGCGCGTCACAAAGCCTTCGGCCTGGAGCGCGATCGACAGCGATTGCAGGATGTTGCGGTCGTCGTCGACCAGCGCGATGGTTGCCGTCATGCTCTTTCCGTTGGCCGACCTTGATCCGCGGATTAGCCGATCCGTCGCCCAGGGACAACCGCGCACGGTCCATCGCCGATTCACCCTATAATCTTTTGACCTCGGCGCGCATCCTCGCTAACGCGGCCGGGATTTCGGAATCGACGACCCGTCGGCACCCCATGTTCATGCGGGCCCAAACGCTTTTGCATGACATGTGTTGCATACCTATGCAGAAGGGTCGCGGGCCAAGGAAAGGCGAGAGAGATGACCAAGGTTGTGATCGGCAGCGACAGCGTCGAAACGCAGGCGGAAGTGGCCGAAAACTGGGGCACCGCACAGCTGGTCGAGGATGCGGTCCGCCACGGCGAAGGCCGCCTCGCCAAGGACGGCCCGCTCGTGGTCGCAACCGGCAAGCACACCGGCCGCAGCGCCAAGGACAAGTTCATCGTCCAGGACGATGAAACCCGCGACACCATCTGGTGGGGCAAGACCAACGTCCCCATGACCCCCGATCATTTCGCGGCGCTCAAGGCCGATTTCTTCGCGCACCTCGCCGCGCGTCCGCGCCTTTATCGCCAGCAGCTGTTCGGCGGGTCGCAGCCCGAACACCGCGTCGCGGTGCAGGTCGTCACCGAATTTGCCTGGCACAGCCAGTTCATTCGCACCTTGCTCTGCCGCCCGACCGCGGCCGAGCTCGCAGGCTTCGCGGCCGAATATACGATCGTCGACCTGCCCAGCTTCCGCGCCGACCCCGCGAAGCATGGCACGCGCAGCGAAACGGTGATCGCGGTCAACTTCACCGAAAAGCTGATCCTGATCGGTGGCACGCAATATGCCGGCGAAATGAAGAAGTCGGTGTTCGGCATCCTCAACTATCTGCTCCCGGTGAAGGGCGTGATGCCGATGCACTGTTCGGCGAATATCGGGCCGAGGGGCGATACTGCAGTCTTTTTCGGCCTGTCGGGCACCGGCAAGACGACGCTGTCGGCCGACGCCAGCCGCACCCTCATCGGCGACGACGAGCATGGCTGGTCGGACACCGCGGTCTTCAATTTCGAGGGCGGCTGCTATGCCAAGATGATCCGCCTCTCGTCCGAGGCCGAGCCCGAGATTTTCGCGACGACCAAGCGCTTCGGCACCGTGCTCGAAAATGTCGTGATGGACCCCGAAACGCGCGAACTCGATTTCGACGACGCGAGCCTCGCCGAGAACAGCCGCGGCTCGTACCCGATCGACTTCATTCCGAACACGTCGGACCAGAATATGGGGCCGGTGCCGCAGAATATCATCATGCTCACCGCCGATGCCTATGGCGTGCTGCCCCCGATCGCGAAGCTGACACCGGATCAGGCGATGTATCACTTCCTGTCGGGCTATACCGCGCGCGTCGCCGGGACCGAAATCGGCGTGACCGAGCCCGAGGCGACCTTCTCGACCTGTTTCGGCGCGCCCTTCATGCCGCGCCACCCGTCGGTTTACGGCAATCTCCTCAAGGACCGCATCGCCAAGGGCGGCGTCCAGTGCTGGCTGGTCAACACCGGCTGGACTGGCGGCATGGCGACGATGGACGGTATCAAGCGGATGCCGATCAAGGCGACCCGCGCGCTGCTCAACGCCGCGCTCGACGGCAGCCTGAACGACGCCGAATTCCGCAAGGACCCGAACTTCGGCTTCATGGTTCCCGTCGCGGTCCCGGGCGTCGATTCGGCGCTGCTCGATCCGCGCGAGGCCTGGGCCGACAAGGCCGCCTATGATCGCACCGCGCAAACGCTCGTCGGCCAATTCATCGACAATTTCGCGCAATTTGCCAACCATGTCGACGAAGGCGTCCGCCAGGCTGCACCGCAGGCAGCCGTTGCCGCATAATTGACCCGGATCGCTTCCGGGTGGCAGTTCACCCGGAAGGACCGGACAATGACCATCGATTATTCGCCGCGCCTGTTCGAGCGCGACTCCGACATCCGCGCGCTGGGCGAGGGGCTGCTCGCCTGCGCCTTGCCGCGCGAGGCGTGGACGCATGAGGCGCATCTTGCCGCATGCCTGTGGCTGCTCGCCGAGCGCCCCGACATCGACATCGACGCCGACATCGGCACCATCATCCGCCGCTTCAACGAAAGCGTTGGTGGGGTGAACGACGACCACAATGGCTATCACGACAGCATCACCCGCGCCTATGTCGCGGGGGTCCGGCGCTTCCTGACGGAGACGGCCGAGACCGGCCTGACCGCGCGCGTCAACGCGCTGCTGCACGCGCCGATGGGCCGCCGCGACTGGCCGCTGCGCTTTTACAGCCGCGAGCGATTATTCTCGGTCGCGGCGCGGCGGGGGTTTGTCGAGCCGGATCTGGCGCCCTTGCCGGCTTAAAGCGCCATCCCCGGCGTCCATCCGCTTTCTGCCAAGAAGGTGGCGGGATCCCGCATTTCGATGATCTCGCGCAGCGCCGCCTTCTTGTCGGGCGACCGCGCATAATGCGCCTTAGCAACGCGATAGCCCACCCAATAGCCAAGGTCGCCCGGCCAGCCATCGCTGCCCTGCTGGTTATAGAGCCAGCGTGACCCGATCGCGACCTGATCCTTTTCGGCCAGGAAGGCGGTTTCCAGCTCGGCCTCGCGGCCCTTCGTCCATTTGTGGAGCAAGGGGAAACCGACCGAGCCCGAAATCTGTTCGGCGACGAACTCTGCAGCACCTTCGACCAGCGCGGCGTGGAGCACCGTCTCGTCGCGGCTTTCGGTTTGCGCCAGCGGTTGCTGGGCATGGATATATTCGTGCGCGATGACATGGACGAAGCGATCCTCGTCGTTCGCTTCGATAAATTTGGCCGAACACAAGGCTTCAAGCCCTACGTACAGCCCCTTGGCGTTGGCCGCTGCGGCGGGCGTACCACGGCTGATCGCAATCGTGATCGGGGGAAATATCGCTTTCGGGTAGAGTTCCGCCAGTCGGTCGGTCGCCGCGATCAAGCGGCCACGAACATTGCCGAGCGTGTTCGCGCAGCTCCGCGCGTCGCGGTAGAGCTCGGGCTTGTTGCGCAGCGCTGCCGCGACCCGTTCGGGCGTGATCCGACGCATCGCCATGAACTCGACCAGCCCCGGCGACGGGGTGGCAAGGTAGCGCGCGGCAAGCGCGTCGGGGTCCGATGCGAATTTCGGATCGTCGTAGAGCGCAAAGAAACGCTCGACGTCGGAGGTTTCGATCACCACGCGCGGCGTCGCGGCGGGGGAAGCCGAGGCTTGGGCTACCGCGGCGGCGGTTAGGGCCGCCACAAGCGCAACGGCCGTGGTCGCGCGGCGGCTCATGCTTTCGTCTCCCGAATATATTCGGCGACATTCTGCGCCAGCACGTCGAGCGGGACGTTGCCGCCCTTGACCACGACATCGTCGAAATCCCTGAGGTCGTATTTTACGCCCAGCGCCTTTTGCGCCAAGCCGCGCTGCCGGACAATCTCGCTGTGCCCGACCTTGTAGCCGCACGCCTGCCCGGCCCAGCTGCAATAGCGGTCGACCTCGCTGGCGACTTCGAGCGGGTTCGAGCCGTTTTCCTTGACGAAAAACTCGACGCCCTGCTCGCGCGTCCAGCGCTTTGCATGGAGGCCGGTGTCGACGACAAGGCGGCAGGCGCGAAAGGCGAGCGACTGGAGATAGCCGAGCCGTCCGACCTCGAAATCGTCGTAGAGGCCGAGCTCGTCGGCAAGCTGCTCGGCATAGAGCGCCCACCCTTCGGAATAGGCGTTGAACGCCAGCATCGTGCGAATGAGCGGCATCTGGTTGGCATATTCGCCCTGCCACACATGCCCCGGAATCGCTTCGTGCATCGTCAGGTCGGGGAGCGAATATTTGCTGTGCAATTCGGTGGTGCGCAGGTTGATCCAGAATTTGCCCGGCACCGTCCCGTCGATCGACCCCGCACCGCCATAGGCTGCGGGCGCACCAGGCTCCTCGGCGAGCGGCAGGCGCTTCACCTCGACATTGCCCTTGACCAAGGTACGGAACGCGCGCGGTAACTCTGCGCGGATCTTGCCGAGCCAGGTCTGGATATAGGCGTGGATTTCGGCGCGGCCGGCATCATTGTCGGGGAATTTGAAGCGCGGATCCTTGGCGAGCGCGTTCATCCGGTCGCCGACCGAACCCTGCGTATAGCCCAGTTTCTTCAGGATCGGGTCCATCCGTCCGTGCAGTTCGGCCAGCTCGTCGCGGCCCATTTGGTGGACCTCTTCGGGCGTCATCCGGGTCGTCGTCGAGGCGCGCAGCCCCCACGCATACCATTCGTCGCCGCCGGGGCGCGCCCACAGGCCCGCGTCCATCGTCGCTTTGGGTCGCTGGGCCGTCAATTCCGCAAGCTGGCGTTCGAGCGCGGCGACGACCGGGCCCTGCACGATCTTTGCCGAGCGGGCGTTCCAGTCGCCCCCGATCTTCGCCTCGCCGGTGCGGCGGACGAGGCTTTCGACCATCGATCCGCCGCCCTTGGCGTCGGCGATTGTCGCTTCCATCTGCTTGACCGCCTTGTCGATAAGGAAGGCGGGCGCGATCAGGCCCTGGCCGCCCGCGGCTTTCAGCCGTTCGGTCTCGCCGTCGAGTACGCCGGGAAAGGCGTTGAGGCGCGAGAGATAGGCTTCGGCATCGGCCGACGTCTTCACCGGATGGTCGCTGTCGAGGAACTTCGGAATGTCGAGATAGGCGCCGACATTCTGGATCACGACATAGGGCATGTTGCGCCACCCGCCGACCGCGACGTCGCCATAGGGCAGAGCAAAGCCGTCGAGCGCGACACCATAGGCGCTTTCGACGACCGAAAGGCTGGTGCGCGTGCTGTGGTCGAGCCCGGCCTTGTTGAACGCGCGCACGCGCGCGATGTCGGCCTTCAGCGTGTCGACCACGGCCTTCTGCCCCGCCGCCGAGCGGTCGCCAAGCTTGCCACGTTCCGCGGCGCGCGCGCCGGTGTCGATGCCGAGCGAGGTGGCGCCCTCGGGCGAGAGGGCGAGAAGATTGTCGGCGATCGAATCGAGCAAGGCATGCGCGCCGGTCTTTGCGGGGCCTTGCAGCGCGGCAGCTGGGCCGGAGAGCGCCAGGCCGGCGGTTCCTGCGCCGAGCGTGGCGAGCGTCTGACGGCGGCTGACGGGGATGGAAAGCGGATGTTGCACTGGCGGCTCCCTGCGACTTGTTTCTGTTGAAACCTGTCTAGGGACGCGTGCGTCGCGGTCAACGAAAAGGGGCCGGGAAAGCCTGCGCGCCCCTGGCCCCTCGTCGAAATTTATCGGCTTTTTGTCAGTCGGTAAGGTCGGCGGGGACTTTGCCGCCGTTGGCGGCCAGCTCGCGCATCACGGCCTTGTGCAGCCAGATGTTCATCTCGGCGCTGCCGTCGAGTTCGCCGGTATAGCCGAGTTCCTGCGCTAGTTCCTTGCGGTTGGCGAGGCTCGAATCGATGCCGAGCAGCTTCATCAGGTCGACGATCGACGTGCGCCAGTTGAGATCCTGTCCGGCGTTCGCCGCCTCGGCGGTGAGGATCGCATCGACATCGACCGGAGCGGCGGTCGCGGACGCCATCGCCTGCGTCGCGGCGTCGAGCGCGCTGCCGACGGGGCTGGGGGCTGCGGGCGCCGCGGGTTCCGCGGCGACCGCCTTCTTGCCGAAGATGGCGTCCTTGATCTTGCCGAAAATGCTCATTGTCTTGGCTCCCACTAGATGCGGCCCGGCCCGGGGGCGAGTCGAACGACCGCAGGCTAGGACTATGCATTTGAAAATGACAGTCAAATGAACGGCTCGTCCTCGGCCCGCACCCTGCTATACTCCCGTTGCGGGTACGGTTCGCCCCGTACCGGAGTGGGAGTATGACAGCATGAACCTGACCGACATATTGGCGCAAGCCGGCGGCATCGAATCGATGGCGAAAGAGCTGGGCATCCCGCCCGCGATGGCCAAGCAGGGCGCCGACGCTTTGCTTCCCGCGATTCTCGGCGGGTTCAAGAAACAGGCCCAATCGGGTGGCGGGATCGAGGGGCTCGGCGGGCTTCTCGGCCAGCTCGGCGGTGGCGGGCTGCTCGATTCGGTGCTGGGGCCGCAGCCGACGCCGGTCGAACAGGGCAATGACGTGCTCGGGCAGATTTTCGGGTCGAAGGACGTCAGCCGGACAGTCGCGGGGCAGGCAGCGACGCAAACGGGGATCGATTCAGGCATCCTCAAACAGATGCTGCCGATCCTCGCGATGATGGTCGCGGGTTATATGGCGAAGCAGGGCGGGCAGTCCGGCGAGGGCGGCGGGCTTTCGGGCGGTCTGGGCGGGATGCTCGGCAATGTGCTCGGCGGCGCGCTGGGCGGCGGTACCGCGCCCTCGGCAGGTGGTCTCGGCGGCCTTGGCGGCCTGGGAAAGATGCTCGACATGGACGGCGACGGTAACCCGCTCGACGATATCATGGGCATGGTGAACAAGATGCGCGGATAGGTGGCGTCCCCTCCCGCAAGGGAGGGACGCGCTTACGCCGCCATCAGGCGCAATTCCTCGCGGAAATCCTCGTCCACCCCGATGCGGCTTCGCATCGGGGTGACACCAGCATCGGCATCGGCATCGCCTTCCTCGAACAGCGCGCACGCCGCCTCGCCGCCGCGCGCGAGGCTGTAACGCTGCGCGACCTTGCCGGTCGGGCGAAAACCGAGCTTGCGCAGCACCGCGCCCGATGCGGGATTGTCGATGAAGTGCCCCGCCGACAGTTTCGGCAGGTTCATCGCACGCGCGATGTGGAGCAGCTGGCGTCCGGCCTCGGTCGCAAAACCGAGACCCCAATAGGGGCGCGCGATCCAATAACCCATTTCGGGGGCGCCCTCCAAATCGGCGTCAGGGCTCGGCGAAATGCCGCAGCCGCCGACAAGGCGCGGTGCGCCACCGGTGCGGGCGAAAATCAGGAAACGCGGCTGATCGGGGTCGATCGGCTTGCTGAGGAATTCCTGCGCCTGCGCCTCGCCATAGGGCCAGGGGGCGGTCGCAAGGTTGCGGACCACCGCCTCTTCGCCGATGGCGCGGGCGAGCGCGGGGGCGTCTTCCAGCCAGCCGGGCCGCAGCAACAGTCTTTCGGTACGCGCGAACATTCTTCTAACTCCCAATGCCTGTCGCCATGGCGCCAGATGGTGACGCTTTGACGACATTCGATATCGAGGGAGATGGATGGCCCCGTTTTCGCGCCCGATCGTCTCAAGTGACGGATTTCGAGCAAGAAAAAAGGGAGTCCGGGGTGACCCGTCTCCCTCTTTTCGAACCTTGTTTCCGCTTGAGGCGGAAAGGACAGCTCCGGGTCATCCCTTGGATGGACGACCCTTTGGCGATCGTCCTTATTCGGCGGCTTCGGCCATCATGTCGACCGATACATATTTGCGGCCGAGCTTGCCGTCATGGAATCGGACGCGGCCGTCCGCGGTCGCGAACAGCGTGTGGTCCTTGCCCATGCCAACGTTGACACCCGGGTAAACCTTGGTGCCGCGCTGGCGCACGATAATGTTGCCGCCGATCACTTCCTGACCACCGAACTTCTTCACGCCAAGGCGGCGGCCGGCTGAGTCGCGACCGTTGCGCGAAGAACCGCCTGCTTTCTTATGTGCCATGACTGATGCTCCTTAATTCGTTCGAGGGGCCGAGCCGCGTTACCGCGCTCAGGCGTCCTTCTTGGGGGCTGCCTTCTTGGCAGCGGGCTTCTTTTCGGCGGCTTCGGCCTTGGGGGCGGCTTCCTTCTTGGGAGCGGCGGCCTTCTTCGGCGCAGCTTCCTTCGCGGGAGCAGCCTTGGCTTCGGCGGGAGCAGCTTCGGTCTTCGGAGCGGCTTCCTTCTTCGGCGCGGCCTTCTTTGCGTCGCCGACGGCGAGGATGCGCAGCAGCGTCAACGACTGGCGATGACCGTTGCGGCGGCGGTAGTTGTGCCGGCGGCGCTTCTTGAAGACGATGACCTTTTCGCCGCGCGTCTGGGCGATGATCTCGGCCGAAACGACGAGGCCTTCGGCGCTCTTCACTTCGCCGCCGTCGCCGGCCAGCAGGATGTCACCGAGCGACACGGTGTCGCCAGCTTCCCCGTCGATCTTCTCAACGGCGATCTTGTCTCCAGCGGCGACGCGATACTGCTTGCCGCCCGTGCGCACGATTGCGAACATGGTCTTCCATCCAATCAGAAACTAAAACACCCGCGCTGCCAGTCACCCGCCAAAGCAGGCGATTTTTCCGGCATGCGGGAAAGTCAGCGCCACTAGCGAGCCAGGGGCGCGCTGTCAACCGCATATTTCCGCGCTTTTTGCGGTTTTGTCACGGGCGGAGCAATCGGACGGCGCTGCGCCCCGATTCGCGCTTGCTGCCCGGGCTTGCCGCCCATATCAGGAGCCATGATGAAGCGCGCCCTCTTTTTATTGCCCCTGTCGGCTGCTGCCTCGCTATCGCTGACCGCCTGCGCATCGGCGCAGAACGGCTCTGCGCCATCGCTTGCAAAGCGCCCGGTCGAGGGGCGATTGGACGTGGCGCCGCCCGCGGTGGTCGTCGCGCCGCCGGGGCCGCTGCCCGCCGACCTCGCGGGGCGCCTTGCTCGGTGGGAGGCCGATGGTGCGGCGGGGCAGCAGGGCTTTGCCGCCGAACGCGCCTCCACCGCGGCGCTCGTGTCCGCCGCGGCGGGCGCCCCCGTCGCCAGCGAACGCTGGGTTGTGGCGCAGCAGGCGATCTCGCGCCTGATCGCCACGCGTGCGCCGCTCACCGGCGCGCTCGCCGATATCGACCGGCTCTATCTCGAACGCAGCGTCGACGAGGCGATCGACGGCCTGCCCGATATTTATGCGCTGCGTGACCGGCTTGCCGATCTTGTCTCGACGCAGGATGCAGTGATCGAGGCTTTGAGCAGCCAGTTGTCGGGGCAATAGGGCGTCCCGCATTCGTTACCCGGACACCCCCGACTTGATCCCGGGCCATTCGCGGGCCGATGCGGTGAATGCCGGATCAAGTCAGGCATGGCAATCATGACAATGACGTGGGGGTCGCGCTACTGATTCAGCCCATGCTTCTTCAGTGCGTGGCGAATCTGGTCATAGCTCAGGCCCAGCGCTTCGGCCGCGACTTTCTGGTTGAAGCGGCAGCGTGCCATCGTGTCGGACAATATCTGCCGTTCATAGGCATCGACTGCCGCGCGCAGGTCGCTCACGGGGCCCGAGGGCGGCGCGGTGGCGCCGGTCGCCGCCGGCGCGCTCACGGCGGTCGCGGGCGTCTCTGCCTTCGCTGCCGCCTTGCGCACAGCGGGCTGCCAGGGGCTCGCAAAGGGATCGAAGGTCAGCGCGTCGACAGGCTTTTCGGGATCGGCCCAGCGATAGATGGCGCGCTCGATGACATTGCGCAGTTCGCGGACATTGCCGGGCCAGTCGTGACCCTCCATCGCCGCGAGCGCGCGTGGGCCGAAGCCCGGCCACTCTTCCCAACCGAGCACCGCTGCCATGCGCTGCCCGAAATAGGTTGCGAGCACTTCAATATCGCCTTCGCGCGCGCGCAGCGGAGGCAGGGTGATGACCTCGAACGACAGCCGGTCGAGCAGGTCGGCCCGGAACCGGTTTTCCTCGACCAGCGCGGGCAGATGCTCGTTCGTCGCCGCGACGATGCGCACATCGACGCGGATCGGGCGCGACGATCCGACGCGCGTCACCTCGCCATATTCGACCGCGCGGAGCAGCCGTTCCTGCGCACCCATCGATAGGGTCGCGAGTTCATCAAGAAAGAGCGTGCCGCCGTCGGCCTCTTCGAAGCGCCCGGCGCGGCTGCGCGTCGCGCCGGTGAAGGCGCCCGCTTCATGTCCGAAGAGTTCGCTCTCGATCAGCGTTTCGGGCATCGCGGCGCAGTTCATGATGACATAGGGGCGATCCCAGCGCGCCGACAGGCGGTGCAGGCGCTCGGCGATCAATTCCTTGCCCGTCCCGCGTTCGCCGATCACCAGCACCGGGCGGTCGAGCGCGGCGGCGAGGCTGGTGCGTTCGACCGCGTCCTGGAAGGCTGCCGATTGACCGATGAATTGCGTTTCGCGCTCCATTCCCAATCATTGGCAAAATCTCCCGTTGATTGGCAAGTCAAATCGATACCCGAGGCCGTTTAAGCGTGAAATTTCGCGCTTTTCCGCCGCTTGGTGCAATTGGCACGCCTCCTGCAATGATTTCGACGAACCGGCGCAGATCGTGCCGGTGCAGCGAAAAGCAGAGGAGGGTTGTCCCATGAAGTCGATGTTTGCCCAAGCCGCCACCTTCGTGCTCAGCACGGCAGGCGCGTTGGCCATCCTCGTCGGCGTGATCGACCAGCCGCAAGCCGCCGCCAGCATCACCGGCACCCCTGCCGGCCCGCTGGTTGCCGCTGTCATGTCCCCGGCGGTCGGGCCTCTGGTCTGACCGGCACTGGTGCCGGGGCACTCTCCCCCCTTGCCCCGCCCCGGCACCAGCCTTTTTTCTGAGAACAGACACAGTCTCAAGATTTTCGACAGGAGTTTCAAAATGGGTATTTTCTCACGAACCCGCGACATCATCGCCGCCAATGTCACCGACCTGCTCGACCGGGCCGAAGATCCCGAAAAGATGATCCGCCAGATCATCTTCGAGATGAACGAAACGCTCGTCGAAGTCCGCGCCTCCGCGGCCCGCACGATCGCGGACCAGAAGGAAATGCGCCGCCACGTTGCCAAGCTCGAAAGCCTGCAGGACAGCTGGAAGGAAAAGGCCGAACTCGCGCTGTCGAAGGACCGCGAAGACCTTGCCACCGCCGCGCTTGTCGAAAAGCAGAAGGCCGGCGACATGGCCGAGCGGCTGAAGGGCGAGATCACCGTCCTCGATGACGCGCTCAAGGGCTATGAAGACGATATCGCCAAGCTGCAGAAGAAGCTCAGCGAAGCGCGGGCGCGTCAGTCGAGCGCGGTAAACCGTCTCGAAAGCGCCGAGAATCGCTACAAGCTGCGCGAGATGACCCGCGGCGACCGCGTCGAAGACGCCTTCTCGCGTTTCGAGATCCTCGAACGCCGCGTCGACGAAGCCGAAGGCCGTGCCGATGCGCTGAACCTCGGCTACAAAAAGTCGCTCGACGAAGAGATCGCCGAGTTGCAGGCCGCCGACAAGGTCGCCGACGAACTCGCCGCGCTGAAGGCCGCGCAGGGCAAGAAATAAGGAGCCGGACCGATGGAAGAAATCATCATCGTCCCGATCGTCATCGGAACGCTCTTCCTCGGTCTGCCCTGGCTTATCCTCCACTATATCACCAAGTGGAAACAGGCCAAGACGCTGACCGGAGAAGATGAACAGCTGCTCGACGAACTATATGATACGGCTCGCAGGCTCGAGAATCGTCTTCATACTGTCGAACGCATCATCAGCGCCGACCATCCCGACTTCCGCCCCGCGGTGCGTAGCGATGAAGACCTGGCGCAACTCGAAAATATGACCAGGAGGAACTGAGATGTCTGCCAGCCGCACGAAATTCTACCTCGACAAGCAGAACGCCAAATGGAGCGGTGTGTGCGCCGGGATCGCGGACTATAGCGGGATCGACGTCCTCTGGGTCCGCGTCGGCGCGGTGCTGCTCACCCTGATGGGCGGGTTCCCCTGGACGCTGATCGCTTACTGGATGGTCGCCTGGATGGGCACGCCCAAACCCTTCGCGCTCTACGGCTCGAACGAGGAAGCGAAATTCTGGCAGGGCGTGCGCTCGAACCCCAGCGCGTCGACCCGCGACATCCGCTCGCGTTTCCGCGACATCGATCGCCGGCTTGCCGACATCGAGCAATATTATACCAGCCACAACCGCCGCCTCGCCGACGAGATCGACGCGCTTCGGTAACGCGGCGCGCTGAGCGGAGCGCCCCGGCGGGCAAGGCAACAGGGAGATAGAAAATGAATTTCGGTGGTACCGGTTTCGTCCTCGCCATTATCGCATTGTCGATCGGCGGCTGGATGTTCACCACCTGGATCCGTGCCAAGCATGGCTATCCGGTTGAAAATGAATGGGGCGGTACGGTTCATCGATCCGACCCCGACGCTGATCGAAAAATCGCGCTGCTGGAGGGCGACAATGCCAAGCTGGCGGATCAGGTCAGTCGGCTGGAAGAACGAATTTCGGTGCTCGAACGCATCGCCACCGAAAATCATGGACAGGCGGCGCAACTCGCCGACCAGATCGACCGCCTGCGCTGAGAGGATATAGACGATGAATTTGGATGTGCTGAACACCATTGCCCCCGTCGCCGCGATCGTCGGCCTGGCCGGGGTCGCTGGTTGGGTTTTCACCACCTGGCTCCGCGTCAAGAACGGCTATCCGCTCGAAAACAGCTGGGGCAAGGCCGTCTATCCCAAGACAAGCGACGAGGCGATGGAACGCGTCAAGCTGATCAGCCAGGAAAATGCCCAGCTGCGCGCCGAACTCGGTTCGGTGAAGGACCGCCTCGCGGTGGTCGAGCGCATCGTCACCGACGAGGGCCACCGGCTGAGCCATGAGATCGAGGCGCTGCGGCGCCCGGCGAACTGAGGAGAGCAGCCATGGAAGCCATCGTCATCCTCCTGATCGTTGTCGGACTGCCCGTGACCCTCGGCATCGGCTACGCCGCTTATGAGCGCCACCTGAAGTTTAAGGAACGGCAGTTCAAGGCGATCACCAACGAGACTGCCGAAAAGGCCGCTCAATATGCGGCGCACACCGAACGGCTGGAGGCGCGCGTCCGCGTTCTCGAGCGCATCGTTACCGACAAGGGAATTGATGTCGCCGACGAGATCGAAAAGCTGCGCGACGCCCCGCTCAACTGATAAGAAAAAGATAGGAAAGGAACCTCCCCATGGGCCCGTTTGAAATGGTCATCGGTATCGTCCTCATCGTGACGATCGGCAGCATCGTCCGCGCCAAGCATGGTATCCGTCGCGATCGCCACGGTAACGACTATGTCGCCGGAAACGACGCCGAGACCAAGGCGCTGCAGGCCGAGATTCGCGCGCTCAAGGACCGGATCCAGGTGCTCGAACGCATCGCCACCGACAACAACCGCGCCGTCACGCTCGATCAGGAAATCGAGAAACTGCGCGACAGTAGCAAAATCTGAACGCCGGCAAAGGAGCGACGCTCATGGCTTTCATCACCCCCGACTTCACCACCGCCGCCGTCGCGCTCAGCGGGCTCAGCATCGTCAGCCTGGTCGCGCTGCGTGGCTGGCGCGACTGGATCCAGCTGAAGCGCGAGGAACTCGCGGCGGGCCACACGCCGCTCGCGCACGACCCCACGGTGCCGCACGCGGGTTCGCGGATCGAGATCGCCGACCTCAAGGAACGGCTGCGCAAACTGGAAGCGATCGCGGCGGGGGTCGACCTCTAAACGTCCCTCTGTCCGACGCGGCATCGGCCCGCTCCGCTGTCAGTCGCCCTCCGTCCGGCGGCTGACAGCGGAGCGGGCCGATGTCGTTTCAGGCCCTTCCAACTTGGCGGCATCTGTGCGAGGGGCCCGCCCATGCGCAGCCTCGACGACATTTTCGAAGAATATGATTTTCTCGACGGCGACGATCGTTATCGCCTACTCATTGAGCTCGGCCGCGGGCTGGAGCCGATGCCCGATGCGCTCAAGACCGACGCGACGCTCGTGCGCGGCTGCTCGGCCAGTGTCTGGGTCTATCCCGTGCCGCGCGAAGACGGGCAGCTCCATTTCCTCGCCGACAGCAATGCCGCGATTACCAAGGGCATCGTCGCGCTGGTGCTCGCCGCCGTGCAGGAGAAATCGGCGGCCGATGTCGCAGCGATGGACGTCGCCGCCGCGCTCGCGCCTTTCGACCTCACGCGCCAGCTGTCGTCGAACCGGACACAGGGTGTCCCCAATATGATCGCGCTGGTGCAGGACACCGCGCGGCGGATCGCCGCCGTCTGAGGCGCGCCGCGTCGTCGCCCGGCGGGGCTGCGGCTTGAGGGCAGTTTTGCAGGTGGAGGAACTGCCCCATCGTCCCCCTTGGTGAACCCGACGAAAGCCGGGGCCCAGTGCGGAAAGCGCAAGGTTAGTGCTGGAATTCTTGGCCGGCTTTTGCCGGGGTTCACATCTCGAGTGGCAGCAAACGGTCGAAACCCGCCGCTTAAGTCCGCCGTCCATCCAAAAGGAAAGGGCGCGGGAGTTGCCTCCCGCGCCCCTTTTCCTTCGTTTGCCGCGACTTAGAAGCCGACGATGAACGATGCGCTGATGGCGCGCGGCGAGCCGAAGTTCACGAACGACGAGCTGGAGCTCGCGAGCGTGTCCAGGCCGCCGCTGAACGAGCCGACATAGAATTTGTCGAACAGGTTGCTGATGTTGACCTGGATATAGCTATTCTCCAGACCGGCGCTGGCCAGCGAGTAGCGCACGTCGAGATCGACCACGGTGTAACCCTTGAACTTGGCGCCGGGGAAGATCAGCTTGCTATCCCCATTGCTGTCGACGGCGGTCTGGATGACGCCATTGATGTCGTTCAGGAAGCGTGAGCTGGTGCGCTTCGCCTGGACGCCAAGGGTGAGGTCACCCAGATTGCCCTCGATGCGACCACCGTAGAGGAACTTGGGTGCTCCGCGTTCACGCTTGCCGCTGGTGCGAAGATAGGCAACGCCACCCTCCACATAGCAGAGATCCGCGAGCTCGATATCGCTGTCGATCGCGCAGCGCGACGTAACGGCGTCGTCCTGAATCTTCGATTTGATGTACGAACCGAAGACATACAGCGAAAGCTGCTGGATCGGCTTGTAGGCGATGCTCGCATCGACACCATATTTCTCGACCGGGCCGAGGTTGGTGACGGTGCCGTTGCCATCGATATCATAGGCGGTGACAAGGCGGTTCTTGTACTTGGAGTACCAGCCGGTAACGGCCGCCTGAACCTGCGACGTCGAATAGCGTACGCCTGCGTCGAAGCTGTCCGACGTTTCCGCCTCGCGAAATGCGGCGGCACTGCCGTCTGGGAACGAGAACGCGTTATACAGCGCGTCCGTGCCCGGGACCGAGATATTCTTCTTGTAGCTGGCGGCCAGGCTGAATGCGGGCGTCAGTTTGAAGGCCAAACCGGCCGACGGCAGCAGCTTGTCATATTTCAGCGTCCGTTCCTGGGGAACAGCCGATCCGGTCGCGCGACCTGTTGCGGGGTCGAACGAATAGGGGTTGGCAGCCATATAGGCAGCCACCTGATCCTCCGGAACGCAGTCGACAAAGCCGCCCGTGCTGGTGGTGAAACAACGCTGATCAAGTTCGCGCTTGAAGAAAGGCGCCGTCAGGCCAAGCTGGACCGTAAGCCGTTCGTCAAGGAACTCGCCGCGATATTCACCGGCCACCTGATGCAGCGTCGCGTAGGACAGGCGATTGCGCTTTTGCAGGATATTGCCATCGGGATCGAGGATCGGATCGTTGATCGCGAAAACGTCGGTCGGCTCGCCATTGGGGAACAGGAAGCCGGCGGCGCCGGTCTGCCGGTGCCGCGCGCGATCGAAGCTGTACGACAGGCGAACACGGTTGAAATCGTTGATCTCATAGGCGAGGTTGGCGATCGCGACCCAGCGGCGGGTATTCGTCTGGCTCGGCTGAAGAACGGTAACCCTTCCGTCAGCGGCGCCGTCGTTGTTAAGATCGCGACCGAAGTAGAATTGGCCGCCATAGTTGCCGGTGCCGGTGAAGATCACATTGCCGTCATCGTCCTCTTGGACGAAGGCAGCTTCGTTCGCCGAGGTCGTGCCGCCGCCATTGGCCTTCACATATTGCCAGGCGCCGTCGAGCGAGAAGGTCAGGCGATCGGTCAGCGTGAAGAGCGACTGCCAACGGATATTGCCGGTGTTCGACGGGTTATAGCGTCGCTCGAAATCAGTGCCGCAACGGTTGGGCGTGCCGGTTTCGCTGAGCGTGCAGGGAAAGCCGCCGCTGATTTCATAAAAGCGACCGTCCTTGTCGCCAGTGAAGGCATTGGCACGGAACGGCGAGCCGCCGAAGTTGTTGCGGTTCTGGTTATAGTGGCCGGCGATTGCGATGAAGTCGCCATTGTCGCCGATCGGCTGATAGATTTTGCCGTTATACTGCTGCTTCTTGATGTCACCATAGTTGGCAAAAGCGGCAACGTTGCTGGTCGTCGAGGCCGAGAACCAGGCCTTGGTACCCCAGGGCGTAAAGGTGCCGGTCTGGATCATGCCAAAGACGCGGTGATAGGGACGGTCGCCCGAACCTTTCGCGATGATGTTGCCGTAAGATGCGCTGACCATCGCGCCGAGTTCGTCGCTCGGGGTCAGGGTGTTGATGTTGACCGTGCCGCCGACCGCAGCAGCGGTGGGGCTATCAACGTCGGTCGAGCCCAGGTTGACGTTGATCGTTTCGACCAGCTCGGGATCGACCTGCTGGTTGGTGTAGATCGCATAGTTGCCCGAATCGTTCAGCGGGATGCCGTCGAAGGTCTGCGAAATACGATCCGATTCGAAACCGCGGATGGTGAAGCTGCCGCCGCTCGATCCCCAGGGATCGTTGTTGGTGAAGCTGACGCCGGGGACGAGGTTGATGATTTCGTTGATCGACTGGCCAGGGCGCTGGCGCTGGATCAGTTCGGCGCCGACGACGACTTTGGCCTTGGGCGAATCAGGAATCTGGATGCCGGCGACATCGCGCGAGGTCGAACCGGTAACGACGATTTCATCATCAAAGTCCGACGAACCCGTCGACTGGGCAAAGGCGGGCGTGGAAAGCAGCGCGACCGGAAACAGCGCGCAGCTGGCGGCAAGCGTGTGACGGAATTTCATTTCAGGATGTCCCCTTGGTGGTACAATCGGCTGGCGCGCGACACTGGGGCGCGCTTGACCTGCGAGCGCCCCTGAAGCCCGCATGTGGCACGATTGTGACAGCAATTGTGACAGTGCAATCCCTGCGCGCCCCGCAGAACGGCCGCCCGCCGGAAAACCGCGAAATTCCATCGGCCGCCGCGAATTATCCACAGCGCATGCGTCGCTTTTTCCGGCTACTGTTGCTGCATTGCAACAATTTTAGAGTGGGAGCGGCTGTCGAGTCGTGAAAACGGCCGGGGTCAGGATCCTAAGGTTGCGACGGCAGGGGGCCAAGGTTCGCCGCCGCGATTGCCGCGGCGGTGCGCCGGACCATCTCGGCCGGGGGCGGCGAGGGCATCGTCGCGCGGATCTTGATCAGCCAGTCGCCGCGCTTCACCAGATAAAATCCGGTCTTCAGGCTCATCTCACGCACGCGTCCGTCGAACCATCCGCTCTGCAAGCCGGTCGCATCGACCGTAGTACCCTCGGGCGCGAGCGCCGGGGTGGCGCGAAAATTTCTGGCGATCGCGTCGACTACGCCGGCGCCCGCGGTTTCGATCGCCTCGCCGTCGGCGGGGTAGACATAGAGGTCGACCCACGCGTCACCACCGGCCCCGCCCTTCACCGTATATTGCACCGACACGTCGCCGGGGCCGAAGACCGTGACCTTGCGCGCCGGCATGTCGCCGAGACTGCTCGGGAAGATATAGCCTGAGGCGCGGTGGATGAAGCGGTCGCCGTCGCGCAGGACATCGGCCGTATCGCTGACTTCGGCAACCAGTTTGGAGACGGGTTCGGCAAAAGCGGGCGTCGCGGCGACCAGCGCCGTGCCGACCGCGAGGATCAGGCCGGACGCGCCCCTCTTCATGCGGCGTCGCCGGCCTCTTTCGCCTTGTCGGCATAGACGCGCACCGGATCCTTGCGCCCCTCGACGACGTCCTTGTCGACGACAATCTCGACCACATCGGTGAGGTCGGGCAGGTCGAACATCGTGTCGAGCAGGATCGCCTCGACGATCGAGCGCAGCCCGCGTGCTCCGGTCTTGCGTTCGATTGCCTTCTTGGCGACCGCGACCAGCGCGTCGTCGGTGAAGGTCAGCGACACGTCTTCGAGGTCGAACAGTTTCTTATACTGTTTGACGAGTGCGTTCTTGGGCTCGCCGAGGATCTTGACGAGAGCGTCGATGTCGAGATCCTCAAGCGTCGCGATGACCGGCAGACGGCCGACGAATTCGGGGATCAGACCGAATTTCAGCAAGTCTTCGGGCTCGATATTCTTCAGCACTTCGCCCTGGCGGCGCTCGTCGGGGCCGGCGACATGCGCACCAAACCCGATCGACTTGCCCTGCAGGCGGTCACCGATGATCTTTTCGAGGCCGCTGAACGCGCCGCCCGCGATGAACAATATGTTCGTCGTGTCGACCTGCAGGAATTCCTGCTGCGGATGCTTGCGCCCGCCCTGCGGTGGGACGCTCGCGGTCGTGCCTTCCATCAGCTTGAGCAGCGCCTGCTGGACGCCTTCGCCCGACACGTCACGGGTGATCGACGGATTTTCGGCCTTGCGGCTGATCTTGTCGATTTCGTCGATATAGACGATGCCGCGCTGCGCCTTTTCGACATTATAGTCGCTGGCCTGCAGCAGCTTCAGGATGATATTCTCAACATCCTCGCCGACATAACCCGCCTCGGTCAGCGTCGTCGCATCGGCCATGGTGAAGGGGACGTCGAGGAAGCGCGCGAGCGTTTGCGCGAGCAGGGTCTTCCCGCTGCCGGTCGGGCCAACGAGCAGGATGTTCGACTTCGCCAGTTCGACATCTTCGCCGCGGCCGCTGTTCGCAAGACGCTTGTAATGGTTGTGGACCGCCACCGACAGGACGCGCTTCGCCTTGTTCTGGCCGATCACATAGGAATCGAGATGCTGGCAGATTTCGAGGGGTGTCGGCACCGCGCCGTCCTTGCGCGCCGCAATTCCGCCCTTGATCTCTTCGCGGATGATGTCGTTGCACAGCTCGACGCATTCGTCGCAGATGAAAACGGTCGGCCCGGCAATCAGCTTGCGGACTTCGTGCTGCGACTTGCCGCAGAAGGAGCAATAAAGGGTGCTCTTGCTGTCCGAGCCACTCAATTTCGTCATAAAACTTCCTATGGAGAGCGCAAAAGGGGCTCTGCCGTCCTTATCCTAGCCCCCGGTCACCCAATTACAATATGGCAATTGGGTGACATGGGCGCAATGTTTCCGCCTAGCGCCAACCGGCCAAGCGGATGTCAACAAACGCGGTTACCGGGGGATTTCGCCGGTGAGCGGCGCGGCCCCGCTGGCGCATCAGGGCGTCGGGCCTTCGCTTACATCCTTGGGCGCTTCGTCGCCGGGCAAGCCGGGGCGGCGGTCGTAGACATGGTCGACGATACCGAATTCCTTTGCCTCGTCGGCTTCGAGGAAGGTGTCGCGGTCCATCGCCTTCTCGATCTCTTTCAGCGATTTGCCGGTATATTTGACGTATAGGTCGTTCATCCGCTTGCGGATACGCAGGATTTCCTTCGCCTGGATTTCGATGTCCGACGCCATGCCGCGCGCGCCGCCCGACGGCTGGTGGACCATCACGCGCGCGTTGGTCAGCGCGACGCGCATGCCGGGCTCGCCGGCGGCGAGCAGGAAGCTGCCCATCGACGCGGCTTGGCCGATGCACACGGTGCCGACACGCGGGCGGATGTACTGCATGGTGTCGTGGATCGCCATGCCCGCCGTGACGACACCGCCCGGCGAGTTGATGTACATATAGATGTCCTTCTTCGGATTTTCCGATTCGAGGAACAGCAGCTGGGCGACGATCAGCGAGGCCATATTGTCCTCGACCTCGCCGGTCACGAAGACGATCCGTTCGCGCAGCAGGCGGGAGAAAATGTCGAAGCTGCGTTCGCCGCGGCTCGTCTGTTCGACGACGACGGGAACAAGGGCGGCGAGCGGGTCGATCATTGGAAATTCGTCCTTCATTATAGAAGCGCCCTGCCGAGAACCGGCGGGCTGGCCCCTTCGCCATCCTACATCGTCGCCAA
The DNA here is from genome assembly GCF_001468465.1 of Sphingopyxis sp. H115. Classification (GTDB taxonomy): domain Bacteria; phylum Pseudomonadota; class Alphaproteobacteria; order Sphingomonadales; family Sphingomonadaceae; genus Sphingopyxis. The sequence continues at coordinate 44,138 of NZ_LNSA01000020.1, forward strand.
ACGGACCTGTTTCAAGAGGGCAAAAAGAAGGGGCGGGAAAGTCCCGCCCCGCTGTCTCGTATCGAAGCGATCAGTCGCCTTCGCCCGGTTCGGGCGAGAAATATTTGTCGAACTTATCCTCGACGCCCTTGAACTCGTCGGCGTCGGCGGGGGTTTCCTTCTTGACCGTGATGTTCGGCCATTCGGCGCTGAACTTACTGTTCACCTCGAGCCATTTTTCGAGGCCGCTCTCGGTGTCGGGCAGAATCGCCTCGGCGGGACATTCGGGTTCGCACACGCCACAGTCGATGCATTCGTTCGGGTTGATGACGAGCATATTCTCGCCCTCGTAGAAACAATCGACGGGGCACACCTCGACGCAGTCCATATATTTGCACCGGACGCAGGCATCGGTGACGACATAGGTCATGGGTTCAGCTCCCTTTGTCGGCGGCACCCTTGCCGTCCGACATCCATTGGACCCGCCTCTATTCCGCGCGGACGCGGCACGTCAACGCAAAGCGACAGTTGCGAATCACTCTCAATCGATATGCAAAAGCCGACGGTTTCGGGCGACAGCTTTTCCTCTTGCCCCGATAGTTCAGCTGGGGGCGGCGGGCGCTTCGGCCTCGAGGCGAAGGTAGCACGCCTGTGCCTCGGGTGCGGGGCCGCGGCGCAGCGGCAGCGAGAGCAGGCGGATCACCTCGATCCGCTCGCCGACCGGAAGCACGAGCGTCGATCCGGCGTGCACCGCCGCGGACGAGCGCGTGACGCGCCGCCCGTCGAGCCTGATATGCCCCGCCTCGACCATTGCCTGCGCGATGCTGCGCGACCGGGCAAAGCGCAGGAACCACAGCAGCTTGTCCAGCCGGATGCTTCCCGCAGCGCCCGGGGTCGGCATCAGTCCTCGCGGCTTTCGGCGAGCAGCGCCGCCAGCCCGGCAAAGGGGCTGTGGGGTGAAGGGCCGCGCCGTGCGGGGCGCTCGCCGCGCGGCGGGGGCGGAGTGGCGGTCCGGGGCGGCTTGCTGCGTTTGCCCTGGTGCGCGCCCTTCGCCGCGCGCTCGGGCGCGCGCTTCGCATCGCCGTTCGCCGGCGTCGATCTTGCCTGTTCGGGGCGCCGGGGCTGTCCCTTCCGGCGTTGACGCTTTTCGGCCGCCTTGCGCAGCCCCGACCAGCGCCAGCGTTGCAGCGCGGGCTCGCCAACGGCGCGGAATCCGAAGCTGCCGAGCAGCGCCCGGCGGGTTTCTTCGTCGAGCCCGAGCGAGGTCGCGAGCGCCGGATCGATCACGAAACCGGGCGGCGGCGCGCCGTGCGCTTCCTCGCTATGGTCGTCATGATGATGGTCGTCGCCGCCCGCCACCGGCGACGTTGGCGGCGCCGCGGCCTGCATGCGCGCCGCATGCGCCTGCCGCGCGAGTTTTTCCGCCATATCGATGCGCAGCCAGCCATTGGCGCAGCGGCGAAAGCCGGCGATGGCGAGGCCCGCTTGGCTGCCGTTCTTTTGCAGCACCGCGCCGTGCGGGGGCAGCGCGGGGACCGGCGTGCCTTGCTGCGCCGCGATCAGCGCGGCGCGCCAGCGCACCGCCTCGGGCTTCAGCAGCAGCGGGTGGAAAATGTCGAGCGACCCGATGGTGAAGCCAAGCTTGCGCAGCTGCGGCCGTTCCTCGGGCGTCAGCGCCCCAAGCTGGTCCTCGACTGCCGCGCGGGCGATCGTGCCGCTGGTATCTGTCAGCGCCGCGAGCAGCGCGCGTACGCGCGGCGGCGTGAAAAGGTCGCCCGCCGCTTCGCCCATCGCGGCAAGCGGCCCGGCGTGGCGCGCCAGCTGCGCCGCGACAAAGCGTTGCAACCGTTCGGAAATCGCCTGAACCTGCGCGGGTTCGAGGCGGCGGAGCGACGCGTCGATCTGGATCGCGGGCTGCACCAGCGTCGGCCCGCGCGTGAGAGTGGCGACGACGTGGCCGTGCCAGGCGAGCCGCGGCGCGGTTCCCGCTTCGGCGACGAGCGACAGCGCGCCGTCGTCGCCTTCGGCCAGCGCGGTCGCACGGCGCGCAAGTTCGGCGCGGAGATGCTTTTCGGCGGCGGCGAGCAGCAGCCGGTGGTCGCTCGCCTTGGCGAACGGATCGACCTTGAACTGAAAGCCCTTGAGCGTGCCGATCGGCTCGCCGTCGACGGCGACGGTGCCGTCGGCGCCGACCGCGACGGGCAGCGCGGCATGGCGCTGCCCGGCATCGCGCAACAGCAGCGCTAGGCGGCGGTCGACGAAGCGCTGCGCCAGCGCCGCGTGGAGCGCGTCGGACAGCCGCGATTCGAGCAGCTGCGCCTGCTCGGTCCATCCCGCCGCATCGGCGGTCCAGTCGCCGCGTTGCGCGATGAAGCAAAGCGTGCGGACGGCGGCGATGCGGCTCGCAAGCTGGTCGATGTCGCCCTCAACATCGTCGAGCCGCGCCAGGCGGCGCGCAAACCAGTCGGGATCGATCATCCCGTTGCCGTTCGTGCGCCACTGCCACAGCTTGAACACGGTGCGGCTGTGATGCTCCGCGCCCAGTTGTTCGAAATCGGGAAGACCGCAAACGTCCCACAGCCGCTGCACGGCGTCGAAATCGCCGCCGCGCGCGCGCACTTCCATGTCTCCCGCCAGATGCCGCAGCACCGCGATATCGACTGCCTCGGGCGCTGCGCGCAGCATCGGCTGGTCCGGCGGCTGGGCAAGATCGGCGAGCAGCTGGTCGAGCGAGCCGAAGCGCGGGGTTGGGTTGCGCCAGAACAAGCTGGACAGCGGCGGGAAATAATGGCCCTCGATCGCCGCGATTTCCTCGGGCGTGAAACCGCCCTGCGGCAGGCCGACGGTACCGAAATTGCCGTCCTGCTGGTGACGCCCGGCGCGGCCCGCGATCTGCGCCATTTCGGCAACCGTCAGGCGGCGGAGGCGCCGTCCGTCGAATTTCTGCAAGCTGGCGAAGGCGACATGCTGGACGTCGAGATTGAGCCCCATGCCAATCGCGTCGGTGGCAACGAGATAATCGACCTCGCCCGCCTCGAACATCGCGACCTGCGCGTTGCGCGTTTTGGGGCTGAGCGCCCCCATCACCACCGCGGCGCCGCCCGAAAATCGGCGCAGCATTTCGGCGATCGCATAAACCTCCTCGGCCGAGAAGGCGACGATCGCCGATCGTTTGGGCAGGCGCGACAGCTTCGACGACCCGGCATAGCTCAGCGTCGAAAAGCGCGGGCGGGTGATGATTTCGGCGTCGGGAACCAGCCCCTTCACCAGGCCACGGATGCTCGCCGAACCGAGGATCATCGTCTCCTCACGTCCGCGCGCGCGCAGCAGGCGATCGGTAAAGACATGGCCGCGTTCGGGATCGGCGCCGAGCTGCGCCTCGTCGATCCCGACGAAGGCGACATCGCGCGTCACCGGCAGCGCTTCCATCGTGCCGAGCACGTAGCGCGCGTCGGGTGGCATGATCCGCTCTTCGCCGGTCACGAGCGCGACCTGCGCCGCGCCCTTGATCGCGACGACGCGGTCATAGACTTCGCGCGCAAGCAGGCGCAGCGGAAAGCCGATCATGCCGCTGGATCGGGCGGTCAGGCGCTCGACCGCCAAATGGGTTTTGCCGGTGTTGGTGGGGCCAAGGACAGCCTTGACCGGTTGGGAAGAGGGTGGTGTCATTATCTTGCCCGCCAAGCTGGCATGAGCGCAGCCGCGGCGCAACAGCCGATCGTCGAACGGCAGGGGCGAGGCGGTTTTTTCGCTGGCGCTTGCATAATATCCCAACCCCGACACGATTCGCCGCAACGCCTTTCGACGAACCCGCCATTAAATTGACTTTAACGACCTTTCTTTACACACAAACGCGTGAAAACATCATTCGGCGGCCGGGTTTACGGGAGGCTTGCCGGGCGGGGGTTGCATTTGTTCCAGCGTCACGAACCCATCGCGGGCATGTCCGGCAATGCGGCTGCGCTCACGATGTCGCAAGCGATCTCGCTGCGGCGCGTCGATTCGGACGCCGAGCCGCGGCTCGGCTGGCGCGACCGGCTGGCCGGGCTCGACCTTGTTCCCGACCTCGGCGACAATATCGGTTCGGGCGAATGGTGGCGTGGCCTTGCAACATTAACCCTGCTGTGCGGAACAGCGATCGCCACCTTCCCGGGGATCAAGCCCTTCGCGGTCGGCGGGGCGCCGGCGCTCGACGCCGCCGATTTCAACGAAGCGCGTGCGCAGATGATCGTGCCGCTGGCGTTCGGCGGCGACACCGGGCGCCATATGGCGGCGACCGACGCGGTCCGTCCGCTGACCCAGACCCCCGAACGGCCGCAAATCGAATTGACCGCGACGCTGGGCCGCGGCGACAGTTTCGCGCGCCTGCTCGAACGGTCGGGCGTCGGCAGCAGCGAAGCCCAGGCATTGGCGAATCAGGTCTCGGGCGCGGTTCCGCTCGCCGATATCGCACCGGGGACGCGTATCGACCTGATCCTCGGCCGCCGCGCCGCGCGTACGATGCCGCGCCCGGTCGAGGCGCTGGCAATGCGCGCGCGCTTCGACCTTCGGATCGAGATGGAACGGCAGGGCGGGCAATTGGTGATGCGGCGCATCCCGATTGCCGTCGATACGACGCCGCTGCGTATCCGCGGCCGGGTCGGCGACAGCCTGTACCGCTCGGCACGCGCCGCAGGCGCGCCCGCGCAAGCGATCCAGTCGTACCTGCGCGTTGTCGGCAAGCAGATCTCGGTTGGAAGCGACATCCGCGCGAGCGACGAATTCGACATCATCCTTGACTACCGCCGCGCCGAAACGGGCGAAAGCGAAACCGGCAAGCTGCTGTACGCGGGGCTGATCCGCAACGGGAAGCCGAAGCTCTCGATGCTCGAATGGACGGTCGACGGCCGGACCCAATGGTTCGAGGCGTCAGGGGTCGGCGAACAGCGCGGCGGTATGGTGCGTCCGACGAACGGCCGCGTGACCTCGACCTTCGGGATGCGTCGCCATCCGATCCTCGGCTATCGGCGCATGCACAGCGGAATGGATTTCGGCGGCGGCTATGGCGCCCCGATTTACGCGGTGACCGATGGCGTGGTGACGATCGCCGGTCGCCATGGCGGCTTTGGCAATTATGTGAAGCTTAACCATGGCGGCGGTCTCGGCACCGGCTATGGGCATATGAGCCGTATCGCGGTGCGTCCCGGCCAGCGCGTCACTCGCGGGCAGGTGATCGGCTATATCGGTTCGACGGGCCTCTCGACCGGTCCGCACCTCCACTATGAACTGTATCGCAACGGCCGCGCGGTCAATCCGGCGTCGGTGACCTTCGTCACGCGCGCGCTGCTCGAAGGTAAGGCGCTCGCCGATTTCCGCGCCCGCATTCGCGCGCTGACGTCGATCGCGCCCGGCGCCGCGCTGACCCCGATCGCGCCGAAGCAGGTCGAAGGACCAAAGCTCGGCAGCCTTGCCGACGTCGCATCGAAACGCGCCGAGGGTGGGATCTGATCGCGCTCAAGGTGCGGCAATATCCATTTGCCCGGCGGCGAAGCGCGGCTATGCACGCCGCATGACCCAAGCCGCCTTTCCCGATCTGCGCCTGCGCCGTACCCGCCGCACCGGCTGGAGCCGCGCGATGGTGCGCGAAACCCATCTTTCGCCCGCGAACCTCATCTGGCCGCTGTTCGTGTGCGACGGGTCGGGCGGCGAGGAACCGGTGGCGAGCCTGCCCGGCGTATCGCGCTGGTCGGTCGACCGGATCGTCGAGCGCGCGAAAGACGCCGTTGCCGCAGGCATCCCTTGCCTCGCGCTCTTTCCCTATACGCAGGCGGGTCGGCGCAGCGAGGACGGCGGCGAAGCGCTCAATCCAGATAACCTCATGTGCCGCGCGGTCGCTGCCATCAAGGATGCGCTCGGCGACGAGATCGGGGTGCTGACCGACGTCGCGCTCGACCCCTATACCAGCCATGGGCAGGACGGGCTGATCGACGCCGAAGGCTACGTGCTCAACGACCAGACGGTCGCGGTGCTTGTCGGGCAGGCGCTCAATCAGGCGCGCGCCGGCGCCGACATTATCGCGCCCAGCGACATGATGGACGGCCGCATCGGCGCCATCCGGCAGGCGCTGGAGGCCGAAGGCTTCGGGCATGTCCAGATCATGAGCTATGCCGCCAAATATGCGTCGGCTTTCTATGGTCCGTTTCGCGATGCGGTTGGCTCGCGCGGGCTGCTGAAAGGCGACAAGAAAACGTACCAGATGGACCCCGCGAACAGCGAGGAAGCACTGCGCGAGGTGGCGCAGGACCTGGCCGAGGGCGCTGATAGCGTGATGGTCAAGCCGGGGCTCCCCTATCTCGACATCGTCACGGCGGTGAAGGCGAATTTCGCCGTGCCGGTCTATGCGTATCAGGTGTCGGGCGAATATGCGATGATCGAGGCCGCTGCGGCGGCCGGCGCGGGCGACCGCGACGCGCTCGTCCTCGAAACCCTGCTCGCCTTCCGCCGCGCCGGTGCCTCTGGCGTGCTCAGCTATCATGCGCTGCACGCGGCGCGGCTTCTTGGACAATGACGGGGACCGCCGGGACCGGCCAATCGGCAACCGGAAAAGTGGGGATTTGATGACAGGCACACCGCGCCGCTGGCTTTTCGTGCTGACCATATTGGTCGGCAGCTTCCTGCTCTTTCAGGTGCAGCCGATGGTGGCACGGATGGTGTTGCCGCGGCTGGGCGGCGCGCCGGCGGTGTGGAACAGCGCGATGCTCGTCTATCAGGCGCTACTGCTCGGCGGCTATGCCTACGCGCACTGGCTTGGCCGCTTCGCGGTGCGCAAGCAGGCGATCATCCATCTGGCGCTGTTCCTTGTCGCGGCGCTGTGGCTTCCGATCGGGATCGCGCAGATCGCGCCGCCCGCGGCGGGGCAGGAGGCGCTGTGGGTGCCTTTGCTCTTGCTCGCATCGATTGGTCCCGTCTTCTTCGTCGTGTCGGCGCAGGCGCCGCTGATGCAGCGCTGGTTCGCCGCCGACAGCCGCGCTGGCGACCCCTATTATCTTTATGCCGCGTCGAATCTCGGCAGCTTTGCGGGGTTGATCAGCTACCCCGCCTTCGTCGAACCGACCTTGCCGCTAGCCGCGCAAAGCTGGGGCTGGACGGCGGGCTATGCGCTGCTCGTGCTGCTCGTCGCGGCTAGCGCGGCGGCGCGCTGGCACGGTCCCGCCGAAGCTGCGGCCCATGGCGCCGACGCCGGCGACGAGCCGCGCCCGACCTGGCGGCGGCAGGTTCACTGGCTGCTGATCGCCGCGGTCCCGTCGGGGCTGATGCTGTCGACGACGACGCACCTCACGACCGACATCGTCGCGATGCCGCTGCTCTGGGTGCTGCCACTCGGCCTTTATCTCCTGAGTTTCGTGATCGCCTTTTCGACGATGGAGCGGCCGACGCAGATCATCACGCTGATCGCGCCGGTGGTCCTGCTCGCGGTCGGCGGGCTGGGGCTGCTTAGCTCGGGCGGCGGATCGATGATAATCGCGCTCGCCAGCCTCGCGATGCTGTTCGTGATCGCGACCGCGCTGCACGGATATCTCTATCATCTTCGCCCCGCGGCGCAGCATCTGACGCTCTTCTATCTCATCATGTCGGCGGGCGGCGTGCTCGGCGGGCTGTTTGCCGCGCTGGTCGCGCCGCTGCTGTTCGACTGGGTGTACGAACATCCGATCCTGATCCTTGCGGCAGCGGCGTTGCTACCGCTGCCCGCGCTGTTCCCGTGGAACAGATGGTTGAAGCTCGAACCGCGAACGGTCCGGCTCGTCCTCCTGCTCCTGATCGCCGTCGCGATGTTTGCGGCGCGGAGCATGATGGGCAATTGGACGGGACGGATCGACGGCGCGACCGCGGCGTGGGGGCTGACGATCTTCGCGATCGGTATCCTCGTCATCGGCTGGCGCTGGGCGTTCGTGCCGGTGCTGGCGCTGCTGATGATCGGTGTCGGCGGCTGGGACACGATCCAGGAAAGCTTCACAGGATCGCGCGTGCGCAGCTATTTCGGGGTCTATACGGTCACCGACTATCCGGCATCGAACCAGCGGCGGCTAGCGCACGGGACGACGCTGCACGGCCTTCAGCGCACCGATGCCGCGCATCGCCGCGATCCCACCACCTATTACGGCCATGAATCGGGCGTGGGCCTGACCCTCGACAAGGCCGAAGCGCTGGCCGGGCCGAACGCATCGATCGGGATCGTCGGGCTGGGGGCGGGGACGCTCGCCTGCTATCGCAAACCCGGGCAGAAATGGACGATTTTCGAGATCGATCCGGCGATGGTCGAAATCGCGCGCGACCCGGCGAAGTTCACCTTTCTGTCCGACTGCGCCGGCAACACCCCGATCGTCCTTGGCGACGCGCGGCTTCAGATCGCGAAGCAACCGGCGGGGCGGTTCGACATCATCGTCATCGACGCCTTTTCGTCCGACGCGATCCCGCTTCACCTGCTCACCAAGGAAGCGATCGGCATCTATCGGCGCGCGATGAAACCCGACGGCATCCTTCTCATTCATATCTCGAACCGTTTTTTCGGACTGGAACCGGTGTTGGCCGAAGAAGCGCGCGCGCGTGGCTGGACGGCGGCAATCCGCATGGACCCCGGCCCGGCCGACGATGAATTCGGCGACTTGGCGGGATCGAACTGGGTCGCGCTGACCGCGACGCCGCAACGGATGCGACAATTGACCGGCGGCATCCGTCCGCGCACCGAGGCATCGGATGACGGCGCGTGGGTGCCGCTCGAATCGCGGTCAGATTTCGAACGCTGGACCGACGATTACGCCTCGACGCTGCCGGTCTTGCTATGGGATCACATTATCGGGAAACGTGACGAATGACCTACACCGACGTCAGCATCATCAGCGTCAATGGCAAGACGCCGCAGATCGACTCCAGCGCCTTCATCGCGCCCGGCTGCCGGATCATCGGCGATGTGCGCGTGGGCCCCGACGTCAGCATCTGGTATAATTGTGTGCTGCGCGCCGATGTCAGCCATATCGTCGTCGGTGCGCGGTCGAACATCCAGGACGGCAGCATCGTCCATTGCGACGGCCCGATGCCGCATCGGCCCGAGGGCTTTCCGACAATCATCGGAGAAGATGTGCTGATCGGCCATATGGCCATGGTCCACGGCTGCACGTTGGCCGACCGGGCCTTCGTGGGCCTCAAGGCAACGGTGATGAACGGCTGCCGGATCGGCAGCGATGCGATGCTCGCGGCGGGCGCGCTGCTGACCGAGAATAAGGAAATTCCGGACCGCGAACTCTGGGCGGGCGCGCCCGCGCGGCGAGTTCGCGAGATCGACGATGCCCAGGCCGCAGGGATGCAGATGGGCGTCGCGCATTATGTGCTGAACGGCCGCATGCACAAGGCGGCGATCGAGCAAGGCTAAACCTAAGCCCATTCGCATCGAGCGAAGTCGAGATGCCCTCGGCTTGGCGCTATGGCGAGGAGGCTTTCGACTTCGCTCGGCACGAACGGGAACGAAAAAGGGCGCCCCGGTTTCCCCAAGCGCCCCTTTTGTTGTCGTGCTGACCGCCTTAGCTGAAGTTCACCATCGCATAGAGCATCGGGATCGACAGCAGGGTGTTGGTCCGCGAAAAGATCATCGCGGTCCGGGCGGCTTTCGCCTTCGTCGCGTCGTCGGCCTCGACGATGCCCAGCGCCTTCTTCTGGTTGGGCCAGATCAGGAACCAGACGTTGAATGCCATGATCAGGCCGAGCCACATGCCGACGCCGATCAGCTTGTACGGGTCCTGAAGGCCGAGTGCGGGCGCCAGATATTTGGCGTGGCCGGCGATGGCGAGACCAAGAAGCACGGTGAGCAGCGCCGCCCAGCGGAACCAAAAAAGCGCGGCGGGCGCGATATGTTTAGACACGCCGGGTTTCAGTTCGGCCGGAATTTTCGGCATCGTAGGCATCTGAACGAAGTTGAAATAGTAAAGCAGCCCGATCCACAGCACGCCGAAGAAGGTATGCAGCCAGCGCATGATCGCATTGCCTGCGGCGATGCCGTCCTCGAAATTCTGGCCGTTCAGGCACAGCATCAGGACGATCGCCAGCACCAGCCCTGTGCCGAGTACCGCGTGCAGATTTCCGAAAAATTTGTCCATGGCAGTTCCCCCTGTTTATTGTGGCGCCGTGTGCGACCCGGTGCCGTGACGCAGCTATGCCAGTCCAAGAAGGAAATGCATCAATTTTTGTCGGTGACGGCTTCCTCGGGCACGGCGAGGCCGTTCTTCAGCATCACCGGCACCTGGCTCAGCGTGAAAAGGAAGGAGAGGGCGGTGACGCCCCAGACCTTGATCGTGAGCCACAGGTCGAAGCTCATCTGCTTCGACTGGATCAGCTCGTACATCACATGGTTGGCGATGCCGAGCGCGGCGAAGAAAATTCCCCAGTTGCGCGAGAGCAAAAGCCAGCCGCGCTCGGTCAGCCCTTCGAGCGCCGACTGGAGTAGATATTTGAGCATCGGCCGCTTGAACCAGTAACCACCGAGAAGCAGCGCGGCGAAAGCGGCATAGATGATCGTCGGTTTCATTACGATGAAACGCTCGTCGTGGAACCAGATCGTCAGCGCGCCGAAGCCGAGGACGAGGATGCTCGACATCCACAGCATCGGCGAAATCTTGCCGAGCTTCCATTTCGACACCGCCATTGCGATGATGATCGCGACCATGAAGGCGACCGTGCCCTTGATCGCCGCGGTGGTCGCAGCGAAGGCGCCCTCGCCGCCCGACGAAAATTTATAGGCGAGAAAGAAGATCAGCAGCGGCCCGAAGTCGATCGCGAAGTTGAGCCAGCCATGCTTCGCCGGCGGCGGCGCGGGAACCGCTTCGGGGCCCGAGGGAAGCACGTCGCTCATCTGATATTTCCTGCAATGATAGCCGCGATCTCGTCGGCATCGAACGGACGAAGGTCGTCGATTGTTTCGCCGATGCCGATGGCATGTATCGGAAGCCCGTGGCGCTCGGCGGCGGACACGAGCACGCCGCCGCGCGCGGTGCCGTCGAGCTTGGTCATGACGAGGCCGGTGACGCCTGCAACTTCGCGGAACACGTCGATTTGCGACAGTGCATTCTGCCCCGTCGTCGCGTCGAGTACGAGCACGACGTCGTGCGGCGCCGCGGGATTGAGCCGGCCGAGCACGCGCTTGATCTTGGCGAGCTCGTCCATCAGCTCGCGCTTGTTCTGAAGCCGCCCGGCGGTATCGACGATCAGCACGTCGATGCCGGTCGCGGTCGCCTGTTTCACCGCATCGAATACGATGCCCGCGCTGTCGCCGCCCTCGGGTCCCGCCATGATCGGTACGCCCAGCCGTTCAGCCCAGACCTTGAGCTGACCGATCGCCGCGGCGCGGAAGGTATCGCCCGCGACGAGCATCACGCCATAATCCTGTTCTTGGAACAGATGCGCGAGCTTGGCGATCGTTGTGGTCTTGCCCGACCCGTTGACCCCGATAACGAGGATGACCTGCGGACGGGGGAAGGCGTCGATGTCGAGCGGTTCGGCGACCGGACGCAGCACCGCCGCAATCTCGTCGGCGACGATCTTCCGCAGCTCCTCGACGCCGCCCGCCACCGCATCGCGCCGTGCCGCCAGCCGGTCGCGGATTCGCGCGGCCATTGCGGGGCCAAGGTCGGCGGTGATCAGCGCCTCCTCGATCCGGTCGAGATCGTCTTCGTCGAGCCGCGCTTTGCCGGTCAGCCCGGCCAGATTCTCGCCGAGCCGTTCCGACGTGCGGCGAAATCCGCCGAGTAGCCTTTCGCTCCAGCTTTTGCCGGTCATGCGGCGATGTCCTTTTCTTGCATAGGGGTTGCGACCATGCGGTCGCCGTCGCGCGCGCATAGGCGCACGTCGACGATGGAGCCAGGTGCCGCGGGAGCGGTCAGCACCACGGCAGCGAAATTTTCGGCGTGGCCGGTCAGGCCATCGCGCTCGACGAGCATCGACGCGCTGCGCCCGATCTGGGCATCGAGCCAGTTCTGCCGCCGCCGGGCATTGGCCTTGCGCAGCGTCGCGGCGCGTTCGCGCGCGATCCCGCGGTCGATCTGCGGCATCCGCGCGGCGGGGGTCCCGGCGCGCGGGCTGTAAGGAAAGATATGGCCAAAGACGATGTCGCAATCGTCGATCAGCGCCAGCGAGTTCACAAACATCGCATCATCTTCCGTCGGAAAGCCCGCGATCAGGTCGGCGCCGATGGCGATGTCGGCGCGCGCGGTCCTCAGCCGTTCGACCAGGCGCACCGCGTCGGCGCGGCGATGGCGCCGCTTCATCCGCGTGAGCACCATGTCGTCGCCGGCCTGCAAGGACAGGTGGACATGCGGCATCACGCGCCGTTCCTGCGTCAACAGCGCGAACAGCGCATCGTCGATCCGGTCGGGGTCGAGCGAGGAAAGGCGAACCCGTTCGATCGGCAGCGCCAACAATGCCTCGACCAGCGCGGCGAGGCTGGTGCCGATGTCGTCGCCATAGCTGGCGAGATCGACCCCGGTCAGGATGATCTCGCGCTGCCCGCGGTCGACCGCGGTGCGGGCAGACGCAAGGACGTCCTCCACGCTCGCCGAGCGCGCCGTCCCGCGCGCGAGCACTGTCGCGCAAAAGGTACAGCTGTGTGAGCAGCCCGTCTGAACGCCGAGAAAGGCACGCGCATGGTCCGCGCCCGAAAGGGCTGGGGCGTAAGCCACGGCTTCCGGCTCAGTCGCCGCGCCGCCATAGCTCTCGGCTCGCCGCTTCGCGTCATTGGAAACCACCCGCGCGCCCATCGCGGCAAAGGTCTCGCGCTCCAGCTCCGCCGCGCATCCCGTCACCACGACCTCCGCGCCCGGCCGCTCGCGCAAAGCTCGCCGCACCGCCTGCCGCGCCTGCCGCACCGCTTCGTCGGTCACCGCGCAGCTGTTGAAGACGATCGTGCCCGACGCACCCGCCGCTTCGACGGCCGAGCGAATGGTCTCGCCCTCGGCGATGTTGAGCCGGCAGCCGAAATTGACGACCTCCGATCGGTCGACGAGGGAGGTACTCATCCGAACTGCGCCCAGTCGGTTTCGCCCTCATACACGCGCGTTGCGGCGCCGCTCATCACGATCGGGTCGCCGGGCGCCCAGCGGATGACGAGGTCGCCGCCGGGCAGCGAAACCGTCACGGGCGACTGGACGAGCCCGGCGCGGATAGCGGCGACTGCGGTTGCGCACGCGCCGGTGCCGCACGCCTGCGTCAGCCCCACGCCGCGTTCCCAGACGCGCAGTTGCAGCTGGTTCTCGCCGTCGAGGCTCGCGACATTGACGTTGACGCGCTCGGGAAACAGCGGGTCGGTCTCGATCCGCGGGCCGAGTTCGCCCAGCGCAACCGCATCGGCTTCGGGCACGAAAAAGACGATGTGCGGATTGCCGACATTGACCGCGGCGCCATGTTCGAGCTCGTCCCACGCAACGGGCATGTCGCGTGTGTCCATCGGCATCGCGAGCGGGATATGTTCCCAGTCGAACACGGGTTCGCCCAACGTGACTTCGGCGCCGCCATCAGCAGGCGTGACGCGCAGCATCCCGCCCAGCGTCTCGATCACCGCGGGCTTGCCGATCAGCGTCGCGACGCAGCGCGTCGCATTGCCGCACGCTTCGACTTCGCCGCCGTCGGCGTTGAAGATGCGCATCTTTACGTCGGCACTGTTCGACGGTTCGAGCAGGATCAGCTGGTCGCACCCGATACCGTGGCGGCGGTCGGCGATCGCGTGTGCACGCGCGGGCGTCATCTCGACGCTCTGCTCGCGCGCGTCGATCACGACAAAGTCGTTGCCGAGGCCGTGCATCTTGGTGAAGCGGTCCGCCATAGTCCGCGCATGTAAGGGTGCGCGGGCGCGAAGTCTAGCGAGGCGGCGGAATCACGCTGTCTTGCGCAGCGGCGCTTCCTCGCTCGCGTCCGGGCCGGCGGGCGGCACCGCCGGCGCGCGGAGCAGTCCGCGCTCGGCGAGCAGGCGATCGGTGTCGGCGGCCGATGCGGCGCGGCCGAAATACCAGCCCTGACCCTTGGAACAGCCGAGCCGCGTCAGTTCGATCGCGGTCGCCTCGTCCTCGACGCCCTCGGCGGTGATCGGCATGGCAAGGCTTTCGCCGAGCCGCACGATCGCGACGACGATGGCTTGCGCGTCGGGGCTACCGCGCATCGCCGCGATGAAGCTGCGGTCGATCTTGATCCGGTCGAACGGCAGCGCGCGTAGATGCGACAGCGAGCTGTAGCCGGTGCCGAAGTCGTCGAGGCTCAGGGACACGCCCTGATTCTTGAGGCTGGTAACGATCGAGCGGACGAGCGGCAGGTTTTCGAACAGCGAGCTTTCGGTGATCTCGACCTCCAGCTGCGCGGCGGGGAAGCCCGTTTCGACGAGCAGCTTGGTCAGTTTCTGGCTGAACCACGGATCCTTGAGCTGTTGCGGCGAGATATTCACCGCGAGCATGATCGACGGATCCCAGCGTTTCGCGATTTCCATCGCATCGCGGATCACCTGCAACGACAATTCGCCGATTATCCCGCTTTCTTCGGCAACGGGGATGAAACGTTCGGGCGGGATCATCCCATATTCGGGCGAGTCCCAGCGCATCAGCATTTCGAAGCCGAGCAGGCGCCCGCTCGCGATGTCGACCTGCGGTTCGAAATGCGGGACGAATTCGCCGCGCGGCATGCCTTCGCGGATGCCGGTCTCGATCTGGTTGCGGACCTGCACGGCCATTTCCATGCCCGGTTCGAACCAGATATGACGGTTCCGTCCCTCGTCCTTGCAATGATACATCGCGATGTCGGCCTGGCGGACCATCGTTTCCATCGTGACGCTGGCATCGCTCGCGAGCGATATGCCGAGCGAGGCGCCGATGCGAATCTGCTGGCCGTCGTGGTTCACCGAATTGTCGAGCGCCGTAACCAGTTCGGCCGCCAGCGCGTCGATGTCGGCCCGCGCGGCGGGATCGAAGGCAAGCATCGCGACAAATTCGTCGCCGCCGAGCCGCGCCTTGGTGGCGTTCGGCGGCAGGATGGCCGAGATGCGTTCGGCGGCGACCTGCAGCACGCGGTCGCCGGCGGCATGGCCGTGGATATCGTTGACGGTCTTGAAATGATCGAGGTCGAGCAGGAACAGCGCGACCTGCCGTTTGTCGGCGACTGCGCTCGCGATCTGCCGCTGTCCCGTCGCGAGCAGCGCGCGGCGGTTAAGAAAGCCCGTCAGCGGATCGGTATCGGCGAGGTAGCGCGCCCGCTGTTCCGCCTCCGTCCTCTCTCGTATTTCGCGATTGAGATCCTCGTAACGGCGCCAGCCAAACAGGATCAACGCCACATTGAGCACCAGCGCCGCGGCGAGTGCCTGATCGGGCCCCCCGCCGAGACCGCTAAGCGTCTGGACGATCGCCTTCATCACATTGCTGCCCGTCCCGACGAACAGAAGGATCGCCGCGACGACGATGCCGCCGGCGATGATTTCGCGTCTGGCCCCTTCGCTGCGGTCCAGTTGCTTAGGCGTCGCGCTCATATGAATTTCCCCACCATCGCGGTCATAATGCGCGCAAAGCGGTGAAATTTGCGTTAAATGGGACGCCGAGGGGCTTGCTTGCCATCAGGCGGGTTTTTGTGTAGACGCTGCCGCGTTCGCGCGCATCTTGCGCACGGATTATCGATGTCCGCGACGGAAAACCTGTCCACGGATAGCCGCTGGTTGGCGAGGTTTCGCTCACCGGCGTCTTTTGCGTTGCGGCCCTCGAAAACAAGGATTTGAAGCGCATGTTCGACAGTCTGAGCAATCGGCTTGGCGATGTTTTCGGAAAGCTCCGCGGCCGCGGCGCGCTGACCGAGACCGACGTGCGCGCGGCGATGCGCGAAGTGCGAATCGCCCTGCTCGAGGCCGATGTCGCGCTCCCCGTCGTGCGTAGTTTCGTCGATCAGGTCACCGAACTCGCGATCGGCCAGAATGTGCTGCGCTCGGTTACGCCGGGGCAACAGGTGGTCAAGATCGTCAGCGACGCGCTGACCGAAATGCTGGGTTCGGAAACCGCCGAACTCGATCTTGCCGTCACCCCGCCCGCCGTGATCATGATGGTCGGCCTGCAGGGCTCGGGTAAGACAACGACGACCGCGAAGATCGCGAAGCGGCTGAAGGACAAGGAGCGCAAGAAGGTGCTGATGGCGTCGCTCGACGTCAATCGCCCGGCGGCGCAGGAACAGCTCGCGGTTCTGGGGCAGCAGATCGACGTTGCGACACTGCCAATCGTCGCGGGGCAGCAGCCGGTCGAGATCGCGCAGCGCGCCATGCAGGCCGCAAAGCTCCAGGGCTATGACGTCCTGATGCTCGACACCGCGGGCCGCCTCCACGTCGATCAGCAGTTGATGGACGAGATGCAGGCGGTGTCGCGCAGCGCCAACCCCTCCGAAACCTTGCTCGTCGTCGACAGCCTCACGGGTCAGGACGCGGTGCAGGTCGCGCAGCGCTTCACCGATCAGGTCCCGCTCACCGGCGTTGTGCTCACGCGTATGGACGGCGATGCGCGCGGCGGTGCCGCGCTCTCGATGCGCGCGGTCACCGGCAAGCCGATCAAATTCGCGGGGACGGGCGAAAAGCTCGATGGGCTCGAACTCTTCCAGCCCTCGCGCATCGCGGGCCGTATTCTCGGTATGGGCGATGTCGTCAGTCTCGTCGAACGCGCCGCCGAAACGATCCAGGTCGAAGAGGCCGAGGCGATGGCGGCGAAGATGGCGAAGGGCCAGTTCGACCTCAACGACCTTCGTACCCAATTGAACCAGATGCGCCGCATGGGCGGCATCGGCGCACTCGCCGGCATGATCCCGGGGATCAAGAAGGCGCAGGCGGCGATGGCTGCGGGCGGTGCCGACGACAAGATGCTTGTCCATTTCGACGCGATCATGGGTTCGATGACCCCCAAGGAGCGCGCGAAGCCCGAAATCCTGACCGCCAAGCGCAAGATCCGCATTGCCAACGGTTCGGGCACGACGGTGCAGCAGGTCAACCGGGTGCTGAAGATGCATCAGGAAATGGCCAGCGCGATGAAGAAGATCCGCAAGATGGGCGGGCTTAAGGGCCTTGGCGCGCTGTTCGGCAAGGGCGGCGGCATTCCCGGGATGGGCGGAATGGGTGGCGGTGGCGGCCTGCCCGGTCTCGGCGGAGGCGGATCGATCCCGCCCGAACTCGCCAATCTGATGAATAAGAAGAAATAATCGACCTGAATTTGAACGTTAAACTCTGAAGGAAAATATCATGGCTACCTCCATTCGCCTCGCACGCGGCGGCTCGAAAAAGCGTCCCTATTACAAGATCGTCGTCGCCGATTCGCGCAGCCCCCGCGACGGCCGCTTCATCGAGCGCATCGGCAGCTACAATCCCCTGCTCGCCAAGGACAGCCCGGAACGTGTCAAGCTCGACGCCGACCGCGCGAAGCATTGGCTGAGCGTCGGCGCCCAGCCGAGCGACCGCGTCGCCCGCTTCCTCGACGCCGCGGGCATCAAGGAACGCGCCGCGCGCAACAACCCGAACAAGGCCGTCCCGGGCGAAAAGGCCAAGGAACGCGCCGAGGAAAAGGCGCAGAAGCTGGCTGATGCCGAAGAAGCGGCAGCCGCCGCGGCCGCCGCTCCGGCGCCCGAACCCGAAGCTGCTGAAGACGCCGCTCCGGCCGCCGAAGAAGCAGCCGCTCCCGAAGCCGCTGAATCGGACGCAACCGGTTCGGTGAAGACCGAGGAAACCGCCGAAGCTGTTGCCGACGCTGTCGCCGACGAAGCCCCCGCCGACGCGACCGCCGAAGACGCGACCGCGATCGCCGAAGAAGTCGCCGAAGGCGGTCCGGTTGCACCCGAAGCCGAAGAAAAGGCCGAAGGCTAAGCCTGTATGAACGCAGATCGTCCCGTCACCCTCGCCGCCATTGCCGGCGCGCACGGGGTGCGGGGCGAGGTGCGTTTGAAGTTGTTTGGCGAAGGCGCGGAGGCTCTCCGCGCCTTTTCCGTTTTCGACGCGGGCGGCCGCAAGCTCACACTGAAATCGGTGCGTCCCGCCAATCAGGGCGCGGTCGCAACCTTCGTCGAAATTACCGACCGCGGGGCTGCCGAGGCATTGCGCGGTGCCGTCCTCACCGTCCCGCGCTCTGCGCTGCCCGCCTTGGCCGAGGGCGAATATTATCATCACGACCTGATTGGCCTGCCATGCGTGTCAACCGACGGCGCGGCGATCGGTCATGTCGCCGCGGTCGAAAATTTCGGCGCGGGCGATATCCTCGAAATCGAGAAAGCGGCCGAACCCGGAAAAAAGCCCGTGCGCTTCATGGTCCCGATGACCGCGCAGGCAGTTCCGGCTTGGAACGCCGACGGCGTGACCGTCAACGCGGCGTTCGTCGAATAGCGACGGCTTTGGGGCGGTGAGCTGTCCATCTCTATGGCCCGCAATCGCTCGCTAGCCGACGAACCTCTTTTCCCGCTCGCGTTCAGGCGACGGTTTCCCATCGCTGGTTGTCGGCGCCTCCCGGCGCTGTTAGCCTGACGGCGATGGGCTGTGGAGGAATTATGCGCTGGAAATCGGGGTTCGCTTTTGCTCTTCTGCTCACGGGCGCGCTTCCCGCCGCCGCGCAAGAGCCCGCCGAGAAAACCCTCGACCAACTCACGCCCGAAATCGATGCGTTGTTCGCGAAATATCAGGCCGACCAACATATTCCCGGCATCGTGTATGGCGTCGTCAAGGACGGCAGGCTTGCCTATGTAAAGGGCGTCGGGGTCCAGAATATCTTCGACAAGCGCGTGGTGACCGCCGACAGCCTGTTCCGCATCGCGTCGATGACCAAGGCGTTCACCACGCTGTCGATCCTCAAGCTGCGCGACGATGGCAAGCTCCGCCTCGACGACCTTGCCGAGCAATATGTGCCCGAGATGAGGGGGTGGGCCTATCCGACGAAGGACAGCCCGCGCATCCGGGTGCGCGACCTGCTCCATCATGTGGCTGGCTTCGTTACCGACGATCCGTGGGGAGACCGGCAGCAGGTGCTGCCGCAGGCCGAATTTACGAAGATGATCGCCGCGGGCGTGCCGTTCAGCCGCGTGCCGCAAAGCCGTCACGAATATTCGAACTTCGGCTATGCCCTGCTCGGCCGGATCGTCGCCAACGCGTCGGGCATGGCCTATACCGACTATGTCCGACATACGATCCTGACTCCGCTCGGCATGACGGCAAGCGGTTTCGATGCGCCGAATGCGCCCAGGGCGCACTATGCGCTCGGTTATCGCTGGGAAAATGAGCGTTGGGCGCCCGAGCCCGAAATGGCCGACGGCGCGTTCAACGCGATGGGCGGACTTCAGGTCAGCGCCAACGATTATGCCAAATGGGTCGTCTTCCTGCTGTCTGCCTGGCCCGCGCGCGACGACGCTGACACCGGTCCGGTCAGGCGATCGACCGTCCGTGAAATTGCGCAGGGGCTGAACTTCGTCGCGGTGACGAACCGGATCGGCGCCAGCGGGGCGACGGCGTGCAAACAGGCCGCCGCTTATGGCATGGGCTGGCGCGTCGCGCAGGACTGCGACCTCGGGCTGACACTCGCGCATGGGGGCGGCTATCCGGGCTACGGCAGCCATGTGATGCTGATGCCCGAACATGGCGTCGGCGTGTTCGCATTCGCGAACCGCACCTATGCGGGCCCGTCGGCGCCGGCTTGGGATACTGCAGTTTTGATGGACCAGGCTGGGCTCCTCGAACCGCGCGCGGTTCCGGTGTCGCCGGCGGTGGCCGAAGCCTATGCGGCAGCGAAAGCGGCCTATGCCGCAGGCGATCTCGGCCCGCTGGGTGGCCGGCTCGCGATGAATTTCCTGATGGATCGCTCGGCGGCGAATTGGAAAGCCGAACTGGCGCGGTTGAGGGCCGAGGTCGGTGCCTGTCCGTCCGACGAGCCACTCGCGCCGACAGGCGCGATGTCGGCGACCTTCCGCCTCAACTGCGACAAGGGCAGGCTCGACGGGGTGATCCTCCTCGCGCCGACCATGCCGGCCACGGTTCAGGCGCTGCGTTTTCGTGTCGTGCCGCCCGAAAAATGAACGGGGTGGAGCCTTTGCAAGGGACGGCTCCACCCCGTTTCGCCCTGGACCTTTTGAGTGGGGGCAGGGATTTTTAGCGCGCGCGGCGCGGGCTGATGCCGCAACGCGCGGCGGCGCGGGTGAAGAAACTGTCCGCGCCGGGCGCGCTGGCCGGTGCCATATACTCGCCCATGCGGCGAAGGAGTTCGGCCAGCCATTTGGCGGCGCGGGTGATATCGGCGCTGAAATGATCATGACCGTCATTCCAAACGCGCATAAACTGCTCGTCTTTCATCGCTCATTTCCTTTCGCTTCGGTGCATCCTGAATGCCCGCTTTGGCGCCGCGCCGCCAACAAAAGGCGTAGACCATCATATAAGGCTGACTTATAAGGTCGCATGGCCCGACTGCCGCCACTCGCCGCGATACGCACCTTCGAAGCCGCCGGTCGTTTAGAGAATTTCTCGCGCGCCGCCGAGGAGCTGGGGCTGACGCAGGCGGCGGTGAGTTATCAAATCCGCCAATTGGAGGACCGGCTCGGCCGCGCGCTCTTCGTGCGCGAAAAGGGGCGCGTGCGCCTCTCCGGAACAGGGCAGCGACTGCTCCCCGCGATCTCGGGCGCCTTCGCTGCGATGGGCGACGCCTTTGCCGCGTTGGGTAGCGACGAGGCGGAAGTGCTGACGATCAACGCCGCGACCAGCTTTGGCGGCACATGGCTCAGCGCGCGCATCGGCAGCTTCCAGCTCCTCTACCCCGAACTGGCGGTGCGCATGGCGATGAGCAACGCGCTCGTCGATTTCGACGCCTCGAACGTCGATGTCGCGATCCGCATCGGCAAGGGCGTCTGGCCGGGGCTGCGCGCCGATTTCCTGATGCGTCAATATCTGGCGCCGATTGCCTCGCCGGCGTTTATCGCCGAGCATGATATCCGCGAGCCGGCCGACCTGCTCCGCGTCCAGCGGCTCGCGCCCAACGACAGCTGGTGGGCCGAATGGTTCGCCCTTGCCGGAGTCGAAACCCCGCCGGTCCCGTCGCGGCGCGGGATCGAGCTCGACAGCCAGCTGCAGGAGGCGAGCGCGGTGCAGGCGGGCTTCGGCGTCGCGATGATGACCCCGCTCTACTGGCAGGGCGAACTCGCGAGCGGGCGCATGGTCCAGCCCTTCGACACGCTCTATGTCTCGGAATCGTCGGGCATGTGGCTCGTCCACCGCGACAACCGGGTCGGGGTACGCAAGATCGAACGCTTCCGCGAATGGCTGCACGCCGAGATTGGCAAGGATCGCCACATCCTGCCCGAGGCGCTATGGGAACCGCCGACATGACCTTTACCGCCGTCCCTCTCACCCTTTACCCCGACATGTTCCCCGGCCCGCTGGGGCACAGCATGGCAGGACGCGCGCTCGAAAGCGGGACCTGGCATTGCGCGCCAGTGCAGATACGTGACTTTGCGACCGACAAGCACCGCACCGTCGACGATACGCCGGCGGGCGGCGGGGCGGGCATGGTTCTGAAGGCCGACGTTCTGGCGGCCGCGATCGACCATGCGGCTGCGGTGCATCCCGGGCTGCCGATCCTTGCGATGACCCCGCGGGGCGCGCCGGTCACGCAGGCGCGCGTGCGCCGGCTTGCGACCGGCCCGGGCGCGATCATCCTCTGCGGACGGTTCGAGGGATTCGACGAACGTATATTCGCCGCGCGGCCTATCGAAGAAGTGTCGATGGGGGACATCATCCTGTCGGGGGGCGAGATGGCGGCGCTGCTCCTGCTCGACGCCTGTATTCGCCTGCTGCCCGGCGTGATGGGGGCGTCGGCCAGCGGCGACGATGAATCCTTCGAACAGGGGTTGCTCGAATATCCGCACTATACCCGGCCGGTCAGCTGGGAAGGGCATGACATCCCCGATGTCCTGCGTTCGGGCGATCATAAGAAGATCGCCACCTGGCGCCGCGAGCGCGCCGCGTGCGATACAAAGGCGCGCCGCCCCGACCTGTGGGCCGCCTATGTCGCAGCGCGCGACGGGCGATAACGCAGCAACACCCACGGCACCTTCGTGCTGTCGAACTTCATCCGGCTCGCCTGCTGGGTAAAGGGCGGCATATGGTCGCCCACGATCAGGATGTCGGTCGGCGGAAAGCCCGGCCGGCTCGTCATCGCGGCGAGCGCCGCCGCCGTGTCGTCCCAGACTGCGAAGAGCCGGCAGACCTGCGGATAGTCTGCGTCGAGGGCGGGACCCAGCTGGCGGCAATCCTCGGTGCGCAGTTCGGCATTGGCGACCACCGGCAGGTGCGAATTGAGCGTGAGCCAATAGACGAACTGCGGCCGCTTCGCCGCCGCGAGGTCGCGGCCGATCAGCCGCGGGATGTCGCGGTCGCACGCGCCCGGGAAGACATTGGGACAATGGCCGGCACCCTGCGCCTCGATCGCGTCGCGAAAGCTCGTACGCTCGAACCCGATCAGCGGATACCAGCGATCGCGGTCGAAAAAGGTCGGAGAAAAGCCATGATAGGCATGCGTCGCATATCCGCGGCGCGCGAGCGTCGCGGGCAGGCAACCGGGCTCGGCCGCGACGATCTCGGTGTAATCGCCCCACCGCTGGCACAGCTCGCGTATCTCGCCCTTGGTAGTCGAATTATAGAAGGTCGTGCGGCCCTGGCTGATGTCGAACCGTTCGGCGAGTTCGGGGCGCGTCCAGATGGCATCGAGGCGTGCGCGCAAGGCGGGTTCGGTGGGCAGTCCCATCGCCTCGACCACGACGATCATCACATGCCTTTTGCCATCGGCCAGCGTCAGAAAACCGGTCTGCTGCGTTGCCGAGGTGAAAGGGGCGTCGGCGGGCGCCAGGCGGTTATAGGCGGTGGCGCCGTCACGCGCCCGGATATAATCGGCCGTTGCAAACGTATAGGTCAGCGCCGCGCCGGCGGCCATCCATTGCAGTCCGCGCAGCTTGCCCGGCCGGCGAAGCTGGCGCGCGGCCAGCGCGAGGACGAGGATGAGCAGCGCGCCGCCGACCAGATATTCGGGCGAGGCGGCGGGGCGAATGTCGAGCACGAGCGCGGCCACCGACAGGATCATGCTGACATGCATGTTGAACATGCTCGCGATGAAAACAAGCGTCAGATAGACCAGCAGCGCGAAGAAGGCGGCGAGGCGGATCCAATATCCGAACCAACTCGCGACAAGGCCGACCGCGCCGCACAGCCAGATTTCGGGCGCACGCATCGGTCCGCCCATGATCGTTATCGGCAGGAAGGCGAGGTTGGGCAGCAGCAGCCAGCACAGCGCCCAGTTGAGGAACGCGGCCAGCGCGGCGCCGTCGGCGGGCGCGAAAACGCGGATTGCCAGCGGTTTGATGGCGGTCACATAAGGCATCGGTCCCTCCGGCGCCCTCCATGGGCGATTTTGGTTAAGGGCCGTTTAAGCCGACCAAGTTGTCCGCCGGCGCAACCGCTTGCATTTCGCCGCTTTCCGGCGTAGTGGCCGCGGCTTCAAGCGGAACCGGGCGAATCGCATTCATTGCGCGCGCCCGTCACCTGCTTATCCCTGACCGGTCTGCCGGACGGGGCGCAAGGTTCCCGAAGTGCTGCGATCGGGGGGCTTTGCCGATAGATACGGTTACGCAGGCCGGACCTTTGGGAGCACCATGAGGGTGCTCGGGACCGACCTGCCTCTGGCGCGCGGCGAAAAGAAAAGGACTAGAGGACATGAACCTCATCCAGACGATCGAAGCCGAAGAAATTGCCAAGGCTGGCAAGGCCATTCCGACCTTCCGTCCCGGCGACACGCTGAAAGTCGGCGTGAAGGTGGTCGAAGGCGAACGCACCCGCGTCCAGAATTTCGAAGGCGTGTGCATCGCGCGCTCGAACAAGGGTATGGGCTCCAACTTCACCGTGCGCAAAATGTCGTTCGGCGAAGGTGTCGAGCGCGTCTTCCCGCTCTATTCGCCCAACATCGACAGCATTACCGTCGTCCGCAAGGGCGCCGTCCGTCGTGCGAAGCTTTACTATCTGCGTGGGCGCACTGGTAAATCGGCACGTATTGCGGAACGCCGCGATTACCGGTCGGAAGCCGGCGAAGGCTAAGGAGAGCTTCTCTCACCCAAAGCCGAAACAGCTTTCAAAAACGACCGGTTCCGCCAACAGGCAGAGCCGGTCGTTTTCTTTTGGGCAAAGAAAATTTGATGCACGCGTCCGTCATCCCGTTCCAGCCGACCCGGCGCGCCTTCCTTGGCGCGGTGCTCGCCTTTGGCGTGTCGGGCGAGGCGATGGCGCTCACCAATGCGCAGCTTTTGGTTCGCGCGGCGCGGCGGCAGGTCGGCGTCACCCTGACCTACGACCCGGCCTATACCGTGCTGCGTTTTCCGAACGGCGATGTCGACCGGGTCAAGGGCGTGTGCACCGACGTGGTGATCCGCGCGTTTCGCGATGCGCTCGGCGCGGACCTGCAGGCCCTTGTAAATGCCGACATGCGTGCCAATTTCGGGGCCTATCCAAAGAATTGGGGTCTGGGTCGCCCCGACCGAAATATCGACCATCGCCGTGTGCCCAACCTTGCAACCTTCTGGCGGCGGCAGGGGGCTTCGCTCCCCGTCACCAACGACCCCGGCGACTGGCGCCCCGGCGATATCTTCACGCAGTTGGTCGGTGGTCGGCTGCCGCATACCGGGATCGTGTCCGACCGCAAGGATACCACCGGCGTTCCGCTCGTTCTCCACAATATCGGAGGCGGCACGCGCGAGGAGGACGCGCTGTTCGACCACCCGCTGACCGGCCATTTCCGCTGGAAGGTCTGACCAGAGTTTCAACCGAGTTTTGCACTGAGGAGTGAGTAAATGGGTTATCGTATCGTAGTCGCCGGAGCCACGGGCAATGTCGGGCGCGAAGTGCTCGCCATTCTCGCCGAGCGCGAATTTCCCTACGACGAGCTGGCGGCGGTCGCTTCGTCGCGCAGCCAGGGCGACGAGATCGAAATCGGCGATACGGGCAAGACCGTGAAGTGCCAGAATATCGAGAATTTCGACTGGTCGGGCTGGGATATGGCGATTTTCGCAATCGGCAGCGATGCGACCGCGATCCACGCGCCCAAGGCTGCCGCGGCAGGCTGCGTCGTGATCGACAATAGCTCGCTCTATCGCATGGACCCCGACGTGCCGCTGATCGTGCCCGAGGTGAATCCCGAAGCGATCGACGGCTATACGAAGAAGAATATCATCGCGAACCCGAACTGCTCGACCGCGCAGATGGTCGTCGCGCTGAAGCCGCTGCACGATGCTGCGACGATCAAGCGCGTCGTCGTCTCGACCTATCAGTCGGTGTCGGGCGCGGGCAAGGCGGGCATGGATGAACTCTGGAACCAGACGCGCCAGATTTTCGTGGGCGACGAGAAGGACGTGCAGAAGTTCACCAAGCAGATCGCCTTTAACGTCATTCCGCACATCGACAAATTCCTCGACGACGGCTCGACCAAGGAGGAATGGAAGATGGTCGTCGAGACCAAGAAGATCCTCGATCCGAAGGTCAAGGTCACCGCGACCTGCGTTCGCGTCCCGGTCTTCGTCGGCCACTCCGAAGCGATCAATATCGAGACCGAAGAGGAACTGTCGGCCGAGGACGCGCAGCGCATCCTGCGCGAGGCGCCGGGCGTCGTGCTCCACGACAAGCGCGAGGATGGCGGCTACACCACCCCTGTCGAATGCGTCGGCGATTTCGCGACCTTCGTCAGCCGTGTCCGCGAGGACCCGACGGTCGAAAACGGCCTCAACCTCTGGTGCGTCAGCGACAACCTCCGCAAGGGCGCGGCGCTGAACGCGGTGCAGATCGCCGAACTCTTGGGGCGCCGCCACCTCAAGAAGGGGTAATGCCGCCTTCCAAATTCCGTTCGTGTCGAGCGAAGTCGAGACACCCGTCGTCGGTGTATGCCCTCACGGCATCTCGACTTCGCTCGATGCGAACGGATAGGAGGGGCAGATGACCAGCCCCTATGCCTTCACCCGTGCCCTCTGCCGCGCCCCCGCTCGTTCGGCGGTGAAGGGCATCCGCGCCGATGGCGGTCCCGATCCCGATTTCACCGGCCTCGTCGCCGAGCATGAGGCCTATGTCGCGACGCTGCTCGACCTCGGTCTGGCGGTCGAGGTTCTCGAACCGCTCGACGATTTCCCCGATGCGATGTTCACCGAAGATGTCGCGCTGACCTTTTCCGAAGGCGCGATCCTGCTCCGCCCCGGTGCGCCGAGCCGCGCGGGAGAGGTTGCGCATATCCGCGAGCCCCTCGCGGCGCATCACAGCCGACTCCTCGAAATGACCGGCTCGGGCTACGCCGACGGCGGCGACATATTGCGCCTCGCCGACCGCGTGATCATCGGCCTCTCGGCGCGCACCGACCGCACCGGGGCCGAGGAAGTTGCCGGCTTGCTGGGCCTGCTCGGCTACCCCGCCGAGATCGCCGAAACGCCCCCCGGCGTGCTCCACTTCAAGACCGGCTGCGGATTGATCGACGCGCGCACGATCCTCGCCGTCCCCGCGCTCGCTGATTGTCCGCAGTTCAAGGGGCTCGACGTCATCACGACCCCGCCGGGCGAAGAGCCTGCCGCGAACATCCTGCGCGTCCGCGACACCGTGCTCGTCGGCGACCGCTGGTCCGCGACGTACGCGCTGCTCGCCGCGCGCGGCATCGCGATCCGCGCGCTGCCCACCGACCAGATCGCGCATATTGACGCGGGGCTCAGCTGTATGTCGCTCCGCTGGTGACGCATCGAAAATCGCTGTCCTACACTATGTTGGTGGATTAGGTCGTCGGCATGATGCCAGCCCCGACCTTCTGCCCGATATATGCATTTGCGAGTGAAGATAGGCAGTTTTTCGCCATTTCTGCTCCGAGTGATTTTGGTCGATGACGGCTGACTCGCCGCAGCCCAGGTCGCAAAAACGTCTTCTCGGCGCGCTTCTCGTACTGCTGCTCGTTGCGCAGATCGACCAGCCCTATCCCGAGGTTGCGCTGCTCCAGCATATTCCGACGATGCTGCTGATCGTCGCCGCGCCATGGCTGCTTCGCCGCTGGCCGCTCTCGACCGCGTCGGTTGCATGCATTGTCGCCTTCATGGCATTCCACACGCTCGGCGGCCGCTATGCCTACAGCAATGTCCCTTATGACGACTGGGCGCGCGTACTGACGGACACCACCTTGTCCGACGCCTTCGGCTGGACGCGCAACCATTATGACCGCCTCGTCCATTTCTCCTTCGGCGCGCTGTCGGTCGTTCCCGTCACCGAGATCGCGCGGCGCTGGGGCGGGCTCGGTCCGCGCGGCGCGGCATTGCCCGTGCTCGGCTGGGTTTTGGCGATATCCTGCCTCTATGAAATCTTCGAATGGCTGCTCACCATCGTGGCGGCGGGCGAAACCGCCGACCGCTATAATGGGCAACAGGGCGACATCTGGGACGCGCAAAAGGATATGGCGCTCGCGGCTCTCGGTGCGATACTGGTCATGATATTTCGCGGCAGGAGATCGAGCGATGCGTAAGTGGACCACCTTCGCGATGTTGGCGCTGTTCGCCGCGTGCAAACCCGCCGCCGACAAGGTGCCCGCCCCGGATTCTTCTGGGGCCGATCCGGTTGCGCCAGCGGTGCCCGAGGCAAAGAACGACGGCTCGAACGCGGCAACCACCGCCGTCAGCCTCGACGGCGAAGGACTGCGCTTCATCGACAAGGTCAGCGGCAAGACCAGTCTGCTCGCTTTCGGCGTCCCGCGCGCGCAGGCCGAAACCGCACTCGCCAACGTCGCGGGCAAGGAAGATGACCGCAGCACCAACGAAGAATGCGGCGCCGGCACGATGGAATTCACCCGCTACGACGCGATGACGCTCAACTTCCAGAACGGCAAGTTCGTCGGCTGGTTTCTCGGCAACGGACCCGGCGCCGCGACCTATTCGACAATGAGCGGTATCGGCATCGGCAGTACGCGCGCCAAGGCGAAGGAATCGGTGTCGATCGTCGAAGTCGAGGACAGCACGCTGGGCGAGGAGTTCAGCATCGGCACTGGCGAAAATGTTATCGGGGGCATGTTCGCGGCGCCCGGCGACGCAGCGAAGATCGAGGCGTTATTCGCCGGCGCCAACTGCTTTTTCCGCTGACCACGGCCTGCGCCCGCCTTCGCAGGTGGCAAATGTCTGGACCCTTTGGGCATGTCACGGCATTGTAGCGATATGGAAACCGTGCCTACCTGGTTCACCGGCCAATTGCTGCTCGCGCTGCCCGGGATCGGCGATCCGCGCTTCGAGCATTCGGTCATCGCGATGATCAGCCATGACGAAGAGGGCGCGATGGGGATCGGCATCGCCGACCCGATCGCGGGTATGACGGTCGGCGCGGTGCTCGACCAGCTGGAAATCGAGCATGACGGGCCGCTCGATCAGCCCGTGTTTTTGGGTGGACCCGTCGAGCCGTCACGCGGCTTCGTGCTGCACAGCCGGGATTGGGGCGGCGAGGCCGCGGTGCAGGTCAGCGATCGCTGGATGGTGTCGAGTTCGCACGATATCTTGCGTGCGATCGGCGAGGGGCGCGGTCCGTCGCGCTGGCTGGTCGCCTTGGGCTATGCTGGCTGGTCGCCGGGGCAGCTCGAGGGCGAAATGGTGCGCCATGGCTGGCATGTGACGCCGGGTAGCGACGCGCTGTTGTTCGAAACGCCGCCCGCCGAACGGTGGCAGGCGGCGTTCGCCGAAGCGGGAGTGGACGCCCGCTTGCTGACCACCGAAGGCGGTGAGGCGTAGATAGGGATTACCGCGCGAGCGCGAGCAGCGGCTTGCTCTGATTGAGGTTCGCGAGCGCGGTGCGTGCTGCCCAGCGCGAATCCATGTAGCGGCCGCTGGCGAGTTCGACATCATAGCGGATCGGGCTGCCGATCGCGGCGTCATAGGCGGCGGCGGCTTCGGCGGTGCGACCCAGCCGGGCATAAGCGGTACCAAGATTGATGAGGCGCGAAGGATCGCGCGCGTCGAGCGTGGTTTCGCCCGTCAGCTTGTCGACCGCGGCCTGATTCTCGCCCGCCTTGAGTTCGGCATAAGCGACGGGTAGCACCTGCGAATCGGCCTGCGGGGCCGTGACAACGACGATCGATTGCGCCGCGGCGGGGCTTGCAAAGGCCAGTGCGATCAGCGGCAGCAGGATTTTTTTCATCTCGACTATCTCCCAGTAAACTTTCGTCGATTTTCTCGCGCGGGAGGCGAAAAGTCAATGTTTTCGGCGGTTTGTAACACTGGTGTCACAATATCGAATTATGCTCTTCGCAAGGCGCATTATAAGTCAAGATTTTCAGAATCTTGGGCTTTGCGACTCCGTGTCACAAAAGTGTGGCGCGGACTGTCACAATTGCGGCCGGCGAAATTTATTTTGCGCGCGGCGTTCAGTTGGCGCGCCGATTCGCGTGTCCGCAGTGAATCGCCTAGCGGTGCCGGGCTTGCGATATAAAGAAAAGTTTATATTTGATCGGCGGCGTGCTTTCGGCTAGGACGCGCAAGAAAATTACAGAGTTTTCGTGGCCGCTCGCCTGCGGTCGTTCATGCCAATATGGAGAATATCCCGTGGCCACTCTCGCCGCCGACACCCGTGATTATGTCGTTGCCGACATCAGCCTCGCCGATTTCGGGCGCAAGGAAATCAACATCGCCGAAACCGAAATGCCGGGCCTGATGGCGCTGCGCGCCGAATATGGCGCAGCGCAGCCGCTGAAGGGCGCGCGCATCACCGGGTCGCTGCACATGACGATCCAGACCGCGGTGCTGATCGAAACGCTCACCGCATTGGGCGCCGAAGTTCGCTGGGCGACGTGCAACATCTTTTCGACGCAGGATCATGCCGCCGCCGCGATCGCCGCGACGGGTGTGCCGGTGTTCGCGGTGAAGGGCGAAAGCCTCGCCGATTATTGGGACTATGTCGGCCGCATCTTCGACTGGGGCGTCGAGGATGGCACGACGTGCAACCTGATCCTCGACGACGGCGGCGACGCCACCATGTTCGCGCTGTGGGGCGCGAAGCTCGAAG
This sequence comes from Sphingopyxis sp. H115, assembly GCF_001468465.1. Taxonomy (GTDB): domain Bacteria; phylum Pseudomonadota; class Alphaproteobacteria; order Sphingomonadales; family Sphingomonadaceae; genus Sphingopyxis. The sequence continues at coordinate 74,193 of NZ_LNSA01000020.1, forward strand.
CAGGCGAAACGATGCCTGCGCCCGAGAATGAGGAAGAGATCGAAATGCAGCGCGCGCTCAAGGCGTTCGTTGCCGCCAACCCCGGCTACCTGACCAAGACGGTCAAGGCGATCAAGGGCGTGTCCGAAGAAACGACGACCGGCGTCCACCGCCTGTATCACATCGCCAAGAAGGGCGAGCTGCCCTTCCCCGCGATCAACGTCAACGACAGCGTCACCAAGTCGAAGTTCGACAATCTTTATGGCTGTAAAGAGTCGCTCGTCGACGCGATCCGCCGCGGCACCGACGTGATGCTCGCGGGCAAGGTCGCGACCGTCGCCGGCTTCGGCGACGTCGGCAAGGGCAGCGCCCAGTCGCTCCGCAACGGCGGCGCGCGCGTGCTCGTCACCGAAATCGACCCGATCTGCGCGCTGCAGGCGGCGATGGAGGGCTTCGAAGTCGTGACGATGGACGAAGCGGTCAAGCGTTCGGACATCTTCGTCACCGCGACGGGCAACGCCGACGTCATCACCGCCGAACATATGGCGGCGATGAAGAATATGGCGATCGTCTGCAACATCGGCCATTTCGACAGCGAGATCCAGATCGCGGCGCTCGCCAACTACAAGTGGACCGAAGTCAAGCCGCAGGTCGACCTGGTCGAATTCCCCGACGGCAAGCAGATCATCATCCTGTCGAAGGGTCGCCTCGTGAACCTCGGCAATGCGACCGGCCACCCGTCGTTCGTGATGTCGGCGAGCTTCACCAACCAGACGCTCGCCCAGATCGAGCTCTGGACGCGCAGCGAGCAGTATAAGAACGACGTCTATGTCCTGCCGAAGCATCTCGACGAAAAGGTCGCGGCGCTGCACCTCGAAAAGCTGGGCGTGAAGCTCAGCCAGCTGAGCCAGAAGCAGGCCGATTATATTGGCGTGCCCGTCGAAGGTCCGTTCAAGCCGGACCATTATCGTTACTGATTTCTTCGCCTGACGCGGTGCTGCCGCGTTTCCGCGTCGCGGAAATTTGGACGAAACTGTGGACGGCGCGCCCATCGGAAGATGTGGCGCGCCGTTTCGCTGTGACATGCGATTGAAACATGACTTCATCGCCTATACGGCTGGCGGCCATGCGCGCGGGACATCCGGACAAACGAGGAATTGAAGCGGGATGAGCGGATCGCTTCCACCGGCGCTTTTATTCGCGCTCGGCCTCTTCGCCGCGCTGTGGCTGCTCGCCGGAATATGGGCGGTCGGCCGCGGCATCGCCATGCAGCGGCGTTCGGCCTTCGTCGCGGGGCAGGCGGAACGGCTGGCGAGCCTCGTCGAGGCGTCGCCGCAGCTTCCGGTCATCGTGCGCGCTGATTGGCGGATCGAGGCGAGCGAGCGGCTCGGCCGTTGGCTCGGGCTCGAGCAAGGCCCGCGCAATTTCGACGAATTGCGCGGGCTTGGCAGCGGCCTTGATGCGGACGCCCATGATATGTTGCGGCAAGCGATTCTTGGTGCGCAGCGCGGTGCAAAACCCTTCGTCCTCAGCCTGAAACCCGAAGCGAGCAGGCGCACGATCATCGTCCACGGCGCCGCGGCACCGCAAGCAGTCGGCGGCTCGGGGAGCGTCCTTCTGTGGCTGAGCGATGCGACCGAGGGGCAACAGGCGCTCGCGCATGCGCGGCAGGAACGCGACGAGGCGATGGCGGCGTTCGAGGCGCTGTCGGGGCTGATCGAAGCGGCTCCCTTCCCGATGTGGTTCCGCGATACCGACCTGCAGCTGGCGCTGGTCAATGGCGCCTATGTCCGCGCAGTGGAGGCCAAGGGGCCGGCTGCGGTGATCGATGGCGGCATCGAATTGTGCGAGACCGTTGCCGGCGTCAGCGCTGCCGAAGCCGCTGAGGCCGCGCGGGCGGCGGGTGCGGCGCAGGTCCGCACCATTCCGGTGACGATCGAGGGCGAGCGGCGGATCATGCGCGTCGTCGATATTCCGCTGGCTCCCAAGGGGGGGCACGTGATCGGGGTCGCGGGCTATGCGATCGATATCCAGGAACTCGAAACCGAACGCGGGGCGCACCGCCGTTTCGTCGATACGCAGCGCGAACTGCTCGACCGGCTCTCGGCGGCGGTTGCGCAATTCGCTCCCGACCAGAGCCTCGTCTTTGCGAACCAACCGTTCCGCCGCCTATTCGAGCTGTCGTCGGACGATGTGTCGGAAGCGCGGCCCTTCGCGCGGCTGCTCGATGCGTGGCGCGAGCGCGGGCGGATTCCCGAAGTGCGCAACTATCCCGAATGGCGACAGACGCATGTCGACTGGTTCGCGCAGCCGGGCGCGAGCGAGGAAGACTGGTTGCTGCGCGACGGCACGCACTTGCATGTGGTGGCGCAGCCGACGCCCGATGGCGGCCTGCTGCTGATCGCCGAGGACAAGACCGAACAAGTGCAACTGGCCGGCGCGCGCGATACGCTGCTGCGCGTTCGGACCGCAACCTTCGACAATCTGTTCGAGGCGGTCGCGGTGTTCGCCCCCGACGGACGGCTGCATTTGTGGAACCAGCGCTTCCGCCGCCTGTGGGGCATCGACGAACCGACGCTGGCCGCGCATCCGCGCGTTGATACACTGATGGGCGGGCTTGCCGACCGGCTGGTCAAGCCGAACCAGATCAGCATCGTGCAGGAAGTCATCCGTGCCGCGACTTTAGAACGGCAGCAACGCGGCGGCGAAATCGGTTTTGCCGACGGACGCTACTTCGATTTCGCCTCGATTCCGTTGCCTGACGGCAATGCGCTGCTGATCATGCTCGACATCACCGCGAGCCGCCGGGTCGAAGGCGCGCTGCGCGAACGCAACGAGGCACTGGAGGCGGCCGACAAGGTCAAGACCGCGTTCCTCTCGCGGATGAGTTACGAGCTGCGCACGCCGCTGACGTCGATCGGCGGCTTTGGCGAGATGTTGCAGGCCGGTTATGCTGGCAAGCTCGGCGATCAGCAGCGCGCCTACGTCGATGCGATCATGGATTCGGTCGCGGTGCTGTCGCGCCAGATCGACAATGTGCTCGACCTTGCGCAGGGCGAGGCCGGAACGCTCGCGATCGAACGCACGGCGGTCGATATCCGCGCGTTGCTTGAAACCGCACTCGCCGATGCGAAGCCGTTCGCGACGAGCGAGAAGGTCGAACTTGTCGGCAATATCGCCGCCGACTTGGGGCATATCGAGGGCGATGCCCCCCGCTTGTCTCGGCTCGTCGCCGGGCTTCTCGACAATGCGGTGCGCTTCACCGCGCCGTCGCGCAAATCAGGCGGGCGCGTGCTGCTGCATGCCGAAGGCGACGCTCGCGGTGTCGACATCGTTGTGTCGGACAATGGGCCCGGCATGCCCGAAACGGTGGTCGCGGTGACGCGGGGGACGCAGGCCGGGACGCAGAGCGGCGGCATTGGCCTTGCGCTTGCGCGCCAGCTCGTCGCGGCGCATGGCGGGACGATGGAGGTAATGAGCGAGCAGGGGCAGGGGACGCTCGTGCGTATCAGCCTGCCGCGCGGCGCATGACCGGCTTTTCGGTGCGCTACGATCTGGAGGCTGCCGAGCGGATTGGCGCTGCGATCGGCGCGGTGCTGATTGCCGGCGACATCGTGCTGCTGTCGGGCGACCTCGGCGCGGGCAAGACGACGCTCGCACGTGCGATGCTGAAGGCTCGCGGGCTGGCGGGCGAGGCGCCGAGCCCGACTTTCGCGATCGTCCAGCCCTATGCGCCGCCTGAGGTCGATCTTCCGATCGCGCATGTCGATCTTTACCGGATCGAGGACGAGGACGAACTCATCGAACTGGGACTCGATGATTATCTCTACGACGGCGCACTGCTGATCGAATGGCCCGAGCGGCTGGGCGGCGAGGGCTGGCCGGGGGCGTTGAGCTTGCGCATTTCGGGGCAGGGCGACGCGCGCGTCTTGACAGCGGAGGTGCCGGCGGCTTGGGGAGCAAGATGGCCGTTCCGATGATTCCGCCCGCCCATGCCCCGGCTTTCCTTGCTGCGCATGGTTGGGGCGATGCCCAGATTTTGCCGCTCGCGGGCGACGCATCCTTCCGCCGCTATTTCCGTGTCATCGACAAGGACCGGCAGGCGGTGCTCATGGACGCGCCGCCGCCGCACGAGGATCCGCGGCCGTTTATCGCGGTCGCCGAATTCCTCTGCGAGCAGGGGCTCAATGCACCGACGATCCTTGCGCGCGACCTCGAGCGGGGGCTGCTGCTGATCGAGGATTTCGGCGATGCGCGGCTGCGCGAAACGGTCGATGAACAGCTGCACAAGGAGGCCGACTATTATGCGGGAGTAACCGACCTGCTCATCCATCTCCACGCGCGGCCGCCGATGGAGGGGTTGCCCGTCCACGGGATCGACCAGTGGCTCGACGAAGTCATGCTATTTGCCGACTGGTATTGCCCGGCGTTCGATATCGCGATCGACCGCGACGCGTTTCGCACCGTCTGGGCCGACGTACTGACGCCGGTCGAGCAGGACGGCCTGCCCCGCGTTACGGTGCTGCGCGACTATCATGCCGAAAATATCATGCTGGTGCCCGGCAAGGGCGGGATCGCGCACTATGGCCTGCTCGATTTCCAGGACGCGCTCGTCGGGCATCCGGCCTATGACCTCGCCTCGGTGCTCGAGGATGCCCGGCGCGATGTGAGTCCTGCGGTCGAGGCGGCAATGCTCGCGCGTTACATCCAGGCGACGGGGCGCGATATCGAGTCGGCCTATTGGGCGCTCGCGGCGCAGCGGAACACACGCATCCTCGGTGTTTTTGTGCGATTGTGGAAGCGCGACGACAAGCCACATTACAAGAGTTTCCAGCCGCGCATGTGGGGTCTGCTCGAACGCGACCTTGCGCATCCGGCGCTTGTCCCGGTTCGGCAATGGTTCGACGCCAATGTCCCCGCTTCGAAACGCGCGGAGATATGGAAGGCGATGGCGACGTGAGTGCGAAGATCGAGAGTGCGATGGTGATGGCCGCGGGCATCGGCAAGCGCATGCGTCCGCTAACTGCGACCCGGCCCAAGCCGTTGGTGCGCGTCGCTGGCAAGGCGCTGATCGACCACAGCCTCGACCGCATCGAGGCGGCCGGGATCGATCATGTCGTCGTAAATGTCCACTATCTGGCCGATGCGCTCGAAGCGCATCTCGCAGCGCAGAAGCGCAGCTTTACGATCGCGATTTCGGACGAGCGGGGGCAACTGCTCGAAACCGGCGGCGGGATGGTCAAGGCGCTGCCGCAACTCAGCGGCGATCCGATCCTGATCGTCAACAGCGACAATATCTGGACCGACGGGCCCGAGGACAGCATCCGGCATCTCGCGCGCCATTGGGATAGCGAAAAGATGGATGCGCTGCTCCTGCTGATCCGGCAAGCGAGCGCGACGGGGCACGGCGGGCGCGGCGATTTCCATATGGATCCGGCGGGCAGGCTGTCGCGGCGTAAGCCGGGCCGGATCGCGCCCTTCGTCTATACCGGGATCCAGCTTGTCTCCCCGCGGCTGCTGGACGGTGCGCCCGAGGGGGCGTTTTCGACCAACATATTGTGGGATCGCGCGATCGCTGCGGGGCGGCTCTATGGCCTGTCGCATATGGGCCAATGGTTCGACGTCGGCACCCCGGCGAGCATTGCGCCGACCGAAGCCGCGCTGACGGATGGCTGACGCCAAACCGACCGTCTTTTCCATACCCGTCCAGCGGGCCTTCGCCGATGCGCTCGCGGCAGGGCTGGTCGATCGCTATGCCGACGGCGCGCTGGGGCTCGCACAGGGCTTGATCCTGCTGCCGAGCAACCGCGCGCGGAGTGCGGTGCAGGCGGCGTTCGTGCGCGTGGGCGGCGCGGGGATGCTGATGCCGCGGCTTGTCGTGATCGGCGATGCCGATCTCGATGAATCGGTCGCGCTCGCGCTCGACCCGATCGACGAGATCGACGTCATTCCGCCCGCGATCGACGCGCTGAAAAGGCGCCTGATGCTCGCCGCGCTGATCGAGAAACATAATCCTCCCGGCGAAGATACGATCCGGGGCGCGGCGGCGTTCAAGCTCGCCGAGGGGCTGGCGCGCGTGATCGACCAGCTCCATTATGAGGAGATCGCGCCCGCGCGGCTCGGTGAGGTTGGAGAGGCGCTCGGCGATCTCGCAGGGCATTGGCAGGCATCATGGCAGCGGCTGCGCCTGCTCGTCGAGCAATGGCCCACCGTTCTCGCGGCGACGGGGCATATCGATCGCGCCGACCGGCGCAACCGCCTGCTGCACCGTGTCAGCGACGGCTGGCGCGCGGCGCCGCCGGCGCGCTTCGTCGTTGCGGCGGGCGTGACGACGGCGGCGCCCGCGATCGCGCGGCTCCTGCGAACGGTCGCCGACATGGAGCGTGGAATGGCCGTGCTTCCGGGGCTCGACATCGATATGGCCGAGGGCGAGTGGGAGGCGCTGGGATCGACGCGGTCCGTTCCGGAAAAGCCGCGAGAACGCCCGCTCGAAACGCATCCGCAATATCATCTGAAGCTGCTGATCGACCGGATGGGCGTTTCGCGCGACGAGGTGATGGAATGGCCTGCCGCATCGCCCTTCGACGGTCCCGATGCACGCGAGCCCTTTCTGTCGCTGCTGTTCGCGCCCGCCGCCTATACCGCGCGCTGGCAGCGGGTGGGTGATGTGAGCGCCGGGATTGCCGGGCTGCGCGGCGCGGTCTTTGCTGACGACGGGCAAGAGGCGCAGGGGATCGCGTTGATGATGCGCCATGCGCTCGAAACCCCCGCGCGTACCGCAGCGCTGGTGACCCCCGACCGCGGGCTTGCCGAGCGCGTCGCGAGCGCGCTGCTGCGCTGGGACATCGAGGTCGATGACAGCGCGGGGCGGCCGCTCGGACAATTGCCGCCGGGGACGCTGCTGCTGGCGCTCGCGAACCTTGCGGCGCGCTTCGATCCGGCGCGATTGCTCGCGGTGCTCGGCCATCCGCTGGTGCGCAAGGGTGAGACGCGTCGGGACTGGCTCGATCAGGTGCGGCGGCTCGACCTGCTGCTGCGCGAACGGGGACTGACACCGGGATGGGACGGGGTGTCGGCGCGGATCGCGGCGTTTGCGGCGCGGAAGGACGAGGCGGCGGATCTGGCCGGCTGGTGGGCGGCGGTGGCCGATGGGCTGGGCAGCCTGCTCGCGCCGTTCGGCACAGGCGCGCCGGTGCCTCCCGCGACACTGCTCGCGGCGTTGCAGACGGCGCTCGGCTGGTTGGCGGGCGAGGCCGTGTGGGCCGGGCCGGCGGGACGGCAGCTCGCCGACCTGTTCGAACGCTGGTTGCTGGCGCGCGGCGACGGTCCGACGCTGGTCGCGGCTGAGGATTTTCCGGCGACGCTGACCGACCTGATCGGTAGCGAAAATGTGCGGCCGCCCTATGGCGGACATCCGCGGCTGTTTATCTGGGGCCTGCTCGAAGCGCGGTTGCAACGCGCCGACCTGATGATCCTTGGTGGGCTTGACGAGGGGCGCTGGCCGCAGGCGACGAGCCCAGACGCCTGGCTGGCGCCGGGCATCCGCCACCTGCTCGGGCTGCCTGCGCCCGAGCGGCAGCAGGGCGCGGCGGCGCATGACTTCGCGGGGGCGCTCGCGGGGCGGGAGGTGGTGGTGACGCGCGCGCGGCGGAGCGGCGGCGACCCTGCAGTCGCCTCGCGCTTCTGGCTGCGGCTGAGCGCGCTCGCGGGCGAACTGCCCGAAGCAAGGCTCGACGGACAGCCGGTGACGGCGCTCGCGGCGACGCTCGACGTGCCGCCGGGAGCCAGCGAACCCGCCGCCAAGCCGCACCCCGCGCCGCCCGCCGCCGCGCGCCCCGACGCGATCAGCGTCACCGGGGTCGACCAGCTCGCGCGCGATCCCTTCGCCTTTTACGCGGCGAAGATATTGCGACTGTCCGAACTCGACCAGCTGAGCAGCGGGCCCGATGCCAAATGGTTCGGCACGCGTATCCACCGCCTACTCGAGGATTGGCAGCGCGCGGGGATGACCGACGCCGCACTCGAAACGGAACTGGCGGCGCTCGAAGCCGACCCGGCGCTCGATGCGCTTGCGCGGGCCTTCTGGTTGCCCCGAATCATGCCATCCTTGCGCTGGGCGGCGGAGACGGTGTGGGCGGCGCGCGGCGAGCGCTGGCCGGTCGCGGCCGAAGTGCGCGGCGCGATGGTGGTTGATGGCATCCGCCTGCACGGAAAGGCCGATCGCGTCGATCAGCTTGCCGACGGCAGCCTGGCAATCGTCGATTACAAGAGCGGCGCGGCGCCGTCGGGAACCGCCGCGGCCGAGGGGCTCGACAACCAGCTCGGCCTGCTCGGACTGCTCGCCGAGGCAGGGCAGGTCGACGAGATCGACAAGGCGCAGGTCAGCGCGCTCGAATATTGGAGCCTGAAGCGCGACCGCGCCAAGGACGCCGAAGGTAAGGTGTCGGCGACGCATGGCAGCCGCCGCGACCTCAAGACTGCAAAGGACGCTATCGCGCGCGCCGCCGATGCGCTCGCCGACCTCAGCGCACGTTTCCTGCTTGGATCGGAACCCTTCACGCCCGGCGATCCGGGATCGCGCTACAGCGATTTTGACCAGCTGATGCGCCGCGACGAATGGTTCGCGCGCGGTGATCCGGATTTGGGTGAGGGCGACGCGGCATGATCGACCCCGCGAAGCTGTTGAAGACGCTCGACGAGGGGCAGGCGGCCGCCGCGCATCCGGACGATCATGTCTGGCTCGGCGCGTCGGCGGGGACGGGCAAGACGCAGGTGCTGTCGGCGCGCGTGTTGCGGCTGATGCTCGGCGGCGTATTGCCGCAAGCGATCCTCTGCATCACCTTTACCAAGGCGGGCGCCGCCGAGATGGCGCACCGCATCCACGAACGACTGGCTCTGTGGGTTCGCGCCGACGATTTCGACCTGCGCGCCGACCTGCAGGCGCTGGGCGCCGACGTACACCAGGACGGCATTCTCGACCGCGCCCGATCGCTCTTCGCCACCGTTATCGATAGCCCGGGCGGCGCGATCCGCGTCCAGACGATCCACAGCTTCTGCCAGACCTTGCTCGCGAGCTTTCCGCTAGAAGCGAAGATAATGCCGGGTTTTCGCGCGCTCGAGGACAGCGAGGCGGCGGCGTTGCAGCGCGACGTGTTGGGCAAGCTGCTGTCGAGGAAGGACGCCGACGGTGACGCGATGCGCGGCGTCGCGGCGATGCTGGCGCGGCGGATGGGGCAGGATGCCGCGATCGCCTTTCTGGGGCGGTGCGCGAGCAGCTTCGGCGCCGCAAATGCGCCGCGGCTTGCGCCGAAGGCGGCCGATGTGCGCGATGCGCTGGGGCTACCGCAAGGTGACGCGGCGGCGTGGCAGGCGGCGATGCTTGCGAGCGGCGCGGTCGCTGACGCCGACGTCGCCGAAGTGGCGGCGACCGGGCGGGCGTGGGGGACGAAGACGGGCACGGCGCGCGCCGAACTGGCGGGTGCGTGGTTGGTCGCGGACGGTGCGGCACGGGCGGCGATGCTGAGCGCGTTGCTCGGCTGCTTCGTCACAGGCTCGGGCGAGATGCGCGCCGACTTCGCAAAGGAAAGCGGGCGGATGCACGATTGCCTCGGCGCCGCATCGCGGATCGTCGCGGCGGCCCAGCCGTTGCTGGCGACCGCGATTGCGATGCAGGTCGCCGACGACCTCGCTGCTGCGTGGGATCTCGGGAGCCGCTTCGCCGAAGCCTATGCGCTCGCCAAGCGTGAGGCGGGGCTTGCCGATTTCGACGACCTGATCAGCCTTGCCGGGGGATTGCTGCACCAGGGCGACTTTGGCGAATGGGTGCGTTTCAAGCTCGACCAGCGCACGGATCACATCTTGGTCGACGAGGCGCAGGATACCAATGCGCGGCAGTGGGCGATCATCCTGTCGCTCGCCGCCGAATTTTTCGCGGGGCAAGGGGCGAAGGACGAGCGCATCCGCACAATGTTCACCGTCGGCGATCGCAAGCAGGCGATCTTCGGCTTTCAGGGGACCGAGCCCGCCGCCTTCGAGGCCGCGCGGCTGCGCTTCGGGCAGCGCGCCCAGGAAAGCGGACGGCCGTTCGAGGATGTCGATCTCGTCACCAATTACCGGTCGAGTCCCGCAGTGCTCGACGTCGTCGACGCATGGATCGCGGGCGAGGCGGCGCAGCATATGGGGCTCGACAGCGACGAGCCGCCGCATATTCCCGCCGATTTTCACCGCGACCGGCCGGGGCGCGTCGAGCTGTGGCAGCCGCTGCCTGTCGGCAAGGCGCTCGACCTCGATGCAGAAGACGAGGGCGACGACGCCCCGCCGCGCGATCCGCTCGCCGCGGCGAGCGACCCCGCGAGCCTGCGGCTGTCGCGCGCGATCGCCGACGAGGTGCAGGACTGGATCGTGAACGGGAAGGACGGGCGCAGCGTCGCGCCGGGCGATATCCTGATTCTCGTGCGCCGCCGCCGCGACCTTGCGGCGCGGATCGTTGCGCGGTTGCAGTCGCTGCACGTGCCGGTCGCAGGGGTCGACCGCTTTGCGCTGACCCAGCCGCTTGCGGTGCAGGACCTGCTCGCGGCGATGCGCTTTGCCGTGCAGCCGCTCGACGACCTCAACCTGGCCTCGCTGCTCGTCTCGCCGCTGTTCGGCTGGGATCAGGAGCGCCTGTTCGGTTTCGCTCATGCGCGGCCGAAATCGCTGTGGGAGGCGCTGCGCGCGCCGGGCGCCGACGCGCCCGAGGAGACGCTGGCGGGACTGCGCAGCCTGCTCGGCATGGCCGACTTCACGACGCCGTTCCGCTTCCTCGAGCGCATCCTGTCGGGGCCGATCGATGGGCGGCGCAAACTATATCATCGGCTGGGACGCGAGGCGCGCGACCCGATCGACGAGCTGCTGTCGCAGGCGCTAGCGTTCGAGCGGCTGGAGGTGCCGTCGCTGCTCGGTTTCCTGAACCGGATCGACGCGAGCACCGCCGACATCAAGCGCCAGACTGAGGGGCGGAGCGACGTCGTGCGCGTGATGACTGTCCACGGATCGAAGGGGCTGCAGGCGCCGATCGTCATCCTCGCCGACGCGACCGACGATCCGCAGTCGAAGCGGATGAGCTTCGACCTGTCGCTACGCCAGTGGGACAAATTGCCAGCGTTCCCGCTGGGCAGGGATGAGCGGCACGGGCCGGTCGCCGAGGCGCATGATGCGAAGCAGCGCGCCGAGCTCGAAGAGCATTGGCGGCTGCTCTATGTCGCGATGACGCGTGCCGAGGAACTACTGGTGGTCGCGGGTACGCGAAAATCCGACGAGCTGCCTGCGAACAACTGGCACAGCGCGATTGAGGCGGTAATGGCGGGCATGGGCGCCGAATGGCAGGATGCGGGGCCGCGCTGGGGGCAGCGGCGCGTCCATGCGGTGCAGCCGAAGAAATGGGCACGCCCGCCGAAGGACAGGGCGAGGCCGGCATCGCCGCCGGTCGCAATTCCCGACTGGGCTGGTCGGCCGGCGCCCGAAGAAGCACGTCCGCCGAGACCGCTTGCACCCTCGGCGCTCGGCGAGGATGATGTCGCGACGCCACCGCAGGGCGGCGAGCGTGCCGCCGCGGTCGAGCGCGGGTTGCTGCTTCACGCACTGTTCGAGCGGTTACCGCCCGTGGTGACGGACCGGCGGCGGGTTGCGGCGGAGCATTGGCTGAAGATGCAAGCGCTGGGGCTGGACGATGCGGCGCGCGGTGCGATGGTGGACGAAGTGCTCCGCGTTCTGGAGGATCCCGCACATGCTGTCCTGTTCGGACCGGGTTCGCTCGCCGAGGTGCCATTGTCGGCGGTGGTCGATGGCACCGTCGTTGCAGGCATCGTCGATCGGTTGCTGGTCACCGATGCGGCGGTGACGGTGATCGATTACAAGACGGGGCGACATGTGCCGGATGGGGCCGATGCGGTCGCGCCCGCCTATCTGCGCCAGATGGCGGCGTATCGCGACGCGCTGGCGGTGATCTTTCCGGGACGGCGGATCGAGGCGATCTTGCTCTATACGGCAGGGCCGAGGTTGATCGTTTTGGGCGAGGCTTTGCTCGACGCGCACAAGCCCGGCTTGCTAGCGGCCAAGGCGAATTTGCGGGGCTCGGCCCTTGAGCCTGACGCACCGACGCCCTAGCTTGGTGGCAACAGAGTTTCAGGAGTTCTGATTATGGGTACCAAAGCCATTACCGACGATAGCTTCCAGGCCGACGTCCTCGACAGTGACACGCCGGTGCTCGTCGATTTCTGGGCCGAATGGTGCGGTCCGTGCAAGATGATCGGCCCGTCGCTCGAGGAAATCGCCGACGAACTGGGTGAAAAGGTCGTGATCGCGAAGCTGAACATCGACGATCATCCGAACGCCCCCGCCAAATATGGCGTGCGCGGTATCCCGACGATGATCCTGTTCAAAAATGGCGAGATCGCCGATACCAAGGTCGGCGCGGCGCCGAAGAGTGCGCTGAAGGGCTGGCTTGAAGGCGCGCTGTAAATGACGTGAACCCCGGCGAAAGCCGGGGCCCTTTTCGGTGCCGCGCGGCCCCGGCTTTCGCCGGGGTTCACGTAAGCTAGCTCCTATAGTCGGCGTTGATGCTGATGTAACCGTGCGTCAGGTCGCACGTCCAGACCGTCGCTCGGCCTTCGCCGAGGCCGAGGTCGGCGCCAACGCGAATGTCCTGACCCTTGAGATGCGCCGCGACCGGCGCTTCGTCATAGCCGTCGACAGGCAGACCGTCCTTCGCGACCCAATGATCGCCGAAGCGGATTGCGAGCCGGTCACGGTCGGCGGGTTCGCCTGCCTTGCCCACCGCCATCACGACGCGGCCCCAATTGGCGTCCTCACCGGCGATCGCGGTCTTTACCAAGGGCGAATTGGCGATGGCGAGCGCGACGCGTTTGGCGCTGGCGTCGCTCACCGCGCCGTTTACTTGGATTTCGATGAATTTCGACGCGCCCTCGCCATCGCGCACGACCTGTTGCGCGAGGTCTAGCGCAACGTCGTGGATCGCCGCGTAGAGCGCGTCGGCGCCCGGATCGTCGCGGGTGGACAGCCGCGCATTGCCCGCTTGTCCGGTTGCGAAGAGTAGCACCGTGTCGCTGGTCGAGGTGTCGCTGTCGACGGTGATGCTGTTGAAGCTGCCGCAGGTGGCTTCGCTCAGCATGTCCCGCAAAAGCGCGGGCGCAACCGCGGCGTCGGTGAAGATGTAGCCAAGCATCGTCGCCATGTCGGGGGCGATCATGCCCGATCCCTTGACGATTCCTGCAACATGGACGGTGCGGCCATCGACGATCGCGCTTGATGCCGCGCCCTTGGCAAAGGTGTCGGTGGTGCCGATCGTTTCGGCCGCGGCTTCCCACGAGCATGGTTCGGCGGTCAGCGCCGCCTCGACCCCGGCGCGTGCCTTGTCCTTGGGCAAGGGCACGCCGATCACCCCGGTAGAACTGACGAAAACCTCAGCCTTCTCGCAACCGAGATGATCCGCGACCTGCGCCATGATTGCCTCGACCGCCTCGCGCCCGCGATAGCCGGTGAAAGCGTTACTGTTGCCCGCGTTGACGATCAGCGCGCGCGCGGCGCCGCCCTTCACCTGTTCGCGGCCGAGCTCGACCTCGGACGAGCAACAGACGTTGCGCGTGAACACGCCCGCAACAGTCGTGCCGGGCGCCAGCTCGACAAAGGTAAGGTCGCAGCGGTCCCAATCCTTGTACCGCGCGCGCGCGACGCGGCGCGTCACCCCGGCGATGTCGGGGAGGTCGGGGAAGGCGGCGGGGG
>NZ_LNSA01000021.1 GCF_001468465.1 Sphingopyxis sp. H115
TCTATGGCAGCTTCCTCGAATTCGGAACGCTCGCGGGCTTTTCGTTCGGCGCGGCGCTGATGCTCGGCTATTCCTTGTACCTCGGCGATCAGGCGATGCACGAATGGGGCTGGCGCATTCCCTTCCTGATCGCGGGTCCGATCGGCCTCATCGGCATGTATGTGCGCTCCAAAATGGAGGATACGCCGATTTTCCGCGAGGAAATGGCCTCGGCGGAACGGCGCGAACCGCCGGGCCTTGTCGCCCTGGTGCGCGACCATTGGCGCCCGCTGCTCGTCGTCGGCGGCCTCGTCGTCGCATTGAACGTCGTCAATTATTCGCTGCTCAGCTATATGCCGACCTATCTCCAGCGGCGCATCGGCCTGTCGAACGAAGAGGCACTACTCGTGCCGATCGTCGGCATGCTCTTCATGATGGTCTTCCTGCCCTTCGCGGGCGCGTTGTCCGACCGCGTCGGCCGCCGCGCGATGTGGCGCTGGTCGCTGATCGGCCTGCTGCTCGGCGTCGTGCCGCTCTATATGCTGATGGGGACGGGGTTCGCCGGCGCGCTGATCGCCTTCATGGCGCTCGGCCTGCTCTATGTGCCCCAGCTCGCGACGATCTCGGCCACCTTTCCGGCGATGTTCCCGACCGCGGTGCGCTTCGCGGGCTTCGCTATCGCCTATAATATCTCGACGTCGATTTTCGGCGGCACCGCGCCGATGATCGGAAGCGGCCTGATCAGCCTGACCGGCGACCCACTGATGCCCGCTTATTATATGATGCTGGCCTGCCTCGTCGGGCTCGTCGCGCTCCGGTACATGCCCGAAACGGCAGGACGTTCGTTGCGGGAAGATCCTTTTGCTTCGAATAGCCGAGCCTCGCCCGACAGGCACGGGGCGCCCTCGCCGCCATGATGATCAGCTTCGTTCCGAAGTGGTGCGCCGCGACCGGCGAAAATGAACAATACCGTTTCGCTATTGCTCTCTAGACTGCGCCTAGCGCTCAAGCGCCGCCATCCGGAATCTGCAACGGGTGGTGGTTAGCGGACATACGGCACACCACATTCCATGCAGTCACCCCACTGTCGGCTCTTTGGTGGACGAGTTTGGAAACGCCCCTTCAACTCGGATTCTTCAATAAGGAGGTCGAGTGCTTTCCCCATAGTGACGTTGCCACCCCAAAACTCGACCGACCATCTGTCAGTGACCTCTCCACCATTATCGCCGACTGCGGGTACGAGGACGAGCCGATCAAAAGACTCCCCTAAGTTATAAGTTCGTGGTTCGGGACATGAAGGTAGGCGCCAATTGGCGCCCTGTTTTCCATCGCGTCGGCTTCTCGCCCGTTCAAAGAACGATGGCGAACGATAGATCACGAAATCTCTCGGGCGTCCTTCACCAATAAATATTTGATCGGCGCGGATAATTTCTGGTCGATTCTTGTCCGGGTCAAACGACTGAATAACCTGCCCGCTGATCAGCAATCCTCGACTAGCAACTTTGACTATCGTTTCAGTCACAGGAGGGCCTATAAGTGAGCAAGCTTCCGCTGGCATCGATAACGACGCGCCTAAGGCAACGGCCAAGACTGCAAAACAATTAGCCATTGAGAGAACCTCGTTTGGGTGCCTGCATCAGATGATCGCTGAAAGTCGAGACGTTCCGCAATTGGTCGTGTGTGGACATCATCTCCGAGTTGGATGGGATGGCCACAACCGACCGCTAGCGAACCTGTACGCTGGACGGAAAATCTCTAACCTCCAGCATCAGGGCTCCGAAAGAAGCGCGTCGGGGATCGAGATATTCCATCGATAGGCGCTCGGCATTTTCATCAATCCAAATAACACGACAGCGCCATCCAGAAAACCACGTGGCCACGTGGTTTTCCTGATCGGGTAGCACACAGATCTGTTCGCGGTGGATTTTCCAACGCCCGGAAAAGGGCACCGGTCCCCGCCCCAGAAGGGTTCCGGTCCAAGTGCCATCTGCTTCAAACCCTTCCCATATTTCCGTGTCGGCCCATCCTGGCAGCGAGTAACCGACAAATTTTCCCGATAGCAAAGCACGTATCGTGGAAGCTTCCGTCAATTGTCGTGGAGCAGACGTTTGCCCCGATGCTGGGAAGGCGGTCAAAGCCAAAAGTAGCGACGTCAACAGCGCGTGCAGTTTCACATGCTCTCCAAATCGCCGAAGGTCGTTACGATAGAGCCGGTAGGTTAATGGCCGATTTCTAACCCAACGCACCGCAAGATGGGCCCGGCCCAAGGAATTTCGTAGCGTACTGCTCGCGGCAATATCGCGCCCAAGCGGACAATGGAGGATGGTGCACCCGAAGTGAAAGTAATGGGCACTCAAGTCGCTGGGAAATTTCTGTAGTGCGGAGTTAATCATACCGTGACAGCAATCCTATTTGGCAACCTTCGGCGGCACCCTTCCATCCTGGTCGCGCTGCGCGGGAGCGGCTAGAGGCGCCGCTGGCTCGGGCTCCTCGTCCTTTTCTGCAGTTGTTGCATCGCCAGACTTCGTGACGGACTGAGCGCTTCCTGCAGGAAGCTTGGGCGAGTCAGCGGACGGCACGAATAAAATCGCGGTCGCGGTTAACATCACCGCGAGCCCGCCGAGTTTAGCCGACATCTTTAACATATCTTCCGCTTTGCCGGTCGGATCGCTGACGAGTGCCTTATAGTCGTGTTTAGAGAGGAAACGATACAGCCGCGGCTGCCACTGCAACCGCACCTCTCGCTGGAGTTGCATGAAAGAAATGCCGGAGTGAATCGTGATCGCGACATAGATGCCCGCGATCGCCATGACGATGGCGATGAGCCACGGACTCGTCGTGGTTGTGATGCGCGCAGCAATGAGGCCAACGCCAACCGCGAGGGCCCCTGCGACGGCGCCAATGATTTGCCTCGTCGCTTCGATGACCTTTGCGGTTTCGTCGGTGACACTTTTTCGAAGTTCGGCCAGCACCTTGAGCGTGTCACTGCTAAGACCGGCAAGCTGGATCTGATAAGCCGTTCGTGCACCGTCAAACGCGGCGCTAAGATTTTCGCGCAAGAACGAGGAAGCTTCCTCACCGCTGCCGCCGCAACGTGCGATTTCAGTGGCCAATAGGATATGGCGCATCTCGGTTTCACGCTCGACTTCGAACACCCACTGCAGCGCCGTTTGCAACATTGCGAAGCCCTTGGCTTCTAGGGCGGTGATGAGGTCGTGATCGGCGGGCAATTGGAGATCGAGACGCGGAGGGCCCTTGAAGCGCAGCATCTGCCGTTCGGAATCATATTCGTCAGGCAGAGCAAGTATGAGGTTGCGAGCAGCGACCCGACTCCAGACGGAAGCGCTCGCATCTTCCAGCGTGATCGTCTCCCCTTCGCGCAGCAACCAGCGCCCCAGCGACTGGGGCACTCCACGCTGTCCCTGATACTCCCTGACCAGCGTTCGAGGGCTGCGCTGTGCGACATCGACGAGCGGTTCGACGACATCGACATCCCAAGCCGTTACGCAAAGCCCTTGCGCGAAGATCGAGCGGGTGAGCCGCGCGACCTGCCAATGATTACGCGCATCATCGCGCGCGAGCCACTCGCTAAACCCGACATTGGTTAGTAGTCGTAGGTCATTTTTTGGCCCCGTCGGCTTGTCGATGATGACCTGAAAGGGACCGTAATCCTCATGAATCGTCTCAGCAGTCCATTCGCTGTTGGCTGCATCGAAGATATGCGCTGGCCAATCGAGTCCTTCGGCCAAATTGAGCACTTCGACGGCGACCGCGGCTTCAAGGCGAGAGACGGCGACCGAGTGCTCGGCCTCGGCGACGACCGCCCCTTCCGCATCCAGAACGTCAAGCCGCGCTGCGAGGTTCTCTATGGACAATGCTATCCTCCTCGACATGACGCGTTGTGATCGTGATAACTTCGCCCCCATTGGCAGTGGAGATACGCTCGACGTTGGTTGTGCCTACCCGGTCGGGATAAAACAGGAGAACGCCTTCGGTCGTCCGAACACGACGTATGGCGGGGTTGCGCAATTGCTGCCGATCAGGTGGAAACTCGAGACCTTCAAGTTTCGCTGACCGCATCTTGCGCCGCACGGCGCCTTGGATGCGGGATCGCGCATCCTCGTCTTCCGGATTTCCAGCGGCGGCGAGAATGGCATCTTGGATCGCAGCCTCGTCGATGCGCTGCCGTCCGGCGAGCGCGGTCTTGGCTTCGCGAAATGCTAACGGCACATTCTGGTCCGGAAGCAGTTCCCTGATATCCTTCAGCACTTTGCTCACCGCTTCGATCATTTTCTGCGTGAGTTGCTCGTCGGTCCTCGTCCGGACGACGTGAAGGTAATTGGCGAAATAGTCTCCGATGTCCGGTGCGGATTTCATCCGATCGCGCGCACAAATTGCCGCTTCCGCTGTGCCATTTACGACGCGAACTAGTGCGGCCTTCTGGATCGCGCGTTTGTCGGCAACGAACGCTTGAACGATCAATCGGAGGAGATTGGCGCCCTCCTCCTCTTGCCGTTCGATGACCTCCTGATAGTCATATTTTATAAGGCTGTAGATGCGGACCGCCGGATCCGCGGTGCGTAGTTCGAAAATGAAAAACGCGCCGTCTCGGCTACCGCCGTGATGGAAACGCGCAAATTCCCGAGACAGAGCCTGCCCGCCGATCTCGAATGCATCGTCACCTCGAGCCATCCGCTCAAGTTGTACCTTAGTGCGCGAGTCAGGATGAAGTTCAAAAACAGGTGCGACATCGGTATCGCGAATGCGCTCAATAAAAAAAGCCGAATGTTCGACGCCGCGGGCCGCCTGAGGTTGAAACTCTTCATCCCCTACGACATGAAGGATCATATTCTCGATACGAAGCTGCGCGAGTTCGTCTTCCCGAATAAATGCCAATATGTCCTCCCTACAATATTCGGGATATCTAGTGATGCGGCGGTCCCCGCGCAAATCAATCGTCCACTGCGGAGCAATCTTTGTGCAAATCGCTGACTTTCTGCTCTCCGAGGTCTAACTCAGTCAAATGTCGAGACGCACGAAAGCCCATGAATGGGAAATGCACCCGGAGCTTCTGACATCCATTCGCTCACCTTGGGAAAAGTATCGAAAGGTCGATTGGAACTTTGCACGGTATGAAGACGCCGTTTTCACCCGACCCTGCGATCCCGAGGCGGTAGTTTATTCAGCTCTCGACTTCTGTGTCGCCGTGGTAGCGTTACGCGATTGGACGAGAAAAACCCTCACACGCGATTTGCGCACCGGCGGGAAAGCCCTGCCATCGGTTCTGGCATCTGTTAGTGAGTTTCCTGCGCTCGTGGCACAGCGGGTCCGATGGCAAGCAGCAATAGAGGCGATAGCCAACACTACAAAACATGCGGAATACCGCGACACGGGCTGGCCGATGGGGTTGGCCCGCCCCAGCAGCTTCTACCCTCCGTTTCTCCAGGCCGAACATGAAGCTTGCAAAGACGGACTCGAGCTGTTCGCGTTCATGCACAAATACAAGGACGTGACGTGGTGGGACATCTCGTTGCGCCAGCATCCGTCTGAAGAGGCGGAACCAGGCTATGTTGCATTTGGAGATGTGCTCGACCAATGGGCTGGAATCTTGAAAGATTTGGGTTATCAGGATGACTAGTCAATAAAATCGGACATGACGGCTACGAAAGATAATCCGCTGTCGCGGTCCATTTCCACCCGGCGAGCTTTCGGCCTGCAGATTGGGAACTTGTGGCGGTCCCGATCGGGACCCTTCGTCAACGTAGCAGCTCCACTCTCTGGATCGAAGCCAAGCAGCTTCGCAATGGCACATGGTAGGCGGCGCCGAAGTGGTCGGGACGTGGAAAGCAATCGTGGTCCAAATACCGCTATTCTCTAACCTCCACTTCGGCTCCAGAATCGTCGCTCTCTGTCAGCGCCTCGCCGTCATCTGCGCCGACTTCGCCTTGTGCGATTAGATCGGCAAGGTTTACCGCGCGGACCAGCGAACGCTTAATCTGCGAGGTGAAAGCGTTCTTTGCCGGCGCGTCTTGATACAAGATCGCGTTCTGCAGGCTGGAATGGCTTGTGCCTTCGACCGTCACCAGTGTCGGGCGGAATTCGCCGGGGCGGGCTGGATCGGCTTCCAGCCGATAGGTCATGAAGACGATATTCACTTGCGCGTTCTTCACATCCGCCGAACGGATGAAGTCCGCGCGCGCGACGATATAGCGATATACCTGTTCCGGGATCACCGCGACGATCTTGGACTTCCAATGATGGTGGAAGTAGCCCTTCCGGATCAGTTGCGTAATGTAACGCTTATATACGTTATCCCAATTTAGCCCATAAGTTGGGCGTTTGGGCAGGTCCGTCCCGGCGCGGATTGCCTGATAGGCTGGGAAGATTGAGCCGGTAATGTCGATCGCCTGAAGCTCCACGGAGAGGAACCGGTCCACTTCACCGTCATCTTGAACGTCGGCAATGACGAAATCGACATTGCCGAACCCGGCCATTTTCACCTCCGGCGCGACCATGGGGTTCTTGGGCGCGTCGCCGGGCCAGCAATGCGCGACAACTTCCGTCAGAAAGTCGACTGCATAAAAGCGTTTTGGGCAAACGAAGATCAGGTCTTCCGCCGGATCAGGCTCGCCGTCGGACCGCCGCCAGAGTGTGCAGACAGGATAGGGTTCGTTGGGAAGCTGGGTGCTACGTTTCGGGCAGCGGGTTTTGATGTAGGGGCAAATGAAACCCGTCGCGGAAGGATCAGCCCCCTTCCGCGCCGTTTGTCCCAAAATTTCGCCGACTATTGTTTCCGGATCACACGGCAACCGCCACCCCCTCGTGTCCATGAGCAGCGCGCCCCGGCGCCAGCGTCATGGTATCGGAGAGGATAAGCGATTCCGCAACCCTTCGACCGAGCAATGGGGGAACCGCATTGCCGACCTGAACATACTGCTCGGTCCGACTTCCCTGAAAATCGAAGAAGTCCGGGAAGGACTGAAGTCGTGCTGCTTCGCGAACCGTGAACGAACGGTCCTGGACAGGATGGATATATGCACCCCAGTGAATGTCACACTTTGTCAGGACTGTGCACGACAGGTCCGTCTTGCGGGGGCGACCATAACGCTTTGTATGATCGCTGCGCTTCGCCTTCTGCATCCCGGACGGAAGCAGTTCGCGGGGGATGTCTCGCCACGATCCGCCCGGCGGAATGTGTTTCATGCGGTCTTCATTGATCCGCGCCAGCCGACCCGGTGCGTGATTGAACAGTTCCCGGCAATCACCACGCAGGATCGCTTGGTAGCCGTT
Organism: Sphingopyxis sp. H115; assembly: GCF_001468465.1. Classification (GTDB taxonomy): domain Bacteria; phylum Pseudomonadota; class Alphaproteobacteria; order Sphingomonadales; family Sphingomonadaceae; genus Sphingopyxis. The sequence goes on from NZ_LNSA01000021.1 coordinate 7,270, forward strand.
CTTCGGACTCGAAGCATAGTCGCGCGGAACAATCGCGTCGCCATTACGGATGACGGGAAGGTCGGAAATGGCATCCCAGACGGTAACGAAGGGTTCAAGGTCGGGACCGTGCGTCGCATTCGGAAAAAGGATCGGCGCACCCGTCCGCGTGGCAATGAAGAACACGCGGCGGCGCTCTTGCGGGACGCCGTATTCTTCAGCCTTCAATACGCGCATTTCAACCCGATAGCCGAGGGCTTCAATTTCCGCGAAAATCTGACGGACGATCGCGCCACCAGCAATTGATGTGATCCCGGTCACGTTTTCCATGACCAGCCAGCGCGGCATGATCCCTTCGACTATCCTCAGATATTCCCTGAAAAGACCCGCGCGCGGATCTTGTGCGCCACGATGATGGTTATAGACTGAATACCCTTGGCAGGGCGGACCGCCTACAATTACATCAAGTTCGCCCTTCGCAATCCCAGCTACATCCAGAAGCTGTTCCGGCGTAATTTTCTGAATCGGCCCACCAATAAACGTGGCTTCCCGGTGAGTCGCCGCGAAGGTTCGCCCAGCAATGTCGTCAAAGTCTTGTCCGGCCAGCACATGGAACCCGGCTTGCCTAAACCCTTCCGACAGGCCGCCCGCGCCACAAAAGAGGTCGATTGCCGTCAATTCGCGCCTGTTCATCGCTTTCCCCCTCTACCGGCGACTAAGGTGAGCGATTGCTCTTGATCTTCGTTTCCTGCACGTTGAAGAAGGTCGCAGATCGCACGGCGGCCTAGCCAAGCTTTCGAAGCCTTTTCCCGTTTTGCTAAGGCAGAAAGCTGGACGGCTTCGTCATCTGACAGGTTCACCGTGACCCGATTCTTCGACGCCATTACATCCCTCGCAAAGCCGCAAGGTGCAGCACTGTGCATCACCGTATGCAATGAAATGGCCCAGGGCAAGGAACAATGTCTCCAATTTGATGTTTGATATTGATGAGAACATATCATGAACGTGCGTATACCGTCAAACCGGCAAAAGACAAGAACCGCTCATCATGACCGGCAGACTGAAGGTAAGATAAATCCCGTCGCCCGCGTCTTTCACCGGCTGGGGATAGCCGGATGCCGACCGACGTCCGATCCGTCGTGTGTGGATCGAAGGATAAGCTAGGTCAGCCCATAAAGCCCTTATGATGTGTGCAACGGGCGCCATTCCGGGCAGCGATCGAGCGGCCTACTCTTCGAACCGTCTTCAGAAGATAGGAGCTAAGACCTTTACGTTCGTCATCAAGCGCGAAGCGGACCAGCAATCGGTCCGCTTCGCGTTATTAAGACAGGGCGATATCAGGCCGCCATCGCCCGGCGACCTGCCTCGACAAGAAATCGTCGTCGCCGCGCTTGCAGTTCGGCGACGTAGCCGCGCCCCTCGCGTAGCTCGATTATCCGTCGAAGGAGGCGATCCGTCGCGACATCGACATCAGCGCGCCCGTCGTGGGACCGCCGCCAGCGTGCCAGCAGCCATGCGACGCCAATCGTATCGCTTTCGCATGCTTCCTGCACGGCATCCCACTCGCCCGCGTAGATGAGCCCAGTAACTGCGAACGCCGGTGCGGTCATCTTGGCCGGGATATCGAGCGCAGCCAAGACCTCGGCCAGATGGATTGGCTTCATCTTGAACCCACCGGTCACGATGCGCGCGAAGTCGAGATGGCGAGCAGGATCGTTGCCGCCGAACGACAGCCAGCGCCAGCCGCGGGGAAGGGTCAGGCCATGCTTGTAGGCCGCCATCATGATCAGCGGAATGTCGTGGACCATCCCCGCCCACGTCACGAGCTCGGCGTCTGGCCAGGCCTGCAGCAGCTGAAACAGGCCGGCCACGATTGCCCGTTCGTCATGGTCCGGCTGGCTCAACGTCACGAACTGCGCGATATCCAGATTACCGTCGTCATGCTCGGTCAGGACCATGACAGAGGCGGTGACGATGGTCTGGAACACCCAGCGCGGACAGGTCAACGGATCTTCGCTGCGGGTATAACCGCGGCGCGTAGGCTGGTTGTTGTCGTTACCGGGGCTATACCGTTCCGTGGCTTGGTAACGGCGATGGCCGCTTTCATCGATAACGGCGGACTCGACGTCGAGCACGATATAGGAGCGCGGTCGGCGTTCAACGCCGATACGGGGTTCGTATTTCATAGATATTTCCTTTGGAATGCGTGGCAGGCTCGGCCCGCCGCGGTGTTCAGTGGTTCTGAGAATGATGGGTGCCGACACCGGCCCCGATTATTTGTCGCTGGCGCGCGGCTGAGACATGTGCGTCTTGATACGCGTGCGCGTCTCGGCGGCGACGCGTTCTATGCGGGCCAAGGCTCTACAATGCCCGCCCGCGATGTCGAAGGGCGCTCCCGCCAGACATTCGAACGCGCCATCGCTGCCCAGCCGAACCGCAACTTTCCCGCATTCCGACACCAATATGACCGGCGCATTGCTGTCGTCCGACCAGGGTCGGCATCGAAAGATGTGGATCAAATGCTGGTTGCGCATAACTGCCAGATATTCATGGGGCTCGGACATGCCGGCATGTGCCTGACCCGCATAAATGATGTCCTGGTCCCGCTCCATCGCGCGGAGAACCAGTTCGCGCACGATGCCGCCGTCGATCGCGCCACCGGTGCCGAATTCGATTGACGGGGTAAGCTTGTGGTCTGCCGGAAAGCCCATTTCGTGGCGCAGAGCCCAGGCGTGTTTCTGGTGCTGCAGCGACTGCATCATGGTGTCGTTCATTCTATCTTCCTTACTCTTGGGTGACGGCCGCTTTGGCCGGAGCCTTTTTCCGCTCTCTCACGGTGCTCAATTCCCCCGCATTGGCGGTGGCTTGCGCCTGAAGGCGCCATTCGATGGCCGGAGGCCGTCGATTTACCGGATGTTCAAAATTTGAGGCTAAGCCGATCCCTGAAGGAAGAGATTGCGACCTCCCCTTCATGCGAAGCGTTGTGGGATATGGACGCTCGCAGGCCTCGCTGCTGAGGGGGACCGGAGCAGCGAGGCCCTCCCCCTTTATCGATAACGGGTGTGCCAGCTGAGCCGGGTCACGCGCGGTGTGGCGCGAAGCTCGGCATCGCGCGCGAGCCACATGGCTTCCGTCTCATGCGCCGCTTCGGCGATCTCGCGCCACCAGACCTTCTCGCGCGCATCCCAGCGATAGCCGCGCGCCTTGAGGAGATGGCGTTTGTCGAACGGCGCACCCGTCGCCTCGATCCGCAGCGACGGCTGCGCGGCCCGCGCAACCAGCTCCGCCATAAGCGGGCGCACGCCGTCCGGACGATGGGTCAGCAGATGTGCGAGACTGATCACATCGGCGTCCGCCCGATGCCCGGTGGTGAAGTAGCCAATCTGCATCAGGAGGTGACCGAGTTTGGCGCCATCGAACCCATGCGCCGCCCAATCGATTTCGCGCATCGAACAGGCCCAAGCATGCGCCTTGATCCCCGGCAACAGGCGTTCAACGATTGGGGCATCATAGGCAGAATTGTGCGCGACAATCAGGTCAGAGCCGCCGAGCAGCGCTTCCCAGCGCGGCACGTTCAGCGCCCTTCCCGCCACGTCGTCGTCCGATATTCCGGTCAGCCGCTGCACCTCGGCCGGGATCGGAATGCCGGGATCGCGGAGGCCGCGCCGGGTTTCTTCGACAGCACGCATTTCTCCGGCGTCGTCGACCAGCACTACCGCGGCGGCGATTTCGATGACCTCGGCGGTCTGGACATCGACCGAGGTCGTTTCCGTATCGACGATGGCAATGCGCCGTGTCGGCCCGATTGGCGGCCCGTCGTTCGCAAGTTCGGAAATCGGCCGCACGCGGCGGAGGATGCGGACATCCTCGCGCGACGCGCAGAGACGTAACGCCGCCTCGAACGAGGCGGCGTCGTTATGGATGGTCATGGATTTTCTCCTGTTTGCTTACCGCCGAGCGGAGGCGAGGCTTTTCCTCCCCTCTTCACCCGGCTGCAGGAGACGCGGTCGCGGCAGCTTTTCCATCCCGGGCACATGCGCAGGCCGTCAGATGGAGAAACGGACTTTTAAGGTAGGCCGCCGATAAAGGTCCTCAGGAATCAACCTGTTGGATGATAGTCATGGCATTTGAACAAACGCCGATTGCAGCGCCTTCCGGCGCTTACGAAAGTCCAACATTAAAAACTCTCGAGGCCGACAGGAACAGCGCAAACCCTCGCTTTTCGGTCGATGAGCCGGATGCCGCCTGCACCAGTTGCCCCATCGCCATGTGGTATGTTGCGGGCGAGGATCTGGAGTGCTTCTGCTCTGCCCTTCATCAGGTCGTCTGGAGCCTGAAAAGTACAGCGATTAAACTATGCGATGCCCGTGAGCAGGAAATCGCCCGGCTTCGAATCTCAGGACATACAAAATCATCACCGGCGGCGTGACCGGGTAAGAGCGCAGTCCGCCACATGATGATTGCAACATTTCCGGATTTTGTTAAGCCGTTCGCTAGCGACAAAGCGTAATGTTGGTTCCCGCCAGATGGGAGACCGAGAACGATGCCCGTTCACAGCAAAACATTGATCTTCAATCTCGCAGTCCGAGGTCTGATCATCATGATAATTGCGATGACGGCTTCGGTGGCCATCGTTTCCTGGATAAGTAGCGATCTCCCACCTGACCTCTATCACCGCTCGATCGTCGCGGCACTATTGATCCCTATGTTAATTTCGCCGCCGATATCATTATGGGTAGGTTGGCAAAATTTCCGATATTTCAAGTTGCACCGCAAAGTCGAGTGGCTGGCCGACCATGACGAAATGACAGGTCTATTGAACCGTCGTGCACTCCAAGCAGCCGCAGCGAAAATTAGGGATCAGCCCAGCAACACCCGGATGGCCCAGCCCGTCCTGCTCTTGCTCGCCGACATCGACCACTTCAAAAGCGTCAACGATAATTTGGGCCATGACGCGGGCGATGAGGCGATCAAGCACGTTTCGAACATACTCATGGAGCTCAGCCCTGGAGGGGCGGCCGTCGCGCGGCTGGGCGGAGATGAGTTTGCGATACTGACCGACTGGACAAGCCTGGCGGACGCCCGCAGCCTGGCGGCATCAATCTGCAGCACGGTCGAACAATTGCCCTGTGTCTATCAAGGCCATTCGATCCCATTGACGGTGAGCCTCGGCGTTGCCATCGGCAGCCGCGCGGAAAAGATAGATTTCATCCTGCGGCGCGCCGACGAACAGCTCTACAATTGCAAACGTGAGGGACGAAACTCCTATTCAGTCGCAGCAGGCGCTGCAGCATAAAGCCCGTCTCGTCCGCGAGTGCGCCCAAACTGCGAAAATCAGAATTCCCCGATTTGGTCGTTTTCTGGAACGGATCGATGCATGCTGACTCTAATGTCCAAGGCCCGGCCCTTTCGGGAACGGGCGGGTGACCACTTGCGGCGGACTCTCTTCCAGACCTTTCCTGATTGATTCTGGCGTGACGGACATCTCGACATTGATATCGATCCGCCGCGTCTTGAGCCAACGCGCGTCGCGGCGTCGGCGCGCTTCGGCTGCCGCGACAAGCATTTCTTCATACCGGGTGACCGGCATCTCGGACGACGCGGGCCTCCGTCCCGCTGCGCTCGTCGGCGAATCTCCCAAGGCAGGGATCTCAGCGTCCCTCTTGATCGTTACCGGCGCGGTCTGCCGGCCATCTGGAATCGAAGGCGACGGGTCAGCCGATCCGGAGGAGCCGGTAACATATGCGCGCGCGCCGCCGGACCGAGCCTCGCGCTCCCAGACCGATTGCATGCGCGGTTCATTACTCCATGCTTGGACAAGTCGCTTAATATCGGCAGGCGCGTGCTCCGGCGCCGACCACTTACCGTCGACATTGTGGATGCTTCCCGGAGCTGTTTTGGAAAACTCCGCAATCTGCGAAATCTCGGCGTGCTGCCGCTGCAGAATTTCCTGAACATCGCGCTCGAGTTCCGCCGGCAGGATTGCGGAGGGTGCAAGTCCATGACGGCCAAGCGTTGATGGACGCCACACCGGCTTTCCGTCCTTGATCGCAATGTAGCGCCGCTTAATGCGGAGCTCCTCCACGAAATCAATCCAAGCACGCTGGTGCTGCGCCTGTTGGGCCTCCGCCGCCGCTGCTGCTGCAATATCTGCAGCAGTTCGGCGATCATTGCGATGGCGCTCGGAGAGAGCAGCGCGGCGCGCATGCTCGTCCATAGCCTGCACACGCGCGGCCTCAGCGCCATCGAGCCGCGATATATCCAACTCAAGTCCGAGCCTGCCCGTCAGGTATGGCGCCACTTTCGCCCCGAGCAAAACCGAGCGACCCGCTTCATTGACGGCAGCGGCGGCGGCAGTGGCAGTGGCAGTGGCAGTGGCAGTGGCCAGCCGATTCTGATCCAGCCGCTGGCGTATAGCCCCAAGCTGGGTCACCGCCTGATCAATGCCTGTGCGGCGCGCTTCCAATAATATCCGTTGCGCCATCATCCGTCGGACGGTGGCCGCGATGCTCTGCACGTCGGCGCTGCGGTTCATTGGCACGTTATGAGCGGCCCGTGCCTCGATCACCGTTCGGACACTGGCAGCGCCCGACGCAATGTCGCGGACGATTGCGACGTCCGGTAAGGGGCGGCGACGCGAGGAAATAGCGACCGCGCGAATACGTCTTGTGAATTCGGCGAGCGTATCGCGCTGCGCGGCAAGATTGCGCCGTCTCGCCGCGATCTCGACGCTACTCGCCAGCAGCGCGGTTTCACGCTCGGCTAGGACAAGTTTTTTGGCGGTGCTGTCGGTCGCGACACTCAATTCATTGAGCGTCACGATGTGGGCGTTGTTTTCGATCACCGCGACTGTTTCGCCGCGGTCAAATGCCGCCATGCGTTGCGGCCCCACCCGCTCCTGGCGCTGGGCATTCAAACCGCGCGCCTGATAGCTAAGATGCGTGAAGCGTGTTGCTAGGCCCGCGTGGCGACAGGCTTGATTCATATGCGCCGCGCAGAGTGCGCGCAGCCGGAACAGGCCCGCCTTGTCGGTGAGACCGTTGACCTTCTCCTCCGCGAGGTCCCACTGATAGGATGCGGTGCGTTCGCAGGGCCGGGTCGAAAACACGATATGGGCGTGAACATTGCGCTGATCGCTCAATTCGTCCGGCACATGGAGAGCGGCAGCATAGGGCAAACCGAGCCGACCAAAAGTCCGTTCGCAGAACTCGTATACGAACGAACGGCGCTGCCCGGCACTCAGTTCATGCGGCAAGTTCAGCACCACGCGATACTGGACTTTGGCGTTGGCCCGATAGCCTTCCTCGACGGCCTCCAGCATGCGCCAGGCCGCTTCGATTTCTTCGACGCTCTCGCCCATGTTGCTGATCGGATGGGCCAGCTGAACATCGCCCTCTTCGAGCGACCCATCGCGAAAAATATACTCAATGTGGGCTGCGGCAAGGCCGGAACGCCAACCCTTCGAGTTGAAGCCCTTGTAGGTGACGTTCATATAAAGCGCGACACGGCCGCGAGCATCGATCAGCGGGGTCTGATATCGACGTAGCGGGCGAGCAGCGGAAGGCGCCATTTTCGATCTGCTGATTTTACGGTCGGATGCCGATCTGAATGGCGGGCTTTGCATCTTTACCCGAAACGTGCGCCCCCATCCCGGTGCAATGCTTTCGGCAAGCTCGCGCTGCAACGCTCGGTCGGCGATGGCGTAAGCTTTTTCGGCCCCGGCCTCGCGCCTGCGGCGCATCGTTGCAACGCGGTTGATCGCGCCTGCGATCGTGCGGTCCGCTGCCTGCAATCGGCGCGCGGTGCGGTTTGGCGCCATGAGAATTGCGAAGGCCCGCGCATCGGCCTGCGCCATTACGCCATCTTCGCCGATCAACTGCATGCTTTGCGCCATTTTACTCGCTTGAAAGAGGGGGGTGGGACGAAAGCCATGGGCCTGTTGACCCCGGTCAACGTTTCTTTCGCACTCCCACCCCCCTCTTCCCTTCCTGCCTATCAGTTTGGGATTTTGCTTCGGATTCAAGCTTACAACTTCGCTCACGCTCAAATGCGGAGGGTCACCGATCTGCTACTTGCCTCGCGAAGTGACCCTCCGCTCGGTACGCGCGCCGCTGCACTAATTGGACTGCCCCACTGAAGGAGGCAGACAATGTTCGACAAAGACGAAGTGAGCCGGCGCCGCAAACTCGCGGACGCCAAAGCCAGGGAAGCGAAACTCCGCGAGGAACTCGCGGCCATTCAAAAAGCCAAGCGTTCCGCCCGAAGCGGCATTGACCAAATAACCCGCCACGAAAACTGGCACGCCAGAACCCTCGCCGCGGCTGATCGTCGCGCTGGTTATACAGGCGAGATGGCGTCAGCCCGCCTTTATCTCCGCAGTCTGCCGGTGGACAGATACACCGCGGTACTCGCGCAATATGCCGTGGGGTCAAGCGACGCCGACAATCTCTCGGTCGAGGTCGCCGCGGTTCGCGCGAACTTCGATCAATGGCACCGCAAAGGCGAAGCGATCATTCTTGATCGTGAACGCCGTGCCTATGCCGAAGAATGTGCACGATGGGCCGATCGTGAGGCGTCACAACCGACGCAAAGCTGGCGCGCCAAACCAATGACCCGCGGACAATATTTCCTGATTGCGCGCACTGCCGAATATCTGAATGTCGCGGAGCCAACCGGAAAGATTACACGCGGCGCAGCGCACGATTGGCTGAAGACGCACGATGCAAATCTTCGGCTTCGTCCGGGCGGGGTCGAAGGATCATGAGCGGTCAACGCAGTGTCAAGCTGACGCTCGGCTCGGACGAGCGCGTGTTTGGCTCTTATCGCGAACTTGAGGATTATGCGGCGCAGCTGACTGGCGAAATGCGAACGTGCGAGTCCCAGTTACAGCACGATCCACGCAACATAACTTTATGGCAGCAATTCGAAAAGACGGCGGAATATCTCGGCCTCGTCATCGAGGAAATGCACTTATGGATCGATGCCGACGATCACAGACTAACGGAAGATTTGGAAAAAATATCCCGATTGCTTGCCGACCTATAGGTGGAAATCCTAGAATAGGAGACTTTTGTCAAAGGAGTCTTTTAGGATGCCAATGTTATCGTCTATTGAGTGGGTAGCCCGCCACCGCCAAATTTACAAGACTATCTGTGCCGGTGAGTCCGTGAGCGAGCGACGCATAGTTGCCCTGCTTCGCGAGGGATGGGATTATTCTTCCGAAGTGGCCGGCGCATTCGACGAGTGGGGAATGTTTCGCGCCCCTCACCTCGGCATCCTCGCCGGACTGCCTCGCGAAGCGTATCCCGGATCGCCCCTGCTCCACCCGGACATGAGCATATCGGAAATCGAGTCCGGTCTTTATCGCCAATGCAGGATCATGCCGGACGAGCCTGAGGAGCGGTCAATTCCATCATCGGCTGACTATGCCATCGACGACGATCCTGATAATGAGCCTGACAGGGAATGGATCTTTGAGGTTCTCATCGGTCACACGCCGCGAGATCTGGCGAGGCTCCTCCACTTTTATAATGGCGAGCAGCCACTTGTCGGCAAACTTCTGCTCGCCAAGGATTTCCGCGCCGCCTTCGCATTAGCGCCAGAATTGCGCACCCGAGCAGGGTGGCCCGACGAAGTCACCCGCTTCTGGCGGAAGCGCGACATGCGTCGTGTTCTGGCGCCAGCCAACGCACTCTCGGCTCATGCCGAACTCGCCCGACTGTCGATGAACGACAGAGCGATGTGTGCGATGTCCTATCGCGACGACGGCACTTTTATGACCATGCATCAGGGCATCGACAGCATCACGGTTGGACCAAATTCGGAGGCCTTCACGGCAAACGATGTTCAGACTGACCGATTGCTCGAAATGATGCCTCTACAGACAACGGTCCTACTTCCGCCGACTCGCGTCTTCGCAGAGCGAGATTCCCTCATGGGCGGGGCCTGGTCGCTCGCCGCGGCGTCGCACCTGCCTCAAATCCTCCTCGAATGTGGAAATGAGCTGCCAGATATATTTCGGGGGACGAGTAAATTCGAGACCCGACTGACACAAGATAATCTGCGAGCCCATCCAGCGGCATGGATCGAGAAGCATGGTAGCGAGGCGGCATGGGCCCAAAAACGACCTGCCGTGACGCTCTGGTCGCTCGACCGGCAACAAAATGTGGCCGTCAATCTCATCGAAATAAGCCGCTTCTGCGAAGCTGCGTCGCTTCCGCTCTCCGGCGCACGAAATACGTCCTTTAGCTACAGAACTTCGAAAAAGGATCTCGCAAACCTTATTAGAGCTTTGGCCCTGATGTGGCTGGTTGACGCCAAACCTGCAGCAGCGGTCCCAATCACCGAGGAACTTCTGACGGGGCTTAAGGATCGAAATGGCCTCAAGACGGTCTTCGACGACGACATGTTGGACGATATTTGGAGGCGCAAGGACTTCGGGCGGCGCGCTTGCAAAACTGGACAGGAAAAGGCCGACAAGCGCCGAAGCCCCGGACAGCGCGGGTTCTCGGCCCAAGGGCATCCGCATCTATGGTATAGGGACGATGGTGATGACGTCGGTCAGTATCGGAAACTTCAGCTGCAGGCGGTTGCCGAGAATCTGGGGCTCCAAAGCGGGCGCAGGGCATTTCCTCTCGGTTCCCCGGCTAGTGTAATCGGGCGTAGCCCATGGGAGCCCCATTTATCCGGGCGCCCAAATTTCAGCACAGGTCCTCGGCGACAAGGATGCTCCATGACGCTGGATATTGAGGCAGCCTATTGCGGTCGCGACCACGCCATGATGGTCACGGCGCACGCTACCGATCCGATGCATGAGTTTCTGACACGACCTTTGGCGTTCATCGATCATGCGGCACGTCGCTGACTGCTGCATGATGTCGCACAGGTCGTTGTCCGCGCTGATGAATGAGCCCAATGATCGCTCGCGCCGCGGTAATTTTAAAAAACGGCGCTGAACACTCCGCTTGCCCGCGATCAAGAAAGGCCTCGCTTTTGAGCGAGGCCTTTCTGTTCTTTTGGTATGGCTACGCAAAAGAAGCTTGACCAGCCGGGAGGTCGCGGGCCGGTCATGCATTGATACGCATTTGGTTTTGGAAGTCAATACAGCTGATTTCGACCGCGTCGAACCTACGCCAACCGATCGAAGATGAATTCAGCGGTTAAGCCATAAAGTCAATTTGATTATCAGCGACTTGGTCGCTAACACCCGTTCGCTTGCGGCTTTATTTCCTCGGAAAACGAAATAGGTGAAAAATTGGTTTTAATCGATTGCACACCGCTTAACTGATTTGCAACCGCAGACCAAAATCCTGCTTCAACATATTCTCTAAGTTTCAGGCACTCGATCATCCGCACGGTGATCATCTTGACAGCGTCGTCGCCGTAGCGTCTTTCCGCCGCAAGCGCCTGTTCCCCAACATCCTCCAGATTCGGCTCCATCGTGCTCACTCCGATGTGTCACCCGCAGTTCGCGTCTCATACTGCAAAATAGTAAACTTTCGTAGTCTTTTTGCGATCTGTAGGAGGGGCGAAGCTAAAAATGAGAGGGCGACCGCACTAGCCTAGTGGTTACGCTTGCAACGTAGCTCAGCACTTTAAGAGAGTGGTCATGGTCTTATTTTCCATGGCGGTTACGGCAAATCGTTCGCGAAACAGCTTGCCTGATCATCACTCTAATTCGATTTTTCGGCTGCACCCGTTGCACATTGCGTCTCACCGAAACCGAACATGAATTTCAATCCCGATGCTGACGTTCGCTGATGATGACGTAGGTGACACACAGCGATCACATCACCGCTTGCGCACCTGACGCCAGTGACCCTCCGCTTACGCGATTCCTAGCCGGGCCAAAAACTGGGGATGCAGACAAAGCCATCCCGAGCGCGTCCCAGAACGCGACAGCACATCAAGACGAACGACGCGGTCCTTCCTCTTGTCAGTTACCACTTCGATGATTCATGGTCGTCGATTCCGGCCGAGGCCGAACTCATTGATCGATGGTTCGGCATCGCGATCGCAGAGCTGTTTGGAGTAAGCCCGCATGAGTAAAGATCATCAGGGAAAGCGGGTGGCTATCTATGCCCGTGTTTCCACGCGCAAGCAGGCGGACAATGAGCTGTCGATCACAGATCAGATCGATTGGGCCGAACGCTGGATCGCCGAACATGGTGCCTGCAAAGCCGCAACCTTCATCGACGCGGGCGCAAGCGCCACCAAGGATGGGCGAACCGAGTTTCAGGCGATGATAGCCCTCGCCATGGGCGACGACAGACCCGTCGATATCATCCTCGTTCATTCCTTATCGCGGCTATTCCGTAACGCGCTTCACTTCATGCAATACAAAGAGAAGCTTCGGCGACACAAAGTGCGGATCATTTCCATCACCCAGGCCTTCGGCGATGATCCCGCTGCGGATTTGTCCGTCGGCATGCTCGCGCTGTTCGATGAATATCATAGCGCAGAAAACTCTAAGCACGTGAAGCGCACGATGCTGGCTAATGCTGTGAATGGCTTTTGGAACGGTCAGACACCGCCAATCGGCTACAAAACTGTCGCTGTCCCTCAAGCCAAGGGCAAAGACCGTAGAAGGCTCGTGATTGATCCCGAGACCCAGCATATCCCTCCCCTTGTCTTCGTGACTTACGTGCAGGGATACAGGGGCCGACCAATTGGCATCACCAAGCTAGCCCAGCTCTTGAACGAAAGAGGTGAGCGTCTTCGGGGCAAGCCGTTTAACGTGTCCAACGTCCACGCCATTCTGTCCAACACCGCTTACATCGGCGTCGCATTCTATAATCAGCGCGACTCCCGCACGGGCGAAGCGCGTCCTGAGGACGAATGGGTGCCGATCCCGGTTCCTGCGCTGATCAGCGAAGAGCTGTTCTATGCCGCCAAGGCGCAGATGACTGCGCGCGATCCAAAGATGGGAGTTGCTGCGGTCAAGACCAACGGCAACCTTCTGACAGGCTCCGTCATCTGCGGGTGCGGGGGCGACGGCTGCGGGGGCGGCATGACGACGTCAACTGGCAAGAGTGGCCGATACCGCTACTATGCCTGCCATAAGCGCGCCGCGAGCGGCGCAACGGAATGTGCCGGTCGGCGCATTCGAATGGATACGCTCGACGGTCTGGTCGTGGACGCTGTTGCTGAACATGTTCTCGGCCCCGACCGGCTCAAAGCGCTGTTATCCGCTTGGATCGATCGCAGCGAAGAAATTCAGGTCGGTCGCCGCGAAGGTCTGAAGCAGCTTCGTGCTCGCTTGACATTGCTAGACGGCGAAAGCGCCAACGTGATCAAGCTGGTTCGCTCCGGCCTTTACGCCCCCGACGATCCGCAAATCGCCGCCGAAATTGCCAACATAGCGGCGCAGAAGCGGGCGATCACCGTCGACATCAAAACCTTGGAACGGCAAATTGATGATGGTGAGCGTCGCATCACCCCCGAGATCGTGGAGAAATTCGGTTCCTTGATGCGGAATAAGCTGCGCGGCCAGGCCTCAGCAGCGCGAAGGGATTATATCCGTCTGCTCGTTGATCGCGTCGAAGTCGGACATAGGGAAATCCGTATCTCCGGATCAAAAGCCGCTCTGTCGCGAGCTGCAATCGGCACTCCGCCGCACTTGGTGCCCAAAGCTGAACGGAAATGGTGCACCCGACTGGATTCGAACCAGTGGCCCCCAGATTAGGAATCTGATGCTCTATCCTGCTGAGCTACGGGTGCGCCGCGGTTCGTGTAGCGGCGGGCGACGCACAGCGTCAATCGGCTCGATCAATTTACGGACCGGCACGTCGGCGCGCGGCACGCACGGTCGCGCGCGCTCGGTTCTCGCGCTGCGCCAGCTCTTCGTATCGGCAAAGCGGAACGGGCTCGGGCACTGCGGGCTTCGGCGCCGGGGGTTCGTCCCGGCGGTCAGTTGATCGCATCGGGGGGCGCGATCGGCACCAGCAGCGGCATCGCCGCGATCCCGTCGTCGCGCAATCCCTGCGCTTCTTCGGGCGATGCCTGCCCATGGATCAGATCCTCGGCGACGCGGCCTTCGTGCATCGCCCTCGCGGCATCGGCAAAATCGCGGCCGACCCAGCGCGACCGCGGCAACATTTCGGCCTGTTTTGCCGCAATCTCGGCGATCACCTTGCGAACCAGTTCGGGCGACGCCTCGCTGGCGGAGGGCGCCGCCGCCGGCGGGGTGGGAACGGCGGAGAGCTGGTTCGACTTGGCACCCACGCGCGGCGCCACCACCGCTTTGCGAACCTCGTCGTCGCCGCATACCGGGCAGGCGATCAGCCCGCGCCCCTGCTGTTCCGCAAAGCTGTCGCTGCTTGCAAACCAGGCTTCGAACCGGTGGCCGCCGGCGGCGCAGCAAAGGTCGAAGACGATCAATTCAGCTGATTCCGAGCAGAGGATCGAGCCCGCCGCGCGCGTCGAGCGCCGCCATGTCGTCGCTGCCGCCGATATGTTTGTCGTCGATGAAAATCTGCGGAACGGTTCGCGAACCGCCGGCGCGTTCGACCATCGCGGCGAACCCGGCGCGGTCCATCGTCACGTCGATCTCGCGATATTCGACCCCCTTGCGGTCGAGCAGCGCCTTCGCGCGCGTGCAATATGGGCAAAGGAATTTGGTAAAAACTTCAATCTTGGCCATCTGGCTATCCTGTCATCGCTTGATCTCTCATATCGGAATCCAACGTCGCAAAGTCAAATATGTTGCCCGTCATCAGCGCGTCGGGAACGACCCGCGCCCAGGTCAGGGCCGAGACTCGCGCCGCGCCGCTGCGCCGCAAAACCCGCGCCGCCGCGCGCAAGGTCGCGCCGCTGGCATGGACATCGTCGATCAGCACGACATGTCTTCCTGCCGCACGCAATTTCGCGTCAGGCGCGAGCGCGAACGCCCCGGCCACAACGCGCTCGCGTTCCTTGCGGCCCTTCCCGCGCAGCGGCACCGTCGCGCGCGTGCGCAGGAGCAAATGATGGTCACGCGGCGTGTCCGCGATCCGCGCCAATTCATCGGCCATCAAGGCGGCCTGATTGAACCCGCGCGACCAGAGCCGCCAGCGATGGAGCGGGATCGGCACCAGCAGCATCTCCGCATCGTCGGCCAACGCCGCGAGGTGCCGGGCCATCAGCTGCGCCATCAACCGGGCGTGTCCGGTCCGCCGGCCGTATTTGAGCCGCAGCGCAACCGTCCGCGCAACCGCGCCATAGGCGACCGCCGCCGGGGCGCCCTCGAACGGCGGCGGGCTGGCAAGACATGCGCCGCACGCCATCGGGGCGCCGGGTAGCGCCGTGGGCAGCGGGATCGAGCAATGGGTGCAGGCGGGTCCGCCCATGAAATCGAGCGACGACCAGCACGCCAGGCAAAATTGCCGGTCCTCGCCGACGATCAGGCCGCAACCCGGACAGCGCGGCGGCAAGGCATAGTCGACGATCGCGCGCAACGCGCCGCGCGCACCATGAAGCAGCGGCCCCGCGGCCGCGGCGTTTTCTTCGGCTTCCCCCGTTGCCATCGCCATCACCCGCTTGTGAAGCATCGCCGGGGACGGCACAAGCGGCGCATGTCGCAGCCTCCCCGCCCGCTTTTTTCTTCCGCACGCCATCGCGCCCAGCGCGACCGTATGGCGCGCTTGTCCCCGTCGGCGAACTTCCTTGCGCCGATCGTCGCCGAAACCCTGCTCGACCGCCTGACGATGGTGACGCGCGAATTTCCCCGCACCCTGTTGATCGGAGCGCATGACGCGGCGCTCGCCGACCATCTGCGCGGCACCGGCACCACCTTGACGATGATCGAGGCGGGTCCGCGCCTTGCCGCAACCCAGGGCGCGATGGCGGTCGAGGCCGACGCCCTCGACCTGCCCTTCGCCAGCTTCGACCTGATCGTCTGGCCCGGCGGACTCGACGGCATCAACGACGTGCCGGGCGCGCTCGTGCGCCTCCGCGCATTGCTGGCACCCGACGGGTTGCTCCTCGGGACGTTCGTCGGGGACGGAAGCCTTTCGAAACTGCGCCGCGCGGTCATGTCCGACGGGGTGCGGCCGGTCGCCCGCCTGCATCCCCAAATCGACCTTGCGGCGATGGGCAATCTGCTCCAGCGCGTCGGCTTTGCGCTGCCCGTCGTCGATGTCGAGGCGTTGACGGTGCGATATGGCGACTGGTTCGCGCTGGTCCGCGACCTCCGCGCGACGGGGCTATCGAGCCGGCTCGATCCCGCGCCCCCGCCGCTGACCCGCGAAGAAGTCGCGCGCATCGCGGTCGCCTTCGGCGCGCAGGCCGATCCCGACGGGCGCACCGCCGAGATCTTTCGCCTCGTGCATTTCAGCGGCTGGGCGCCGCATCCCGACCAGCCGCAACCGGCTCGCCGCGGCAGCGGGTCGGCATCGCTCGCCGATGCATTAAAGCCGAAGAGCTAGACCAGCGCCTCGAGGAGGCCAATCAGCGGCTTGTCGGCGGGCGGCATGGCAAGCCCGTGCAGTTCCACCGGGCGCACCCAGCGCAGCGCGCTTGCATGTTGTGCGACTGGGGTTCCACGCCATTTGCGGCAAACATAGAGCAGCAGCAGCAGGTGCCGGTCGCCGAGCATGTCGCTCGCGAAGCAGGCGGGCGCAAGGCAGGCCTGGTCGACGTCGATCGCCAGTTCCTCGGCCAGTTCGCGGATCAGCGCCGCTTCGGGCGTCTCGTCCGCCTCGACCTTGCCGCCCGGAAACTCCCACAGCCCCGCCATCGACAGGCCCGCGGGACGCTGTTGCACAAGTAATCGTCCATCGCGGTCGACGAGCGCGGCGGCGACGACGACAAGGCTATTTTTTGGCGGTTTTCCGGGGCTGGACACGGACAAATTGTTAACCTTCCTATGCGAATATGGGAACCCTCGGGAACTATAAATTCAGTCAGGGGTGGAACAATGCGCAACATTTACAGGCTGATGCGGTCGACCAGGGCCGCCACAGCCGTCGAATATGGGCTGATACTGGCCCTCGTCTTTCTGGCGGCTGTGACCGCTGTCGGCAATGTGGCGAGTTCGACCGGCGGCATGTGGAACGATGTTTCGGACGCGGCCCAGAAGAATATGTAGCGCGGCGGCGAGCGTCCCTTTTTTGGACAATCGGCGCTTCGCGACATCCTCCGCACATTAAGATTTTCAAAACCTATTCGCCCTAGAACCGCAGATGTTGACCCAGACCAGACCGTCAACAGGGTAAGTGAAATCAGGAGACCAGTCATGAAGTTCATCAAGAAATTCGCTCGCGACACCAAGGCCGCGACCGCCATCGAATACGGCCTGATCGCCGCTCTCATCGCCGTCGCCGGCATCACCGCGATGGGCGCCGTTGGCGACAGCGTCGAAAACACCTTCAACAAGGTCGATAGCGGCCTGAAGAAGACCTAAGCTTCTGACGTTCGGCCCGCTTCGCCGGGCCAACCGAAAAGAAAGGGCGGTGGCTTTGCCATCGCCCTTTTTTTGTCCGCGCGCCTATCGGCTGGCGTAAACGACGATCTTGACCCGTTGCCCCGGGGTCAGCCGGGTCGACGCGGTCATCCGGTTGAGGACCTGGAAGCGTTCGGCCTGATAATCGCTGTACGCCATGCGGCGTGCAAGGCTTGCCACCGTGTCGCCGCGACCCACCGTTACCACGTCGATCCGCCGCGGCTTGATCGCCGCCGCTTCGGCGGTGCTCAGGCGCCGGACGCTGCCGAACATCGAATTGAACGCGCCGCCGCCGCCCGCCTTGGTCAGCGTGACGAAATGAAAGGCGCTGCTGCGCGAAAATTCATAGGCAAAGACCGTCACATCGACCTGCCCCGACTGGCTGTTCACGCGCGCGGTCGAATAGGAGGCGGGAATGCCGTTCACCGTCGTCCGCTGGATTGCGCCGGGACTGATCGCGGTGTTGCCCGCAACCGCCTTGAACGCGGCGGCGATATAGGCGTTCATGTCGCCGCTATAGGCGCCGGTCGTGAATTGCGCCTGCCCGCCATTGCCGCTGATCGACACGGCGGTGGAGCCATTCTGCATGCCATATCCGCTCGGCACGGTGAAACGCAGCCGAAGGTCGGGGTGAAGAAAGTCGCGTCCCTCGACGACGCCCTGCGCCGGATCGTCGCCATAAAGCACGCCATCGACCGACGCGAAAAAGGCATCGGCATTGCGGTTGCCGCCGCTGCCGCCGACGCGGCGCGCCAGCGTCTGCGCGTTGCGCACGCGCGACGCGGGATCGGGGTGAGTACTCGCCCATTCGGGCAGCGAGCGCGCATCGCCGCCCGCCAGTCGCGCATCGAGGCTGGTCTGCGCGGCAAGGCTGGCGAGCATCGTCGACAGTGCGAGCGGATCATAACCCGCGCTACGCAAATATTGGACGCCGAGCTGGTCGGCCTGCAATTCCTGGCTGCGCGAAAAGCCCAGCGTCGCCAGTTGTGCGACCTTCATGGAATTATTCTGGAGCAGCCCGCCAAGCCCGCCGAGGAGCCCGCCATTGTCGCCGATCGCGCCGCCGAGCACCGCGCCCAGCACGCCGAGGATGGTGTGGCGCGTTGCCGCCGACTGGCGCTTCTTGCTGTGCTGCGCCGCGACATGGCCGACTTCGTGGCCGAGCACCCCTGCCAGTTCGGCCTCGTCGTTCATCAATGCCATCAGCTGGCGCGTGACATAGACATAGCCGCCGGGGATCGCGAAGGCGTTGTTCACCGGCGAATTGAGCAAGGTCACCGTGAAATCGCTCGGGCTGCGCGAAAGACCGGACTGCACCGCGATATTCTGTCCGATGCGGTTCACATAGGAGGCCTGCGGACCGCTATAGGCACCGCCGAACTCCTCAAGCAGCTGCGGATGCGCCTCGTCGCCCTGCTTGCGTTCGGCGGCCGAGATATTCGTCTGCGTCTTGATCGCCTTCAGCTGCGCATCGGCCGCGCCGGTGATCGCGACACCCCCCATCGCCAGCGCCGCCGCCAGCGTCTTTCCGGTCGTCCAGCTCATCGAAATGCCTCCCACTCGATCGTTCGCGCGGGACTATTCCCCTTGCGCGACAAGACAAGCCGCCGATGGACCGCAGCCTGCCGATTCCGCAAAAATAACGCCATGACCCGTGATCGGGTTCCGCCGGAACGCGGCTAAGCGCGCCCCATCGCAAGGAATTTTTCCTCACGTGCGGCGAGCAACGTGTCGCGCGGCAGGCCCGACAGCGCGCCCAGTTCCTGTTCGATCGCATCGCCGAGCGCGGCGATGGCGACGTCGGGCGCACGGTGGGCGCCGCCGACGGGTTCGGGAACGATACGGTCGATGACCTTCAGCCCCAGCAGGTCCTGCGCCGACATCTTCATCGCCGCGGCGGCGTCGGCCGCCTTGTCCGACGTGCGCCACAGGATCGACGCGCAACCTTCAGGCGAAATCACCGAATAGACGGCATGTTCGAACATCAACACACGGTTTGCGGCGGCAAGCGCGATCGCTCCGCCCGATCCGCCCTCGCCGACAACTGCGGCAACCATCGGCACGCCGAGCGCGAGGCATTGTTCGGTCGAGCGGGCGATCGCTTCGGCCTGCCCGCGCTCTTCGGCCTGGATGCCCGGAAAGGCGCCCGACGTGTCGACCAGCGTGACGACCGGCAGGCCGAAGCGGTCGGCGAGCTGCATCAGGCGGATCGCCTTGCGATAGCCCTCGGGCTTCGCCATCCCGAAATTATGCTTCATCCGCGACGGGATATCGTCGCCCTTTTCATGGCCGATCACCATGACGCGGCGGCCGCGAAAACGTGCGAGCCCGCCCAAAATCGCCTGGTCGTCCGCGAAATTGCGGTCGCCTGCGAGCGGCATCCAGTCATCGAACAGGCCCGCGACATAGTGTTTGAAATGCGGGCGATCGGGGTGCCGCGCGACCTGCGTCTTTTGCCAAGGCGTCAGTTTGGAATAGATTTCGCGCAACAATTTCGAGGACTTGTCCTCCAATCGTGCGATGTCGTTGTCGATATTGAGCGTGGGGTCGTCCCCCATCTCGCGCAGTTCGGCAATCTGGCGATCGAGCGCCGCGACCTGTTTTTCGAAGTCCAGAAAGGCTGTCATGCGAAGTCGCTAGGACGAAGGCGGCTTGAGGTCAACGCCATCGAACCGCGCGAGCGGATGACGCCGGTTGACCAGCTCGACGAGCCGGCGGCTATCGACATGCGTGTAGATTTCGGTGGTCGCGATATCGGCATGGCCGAGCATCAGTTGCAGCGCGCGCAGGTCAGCCCCGCCCTCGAGCAGATGCGTGGCAAAGGCGTGGCGCAGGACGTGCGGGCTGATCGTGGCCGGGTCGATGCCCGCGCGCGCCGCGAGGTCGCGTAGCATCTGGAACAGCCGCACGCGCGAGATATGCGCCTTGCCCGACGGGAACAGCCAGGGCGAACCGTCGGCCAGCAGCGGCAGCCAGCGGTCGAACGCCGCCCGCGCGCGATCGGACAGGGGCACCAGCCGCTCCTTGTCGCCCTTGCCGCGGACGATCAGATATTCGCGTTCGCCCGCCACCGCGCGGCGCGGCAGCGCAACGAGTTCGCTCGCGCGCAGGCCCGATCCGTATAGCAGCTCGAGCAGCAACAGCATCCGGACCGCGTTCGCCGGCGGCACGTCGCCCGCCGCCTCCGCGCCCGCCTGTTCGAACAGCCGCTCGACATCGGCGTGTGTCAGAATGCGCGGCAGCGGGCGCCGCGTTGCCGGGCGCGCGATATCTAGCGCAGGATTGTCCGCCCGCTCCCCCTCGTCGAGCAAGAAAGCGAAAAACTGGCGCAGCGCGGACAATTTGCGCGCCGCGCTGCTCGCCGCCAGCGACTGGTAATCGGCCATCAGCTTGCGAAGATCGGCGGCGCTCGCGTCGGCCAGCGAGCCCCGGACCCATTCGTCCGCCTGGTCGAGATCGCGGCGATAGGCCGCCAGCGTATTGCGCGAGGCACCGCGCTCGGCCGCCATCATCTCCAGAAAGCGGCCGATCAACGCGCCGTCAGACACGCACCAGCGCTTCGGCGGCAATCATCCGCGCTTCGGCGGGCAACCCGACTTCGCGCAGCGCCCGGACGATATGATAGAGGTGATAGGGTGGCACTTTGGACCATTCGCCCTGCATCCCCGCCGCCGCGAGCAGCGCGACCATCCCTGGCTCGCGCCGCTCTGCCGCGGCCATGATCGCCCGCGTCCAGCGCGTCTGCTTGCCAAGGTCGAGGTCGAGATCGCTCGCCGCCGATGCCGCCGCACCCGCGTCGATCCGCCCGAGACCGGCGAGGCCCGCAAGCAGGAATTTCGACCGCAGCATGTCGGCGCTGTCGTCGTCGCCCGCGAATTGCCCGACCGCGCCCGCGCTCATGCCATTCAGCGGTCGCGGCGAACCGACGGCAAGGACGCCCCATGCTCGGCTGCCGACCGAAACCGTCGGCACCCATGCGATCGCATTCGCGTCGTAACCGCCGGCGAGCATCGACCCGAGCAGTTGCCAGGGATCGCCGCCAACGTCGGTTCCGGGGGGCAAGGCCGCCGCGGCGCGAGCCGTCGCGACCATCGCGGCATAGCGCTGCGTCGGGGTCGATCCGGCGCTCCACAGGCCTTCCATCGCGGCGTAGCGATCGACGCCGTTGGCAAGGTTGAACGAACCGCGAAGCGCGTCGGTCTGGCTGGCAAGCGCCTCGGCCGGCTCTTCTTCGCTCGCGGCCGCGCTCAGCAGCGACACATAGGCCTCGCTCGACAGAACGCCGCGCGCCGCCGCCTCGGGCGCCGCCGCAACACGGTTCGCCATGTCGGTCATCGGCGCCAGCACCGTCCAGCCCTTCATATAATAGGGCGCCGCAGTACGCAGCGCCTCGGGGACCGGGATCGCCGTCGCGGTCGCCATGCCGAAGCGCCAGCTGGTCAGCCGGTCGATATTGTCCCACTCGATCGTGGTCGAGCGGCGCCCGCCACCCGTTGCGCCGAGCACGCGCTCGGCAAGCAGGATGTCGAAATTGGAAATCTTGCCGCTCGACCGCACGCGGCCGATCGCCCAGCCCGCGGGTCCCGCCTCGCCCGACAGCCCGGAACAGATGGCGGCCGACAGTCGCCACGCCTGTTCGTCGCCATGCGCAAGGCCCGCCGGGACATAGGGGCACATGCCCGCGGGATCGGCATTGGCCAGATAGGTTTGCTGGACGGCCGCGATCAGGCGCGGGCTCGCGCGGTCGTAATCGACCGACTGGACGATCCGGCGCGCCGTGATCGATTCACCCATCCGCAGCAGCAGCGACGCACGTTCGGCGGCTAGGTCGGCGCCGTTGATCGTATCCGGCGTGTCGATCGCCGACGCAAGCGCCCGGCGGAGGAGGATCTGCGCCCAGCGCGAGGCCAGCTGGCCGTTGGTGCGGCGCATGATCGCCGCGGCATATTGGCCGCGCACGCCAAAGGCGTCGGGCGCCAGCCCGCCCGTTTCGGGGGTCAACGGCCCGATACGGGTCAGCAGGCGGCGCGCGCCGGGCGGCAGGTCATATTTGAGCCCGCCCGATTCGACCGCCTCGCCGTCCTCCGCATCCTCGGCGTCCGCGCCCTCTTCGGCGGCGCCGCTGGCCGTCGTACCGCTCAGCGTCGGGGCGACGGGCGGCGGCGTCGCGCCACTTTTCGGCGCCGGACCCGGCGCCGGCGTCGCGGTCGGCGCGGGGGTCGGGCGCGGGGCGGGCGTGTCGGCGGGATTGCCGAAGCCTTCGGGCAACAACGATTCCTGGGCAAGCGCGGGGAGGACCAGCGCCGCGGCCATCGCCGTAGCCGAGAGGCCCAGCACCAGCGATAATGTCGTCTTCTTCATCGCGCGTCTCGTGTGGATGGCAGGCTTTCGGCAATCTTGTCGGTCACATCCACCTCAATCATTCGCGGCTCGATCGGCCGGCCCAGGAACAGCAGGAACAGGAACAATATCGCCAGCACCAAAATCAGCACGACCAGTCGTGCGATCCACCGCCCCTTTCCCGATCTGCCCTTGGCGCGCAATATCCAATGCCTGTCGTTCGTCTCATGGCGCAGGTGCAGCAAAACCATTGTCCCGCGCGCGCCGGTCGGTATAGCCGCGCGCACCATGTCGCGAAACCCGAAAAGCCCGGCAACTGCCATTCCCGCGTCGATCCGCGACCGGTCGGTCGTACTCGTCGGGCTGATGGGATCGGGAAAATCGACGATCGGCCGCCGCCTTGCGCAACGGCTCGGCATGCGCTTCGCCGACGCGGACGACGAAATCGAGCGCGCCGCCGACATGACCATTTCCGATATATTCGCGCGTTTCGGCGAGGCGCACTTCCGCGACGGCGAACGCCGCGTGATCGCGCGGCTGCTCGCCGGCAAGCCGATGGTCCTCGCCACCGGCGGCGGCGCCTTCATCAACGACGAGACGCGCAAGCTGATCCTCGCGGACAGTCTTTGCATCTGGCTCGACGCCGACATCCCGACGCTCGTCGAGCGCGTCGGCCGCCGCAGCCATCGCCCGCTCCTCAAGAATCGCGACCCCGGCGAGGTGCTTCGCGAGCTGGCGGCGGTCCGCAACCCCATCTATGCCGAGGCGCACCTGCGTGTCAGTTCGGCAAGCACGCCGCACGACCATACCGTGCGCGCGATCATGGAAGCCTTGTCGAAATGGGAGGATCCGCAATGGAAAAGCTGACCGTAGAGCTCGGCAGCCGCAGCTATCCCATCCTGATCGGCGACGGGCTGCTCGAAGAGATCGGCCGCCATGTCGCGCCGCTTCTCAAACGTCCGCGCACGATGATCGTGACCGACTCCCATGTTGCCGACCATTATTTGCGGCGCGTCGGAACCGCGCTCGGCAACGAAGGCATTTCCTTTTCCTCCTTCGTACTCGAACCCGGCGAAAGCACGAAAAGCTGGGCCGGTCTCGCCCGGCTCACCGAATGGCTGATCGGCGAAGGTGTCGAACGCAGCGATCATGTCATCGCGCTCGGCGGCGGCGTCATCGGCGACCTCGTCGGCTTCGCCTGCTCGATCGTCAAACGCGGCTGCCATTTCATCCAAGTGCCGACAACGTTGCTCGCCCAGGTCGACAGCAGCGTCGGCGGCAAGACCGCGATCAACGTGCCCGCGGGCAAGAATCTGATCGGCGCCTTTCACCAGCCCGCGCTCGTCGTCATCGATCCGGCGACGCTCGAAACCCTGCCCCGCCGCGAACTCGGCGCGGGCTATGCCGAAGTGGTAAAATATGGCCTGATCGACGATGCGGACTTTTTTGCCTGGTGCGAGGCCAATGGCGCGGCCTTGCTCGCGGGCGACAGCGCGGCTCGTCGCAAGGCAATTGCCCATAGCGTTGCCGCAAAGGCGCGCATCGTCGCCGCCGACGAACGCGAGACGCAGGATATCCGCGCGCTGCTCAATCTCGGCCACAGCTTCGGCCACGCGCTTGAGGCCGAAACCGGCTATTCGGACCGCCTGCTCCACGGCGAGGCGGTCGCGGCGGGCATGGTACTCGCGCATCGTTTCTCCGCGGCGAACGGGATCTGCCCGGCCGGGGACGCCGAACGCGTCCGCGCGCACCTCGCCAGCGTCGACCTGCCGCACAGCCTCGCCAGCGCGGGCGTCAACAGCGATGGGAAGGCGCTTGCCGCGCATATGGCGCACGACAAGAAGGTGCGCGGCGGGAAGCTGCCGCTGATCCTGACCCGCGGCATCGGGCAGAGCTTTGTGACCGAGGATTATGGCCTGGACGCGGTCGCGGCGTTTCTGGATGGCTGAAGCGTCAGGCCTGCCTCAGCTTCCGCTTTCCAGTCCCATCGTCTCATTCTCTTCGCGCGCGGCTTTCGCTGCCAGACGCTTGCGCCGGTATTTCTCGAGTATGCTGTCGGCCTCGCGACCGCCGCCCGGTTTGAATCGATGGTCCATTCCCGCCGAAAGGTCGCCCTCATCGAGCTGCGCCCGCAGCCGCGTTTCGTCGAGATGGCGCAGCGTCGCCTCGACGTCGTCCATCTCCGCCGGATCGACATCGAGATGGCGGAGCGCCGTCAGGCCCAGCGCGACCGAACTTTCGAACACCTCACGAATGACGCCATCGACACCCGATCCGTCGACCGCGAGCATCTGACGGCGATCAAACACCCGCATCAATATCTTCGCATTGGGAAATGCCTCGACGATGGGCTTCAGCACGGCCGCATCGACCGATGCATCGTCGATGCAAAAGATGATCAGTCGCGCCTCCTCCGCGCCCGCCCGGCGGAGCAGGTCGACGCGCAACCCGTCGCCGAAATAGACCTTGGTATCGAAACGGCTCGACAGCTCGATCTGGCTCGGCTTCTTGTCGATCAGCGTTACCGAACAGGCGACGCCGTGCAGCATCTGCGATACGATCTGCCCGAAACGGCCATAGCCGACGACGATCGCCGACCCGCGCGGCGCGCCTTCGGGGTCGTCGAGATCGGGTTCGTCCGACCCGGGGGCAAATTCCAAATTGCGCGCAAACAGCATCAGAAACGGCGTCGTGACCATCGACAGCGTCACCACCGCGCTGAACAGGCTTGCCGCCTCGGGCTCGATCAGCAGCGCGTCGGCGGCTTGCGCAAAGAGCAGGAAGCCGAATTCACCGCCCTGGCTCAGAAGCAAACCGAGACCCAGCGCAGCCTGCCAGCTCTTGCCGAACGCCTTGACGATCAGCGTCAGCACGACGACCTTCACCGCGACCAGTCCCAGCGCAAGCGCGACGACCAGCAAGGGGCGTTCCATCACCGCGCCGACGTCGAGCACCATACCGACGGCGAGGAAGAAAAGGCCGAGCAGGATGAGGCGGAACGGTTCGACGTCCGATTCGATTTCGTGGCGATAGGGCGAATCGGCCAGCATCACGCCCGCGATGAACGCCCCGAGCGCGGTCGACAGGTGCAGGCTGTGCATCAGCGCTGCGCTGGCGAGGATGGTCAGCAGCCCGACGACGACGAACAATTCGCGTTCGCCATAGCGGCCCACGATGCGCAGCAGCGGATTGACGACGAAGCGGCCGGCAAGGACGAGCACGATGATCGCCCAGACCGTGAAAAATGCCATCTGCCATCCGGGGGGCGCCGAAGGGTTGGCGGGCGCGCGCGACAGGACCGCGACGATCGTAATCATCGGCACGATCGCCAGATCCTGGAACAGCAGGATCGAAAAGGCCTTTTCGCCAAAGGGCGAATTGATCCGGCCCGAACTTTTGAGGCCGGGCAGCACCTGTGCGGTCGACGATAGCGCAAGCGGCAGGCCCAGCGCGAGGGAAGCTGCGGGGCTGAATCCGAGCGTCAGGTGGATCAGCGCGGTCAAGATCAGCCCCGTGATGACGACCTGCGCCAGACCGAGCCCGAAGATCGCGCGGCGCATGTCCCACAGGCGGCGCGGCGACAGCTCGAGCCCGACGAGGAATAGTAGGAAGGCGATGCCCAGTTCGGCAAAGGCCAGCTTCGATTCGCCGCCGCCGACCAGCCCGAAACCGTGCGGCCCGACGAGCGCCCCGGCGATCAGATAACCGAGCACGGCGCCAAGGCCGAGCCGGCGGAATATCAGTACGAACAGCGTCGCGACGCCCAGCAGGATCGCGCCTTCGACAAGCGCGGTGTCGGTCGCGGTTTCAGCGACCTTCTCGGCCGCTTCGGATGCCGCCGCGGTGAAGATCGGCAAATTCATGCTACCGCTTCCCGCGCTTCAAGCGCCGCGATCGCGGCATCGAAGGGCAGCAGGATCGCGCCATGGCGCGCAGGATAATCGCGCGCTGCGGCGAGCAGGTCGAACCCCGGCCAAAGCGGGACGTCGCCCGTACCGCCGAACCAGGCCGCGATCGCAGCGCGCGCGGCGCGGATGTCGGCAAGGCTGCGCCCGGGCGCGTGGCGGGCGAGCAAGGTCGCGGCCGCCTGGCCCAGCGCGCACGCTTCGACATGCATTCCGACGCCGGTCACGCGGCCCGCATCGTCGGCATCGATATCGACGATGATCCGGCTTCCGCACAGCGGCGCGCGCGCGGTCGCATGGTGTCGCGCCTCGGGATTGGGGAGATGGTCGGACGTTGCGACCGCCAGCGACAATATATCGCGGCTATACAGCGGCGCGCTCATGATTCCGGCGCGTCGGACGCGTCCGGCGTGTCGCCCTCCGCATCGGCTTCGCGCGCTTCGGCCCGGCGTTCGGCAATCACCTTGCTCAGCGCGCCGCTCGTCGCAGCGAGCGCGGGATAGGTCCGGCTATCCGTCACCCAGGCGGGGCGCTGCGCGTTACCGTAACCGATATCGTACAGCAGGGTCACGACCATGAAGCCGATGGTGGCGATGAGCAGTCCTTTCAGCGCGCCGAACCCGGCGCCGAGACCGCGATCGAATCCGCCGACCAGCGAGGCACGGCTGCGTTGCCCCATCGCCCGCGACCCCCATTTGGCGAAGGCGAAGACCCCGCCGAACAGGATCACGAACGCCAGCATCGCCGCACCGCCGCCCGGCCCCATCCAGCCGCCCAGCAGGTCGGTCGCGAGCGGGTGGAAAAAGCGCACCGCGGCGATCGCGAGAACCCAGGCGAGAAGGCTCGTCACCTCCTGCACCAGCCCTCGCGTGAAGCCAAGCACCGCGCTGCCGCCGACGAGCGTCAGCACGATGATATCCAGAGCCGTCAGACTTCCCATGGGGCGAGCGCTAGTCGCGCCCGAGCATCAGGTCAACGAGTTCGCCGAGGCGCGCGAAACCCGTAACCGAAATTCCGCCGACGCCCTTCATCCCCGTGGGGCCCCAGCCGCGCGAGAAACCGAGCTTCGCGGCTTCGCGCAGACGGAGGGCGTCGTGCGAAACCTGCCGCACCTCACCCGACAGCGACAGTTCGCCGAAAACGATCGCATCGGCAGGCACCGGCCGCTCGCTGAAAGCCGAGATCAGCGCCGCGGCCACCGCAAGATCGGCGGCGGGATCGGTCAGGCGATAGCCGCCCGCGATGTTAAGATAGACTTCGGCGGCGCCCATATGTAGCCCGCAGCGCGCCTCGAGGACCGCAAGCACCATCGCGAGCCGCCCGCTGTCCCAGCCGACGACGGCGCGCCGCGGAGTTGCCCCGCTCGCCAGCCGCACGGTCAGCGCCTGCACCTCGACCAGCACCGGCCTCGTGCCCTCCAACGCCGGGAACACCACCGATCCCGGCACGTCGCGGCTGCGATCGGTCAGGAACAGGCTCGACGGGTTGGCGACCTCGCCCAGCCCCTCCTCGCCCATTGCGAACACGCCGATCTCGTCGGTGCCGCCAAAGCGATTCTTCACAGCGCGCAGGATGCGATATTGGTGGCTGCGCTCGCCCTCGAACGCCAGCACGGTATCGACCATATGCTCGAGCACGCGCGGGCCCGCGATCGTCCCGTCCTTGGTGACGTGGCCGACGAGCACGATCGCCGCGCCGCCGTCCTTGGCATAGCGGATCAATTCCTGCGCGCTGGCGCGGACCTGGCTCACCGTGCCGGGCGCGCTGTCGATCAGGTCGCTGTGCATCGTCTGGATCGAATCGATCACAACGAAATCGGCGTCGCGACTGTCGAGCGTCGCCAATATATCGCGCACCGACGTCGCGCTCGCGAGCGCGACCGGCGCATTACCGAGCCCCAGCCGCTGCGCGCGCAGGCGTACCTGCGCCGCCGCTTCCTCGCCGCTGATATAGACGACCGACTTGCCCGCTTTCGCGAGCCGCCCAGCGGCTTGTAATAACAGGGTCGACTTGCCGATCCCCGGATCGCCGCCGATCAGCGTCGCCGATCCCGCGACGAAGCCGCCGCCGAGCGCGCGGTCGAATTCGGCGATCCCGCACAGCATCCGCTCGGGCATCTTGCTGTCGGCGTCGAGCGTTTCGAGCGCGAGCGTGCGCCCACCCTTGCTGAGGTCGTGCTTTGCCGAAAAGGCGGTCTCGCTCGCCTCCTCGACCAAGGTATTCCACTCGTTGCAGTCGGCGCACTGGCCCTGCCAGCGGTACGAGACCGACCCGCAATTCTGGCAGACATATTGACGTTTCGCTTTGGCCATGATGCCCCGCTTAATGGGAACAAAGAAGGAACTCCAGCGCTTTCCTCATTCGTCTTGCCGGACGTGATCCGGCATCCGTAACCGCCCGGCCGTTATGGACCCCGGATCAAGTCGAACGCACCACGTGTCTCGTTCGAGGGTGACGAAAGAGGGGGTGAGAATGGTTCAGTTTTCCTCATCGTTGTTCTAGGGCGATGGCCAACCCGAATCACCTTCCCGCAGGAAAGCCCCGAGCCATGAAATTCTTCGCCGACACCGCCGAAATCGCCGACATCCAGGAACTCGCCGCGACCGGCCTGCTCGACGGCGTCACCACCAACCCGTCGCTGATCGCCAAGTCGGGCCGCGACTTCAAAGAAGTGACCAAGGAAATCTGCGCAATCGTCGATGGCCCCGTCTCGGCAGAGGTCGTCGCGCTCGACCATGAAACGATGATGAAGGAGGCCGAAATCCTCCGCAAGATCGCCGACAATGTCTGCATCAAGGTGCCGCTGACGATCGACGGGCTCAAGACCTGCAAGGCGCTGACCGGCGACGGTACGATGGTCAATGTCACCCTCTGCTTCTCGGCGGCGCAAGCGCTGCTTGCCGCCAAGGCCGGCGCGACCTTCGTCTCGCCCTTTGTGGGTCGCCACGACGACAATGGTTTCGACGGCATGCAACTGATCGCCGATATCCGGCTGATCTACGATAACTATGCCTATGAAACCGAAATCCTGGTCGCAAGCGTGCGCCACGGCATCCACGTGCTCGAAGCCGCCAAGATCGGCGCCGACGTGATGACCGCGCCGCCGTCGGTCATCAAGGGGCTGTTCAAGCATATCCTGACCGAAAAGGGCATCGAAGGCTTCCTCGCCGATTGGGCGAAGACCGGCCAGTCAATCTGACGAAAATCCTCCCTGTCGCGCAGCGATGGGGAGGTGGCAGCAGCGCAGCCGCCGACGGAGGGGCCATGACGCGACGTCGCCGCCCCTCCGCCATCCTTCGGATGGTCCCCCTCCCCATGGCTTCGCCACAGGGTGGATTACAGTTGACGTAAACGTCAACTGACCGCGATACTCGCCCGAAAGGGAGAGATTCGCGATGACCGACACCACCATCCTCACGACACGCCAAGGCCACATCCTGATCGTCACGATCAACCGGCCCGAGGCGCGCAATGCGGTCAACGCCGCGGTCCATGTCGGCATCGGCGGCGCGTTGGATGAGGCCGAAAACGACCCCGAAATCCGCGCCGTCGTTATCACCGGCGCGGGCGACAAGAGCTTTTGCGCGGGCGCCGACCTCGTCGCGCTGTCGCGCGGCGAAAGCCTCTATCCCGACGATCCGGCGCAACAGGCGTGGGGGTTTGCGGGCATGGTGTCGCACCCGATCTCGAAGCCGATCATCGCCGCGGTGAATGGATTCGCGTTCGGCGGCGGGTGCGAGATCGCGCTGATGAGCGACATCATCGTCGCCGCCGATCACGCGCAATTCGGCCTGCCCGAGGTCAAGGTCGGGCTGTTCGCCGCGGCGGGCGGCGCCTTCCGCCTCGCGCAGCAGCTGCCGCGCAAACTGGCGATGGAATATATGCTGACCGGCGATCCGATCCCCGCCGCGCGCGCCGCCGAATTCGGCCTGGTCAACCACGTCGTGCCGCTCGCCGACCTGATGCCTACCGCGCTCGCGCTCGCCGAGAAGATCGCGGGAAATGCGCCGCTGTCGGTACAGGCGTCGAAGCGCGTCGCGCTGGGCATCCAGGACGGCCGCATAGCCGCGGACGCCGCTTATTGGGAGCATAACACTCTCGAACGCAGCGCGTTGATGCGCAGCGAGGACGCACGCGAAGGCCCGCGCGCCTTTGCCGAGAAGCGCAAGCCCGAGTGGAAGGCGCGCTAGAATGTCGATGACCGATCCCGAGCGCATTCCCGTCATCGTCGGCGTCGGGCAGGTGAGCGACCGCCCCGCCGATCCCGACGAGGGGCTCGACTCGCTCGGGCTGATGGTCGCGGCGCTGAACCTCGCCGCCGACGACGCGGGCGTCGCACTTGCCGAGATCGACAGCCTCGCGATCGTCGACCAGATCAGCTTTCACAGCCTCGGCAAGCTCTGCGAACCGCTCGCCGCCGCGATCGGCGCGAGCCCGGCAATCAACTATCAATCGGCCGCGCCGCACGGCGACACGCCCGTGCGCCTGCTCAACGAAGCCGCCAACCGGATCGGCGCGGGCGAGGTCAAACTCGCCGCGATCGTCGGCGCCGAGGCATTGCGTACCGCCGCCGGCCGCGCCGCAAAAGCCGCCACCGGCGAGGACAAAAGCTATAATGCGATCCGCAAGGTCGCGACCCGGCGCGAACCCAATTATGCCCAGAAACACGGGCTGGCTGCCCCGGTCGATGTCTACCCGCTGTACGAGAACGCCACCCGCGCGGCGTGGGGCCAGAGCCTCGCGGAAGCGCAGTTCGAAAGTGCGGAAATCTGGTCACGCTTTTCCGAAGTCGCGGCAGAAAACGAGGGGGCATGGATCCGCAATCCCGCGACGCCCGAGGACATCTTGCGCATCGACGAGCGCAACCGCCCGATCGCCTTTCCCTATTCGAAGCTGATGGTCGCCAACTCGTCGGTCAACCAGGGCGCGGGTTTCATCGTCGCCAGCCTCGCCGAAGCAAGGCGGCGCGGCATCGCCGAGGATCGGCTGATCTATGTCGGCATGGGCGCCGCGGCGAAGGAACCCGCGAGCATCCTGCACCGCGACCGCTTCGATCATAGCGTCAGCATGGAAACCTCGATCACGCGCACGCTGGACCTCAACGGCATGACGGCGGACGACTTCGACTGCGTCGAGCTCTACAGTTGCTTCCCCTGCGTGCCGAAGATGGCGCGCCGCATTCTCGGCTGGCCGTGGGACCGGCCCGCCACCGTATTCGGCGGCCTCACCTTCGGTGGCGGCCCGATCGCCAATTATATGAGCCATGCGATCGTCTCGATGGTCGACAGGTTGCGCAACGAAGGCCGCTACGGCTTCCTCTTTGCCAATGGCGGTTTTGCGACCGACAATCATTGCATCGTGCTGGGCAGCGAGCCGATCCCCGCCGCCTGCTTCCCGCAGGAGTTCGACTATCAGGCCGAAGCCGAAGCGAAGCGCGGGGCAGTTCCCGAGCTGGTCGAGGATTATGCCGGACCGGCGACGATCGAAAGTTACACGATCTTCTACGGCCGCGACGGCGCACCCAAGGCCGGCGTGGTGGTGGCGCGGACACCTCAAGCGCAGCGCACACTGGCGCATGTCGACGTAAGCGACGCGGCGATGCTCGCCTTCCTGACCGACGGCGCGGCAGAGCCGGTCGGCACCGCCGGGCAGGTCGTCGCAATCGACGACGGGTTCGGGTGGCGCGCCTGATCGCTTGCTGTCACGCTCCCGCACTTGCGGGTGAAGCTTCGGCAAGCAGCCAGTCCCTGGCCGCGCTGATCTCGGCGCTGACGTCACCCTTCCTGACCAGCAAGTGATGGCGAAAGGCTGAAATGGTCGGGCCGAATGGCTGGACCAGCTGGCCCGCAGCAAGCTCCGCCTCTACGAGCGCCAGGCTGACCAGCGCGATCCCCTGCCCGGCCACCGCGGCCTGGATCGCATGGCTTTCGTCGGAAAAGCGAAGCTGCGCGGGTTCGGCCGGTTCGGGCAAACCGGCTTCGGCGAACCAGCGTGACCAGGTCGGATTGTCGGGGTGCCGTCGCCGCCATTCGAAATCGATGCGCGGCCCGTCGGCGACGGCCGCGATTCGCAGCATCGGATTGAGTACGGGTGCAAAGCGATCGGCGAACAAGGGCGTGACCGAAAAATCGGGATAGGGACCGGCGCCGTAGCGGATCGCGATGTCCACCCCCGCGCGCTCCAGATCGACGAGCTGGTCGGACGCCTGAAGCTGCAGGTCGATGTCGGGGTGCAGCGCGCGGAACGCATTGACGCGCGGCACGAGCCAGCGCGCCGTAAAGGCGGTCGTGGCGGAAATCGTCACATGCCGGCGTCCCCGGCGGCGTGTCAGCCGCTCTATCGCCTCGGCAAAGGCGTCGAAGCCGTCGCGGAGCACGGGATAGAGCCGGGCGCCCGCGTCGGTCAGCACCACCTGCCGCGTCCGGCGTTCGAACAGCGCAAGGTCGACATGCGCCTCCAGCGAGCGGATCTGGTGGCTGACCGCGGTGGGCGTAACGGCAAGTTCGGCCGCGGCCTCCTTGAAACTGCCATAGCGCGCCGCCGCTTCGAAGGCGCGAAGGGCGGACAGGGGCGGAAGACGTCGGTTCATAGATGAATCAATCTTATGTATCGAATGACAATTCGACGTTTGTCTACGCTGATAAACAAGAGGATATTCCAGACGTCGGCCGGACACCAATGAATTTTCTTTCCCCAAACCCCGGCCCGAAGGAATTGAAGATGAAACTGGAACGCGTCGTCACCACCCCGGACAATTATGCCCCCTTCCTGCTGTCGCAGGGGATCAAGTTCGGCAATCTGCTCTTTGTCTCCGGCCAGGCGGGCGCCGGCGAGGACGGTCAAATCGTCGCGGGCGGTTTCCGTGCGCAGGGCGAACAGGCCTTTGCCAATCTGCGCCGCGCGCTGGAAGCAGGCGGATCGAGCCTGGAGGACGTCATCAAGGTGACGATTTTCGTCACCGACATGGGCAATTTCAAGGATGTGGTCGAACTGCGCCGCCAGTTTTTCACCGCGCCCTATCCCGCCGACACGATCGCCGAAGTCAAAGCGCTGTATAACGCCGACGTGATGATCGAGATCGAAGCGATCGCGGCCGTCCGCACCGCCGGGGACGCGTAACATGACCGCAACCGCAATCGCGGCGCCGGACACCGCCACCGATCCCCTCTTCGCCCCGTTCAAAGTCGGCGCGATGGACCTCCCCAACCGCCTCGCCGTCGCGCCGATGACGCGCGTGAGCGCGACCGAAACGGGATACGCAACGCCCCGGATGCACGACTATTATGGACGCTTTGCCGACGGCGGCTTTGGCCTGATCATCACCGAAGGACTGTATACCGATCAGGCCTTTTCCCAAGGCTATCTTTTCCAGCCGGGCCTGTCGGACGCGGCGCAGCGCGATGCATGGAAACCGCTGGTCGAGCGCGTTCACGCGGGCGGCGCGCGGTTCATCGCCCAGCTGATGCACGCCGGCGCGCTGTCGCAGGGCAACCGGTTCCGCGGCGATACGCGCGGTCCGTCGGCGGTGCGCCCGGCCGGCCGGCAAATGGTTTTTTATCGCGGATCGGGTGAATATCCGGTGCCGACCGCCATGACCAAGAGCGAGATTGACGAAGCGATCGCGGGTTTTGCCGCGTCGGCGTACCGGGCGCGCGAGGCCGGCTTCGACGGTGTCGAGATTCATGCCGCGAACGGCTATCTGCTCGACCAGTTTCTGAGTGAAGGCGTCAATCTTCGCACCGACGCCTATGGCGGCGATGCGGCCGCGCGCCTGCAAATCACGATCGAGGTGGCAGAGGCGGTCCGCACCGCGGCCGGCCCCGACTTCGTCGTCGGCGTGCGCAGTTCGCAGGGCAAGGTGAATGATTTCCACCACAAATGGCGCGGCGAAGAGGAGGCGGCACGGATTTATGCTTTGCTGGGCCAGCTTCCGATCGACTATCTGCACACGACCGAGTTCGAGGCGTGGCAGCCCGCGTTCGACGAGGGTGCAAGCCTCGCCAGCCTTGCGAAGCGTCATAGCGGCCTGCCGGTGCTGGCGAACGGGTCACTCCACGATCCGGACCGCGCAGCCGACATGCTGGCGCGGCACAACGCCGACGTCGTCACGCTCGGTCGCGGCGCGCTGACGCACGCCGACTGGCCGCGGCGCGTGCAGGCGGGCGCGGCGACCGAAGCGTTCGACCAGACGATCCTCGCGCCATTGGCGGACCTTGCCAACGCCGACCGCGTCCACGCCGCGAAGCAGGCCATCGGCGCATAGCGCGCGCCTTGCTTCGCGCGGTTCCCGAGCCTTCCCCGCAGGAGCGATCCGGACGGGGAAGGTTTCGCGCGATGGGAAATGGGCGCGACCTTGCGATCCGCTCAGATCTCGAACGAAACCCCCTGCGCCAGCGGCAGCGCATCCGAATAATTCACCGTATTCGTCGCGCGCCGCATATATTGGCGCCAGCTGTCCGAACCGCTTTCGCGCCCGCCGCCCGTCTCCTTTTCGCCGCCGAACGCTCCGCCGATCTCGGCGCCGCTGGTGCCGAGGTTGACGTTCGCGATGCCGCAGTCGCTCGCGACGAGGAAGCGCTCGGCCTCGCGCATGTCGGTGGTGAAGATCGCCGACGACAGGCCCGCCGCGACATCGTTGTGCAGCTCGATCACGGCATCGAGGTCATAATAGCGCATGACATAGAGGATCGGCGCGAAGGTCTCTTCGAGTACAGGGCCGACCTGACCCGGCATCTCGACAAGCGCGGGCTTCACGTAGAAGCTCGCGCCCATGCCGACGCGCTCGCCGCCATGCACGACGCCACCGGCGGTTTTGGCCGCCGCTAGTGCCTCCTGCATCATCTCGAACGCCGCGCGGTCGATTAGCGGGCCGACGAGCACCTCGCCCTCCAGCGGATTGCCCACCCCGACGCTGGCATAGGCCGCCTTCAGCTTGGCGACGAAGCCGTCGTAAATGCTGTCATGCAGGAACAACCGCCGCGTCGTTGTGCAGCGCTGCCCTGCGGTCCCCATCGCGCCGAACGCAACACCGCGCAGCGCCAAGTCGAGATCGGCCGAGGGCGCGACGATTACGCCATTATTGCCGCCAAGCTCGAGGATCGCGCGCGCAAAGCGCTGCGCCAGCCGCGGCGCCACCGCGCGGCCCATGCGCGTCGAACCGGTGGCCGACACCAAGGCAACACGGCTGTCATCGACCAGCGCCTCGCCTGCCTCGCGTCCGCCGATCAACAATTGCGCCAATCCTTCGGGCGCATCGCCGAAGCGCGTCAGCGCTCGCTGGAAGATCGCCTGCGTCGCCAACGCGGTGAGCGGCGTCTTTTCCGATGGCTTCCAGACTACGCTGTTGCCGCAGACGAGCGCGAGGGCAGCGTTCCACGCCCATACCGCGACCGGAAAGTTGAACGCCGAGATCACACCCACCACACCGAGCGGATGCCAGACTTCCATCATCCGGTGCCCCGGCCGCTCGGTCGCGATGGTGAGACCGTATAATTGCCGGGAGAGGCCGACGGCGAAGTCGCAGATGTCGATCATCTCCTGCACTTCGCCCGCGCCCTCGGACCGGATCTTGCCCGCCTCGATCGTCACCAGCTTCGCCAGATCATCCTTGGCGGCACGCAATTCCTCGCCGAACAACCGCACCAGCTCGCCGCGGCGCGGCGCCGGCACCTTGCGCCACACGCGGAACGCTGCGGTTGCGCTATCGAGCGTCTCGTCGATCGTGCGGGCGTCGGCGGTGATGAGCCGCGCCATCCGTTCGCCGGTGATCGGCGTGAATGACGACATCGCGCCTTCGGTCCAGACGCGGCGCTCGACGCCCAGCTTTTCCAGAAGCCGTCCGACCTCATCACCGATATCGACCATGGATACTCCTTTCGCGCCGCTATACCGCCCGCGCATAGTCGCCCCTCCCCGTTCGTGTCGAGCGAAGTCGAGACACCCCGAAGTCGTATGCGGCCGACGGGCATCTCGACTTCGCTCGATGCGAACGGATAAGGAGGAGCCGAAGAAGATTCGCGGCAATCGCGACAGGCGTGAAAAAAGCGGGAGAAGCAGACGTGTCCGACCTACCCCCCTCCGAACCTTTGGTCCCTGTGCCCGCCGACGCTGCCGCCAACACCCATTGCACGGCCGCCGACTACGACCGCCTCTACGCGCAGAGCGTCGAGGATCCCGACGGATTCTGGGCCGAGCAGGCGCTGCGACTCGACTGGATTACGCCCCCGACGAAGATCGCCAACTGGTCGTACGACCCGGTCGCGATCAAATGGTATGAGGACGGCGTCCTCAACCTCTGCCACAACGCGGTCGACCGCCATGTCGCCGCGGGCCATGGCGAGCGCACCGCCATCATCTTCGAGCCCGACGCCCCCGACGGCGAGACGCGGCACATCAGCTACAATGCACTCCTCGCCGACGTCATCCGCTTCGCCAACACGCTCAAGAAAATGGGCGTCCAGAAGGGCGACCGCGTCACCATCTATATGCCGATGATCCCCGAAGGCGCGGTCGCGATGCTTGCCTGCGCGCGCATTGGCGCGGTGCACAGCGTCGTTTTTGGCGGCTTCTCGCCCGAGGCGATCCACGGCCGCATCGAGGATTGCGCGAGCGACTGGGTAATCTGCGCCGACGAAGGGCTGCGCGGCGGCAAGGTCGTTCCCTTGAAGGCCAATGTCGACAAAGCCCTTGAACGTATCAACGTCAAGGCGGTGCTCGTCATCGCGCACACCGGCGGCGACGTTGCGATGAAGGAAGGGCGCGATCATTGGTATGATGCGCTGTCGGCCGATGTCGGCGACGAATGCCCGTGCGAGCCGATGAATGCCGAGGACCCGCTGTTCATCCTCTATACCTCGGGTTCGACCGGCAAGCCCAAGGGCGTGCTGCATACGGTCGGCGGCTACAGCGTGTGGACCGCGACGACCTTCTGGTACGGTTTCGACTATCGGCCGGGCGAAATATTCTGGTGCACCGCCGACATTGGCTGGGTCACGGGACACAGCTACGTCGTCTATGGCCCGCTTCAGAATGGCGCGACGACCCTGATGTTCGAGGGTGTGCCCAATTACCCCGATCATGACCGTTTCTGGCAGGTTGTCGACAAGCATCGGGTCAACATCCTCTACACTGCGCCAACCGCGATACGCGCGCTGATGCGCGAAGGCGACGACTATGTGACGCGCCACGATCTGTCGTCGATTCGACTGCTCGGCAGCGTCGGCGAACCGATCAATCCCGAAGCATGGCGCTGGTATCACCAGGTCGTCGGCAAGGGCCGCGTCCCCGTCATCGACACCTGGTGGCAGACCGAGACCGGCGGCATCATGATCACCACGCTGCCCGGCGCGCATCCGATGCAGCCGGGGAGCGCGGGCAAACCCTTCTTCGGCATCCGCCCCGAACTCGTCGATGCCGAGGGCAAGACGCTCGTCTGCGAGCAGACCGGCGGCGCGGCGGAGGGCAACCTCTGCATCACGCACAGCTGGCCCGGGCAGGCACGGACGATCTATGGCGATCACGGGCGTTTCGCCGAAACCTATTTCTCGACCTACAGGGGCAAATATTTCACCGGCGACGGCTGCCGCCGCGACGCAGACGGCTATTGGCGGATCACCGGGCGCGTCGACGATGTCATCAACGTGTCGGGTCACCGCATGGGCACCGCCGAGGTCGAAAGCGCGCTCGTCCTCCACGACCTCGTCGCCGAAGCGGCGGTCGTCGGCTTCCCGCACGATATCAAGGGCCAGGGCATCTATGCCTATGTCACGCTGAACGCCGGGGTTGAGCCGACCGACGAGGTGGCCGCGGCCTTGAAACAGCAGGTCCGTACCGAAATCGGCCCGATCGCGACCCCCGACCATATCCATCTGACCCCCGGCCTGCCCAAGACGCGCTCGGGCAAGATCATGCGGCGGATTTTGCGCAAGATCGCCGAAAATGATTTCGGATCGCTCGGCGACACCTCGACGCTCGCCGATCCGAGCCTGGTCGACGGATTGATCGAAGGGCGAAAGAACCGCTGAGGCCGGGCGCGCGGCGCGTCTGGGATAGGGGCCCCACGCTTTCGGATGATTGAGCGGAGGGTCGGCGGCCGCCACAGAGGGGACGACCCTGGTTCCGGCCGCTCCTCCACCCTCCCTGACGGCCGGAGCAACAAGGCCCGGAAGGTTTCTTACCTTCCGGGCCTTCCTTTTTTCCATCCGGCCGAAGTCGTCAGAAATGAAAGTCGGGAAGTTCCGCCAGTGCGATGCCCAGCGCCTCGGCCCAGCCGTTGGCGACGCTTTCGAAATAGGGATCGTTGCGTTCGAACCGCCGCTCGCGGACGGTGGTGAAATCGTCGCGTTCGTGGACCTTGAGGTCGATCGGCAGATCGACCCCGGCATTGGCGCGGATCGTCGAATCGAACGACACGCAAAGCAATTTCACCGCATCCTCGAACGACATGGCAGGGTCATAGGATCGGACGATGATCGGGCGGCCATATTTCGTCTCGCCGATCTGGAAAAAGGGGTTGTCCTCGCCCGCTTCGATGAAATTCCCTTCGGGATAGACCAGAAACAGCCGCGGCTCGGCGCCCTTGATCTGCCCGCCGACGATCAGCGACGCGCGGAACAGCGATTCGGCCGCCGGGCCTTCGGCATTGTGCCGCATCACGATGCTGCGCAGCGTCTCGCCGACGATATTGGCGACCGCGAACATCGACGGCGCGGCAAGGATCGACGGATGACGCTCCTCGGGCGCCTTGGTGCGCTCGTCGAGCAGGCTGACCACCGCCTGCGTCGTCGCAAGGTTGCCCGCCGACATCAAAGTGATCACGCGCTCGCCCGGCAGATGCCAGCTGCGCATCTTGCGAACCTGCGAGATGTCATCGACGCCAGCGTTGGTCCGGGTGTCCGACATGAACACCAGTCCCTTGTTCAAACGCATGCCAACGCAATAAGTCATCTGATCCTGTTTTCCCCGCCCGGAAAATTCTGGTCCTGGGTCCGCTTATTGCTGGACCTGCAATTGGACAACCAGATTTTCTTGCGCTGCACCATAGCGCATTCCGCGAACCGGCGCGGCGCCCTGATAATCGAGCCCGGTTGCAACGCGGATATAGCGCTGGTCGGGCGAGTGACCGTTGCTGACATCGAAGCCGATCCAGCCGATATGGTCGAAATGCGCCTCGGCCCAGCCGTGCGTGGCGTCCTGATGGGTGCGGTCGTTCATCATCAAATAGCCCGAGACATAACGCGCCGGGTGGCCGAGGTGGCGCATCGCGGCAACGAAGATGTGCGCATGGTCCTGGCACACCCCACCCTCGCCGGCGAGCGCCTGTTCGGCGGTCGTTTCGGCATCGGTCACCCCGATCCGATAGGGCAGCTTGTCGATGATCAGCGCGGACAGCGCGTGCGCGCGCTCGATATCGTTCACGAAATCGCGCCCCAGTTCGGCGGTCAGCGAACGCACCCCGCGCCCCGCACGCGTCAGCGGCGTCGGACGCAGAAAGGTCCATAACGGCATCGCGCCCCGATGCGGTCCGATCACCCCGTCCCAGGTGACCAGCTCGACCTCGCCGGTGCAGCGGATCACCAGTTCGCTCGTCCCGCTGTCGACCGATATCAGGTCGACGCCATTGCCGAGGTGATCGGTATAGTGAAGCTGGCGCGAACCGCCCTCGATCGCGACCGTCCAATCATGGATCAGTTGCTGCCCCGGACGTTCCTTGGGGGTCAGCCTGACCTGCTGGAGCGCATAGCGCACCGGGCTGTCATATTGATAATGGGTGATATGTTCGACGCGCAGCTTCATCGTCATTCCACAAAGCGATAGTCGCGCTCGATCTGCCGCGCGAGCGCGGCGTTGGCGCGAAGAAAATCGGTAATGAACTCGTGCAGCCCGTTGTCGAAGATCGACGCGATCGGGCGCGAGAGCCGGTCGTTGCAGATCGACGCGCCCAACCGCACCGCCTCGGTCTCCTCCCCATAGGCGCGGGCGAGCCAGCCGAGATTGTCGTTCATCTTGTCGCAGCAAAAGGCCAGGCTGCGCGGCATCTGTTTGTAGAGGATCAGGAATTCGGCGATCTTGAGCGCGCTGATCTCCGCGCCATACAGCCAGTGATAGGCGCGGTGCGCCGACACCGAACGCAAGATCGTCTCCCACTGCACATTGTCGATCGAACTGCCGATATGCGCGACCGAGGGCAGCAACAGATAATATTTGACGTCGAGGATGCGCGCCGTGTTGTCGGCGCGTTCGAGGAAGGTGCCGAGCCGCGAGAAATTATAGCCGTCGTTGCGCAGCATCGTCCCCGCAAAGGCGCCGCGCACGAGACCGCTTTGCTGGCGGATCGCGGCGAGCACGTCGGGCAGATCGTCCTCGCGGACCTGCCGTTTCAGCAGCGCACCGAGCGTCATCCAGCTCGTATTCACCGCCTCCCACGCCTCGCGCGTCAGATAGGTGCGCGCGGTGCGGGCATTGTCGCGCGCCTGCTTGATCACCGACATGATGCTCGACGGGTTGGCGGGATCGCGCAGCATGAAATCGACGACGCGCTGCGAGCTATAATCCGCGCCATGCGCTTGCCGGAAATAATAATCCTGTCCCGCCGTGACGAGGACCGAGCGCCATTCGGCCGCGGCGGTGTTCGATCGCGTCAGCGCGATACGGAAACCGGCGTCGATCAGCCGCGCATTATTCTCGCTGCGTTCGAGATAGCGCGCCATCCAATAGAGGCTGCCGGCGGTTTTTCCTAGCATCGCCGTCAGTCCTCCAACACCCACGTATCCTTCGTCCCGCCGCCCTGGCTCGAATTGACCACCAGCGACCCCTTGCTCATCGCGACGCGCGTCAGCCCGCCCGGCGTGATCCTGATCCCCTGCGGCGACATCAGCACGAAGGGGCGCAGGTCGACGTGCCGCGGCGCCAGCCCCGCCTTGGTAAAGATCGGCACCGTCGAGAGCGACAGGGTCGGCTGCGCGATATAATTGCGCGGATTGGCTTCCAGCTTGGCGCGGAAGGCCGCGATCGCCTTCTTGCTCGCCGCCGGTCCGACGAGCATCCCGTATCCGCCCGACCCGTGCACTTCCTTCACCACCAGTTCGGGCAGGCGGTCGAGCACTTCGCGCAGATGCTCGGGCTCGCCGCACCGCCAGGTCGGCACATTGGGGAGCAGCGCCTTTTCGCCCGTATAGAATTCGATGATGTCGGGCATATAGCTGTACAGCGCCTTATCGTCGGCGATCCCCGTCCCCGGCGCATTGGCAATCGTGATCCCGCCCGCGCGATAGACGTCCCAGATCCCCGGCACCCCCAGCACCGAGTCGGGTCGGAAATTGAGCGGATCGAGGAAATCGTCGTCGACGCGGCGATAGAGGACGTCGATCGGCGTGTAGCCCTGCGTCGTGCGCATCGCCACACGCCCGTCGACGACGCGCAAATCATGCCCCTCGACCAGTTCGGCGCCCATCTGGTCGGCAAGGAAACTATGTTCGAAATAGGCGCTGTTGTGGATGCCCGGCGTCAGCACCGCGACCGTCGGCGTACCGCCGCACGCGGGCGGCGCGCAGGCCGCAAGCGATTTCAGGAGGTTGAGCGGATAATCGCTCACCTCGCGCACCGAAATCTTCGCGAACAGCTCGGGGAACATCTGGAGCATCGTCTCGCGGTTCTCGAGCATATAGGACACGCCCGACGGTGTCCGCGCATTATCCTCGAGCACATAGAATTCGTCGGCGCCGGTGCGCACGATGTCGATACCGCTGATATGCGTATAGATGCCGCCCGGCGGATCCATGCCCATCATCATCGGCAGGAAGGCCTCGTTGCGCGAAATCAATTCGATCGGGACTCGCCCCGCGCGCAATATCTCCTGCCGGTGGTAAATATCGTGCAGAAAGGCGTTCAGGGCGCGCACGCGCTGTTCGATGCCGCGCGACAGGCGCCGCCATTCGCTCGCCGAAATGATACGCGGGACGACATCGAAGGGGATCAGCCGCTCGTCGGCCTCATCCTGCCCATAGACGTTGAAGGTGATGCCCGTGGTGCGGAAAAATGCCTCGGCCTGCTGCGCCTTGCGCTGGATGCGCGCCGCATCCTCGCGGCCGAACCAGTCCGAATATTCGCGATAGGGCGACCGGACCTCGCCCTCCTGTCCTGTCATCTCGTCGAAAAAGGAAATGCGCCAGCCCTTTCCACGCAGCATGCCATCGTCGGCCGCGCCCGATCGCTCGGGCAAACGGCCCCATATTCCTGCCTGCTGCGTTGCTTGTCTGGCTACGCGGCCGCCAAGCTTGTGAAGGCGATGCTAATCGCGCCCGCGCGCCTTGGCAAGCGGGCTCGTACGAGCGCTTTGTTACCGTAACTTATAGAGTTGACACGGTATTCGTTCGTCACCCCGGACTTGATCCGGGGTCCACCGCTACGCCGTAGCCATGGATGCCGTATCGAGTCCGGCATGACGAGGATGAACCGGTCAGATCGCCCCGTGGCAATGCTTGTACTTGCGCCCCGAACCGCACGGGCACGGCGCGTTGCGGCTGATGTCGAGCGCCGCATAGGGATTCTCGCCCTGGGGCAGATCGGGCTTGGGCACCTGCATCGGCGGCAGGGTATTCGCGATCACGCCCAGCGATCCCGCGTCGATATCGCCGCTGTTATCCTCGCCCGTGAAGGGGTCGATGTGCGTCGTCAGGAAATCGGGCAGGTCGGGCAGCGGCATCGGCTCGGGCTCTTCGAAGCGCAGGTCGATGCGCGCGACGGTGCGCGTCACATCCTCGCGAATGTTCGACAACATGCGCTCGAACAGTGCGAAGGCTTCCTGCTTATATTCGTTGATCGGCTGCTTCTGCGCATAGGCGCGCAGGAACACGACCTGCCGCAACGCGTCGAGCGTCGCGAGATGCTCTTTCCAGTGATGGTCGAGCGTCTGGAGCAGCACCGACTTTTCGATGCCCTTCCACGTTTCGGCATCGACCAGCGCCGCCTTTTCGGCCGCGACCGCATCGGCCTGCGCCTGGATGCGCTCCTCGAACATTTCGGGATCGACCGCGTCTTCCTGCATCCACGCGTCGATCGGCGGTTCGAGGTCGAGAATGTTTGCGACGCGCTCCTTCATCTGCTCGATGTTCCACTGTTCGGGATAGCTGCCCGGCGGGCACGCATCGGCGACGATGGCGTTCACCGTCTCGGCGCGCATCGCGAGCATGACGTCGTCGACGGTCTCGCTGTCGATGATCTCGCCGCGCTGCTCATAGATGACCTTGCGCTGGTCGTTCATGACGTTGTCATATTCGACCACCTGTTTGCGGATGTCGTAATTGCGCGCCTCGACCTTCTTCTGCGCGGTCTCGATCGCCTTCGACAGCCACTTCGACCCGATCGCCTCGCCATCCTCCAGATTCTTGTTCATCATCTTGGAAAACAGCGTGTCGGGGCCGAAGATGCGCAGCAGGTCGTCGTCGAGGCAGAGGTAGAATTTCGACAGACCGGGGTCGCCCTGACGCCCCGAACGGCCGCGCAGCTGGTTGTCGATGCGGCGGCTTTCGTGGCGCTCGGTCGCGAGCACGAACAGCCCGCCCGCGGCCTTCACCGCCTCGCGCTCGGCGGCGACTTCGGCCTTGATCCGTTCGATCGCGGCATCGCGCTCGGGGCCTTCGGGCAGGTCCTTTAGCTCGTCGTCGATGCGGAATTCTTCGTTGCCGCCCAACTTGATGTCGGTGCCGCGGCCCGCCATGTTCGTCGCGATCGTGACCGCGCCGGTGCGGCCGGCCTGCGCAACGATATGCGCTTCGCTTTCGTGAAAACGCGCGTTGAGGACGCTGTGCGGCACGCCTTCCTTTTCAAGATAGGAAGAAAGGAGCTCCGATTTTTCGATCGACACCGTGCCGACGAGCACCGGTTGGCCACGCTCGTTCGCCTCGCGAATCGTGCGGGCGATCGCGCCGAACTTGTCGGTGATATTCTTGTAGAACTCGTCTTCCTCGTCGATGCGCGCGATCGGCCGGTTCGTCGGAATGGTGACGACGTTCATCTTGTAGATGTCGAAGAATTCGGCCGCCTCGGTCGCTGCGGTGCCGGTCATGCCCGAAAGCTTCGGGTACATGCGGAAATAATTCTGGAAGGTGATCGACGCCAGCGTCTGGTTCTCGGGCTCGATCTGCACGCCTTCCTTGGCCTCGACCGCCTGGTGCAGACCGTCGGACCAGCGGCGGCCGTCCATCATGCGGCCGGTGAATTCGTCGATGAT
Organism: Sphingopyxis sp. H115; assembly: GCF_001468465.1. GTDB lineage: Bacteria > Pseudomonadota > Alphaproteobacteria > Sphingomonadales > Sphingomonadaceae > Sphingopyxis. The sequence continues at coordinate 52,142 of NZ_LNSA01000021.1, forward strand.
CACGACCTTGCCGTCCTTGACGATATAGTCGGTGTCGATGCGGAACATCTGGATCGCCTTCAACGCCTGGTTGACGTGATGGACGACCTGGGTGTTCTCGATGTCATACAGATTGTTGCCCTGGAGCAGCCCCGCGGCTTCGAGCAGACGCTCGACATGCTCGGTGCCTTCCTCGGTCAGGCTGATCGACTTGGACTTTTCATCCTTTTCATAATCCTCGTCGACCAGCTGGAGCACGACCTCGTTGACGCGGATGTAAAGCTCCGACTTGTCATCGGTCGGGCCCGAGATGATCAGCGGGGTACGCGCTTCGTCGATCAGGATCGAATCGACCTCGTCGACGATGCCGAAATTGAAGGTGCGGTGGACCATCTGCTGACGGTCGAATTTCATATTGTCGCGCAGGTAATCGAACCCCAGCTCGTTGTTCGTCGCATAGGTGATGTCGCTGTTATACGCGTCGCGGCGCTGCGTTTCGTTGAGGTTGGGAACGATGACCCCGGTGGTCAGGCCCAGGAAACCGTAAACGGTGCCCATCCATTCGGCGTCGCGCGTGGCGAGATAGTCGTTCACCGTCACGACATGCACGCCCTTGCCTTCGAGCGCGTTCAAATAGCAGGGCAGGGTCGCCATCAGCGTCTTGCCCTCGCCCGTCGCCATTTCGGCGATCTCGCCGCGATGCAGCACGACCCCGCCGACCATCTGGACGTCGAAATGGCGCATGCCGAGCGTACGGACGGCGGCCTCGCGCACCGTCGCAAAGGCTTCGGGCAGGATGTCGTCGAGCGTCTCGCCGGCAGCCAGGCGGTCGCGGAACTTCTGCGTCTGGGCCTGCAATTCGGCGTCGCCCAGCGCCTGCATCGCGGGCTCGAAGGCGTTGATCTTGTCGACGATCTTGCGGATCGAGGCGACATAACGGTCGTTGGACGAACCGAACAAGCTCTTGGCGAGGCCAGCAAACATTGTATTTTCCTTGGAATTAGAATGAGATGGCGGCACTGCGGCCGCTGTATATGGTCAAAGCCCCAGTATGCAGGGCGGCGCCTCTATAGGGACGCTGGAACCTGGCTCTATTCGAGCGCGCGGTCGCTGCCGGTCAGCAGGCCGGGAAGGTGCGGCGGCGCGGCCTTGCGCGGCTTGCCGCTGCCGCTCGTTGTGCGCCGCGTCGGCGCGGTGGTCGCCGGGCGACGCGCATTTTCGCTGGTCTCGGCCTTGCCCGCCGTTTCGGCGAGCATGACGAGGGCCCCCATCGCCGCCGGTGTGGCAGGCGCGGCAACCGCGCGGTCGGCTGTGGCCAGACCGGTCAGCAATGCCAAAAGGGTCAGCAGTAACCGCAAGAATCGCCCCTCTACACGTCCGGAGCGATAAATATTGCGCCCCGTTCGCTGAACATAGGGTGAAAGCGGCGCCGCGTCCAGACCCGTCGCTATTTGGCCGACGCTGGTTTGACGGGTGCCGACTTGGCCTCCGCCGACGGTGGTGCGTCCTCGATAACCAGTTCGGTGCGCATGGTGACGCGTTTCGCGGCGGGCTTGCCGTCGCTGCCGACGAACGGCGCGTAACGCGCCTGTGCGGGAAACATGTCGCACGGCGTCATCCCGTTCGGCATCGAACCGATTCCCCCTGTTGTGGAAAAACGACAATCGGCGACGCGGCCATCGGCACCCAACAGCAGCGTCACCGTCGCACTCCCCGGCTTGCCCATCGGGAAGCTGCGCTCGCGCTGGACCGCCACGCCGCCGGGGCCTTCCTCGGCCGCTTCCGGCAGCGTCCACCGGAATGTCGTCGCGACGATCGAGCGGACGGGCCTTCCGTCGCTGTCGAGCGCGGGCGAGAATTTGCCATTGCTACGCATCAGCGCGCAGGCCGCCTCGTCGAGCGCGAACGAAAGGCTGCTCTCGTTGACCTTGCAGCCCGTGACTTGCCCGGCGGCGTCGATGCCCAGCTCCATATGGACAACACCCTCCTCGCCTGCAGCGCGTGCGGCGGCCGGATAATGGGCGGCGGGGTCGATCCGCATCAGCGCATCATCAGGCGTCGGCCCGCGCGGCCAGCTTTCCTGCGCCGCATCGAGCGCGAAGCCCGCCACCGCGACCGATTCGTCATATTTGGGTATCTGCCAGCGAATGCGGTTGCTGTATGTCCCGCCCGTCGGCTTGCCGCTCTCGTCGCGGCCGGGCGTAAAACGCGCACGCGCCATGATCAGCTCGCACGTCGTGGTATCGAGATCGTCATGACCGCTCGACGATAGGATTTCGCAATGGGTGGGCAGGCCGTCGGGCGCGATCCTCAGGCGAAAGACCGTCGTCCCCTCGCGCTCGTCGTGCATCGCCGCAGGCGGGTAATCGTCGTTGGTCGCCCAGCTGGCCGGATCGGTTGCCGGCATCATCGGCTCGACCGGCTCCGCAACGACGACCTGCGTCACAAGCTCGCCCGGCGCGGCCAGCGCCAAAAATATCGCAAACACCGAAGCCCCCTACTCCAATTGCGGATTCAATTCCTTCACTTCCATAAGGAAACTTTTTGGCTTCTTGAACAACTTACTCTTGCGATTGACCGCCAGCCCGACGATTTCGGCAAGCTCCATCACGAAATGCACGCAATTACGCTTGTTCAGACTGTAACTCGGCTGGTCACGCGTCCGCCATTCGTCGACCTTTGCCAGCAGCCGCGCATAGGTCGCGTCGTCGACGGTCACCTCGAACTGGCGGTCGCTCTTTGCGATATAATCGGGCTTCGACGATTCGACCTTCCCTTTGACCGATCCGAACAGGATCGCGGGGCTGACCGATGTTGCGGTAAAGCCGTAATTGGCGTCGACCATTTCCCCCGTCGCGTCGACCGTGCCCTTCAGCACGACAAAGGCGTGCGGAAAGCGATCGCCGAAATCATGGCTGTAGAAACTCACGACGACCTCCGCCCTCGCCGGCGCGGAAAACCCCGCGCAAAACAGCAGCATCGGCAGGAAGATCAGGCGGAGGCCGCGGGTCATCCCCGCCCTCTTAGCCAGCGGCGCCGTCGATTGCCAAGCCGCGATTGCCGCTTGACGGACCCGTCAACTTCGCATCTTGTCGCACTGACAACGATGTAAGGAGGGGCGCTATGACACGGAAGGCGATTTTCATCACCGGTGGCGGATCGGGCATCGGCCGCGCGGTCGCGCGCCATTTTGCCGGGCAGGGCTGGTTCGTCGGCATCGCCGACGTCAACGGCACGGGGATCGACGAAACCGCGGCGCTGCTGCCCAAAGGCGCGACGTCGCGCCATGTAATGGACGTGCGCGACCGCGACCAGTGGAAAGGCGCGCTCAACGCCTTTGCCGCAGCCAGCGGCGGCCGCCTCGACGTGCTGTTCAACAATGCGGGCATCGGGTCGGGCGGGCAGTTCATCGACATGGCCCCCGAAGAAGCCGACCGGCTGATCGCAATCAATTTCGGCGGCGTCGTCAACGGCATCTATGCCGCGCTTCCCCTTCTCCGCGCCACGCCGGGGGCGACGATCCTCAACACCGGATCGGCGTCGGGCTTTTACGGCGTCGCCGGGCTTGCCGTCTATTCGGCGACCAAGTTCGCGGTACGCGGGCTGACCGAGGCGCTCGAAATCGAATTTGCCAAACATGGCATCAAGGTCCGCTCGCTGATGCCCGGCTTCATCGACACCCCCCTGCTCGACCAGGTCAGCGCCGACAGCAACGAACCCGCGCGCAACCGCCTGTCGGACAGCGGGTTCGAGATCGTCCCGGTCGAACGCGTCGCCGAAGCGGCGTGGGATGCCGTCCACGGAAGCGCGATCCACACGACCGTCGGCAAGATGGCGAAACGCCTGTCACGCCTCGCGCGCTGGTTCCCGGGGCTGATCGTGCGCCAGTCGAAGAAGATCGATGCGCTGGGGGCGGCGGGGCACTAGCCCCTTTCGCCTATTTCTTTGCCTTCCCGCACTGCACCGACCCGTTGCCGATGTTGCGGATGGTGCAGACGGGCTTGCCGAGCACGACCGTCTTGCCGATGCCGCGCGTCGTCACCGCAGCGGTCTTGACCGCGTTCAGCCGCGTGTCGCCCGCACCCTCGCTGTCGAGCGTCAGTTCGCCGACCGCGAGCGCGCCGGCGTCGAACATCCCGGCGCCCGACAAGGTCATCTGCGCCTGTTTCGCCGCGCCGCCCAGCGTCATCGTTCCATTGCCGATCATCGCGACCGACAGCCGGTCGGCCTCGATCGCGCCGACCGACAGCGAACCGGGCCCGCGCAGGCCGATGGTGACGCGGCCGCCCTTCATCCGGTCGATCGCCAGCGATCCCGCACCGCCCATCGTCGCCGACCGCAGGCTGGCGGCATTGATACGGATCGTCACCGCCCCGCGCGGCGCGCCGCGCTTTTCATCGCCCGCGAACTGGCGCGCGCCGATCACCAGCCGCCCGTCGCGCGCCTCGATGCTCAGCCGGTCGATTGCATCCTGCGGCCCCGTCGCCACCGCGCCCACCGGCGCGCGCGTCGTCACCTCGATGATATAGTCCGCATTGACCTCGATCGCCTCGAAACTGGTGAGGCCGAAACGCTTCTCGGCCGCCGAAACGGATCCGGTAAATAGCAGGGCGGCCGTCGCCATCGCGGCGGATCGTATCGCTAGGGTCATAGCGCCGCCTTACCGCGTTCGGCCCGGCGGCACCAGCATGGCGTCATTTGCAGGTCGCGGTGCCCGATCCCATCTGGCGGGTCGAACATTTGGCGCCGCCGCCGATCGTGACGTCGCCTGATCCGAGGATGCTGACGTCGGCGTTGCCCGTCGCCTGCGCATCGACATTGCCCGACCCGGTCACCGACACGTCGAGCGTCGTCGCAGCGAGGCCGTCGGCATCGATGTCTCCCGATCCGGTCACCGCGAGCTCGGCCGACCCGACCGTCCCGCCGCCGATCTCGATATCGCCCGACCCCGAAACCTTGATCTCCGCGCTCTTGGCGGTGAGCTTTGCGACCTTGAGGTCGCCCGATCCGGTTACGACGGCTTCAACGGCATCCCCCCCGCGGCGTCGGCGTCGATCGATCCCGATCCGGTCAGCCGCAGCGCGTCGAGGCGCGGCATGGTGATCGCGATATCGAGGTCGTCGTCGTCGCGGCTCGAAAAGCTGAAGCCGTCGCGCTTGCGGCCGATGACCAGCCGCGTCCCGTCGACCTTGATCTCGAGCCGGTCGATGACGTCCGCGCGGCCGCGCGCGCTGATCGAAAAATTGTCGCCCTGGCGGATGGTGACATCGTCGGGTCCTGCCACTTCGACCCCGGTAAAGCCGGTGAGCGCATAGCTTTGCGTCGTTACCGGACCGGCTGCGGCGGGCGCCCCCGCTTCGCTCTTGCCCTGCGGCTTGCCGTCATGATCGGTGCCGTTGCATGCCGTCACCGTCATGCCGAGAGCCAGCGGCAAAATCGCCATCGTCCAGTTACGCATCGCAAATCTCCTATGTGTATTGTATGCCTAACACACATGGGCCTTGCTGTCCAGCGACCTACCAGCGAAGCAGCGGGGGGAGCAGCAAGCGGCCGGCGACCCCCGACAACAATATGGCAAGGCCGTGCCACAGCGCGATATGGATCATGTCGTTCGATGCGCAATGGAGCGCGACAATCGCCGCTCCCGCAGCCCCCGCGGCGAACCCGATCACCCAGCCGGCGCGCGTCGGCGAGGTTGGCGCGCCGCCTTTCAGCCAGAAGAAAAGCGCCGCGCCGACCCCGAGCCCCGACAAGGCGCCCTCGATCATGCAGCGCAGGCCGTTTTCCGGACGCGCGGCCTCCATCGCGGCATGGTTGTCCCCAAAGCCGATGACCAGCGCCGACAGCGGCAATGCGAGCGTCGCCAGCCCGGCCCAGCGCCAGCCGCTATAGTCGCGCCCGACGCCCGGCAGGCCCATGCGCAGCGCGCTCCACGCCGCGGCCAGGCCGAGTGCGACGATCAGCCAGAAGGACAGCATCGGCAGCGGCGGCATCATCGCGCCGTCGGCAAGGTCGTGGCGCGCGCCCGACAGCCACAGCAGCGCCGCGCCGCCGCCGATCCACCCCGTGGCGACCCACAGCGAACCGCGCGCGACCCGCCGCGGCCGCACGGGTTCGAGCTCGTCGGCAAGGCCGTCGATCAGATCGTCGATCGATGCTTTGGTCATGTCATTCGCTTTCAACCAATTGCGCAAGCTTCTTCAGCCCGCGATGAATATTCACTTTGACCAGCGACTCGCTCTGGCCGCAAATCTGCGACGCCTCGGCGATAGAGGCCCCATCGATCTTGACCAGCGTGATCGCCTGCGCCTGCGCAGGCGGCAATTGCCCAAGCAGGTGATCGATGCTGAGCCGCGCGTGCACCGCTTCGTCCTCGGCGCCGATCGCCGCGTCATTGTCGCCCAGCTCGGCCTCGTCGCGCTGACGCCGCAGCATGTCGATCCAGCGATAGCGCGCGATCGCGGCGAGCCACGGCAGGAAGGCGCGCGACGGATCCCATGTCGCCAGCTTGCGATGCATCGACACCAGCGTTTCCTGCACCAGGTCGTCGATCTGGTGCGGCGCACTGCGCCGCGCGAAATAGCGTTCGAGCCATTTGCGGCTGTCGCCGAGCAGCGCGCGATAGGCCGCACGATCCCCACGCTGCGATGCCGCCATCAGGCGCGCGAGCGAGGGTTCGTCGATGCTCATTTCGCGCGCAGCTTATCAACAAGCGCGTCGAGCGAGAACAGTCCGCCGCCGCGCACGATCAGCATCGCCGCCATCGCGGTCCATAGCGAGTGGACCGGCCACCACGCATCGGGAAAGACGAAGATCTGGATGACCAGCGTCATCACGAGCAACGCCCCCGCTGACAGCCGCGTCGCCAGACCGAATAGCAGCAGCGCCGGGAAAAGATGTTCGGCATAGGTGGTCAGCGGCACCGCGATCGACGGGTCGAGCGGCAGCCCCGAAAATTCCGACGCGAACAGGTCATATTGCGAAGGATCGATCTGCAGGAACCCGCCCTCGACCACCTTCGTCTGCCCCGAACGCCAGAAGACGCCGGCCAGCGCGACGCGCAGCAGCAGCAAAGCCAGCGATTCGGGGATGCGTCCCGCCGCCAGCGCGACGCCGCGATCATAAAATGCGATTAGCCTGTTCATCTCTCAAACCCTCTCGAACGCCCCGGCGGCGATCAGCGCCGCGATCGCGGCACCGCCGTCGGGATGGGTTTCGTCGAGCGCGGCGATCAGGTTACCGAGCGGCGAAATTTCATCGGCCAGGGCAAGCACCGCCATCGCGGAGATATCGACCGCGAACAGGCGAACCTCCGCCGCGGGCCGCGCGACGAGCAACGCCCGGACATCGGGCGCCAGCGCCGGATCGACCAGGGCGGCGGCGGCGCTGGCCAGCGTCAGGCTGCGCGCCGCGGGGTGCCGCCGCACGCGAAGGGCGAGCAAGGCAGCTTCGTCGAGCCCGGCCAGCTCGGCAAGCTCCAGCGCTGGCGCGTCGGCGGCATGATAGGCTGCAAGCCACGCGGCTTCGATCCGCGCAAGGTCGGCGGCGACCGGGTCGACCAGCATATCGGCGAAGCCCTTGCCGATGTCCGCCAGCGGCCGGTAGCGGGCGCCTCCGGCGTCGAGGAACGCGCGCGACAGCCGGTTGAACTCGGCGTCGCCCAAATAGGCGCGCGTATGCGGGAAGGTGTCTTCGAGCGCGACGAGCCGCGCATGCGATATGGTGTTGGCGTGAACGCGCAAGCCGCGCAGCACATCGCCTTCGCTGCCCGCGAACAGGCCGGCGGGCAGGTGATCGGGGCCGTGCAGCAGCGTCGCGGCGATCGCCGCCTGCACGTCACGCATCGACATGTTCGATCAGCAGCGCGTCAGCCTTGGCGACCTCGGCGATGAGCACGGTATAGGGCGGAACGTCGCTGTCCCATTCGACCAGCACCGGTTTCGGGCCGGCGCGATCCAGAAAGGTCGAAAGCAAATCCCAGCAGCTCGCGCGCACCGCCGATCCATGATCGTCGATCGCGATCTGCCCGCCCATATCGTCATCCTTCACCGCATGGCCGGCGACATGGATCTCGCCAACCAGACGCGGGTCGATGGCATCGAGCCAAGACCCGGAATCGAGCCCGAGGTTGAACGCCGACACCTCGATATTGTTGACGTCAAGCAGCAGGCCGCAGCCGCTGCGGCGGCAAAGTTCGTGGAGAAAATCGACCTCGCCCCAATCGTCGCCAGCATAAGCGAGATAGCGCGATGGATTTTCGATCAGCATCGTCCGGCCGAGCCGGTCCTGTACGCAGCCGATCTCGGCGACGAAATGATCGAGCGCCGCATGGCTGTAGGGGACGGGCAGCAGGTCGGGGAATTTATCCTCGGGCCCGTTGCTCCAGCTCAGATGGTCGGACACCATCGCGGGGCCATAACGCGCGCACAGCGCGGCCAGCGCCTCAAGTTCTTCGCGGTCGGCGCCCGCCGCCGAACCGAGCGACAGTCCGACTGAATGGAAGCTCAGCGGCATATGCTCCGCGATCGCGGTCAGCCAGCGATGCGGAGGCCCGCCTGCGCCGAAGTAGTTTTGGGGGTGTACTTCGGCCCAGGCGGGCGGGTTGCCCTGCTCCGCCGCCGCCAGGACATCGGCATAATGTTCGGGCTTCAGCCCGAAACCGGCGCGCGGCGGCAAGGTGCGAAGCGGGCGGGGGGGCACAGGTGTCAGCCCTTCTTGGGGACCGGCTTGGCATTGCCCTTGTGCGCGGCGAGCGTGCCGCCCATCTTGACGCATTCGCCCTTGGCGACATACTTCCAGGCATTGCCCTGATAGTCGACCGTCGACGTCCCGGCGCAGCTCGTGCCCGGACCCGCGGCGCAGTCATTCTTGCCCTTCAGCGATACGCCATAGCATTTTTCCTTGGCGCCATCGGCGGCGGCGGCGGGGACCGCCATGGTGCCGGCGGCCATGGCGAGGACCGCCGAGGCGGCGAGCGACAGTTTCAGCGTATTGGACATTCGGATTCTCCCTTGCAAAATGGATGATGCGGAGGATGGCATCGGGGAGGGTTTCGCAGGCGAAGCCGGCGCGGTTACGCGGCACCCGAAATTTCGCGCCATCTTGTCGCCACCTTCGTGCGCCAGATGTATCGACTCCCCATAGGAAAGAGAGACGATGAGCGTAGCGTTTCGCCGCGAAAGCGACGACGAGCATAAGGAACCGGAATATGAGCTGCCCATTCCGGTCGGCCCCAATCTGGTGACGCCGCGCGGACTGCGCCTGCTCGGCGAAGAGATCGCGCGTATCGAAGCCGATGTTGCCGCGGCCGCCGACGAGGATAGCCGCAAGAAACTCCAGCGCCGCCTCCGCTATTTCCACACGCGCCACTCGACTGCCGACGTGCAGCTGCCGCCCGCCGACGGCAGCATCGGGATCGGCAGCCGCGTGCAGTACCGGCTGAACGAGACCGAGAACCGGCTGACCATCGTCGGCGGCGACGAGGCCGACCCGGCGCTCGGCACCATCGCCTTCTTCGCGCCGCTCGCCCGCGCGATGATGGGTGCGGAAGCGGGCGAGAGCGTCGAATATCAGGGCCGCGAGGACGCAATATCGATCCTTTCGGTCGAACCCGACCCGGAGGTGCTGGCATGAAAGACAAGTTCGAACGCCATAAACAGCCGTGGACCGCGGCCGAGATCGACAAGCTGCACGCGCTCGCGAAAAAGGGCATGGCGCTCAGGGCCATCGCCAAGGCGCTGACGCGCAGCGAGGAATCGGTGAAGACGCGCGCCAAGGCCGACGGCCTCTTGATCGCAAAGCTGCACTGACAACCGCATGACAAGTTACGACGCCATCGTGCTGGGTGCCGGCGCGGCCGGACTGATGTGCGCCGCGGTCGCGGGGCAAAGGGGGAAGCGCGTCCTGTTGCTCGACCATGCCGATCAGGTCGGCAAGAAGATCCTCATTTCGGGTGGCGGGCGCTGTAACTTCACCAACATCCACACCGTCCCCGACCGCTATATCTCGGCGAACCCGCATTTCGCCAAATCGGCGCTCGCGCGTTACACGCCAGCCGACTTCATCGAACTGGTCGACCGCTACGGCATCGCCCATCACGAAAAAACCCTCGGCCAGCTCTTCTGCGACGGATCGGCGAAACAGATTGTCGCGATGCTGCTCGACGAATGCGCCAAGGGCGGCGTCGACGTCCGCTGCGGCGAAGTTATACGACAACTGGAGCATAGCGACGCGACGTTCCGCGGGACCTTCGGCAACTTCCACTTCGCCGCCCCCAACCTCGTGATCGCGACCGGCGGCCCCTCGATCCCAAAGATGGGTGCGACCGGCTTCGCTTACGACCTCGCGCGCCAGTTCGGGCTCAAGGTCGTCGAACCCCGCCCCGCGCTCGTCCCGCTGACGCTTGGCGGCGACGATGTGCTGTTCCGCGACCTGTCGGGCGTCGCGACGCCGGTCGAGGCGCGCGCGGGAAAAGCGGCGTTCCGCGAAGCCGCGCTGTTCACGCACAAGGGGCTGTCGGGACCCGCGATCCTGCAGATCAGCAGCTATTGGCGCCACGGCGAAGAGGTCCTGATCGACTTTCTGCCCGATGCCGCGCCCGGCTGGCTACTCGATACCAAGCGCGCAAAACCCCGCGCGACGCTCGCCTCGACGCTCGCTCTCCCCGATCGCCTTGCGCAGACGCTCGCCGAACGGCTGGCGCTGCCCGGCGAACTCGGCGCCTTGACCGACCGCAAGCTGGCCGATGCCGAGGCGCGGCTGAAACGCTGGCCCTTCCGTCCGAACGGCACCGAAGGCTTCGCCAAGGCCGAGGTCACCGTCGGCGGAATTTCGACCGCAAACCTTTCCTCGCAAACAATGATGGCCAAAAGCGTGCCGGGGCTGTATGCGGTCGGCGAAGCCGTGGACGTCACCGGGTGGCTGGGCGGCTATAATTTTCAATGGGCTTGGGCCAGCGGACACGCGGCGGGCCAAGCACTTTAGGAAAAACCCACATATTTCCTCGTCATGCTGAGCTCGTTTCAGCATCTATGACCCAATTCTTTGGACTCGGGCGACAGACCTGAGCCGAATCCCGGGCGGCGGAGAACGTAACCACGGCGCTTTTGCCGTCCAGGATAAGAAGACCAAAATGCCTTTCGAAAATCTCTCGACCGTCCTTTCGGACGCCCTCACCGCGCGCGGCTATGAAGCGCTCACCCCCGTTCAGGCACATGTCACCGAAACCGAAGCCAAGGGACGCGACCTGCTCGTGTCGGCGCAGACCGGCTCGGGCAAGACCGTCGCTTTCGGCCTCGCGATGGCCGACGAGCTGATCGAGGACGGCCGCCTGCCGTTCGCGACCTCGCCGCTCGCGCTCATCATCGCTCCGACCCGCGAACTCGCGCTCCAGGTCAGCCGTGAATTGAGCTGGCTTTACGGCAAGGCCGGCGCACGTATCGCGACCTGTGTCGGCGGCATGGACGCCAGCAAGGAACGCCGCAACCTCAGCCAAGGCGTCCATATCGTCGTCGGCACCCCCGGGCGCCTTCGCGATCATCTCGAACGCGGCGCGCTCGACCTCGAAGCGCTGCGCGTGGCGGTCCTCGACGAAGCCGACGAAATGCTCGACATGGGCTTTCGCGACGACCTTGAGGAAATCCTCGACGGCACCCCCGATACCCGCCGGACGCTTCTCTTCTCGGCGACGCTTCCGAAGCCGATCGTGCAGCTCGCCAAGCGCTACCAGAAGGATGCGCTGCGCATCTCGACCGTCGGCGAGGACCGCGGCCATGGCGACATCGCCTATCAGGCCGTGACCGTCGCGCCCGCCGACATCGAGGGCGCGGTGATCAACCTGCTCCGCCTCCACGAAGCCGAAACCGCGATGCTGTTCTGCGCGACGCGCGACAATGTCCGCCGCCTGCACGCGAGCCTGATCGAGCGCGGTTTTGCCGCCGTTGCGCTGTCGGGCGAGCATAGCCAGAACGAACGCAACCACGCTTTGCAGGCGCTGCGCGATCGCCGCGCGCGCGTCTGCGTCGCGACCGACGTCGCCGCGCGCGGCATCGATCTGCCGACGCTCAGCCTCGTCATCCACGTCGAAATCCCGCGCGATGCCGAAACGCTTCAGCACCGGTCTGGCCGCACCGGCCGCGCCGGCAAAAAAGGCACGGCGGTCATCATCGTCCCCTATCCGCGCCGCCGCCGCGTCGACGGCATGCTTCGCGGCGCACGGATCAACGCCGAATGGATGGACGCCCCGACCGCCGCCGACGTCCGCCAAAAAGATCAGGAACGGCTGATCGACAAACTGCTCGCGCCCGTCGAGCATGAGCCCGAGGATCTGGAGTTGGCGCAGCGTCTGATGGCCGAGCGCACGCCCGAAGACATCGCGGCCTCGCTCGTCCGCGCGCACCGCGCACTTATGCCGCCGCCCGAGGATCTGCTCGACAACGGCCCGCGCGGCCGCGACCGTCCCGAGCGCGGCGGACACGGCGAGCGGTTCGAACGCCAGCACGACGATCGCGGCGGGCGCGGCAGCGGCGACCGTCGCGACGGCTTCGAGGACAGCGTCTGGTTCCGCCTCAACATCGGCCGCCACCAGAATGCCGATCCGCGCTGGATCCTGCCCCTGCTCTGCCGCCGCGGTCATGTGAGCAAGAACGAGATCGGCGCGATCCGTATCGGTCCCAAGGAAACGATGTTCAACATCCCCCGCGCGATCGCTGACCGCTTCGCCGAAGCCGTTGTACGCACCGCGAACCAGGACGGCGAGGACGACAGCGGCGTCGCGATCACGCCCGCGCCCGACGGTCCGACCTACCCGCCGCGCCGCGACAAGTCGCCGCGCGCCGCTGGCCCGCGCGGCGCGCCGGGCGGCAACCGTGCAGGACCGCGTGGCCCGGGCGGTCCCGGCGGCAACGAACGCTACAAGCCTAAGCCCTACGGGCAGCGCAGCCCGCGTCGTCCCAAATGAGTTGATCCCCTCCCCTTCGCTGGAGGGGGTTTCATCGCACTGCCCTTGCGCTCTCTGCTCCGGTCCACCAGATGGGCCGGACAGCAGGAGAGCGGCGCATGCAGGCGATTGAAGCTTTCATCGAAAAACAGGGCGGTCCCGAAGTCATCGACTGGCGCACTGTGACGCTCGCCGATCCCGGCCCCGGGCAGGTTCTCTTGCGCCAGACCGCGGTCGGGCTCAACTATCTCGACACTTACCACCGCGACGGCACCTACCCGATCGACCTGCCCGGCGGGCTCGGTGTCGAGGCGGCAGGCGAAGTCGCCGCCGTCGGTCCCGAGGTCCACGGCCTCCGGCCCGGTGATCGCGTCGCGACGTTCGGGCCGCAGCGGAGCGCCTATGCGTCGGCGCGGCTCGTCCCCGCGTCCTCGCTATTCAAGCTGCCGCCGGGAATCGACGACGAAACCGCGGCCGCCGCGCTGCTCAAGGCATGTACCGTCGAGGCATTGGTCGAGCGCTGCGCGCGCGTCGAGGCCGGCTGGACCGTGCTCGTCCATGCCGCGGCGGGCGGGGTCGGGCTGATCCTCGTCCAATGGCTGAAGGCGATCGGCGCCACGGTGATCGGCACCGTCAGCACCGAGGCCAAGGCCCACGCCGCGCGCGAAGCGGGTGCCGATCACGTCATCCGCTATAAAAGCGACGATGTCGCTGCGCATGTCCGCGAAATCACCGATGGGCAGGGCGTTCCCGTCACCTTCGACGGCATCGGGATGGCGACATGGGATGTGTCGCTCAAGGCTACCGCGCGGCGCGGGCTGATCGTCAGCTATGGCAATGCCGGCGGGCCGGTCACGGGCGTCAACCTCGGCGTCCTTGCACAGCACGGGTCGCAGTTCGTAACCCGTCCGACGCTGTTCGATTACTACCACCTGCCCGGCGAACGCGCGGCGGGCGCCGCACGCGTGTTCGAGATGATCGAGAGCGGCGCGGTGAAGATCACCATCGGCCAGCGTTATTCGCTCGAGGATGCGGCACGGGCGCATGCCGATCTCGAGGCGGGGCGCACGACGGGGTCGACACTGTTGATCCCGGAGCACCCATAACCATCGCCCCCCGCGAAGGCGGGGGTCCCGGTCAGCATTGTGCATCGTCGCTGCGTAAACCTCCAGAGGGCCCTGCCTTCACGCGGACGCGAGCTTGGTTACGCCTTCAGCCGCTCCGCATGCCACGCGACATGCTCGGCCATGAAGGTCGAGATGAAATAATAGCTGTGGTCGTACCCCGGCTGCATCCGGATCTCGGCCTTTTGCCCGTTGCGATCGCACGCCTCGACGAGCAATTCGGTCTTGAGCTGTTCAGCCAGGAAATTGTCGGCCTCGCCCTGATCGACGAGCAGGTCGGGGACGCGCAGTCCCTGATCGAGTAGCGCGCACGCATCATAAGCCTGCCAATCCTCGCGGTCGTCGCCGAGGTAATGGCCGAGCGCCTTCTGACCCCACGGGCACTGCGACGGCGCGACGATCGGCGAAAAGGCCGAGACCGAGCGGAAACGATCCTGATTGCGAAGGCCAATCGTCAGCGCACCGTGCCCGCCCATCGAATGGCCGGTGATGCCTTGCCGCGTCAGGTCGGCGCTCGGGAAATTGCGCAGGATCAGCGATGGCAGCTCATCCTCGATATAGGACCGCATCCGGTAGTGTTTTGCCCATGGCTTCGCGGTCGCATCGACGTAGAAACCCGCGCCCAAGCCGAAGTCCCAGGCACCGTCGGGATCGTCCGGAACCCCCTCGCCCCGCGGCGACGTGTCGGGGGCGATAAAGATGACGCCATGCTCGGCGCAGGCGGCGCGATACTCGCCCTTTTCCATCACATTGGCGTGGGTGCAGGTCAGCCCCGACAGACACCAGAGGACCGACAGTTTCGTGCCGGGAGCATGATCGGGGACGAAAACCGCAAAGGTCATGTCGGTGCCGGTCGTCGTACTGGCATGCGTGTACACGCCTTGCGTGCCGCCATGGCTGCGAACGGTGGAGAGGGTTTCGATGGGCATGGCGCCCTTGTGCCGCGCACGCCCGAAAGGCGCAACCCCGCCGTCCCTGCCTACAACGGGGTTGGCGAAAATCTCGGTTTGCTGGCGCTGAGGTCAGCATCCTAGGCGGCCGCGGCGATCTCTGTCGATTTCGGCGTCGCGGCGATGAACGCCCGTAATGCCGCCTGATAATCAGGACCCGCCGCCGCCGACTGCGCCGCGTCCAGCGCATTGGCATGATAGAGAATGTGCGGCCGATGCCAAGGCATGCCGGCGCGCACCGCGGTTGCGCGGAGCGGCGTGAAAATATCCTCGAGCGAAATCGCGATACGGCCGCCCGGGGCGTAATTTTCGGGTGTGTTCCCCGCCGTCGCGGCGATCATCAGCGGCGTGCCTTCCAGCCTGTCGCCTTCGCGTTCAGCGAAGACATAATATATTCGCGTGAACACCGCATCGATCCAGTCCTTCATCAGCGACGGGACCGAATACCATTGCACCGGGAACTGAAAGACAATGCGGTCGGCGGCGAGCAGCCGTTGCGCCTCGACCGCGCCATCGGTCATCAGGTCGATCCGGCCGCCCGGATAGGTGGCGGCGATGTCGACGACCTCAACGCCGTCGATTTCGGCGGCAGCGCGCGCCAGCAGCGCGTTGGCGACGGACTTTTCCGGATCGGGGTGGAACATCAATATCAATGTCTTGCTCATTCAAGCCTCCTTCGGTCGATGCCCTGAATATGCTGCGCCCAAAGAAAGCATTCCAATTTATATTAAACATGATCTATTATTATTTTCATGAATTTACGGACGATCGACCTCAACCTGCTGGTGATCCTCGACGCGCTGCTCGACGAGGCGCATGTCAGCCGCGCGGCGCAGCGGCTCGGGCTGACCCAGCCCGCGGTGTCGGCGGCGCTGCAACGCTGCCGGGCGCTGTTCGACGACCCGCTGCTCGAACGCGGGCGCGCGATCATGCGCCGCACGCCACGCGGCGAGGCGCTGCGCGCGCCGCTCAAGGCCTTGCTCGGCGACGTCGAAGCACTCGTCGATCCGCCCGCAATCCCGCTGGACCAGATCCGGCAGACCGTGCGCCTGATGATCGCCGACCAGATCGCCGCGCTGCTGCTCCCGCCGCTGCTCGCGCGCCTCGCGGCGACCGCGCCCGGGATCGACCTCGTCGTCCGGGGCTGGCGCGGCGCCGGACAGGCGGCGACCGACCTGCTCGGCGGCGACGTTCACCTCGCCATGTCGCTGTTTGACCGCGAGGTCGAGGGGATCGACCGCCGCCATATCCTCGACGAGCATTATGTCGTGGTGATGCGCCGCGATCATCCGGCAGCGGATGCCTTCACGCTCGACGCCTGGCTCGCCTTTCCGCATGTCGTCGTTTCGGGATCGGGCGAGACGCGCACCCCCTTCGACGCTCGGCTTGAAGCACTTGGCCACCGCCGCCGCGTCGGAATCGTCGTGCCCAGCTTCATGATGGTCCCCGATATCCTGTTCGCGACCGACTATATCGCAATGATGCCCGCGCACGCGATTCCCGACGGGCTGCAGCACGCCATCGCCGTCCGCCATCCGCCGCTCGCGGTCGATGGGTTCCCGCTGCACCTCGCCTGGGCCAGCCGCGCCCGCGGCGACTCCGGGCTGATGCATGTGATGAACGAACTCGCCGACCTCGTTGCCGCGCGCGTTGCGCCAAAGGTCGGGGAAAACGGGACGCGCCGCTAAACGGTGACGGTCGGCACCCGAGCGATCAGTGGCCTATGCCCCCAATGGCGTAGCAGGTCGAGGATCGCCGAGCCCGCCAGCCCCAGCGTCGCGGTGTTGCGGAGCGGGTGGACGTTGACCGGGTCGGCCTCGGCCAGCGCCGAATCAAGTACCACGGTAATGCTGCCCGGCGCTGCGTTGATCGCGGCGAGCGGCGTCACCGACCCCGGCGCGATGCCGAGCAGTCGCTCCATATCGTCGGCCTTGGCGAAGCTGACGCGCTTGCTGCCGATCGCGGCGGGCAAGGCCTTCAGGTCGACGCGCGCCTCCGACGGCACGGTGACGAGCCAATAGGCGCCACCATTATCCTTCAGAAACAGGTTCTTGGTATGCGCGCCCGGTATCGCGCCATTCACCGCGTCGCTTTCGGCAACGGTGAACACCGCCGCATGCTCGTGCGCGGCAAAGGGGATGGCGAGCGCGCTCAGGTCCGCCAGCAATCCCGCTTCGCCGCGCATCGTGCTCACATGCGCTTCAGCGCACAAATCTTGTTGCCGGCGGGATCGCGCAGATAGGCCAGATACATGCTGCCCATTTCGCTCGTGCGGATGCCCGGCGGATCTTCGCAGGGGGTGCCGCCGTTGGCGACGCCCGCGGCGTGCCAGGCGTCGCCCTGTTCGGGCGATTCGACCGCGAAGCCGATCGTACCGCCATTGGCATGGCACGCGGGTTCGCCGTTGATCGGCACCGAAACGCCGAAGATGCCGGTCTTGCTCATATAGAAAAGCCGGCCCTTGGGGTCGATGACGCCTTCCGGCCCACCGAGCGCTGCGAAAAGCGCATCATAAAATTTCTTGGACGCGGCGATGTCGTTCGACCCCACCATGACGTGACTGAACATTTCTCTCTCCCTTTTGCGTTGCGAATCGATACCGAAGCTGTGCCAGTCTTGTCAGCGGAAAACCACCGTCTTGCGGCCATCGATCAGCACGCGCTGTTCGGCGACCCAGCGCACCGCCTTCGCCAGCACCTGCGCCTCGACATCGCGGCCGATGCGGATCAGATCGTCGACGCCGTCGCGGTGATCGACGCGCTCGACCGCCTGCTCGATGATCGGTCCTTCGTCGAGGTCGCTGGTCACGAAATGCGCGGTCGCGCCGATCAGCTTGACCCCGCGCTCCTGCGCGCGGTGATAGGGCTTGGCGCCTTTGAAGCCGGGCAGGAAACTGTGGTGGATGTTGATGCAGCGCCCCGCGAGCTTTGCCGACAGGTCGGACGAGAGCACCTGCATATAGCGCGCGAGCACCAGATATTCGGCGCCGCCGCGCTTCATCACGTCAAGGATCGCGGCTTCCTGGTCGGCGCGGTTGGCGTCGCTCACGGGCAGATAGTGAAACGGCACGCCGTGCCATTCGGACAGCCGCCGCTGCGCTTCGTGGTTCGACACCACCCCGACAATATCGATCGCGAGATTGCCGGTCGACCAGCGGTGCAAAAGATCGTTGAGGCAGTGGCTGCCCTGCGACACCGCGATGACGAAGCGCGGTTTGGCGGCGCTGTCGCTGATCCGCGCGTCCATCGCAAAGCGTTCGACGATCGGCGCGAACGCCTCCTGCACGCCCGCCAGTCCTTCGGGAAAACGCGGCCCCGCACCACGGAATTCGACGCGCATGAAGAAGCGCCCCGAATCGAGGTCGGCATATTGCTGGCTGTCGAGGATGAAGCCGTCGCGCTCGGCGAGCAGCCCAGTCACCGCCGCGACGATCCCCACCGCATCGACGCAGCTGAACGTCAGGACATAAGGTCCGGTCAAATTCTTCCTCCCTCGGCGCACCCCGACCCCGCTCGCGCTGGTCCTGTCGAAGCACCGTTTTCCCTTGGCCGCCGCATGGAGGAAGAACGGTCCTTCGACAAGCTCGGGGCGAACGGAAAATAAGGGTTAGAAGACTACCACCGAACGAATGCTCTCGCCCGCGTGCATCAGGTCGAACCCCTTGTTGATCTCCTCCAGCCCCATGACGTGGGTGATCATCGGGTCGATCTCGATCTTGCCGGTCATGTACATGTCGACGATCTTCGGCACGTCGGTGCGGCCCTTGGCGCCGCCGAACGCGGTGCCGCGCCAGTTGCGGCCCGTGACGAGCTGGAACGGCCGCGTCGCGATCTCTTTGCCCGCCTCAGCAACGCCGATGATGATCGAGGTGCCCCAGCCACGGTGGCAGGCTTCGAGCGCGATCCGCATCACTTCGGTATTGCCCGTCGCGTCGAAGGTGTAGTCGGCGCCGCCGTCGGTCATCTGGACGATCGCAGCGACCGTGTCTTCGCGGCTCATGCCCTTCGAGTTGAGGAAGTCGGTCATGCCGAACTTGCGGCCCCATTCCTCGCGATCGGGGTTGATGTCGACGCCGATGATCTGGTTGGCACCGGCAAGCCGCGCGCCCTGGATCACGTTGAGGCCGATGCCGCCCAGGCCGAAGACGACGACATTGTCGCCGACCTGCACCTTCGCGGTGTTGATCACCGCGCCGACGCCGGTGGTGACGCCGCAGCCGATGTAGCAGCTCGACTGGAAGGGCGCGTCCTCGCGGATCTTCGCGACCGCGATCTCGGGCAGCACGGTGAAGTTCGAGAAGGTCGAGCAGCCCATATAATGGAAGATCGGCTGGCCCTTGTACGAAAAGCGCGTCGTGCCGTCGGGCATCAAGCCCTTGCCCTGCGTTGCGCGGATCGCGGTGCAGAGGTTGGTCTTGCCGCTAAGGCAGCTTTTGCACTGGCGGCATTCGGGGGTGTAGAGCGGGATGACGTGGTCGCCGGGCTTCACGCTGGTGACGCCCGCGCCGACCTCGCGCACGACGCCCGCGCCCTCGTGCCCCAGCACGCTCGGAAAGATGCCCTCGCTGTCGAAGCCGTCGAGCGTGTACGCGTCGGTGTGGCAGATGCCCGTCGCCATGATCTCGACCAGCACCTCGCCCGCCTTCGGGCCTTCGAGGTCGAGTTCGACAATTTCGAGCGGCTTCTTCGCTTCGAACGCAACGGCGGCGCGGGTCTTCATGGGCGGTCTCCTTCTTGGCGCTCCCAATCAGGCAAAGGGCGCGGCAATGCAAGATACTCCTGATCCTCCCTGCGGGCGAAGCCGTGGGGAGATGGCAGCGCAGCGCTGACGGAGGGGCTTTGGCGCACCGTTGCGGCCCCTCCACCACTTGCTTCGCAAGCGGTCCCCCTCCCCATGGCTGCGCCACAGGGAGGATTACTCGACGTCCAAGCTTGACCAAGCCAGGTGAGTCGGGGTCCGAACGCGCGTGTCATTTTGTTCGGAAGGTCACAAAGGTCACGCCACATACCCCTCTTGTTTCGCTTCCCCGGTGGCACGGGCCGGGAGCGAGGCGCAGGGCAACGGCGGGTGGGATCGCAATGGTCATGGCGAGCAGGCTATGCCTGCGAAATAATGTAGGAAAGCCCCTTCTGCTGCCATCCCATTTCGTCACCCTCGAACGAGACACGCGGCTCGTTCGACTTGACCCGGGGTCCATGACGCCGGCGCCGCAATGGATCCCGGATCAAGTCCGGGATGACGATGAAGGATAAGGATTGCCCTCGTCTCGCTCCTCGATCCGCTGCGGCCGCAGGAAGAACCGATCTGGGCGGTCTATCCGCAGCGGCGGCACTTGCTGCCGAAGGTGCGGTTGCTGATCGACAAGCTGTGCGAGGAATTGCCGGGGGCGTTGCGGCGAAGTGAGGGGGGATAAAACGCCGCCATCAAGCGACTTGTGGGCCGTTGGCCAACAATGGGCTCCAGATGAGGTCGAGCCGTTCGACGGTCGTATCGGTCAATTCGTACATCTCGGAAAGCGAAGCCTCCGTCGCTCTGACCAGATCGCGACCGCCCTCGGTGCCGAGAAAGCGTCCGGAGTGCGTATACTGAAACTTCCACCCGGCTTGCGAAATTGACTCCGCGGCTCGGATCGAAATCCACCGATCACCCCAGACCGTCAGGGCTACGCTCTGCCGTTTGCGCACCTTGAATGTAACTTCCACCCGCTCTTCGGTCTTTCCATCGCGAAGCTCGATGAAGCGCTCAATTGTCGGAGTTGCGTTATGATGCTTGAGCGCTTTTCGACGGCGTTTAAGGCTATCAAGCACGTCCAATAGGAATGGGCAGTCTGACCTTTCGAGCATGTCGCCTTTTAGCAAAAAAGGTTCAGTGCGCTAGCGGCCAACAGTTGAAGCTCAACACTCCACCACGCTGACCGCCAGCCCGCCCTTCGACGTTTCCTTATATTTGTCGCGCATGTCGCGCCCCGTTTGCAACATCGTCGCGATCACCGTGTCGAGGCTGACGACATGCGTGCCGTCGCCGATCATCGCGATGCGGCTCGCGTCGATCGCCTTGATCGCGCCCATCGCGTTGCGCTCGATGCACGGGATCTGCACCAGGCCGCCAATGGGATCACAAGTGAGGCCAAGATTGTGCTCCATGCCGATCTCGGCGGCGTTCTCGACCTGCGCGTTCGTCCCGCCCAAGGCCGCAGTCAGCCCCGCCGCCGCCATCGAGCAGGCGACGCCAACCTCGCCCTGGCAGCCGACCTCGGCGCCCGAAATGCTGGCGTTGCGCTTGTAGAGCGCCCCGACCGCGCCCGCGGCGAGCAGGAAGGTGCGCACCCCGGCGGCGTCGCCGCGATAGCCGCGGCGGTAGAAGCGGATCACTGCGGGGATGATCCCCGCCGCACCGTTGGTCGGCGCGGTGACGACCTTGCCGCCCGCAGCATTTTCCTCGTTCACCGCCATCGCCCACAGGTTGATCCAATCCATCATCGCGAGCGGATCGGTCAGATTCGCCTCGTGGCGGTTGCGGATGTCTTCGGCGATCTGCGGTGCACGGCGCTTGACCTTAAGGCCCCCCGGCAAAATTCCGGTGCTGCAGCAGCCCGATTCAATCGACGCATCCATCGCCTCCGCGATCGCGTCGAGTCCGGCGTTCACCTCTTCGAGGCCACGGTGGACCAGCTCATTCTCCAGCATCATCTCGGCGAAGCTCTTGCCCGACGCGGCACCCATTTCGAGCAGGTCGGCGCCCGAGGTGAAGGCGAAGGGCAAGCTCACTTCATCCTCCGCCCCGCGGCTGTTGCGTCCCGCCTCATCCTCATCGACGACGAAGCCGCCGCCGATCGAGAAATACATGCGTTTCGCGAGGATTTCGCCATCACCGTCGCGCGCGGTGAAGCTCAAGGCGTTGCTGTGGAACGGCTGGCGCTGGCGCATCTGGAAATGCAGGTCGCGCTTTGGCTGGAAGCGAACACGCTGCCGGCCGAGCAGGTAGAGGAAACCTTCGCTCTCCGCGCGGTCCCAATGCGCCTTGATCGCGGCGAGGCTGGTCGATGCGGGGATTTCGCCGGCCAGACCCGCGACGATCGCGGTGTCGGCAGCGTGGCCCTTCCCCGTCAGCGCGAGCGAGCCGTAGAGGTCCGCCTCGACATGCGCGGTCTTCGTGAGCAGCCCCGTTTCGTCGAGCCACACGGTAAAGCGCCGCGCCGCAACCATCGGCCCGACGGTATGCGAGCTGGAGGGACCGACACCGATTTTGAAAAGTTCGAACAGGCTGATCGTCATGGCGGCGCCTATAGGCGAAGGCGGACGATCCCGATAGGCCCGTGCGGGCCAATTTTCGTTACGGCTTGCAATAAAATCCTCCCTGTCGCGAAGCGATGGGGAGGGGAACCACCGAAGGTGATGGAGGGGCTGCGACGCCGCGTTATCGCCCCTCCGTCAGCGCTGCGCGCTGCCACCTCCCCATGCCTGCGGCACAGGGAGGATCAACAAATTACGCCGGATAGGTCCAGGCGCCGTCGCGCGCGAAATTCTCCGCCGCGAAATCCCAGTTGAGCAGTTCGTCGACCACCGCGTCGACATAGGCCGGGCGCAGGTTCTTGCGGTCGATATAATAAGCATGTTCCCACACGTCGATCACGACGAGCGGCTTGATGCCCGCGACCAGCTCGGTGCCCGCATCGTGCGTGTCGGTGACCGACAGCGTGCCGTCGCGCGAGACAAGCCACGCCCAGCCCGACGCGAAATGGTTGACCGCGGTTTCCTTGAGCTTCTTTTTCAGGTCATCGAGCGAACCGAAATCGCGGTCGATCGCGGCGGCGAGATCGCCGGCGGGCGCGGTCTTCGTAGGGCTCAGGCTGTTCCAGTAAAAGGCGTGGTTCCACGACTGGGCGCTGTTGTTGAACAGGCCCTTGTTGCCCGACCCTTCGGCGTGGTGGATGATTTCCTCCAAGCTCTTGCCGGCGAGGTCGGTGCCTTCGATCGCGGCGTTCGTCTTGTCGACATAGGCCTTGTGGTGCTTGCCATGGTGCGTCGCCAGCGTGTCGGCCGAAATATGCGGCTCGAGCGCATCCTGGGCATAGGGCAGCGGCGGGAAAGCGATCGTCATGGCAGTCTCCTTTTTTGGTGTCGGGGGACTAACTCGGTATCTTGCCCGCGAGTTGCAACCCCGTGACGGCAATTTTCCTTTGATTAAACCCCTCGTCTGAAGGGGAGAGGCACTAGGTCACCATTCCCCGCAGCGTCGCGATGCGGTCGGCTTCCTCGGCGGGCTTGTCGCGTCGGATGCGCGAAATGCGCGGGAAGCGCATCGCCAGCCCCGACTTGTGGCGCTTCGACGCATGGATCGAATCGAAGGCGACTTCGAGCACGAGCGACTTTTCGACCTCGCGCACCGGGCCGAAGCGATTGAGCGTGTTATCGCGCACAAACTTGTCGAGCCACTTCAGTTCCTCGTCGGTGAAACCCGAATAGGCTTTGCCGACCGGGAGCAGTTCGCCCGCGTCGGACCAGCAACCGAAGGTATAGTCCGAATAGAAACTCGCGCGGCGTCCATTGCCCCTTTGGGCGTACATCATGACGCAGTCGGCGGTGAGCGGGTCGCGCTTCCATTTATACCAAAGCCCGGCGCGGCGCCCCGCGACATAGGGCGCGTCGCGGCGCTTGAGCATCACCCCCTCGATCGCGGCATCGCGCGCTCCGGCGCGGCGTTCGGCGAGATCGTCGAAGTCGCGCGCCTCGATCACTTGCGACAGGTCGAAATGGCTGTCGGCGAGGCGCGGGACGAAGGCCTCCAATTGCCGCCGCCGTTCGGTCCACGGCAGCGGGCGCAGATCGTTGCCGTCGACCGCGAGCAAATCGTAAACGCGAACGAAGGCCGGATAATCGGCGAGCATCTTCTTCGACACGGTCTTGCGTCCGAGCCGCTGTTGGAGCGCGTTGAAGCTCGCCGCGTCACCCCCCTGCGTCTCGCCGCGTACGAGCAGTTCGCCGTCGATCACCGCATCCTGGTCGAACGCCGCGACCAGTTCGGGAAAAGCTGCGCTGATTTCCTCACCACCGCGGCTGTAGATGCGCGTCTCGGCGCCACCGCGGACGATCTGGACGCGAATACCGTCCCATTTCCATTCGGCGGCATAGTCGGCAAGGTCGACGCGCTCCTCCTCGAGCGGATGCGCGAGCATGAAGGGGCGGAAGAAGGCGACGTCGGCAAGGTCGGGGCGCTCGGCCCTGCCCTCGCCCCATGCGAACAGCGGCGCATAGGGCGGCGGGATCGCGTGCCACAGCTCCTCGACATCGTCGATCGGCACATGGAACGCCTGCGCGAACGCCTGTTTCGCGAGCCGCGCCGACACCCCGACGCGCATCCCGCCGAGCGCGAGCTTGAGCAGCGCATAGCGCCCGTCGGCATCGAGCCGGTCGAGCAGCGACGCGACAACCGCGGGCGCATCGCTGCGGCTCGTGGCGGCCAAAGTATCGACGACTTCGGAGACGGACAATTCTCCCTCCCCTTCAGGGGAGGGTCGGGGTGGGGCCTGTGGCGCTTGTGCGCCATCGACATGCCCCACCC
>NZ_LNSA01000022.1 GCF_001468465.1 Sphingopyxis sp. H115
GCGGTGCCTTCGTACAAGCGGCCAAACCCGCGAGCAGGGCGGCGACGATAATCTTACGCGACAAATTCATGATCCACTCCCCAACCGCAAATATGCGGCGTCAATCCCGTGCCTGCAACGCACTTTCGGCCTGCTGCACCAAAGTTGCGATGATCTCGGCGGCGCTTTCTTCCTGCGATACCATGCCGACAGATTGCCCTGCCATTAACGAGCCATTCTCGACGTCGCCGTCGATCACGGCGCGGCGCAGCGCGCCCGCCCAATAATGTTCGATCTCGAGCTGCGCTTCGATCATATCGACTTCGCCAGCGTCGAGCTTGTTTGCAACCTCGCGCTGCTTGGCCGTAAACGCTTCGGTCCCGGCATTTTTGAGCGCACGGACGGGAATGACGGGCAAGCGCGGGTCGATCTGGACGCTCGCGACTGCCTCGCGCGCCGACGCGCGCATGAAGGCCTTTTTGAAATTGGGATGCGCGATGCTTTCGGTCGCGCATACGAAGCGGGTACCGAGCTGGACGCCCGATGCGCCCATCTCGAGATAAGCCGCGATCGCTTCGCCGCGGCCAATGCCCCCGGCGACGAAAATCGGCACTTCGTCGGCGAGTGCCGGCAGGATTTCCTGCGCAAGCACGCTCGTCGATACGGGGCCGATATGGCCGCCCGCCTCCATCCCCTCGATAACCAGCGCGTCGACGCCCGACCGCACGAGTTTTTTGGCCAGCGCGAGGGTCGGTGCGAAACAGATGACCTTTGCTCCCGACGCCTTGATCGCTTCGAGGCTGCCCTTGGGCGGTAGCCCGCCGGCGAGCACGACATGGCCGACGCCGTGTTTGGCGCAGACGTCGATCAGTTCGAAAAGCTGGGGATGCATGGTGATCAGGTTCACGCCGAAATCGCGCGTCGCCAACGCCTTTGTCGCGGCGATTTCGGCATCGAGAAGCTCAGGCGTCATCGCGCCGCACGCTATCACGCCGAACCCGCCGGCATTGCTGATCGCGCTGACCAGATGGCGTTCGGAGACCCAGCTCATCGCGCCGCAAAGAATGGCATAGTCGCTGCCGAGAAGCTCGGTCCCGCGGGCCATCAGATCGTTAATTTTGCTCATTGAGAGCGCCTTTGCCAGCACTGGGACTCACGTGCAATCCCCGGCGTTATCGTGTACCGGGAGGAGGACGATCAAGATCCGCTTTTCGCTTCATTCCGCGCACGAATGAAAAGGGCGGCCCCGCAGGGCCGCCCTTTCTCATGCAGGCTGGATGTCAGCGCTGCTGCGGGTTCTTGGCCTGATCCTGATCGGACCGCTGACCGCCCTGCTGGCGATCCTGCCCGCCCTGCTGTTGCTGCTGGCGGCGTTGTTCTTCGTCGCGATCAGCCTGCGGGGCCTTCTGGTTCTGCTGGTTGGGGTTGTTAGCCACTTTCCATCTCCTTTTGCCGCGCCATGCCATCATGCCGCGACACCCGACCAACCCGCCGGCGATGCCATGTGTTCCACCTTTTAGCCGGGGCGTGGCCGGGGCGGGACGGGCGCCCTTCGCTCGGGCAACCCTCGCGTTTTTGATCGGTTCATTCGATGACTGAATTCAGCTTATTCGGTTATGTCGATGGGGATGCGCGGCGTAACTTTCCCCGGTCAGAACGAAAGGATGACGCCATCGACTCGACGCCAGCACGCGCCGACAGCCGTTTGCGGCCCCGCCGCCGCGGCATCGTCATGCGCCGGTCATCCTGCCGCATCACGATCGCACAACATCCAAAACGAGGAGAGACTGCATGAACGACCAGACCCCCATCGATGCCGCGGGTGGCTGCCCGGTCCATCAGCCCGGGGGCGTGCGCGCGCTGCTCGGCCGGACGAACAAGGACTGGTGGCCCGAGATGCTGGCGACCGAAATCCTCAACCCCAACGGCTCCTCGAACCCGATGGGCGAGGATTTCGACTATGCGAAGGCATTCAAGTCGCTCGACTATCAGGCGCTGAAGGACGACCTGACCGCGCTGATGACCGACAGCCAGCCGTGGTGGCCGGCCGACTATGGTCATTATGGTCCTTTCTTCATCCGCATGGCGTGGCACGCCGCGGGCACCTATCGCACCGCCGACGGTCGCGGTGGCGCCAACAGCGGGCAACAGCGTTTCGCGCCGCTGGACAGCTGGCCCGACAACGGCAATCTCGACAAGGCGCGGCGCCTGCTTTGGCCGATCAAGCAAAAATATGGCAACAAGATCAGCTGGGCCGACCTGTTCATCCTCGCGGGCAATGTCGCGATCGAAAGCATGGGCGGGCCGGTGTTCGGCTTCGGCGGCGGCCGCGTCGACGTCTATGAGCCCGAACGCGACATTTACTGGGGCAGCGAGGACAAATGGGTCAACCAGGGCGTCCAGACGCGCATCGCCCCCGAACATGGCATGCACGAGATCGAGGGTCCGCTCGCCGCGATCCAGATGGGGCTGATCTACGTCAACCCCGAAGGGCCGCAGGGCAACTCGCACGATGACGAAGGCATGGCGCGTGACATGAAGGAAACCTTCAAGCGCATGGCGATGAACGACGAGGAAACCGTCGCGCTCACCGCCGGCGGCCACACTTTCGGCAAGGCGCACGGCAATGGCGACGCGTCGCTGCTCGGCGCAGCACCCGCGGGCGGCGACCTTGCCGCGCAGGGCTTCGGCTGGGTCAGCGGCCACGAGAGCGGCGGCATCGGCGAACATACCGTCACCAGCGGCCTCGAAGGCGCGTGGACGAACACGCCCGACAAATGGACCGACAATTTCTTCCGCCTGCTGTTCGACTATGATTACGAGCTGGTGAAGTCGCCCGCGGGTGCGAACCAGTGGCAGCCGATCGACCAGAAGGAAGAGGATATGGCGCCGGCGGCGTGGGACCCGAATATCAAGGTCCCGACGATGATGACCACCGCCGACATGCAGCTGAAGCGCGATCCCGACTACCGCAAGATCAGCGAGCGGTTCCGCGACGACCATGAGGCGTTCCGCGACGCCTTCGCGCGCGCCTGGTTCAAACTGACGCACCGCGACATGGGGCCCAAGGTCCGCTACCTCGGCCCCGAAGTCCCCGCCGAAGACCTGATTTGGCAGGACCCGATCCCCGCGGGCACCATGCCTTCGGACGCCGACGTCAAGGCGGTGAAGGACAAGATCGCGGCATCCGGCCTGACGGTCAGCCAGCTGATCAAGACCGCCTGGGCGTCGGCCAGCACCTTCCGCAAGTCCGATTTCCGCGGCGGGGCCAACGGCGCGCGTGTCCGTCTTGCGCCGCAGAAGGACTGGGAAGTCAATGAACCCGCGATGCTCGCCAAGGTTCTGGATACGCTCGACGGTTTGCGCGGTTCGATGTCGATGGCCGACGCCATCGTGCTCGGCGGCGTCGTGGGTCTTGAAAAGGCGATCAAGGACGCGGGCTTCAGCGTCGCGGTGCCCTTCACCGGCGGCCGCGGCGACGCGTCGCAGGAGCAGACTGACGTCGAGAGCTTCGAGGTGATGGAGCCCGAAGCCGACGCCTTCCGCAACTATGTCGGCAAAAAGAAGCTGGCGGTGAAGATCGAGGAAATGATGCTCGATCGTGCTTCGCTGCTCGGCCTGTCGGTGCCCGAGATGACCGTGCTGATCGGCGGCCTCCGCGTCCTCGGCGCCAACCATGGCGAGCGCGGGCACGGTCACTTCACCAAGCGGTCGGGGCAGCTGACGAACGACTTTTTCGTCAACCTGCTCGACATGACCAATGTGTGGAAGGCCGTCGACGGATCGGACGACCAGGAATATGTCGCGACCGACCGCAAGGGCGGCGGCGAGACCTGGCGCGCGACGCGGGCCGACCTGATCTTCGGTTCCAATTCGGAACTGCGCGCGGTGGCTGAAGTCTATGCGCAGTCCGACAGTGATGAAAAATTCGTGCGCGACTTCGTCAAGGCGTGGACCAAGGTGATGAACGCCGACCGTTTCGACCTCGCCTGATCCGGCGCCCCGGCCCCGCATCATGCCGCGGGGCCGGGGCGGCCAAAGGACGACGGGTCGCGATCCGCCCCCGGGGACATGGGCCTGGGGGCGGGTCTTTTTTGCCTAAAGCCACAAAAGCCCCGCATGCGCGCGTTCAAACTGTGTCCTTTGTGGCCTTAAGCGGTGCGGCATCTTCGCGCAGCGCCGAGCGGACAATGTCCATGTCGGGGCCGCCGGAGACATCGACGGCGCCACCTTTCATCACCCGCACAATGGTGACGCCGTTGATCGCGCGGTCCATCGCGATGCTGAATTGGTGCGTGCGTCCCATCGAAATCGCGCGGTCCCAGGCGGCGGCGAAACTCGCCGCGCCGGGCCGGTCGCGAAGGCGATAGGCCGAACGCCGCCCCATGCCGACGGCCTTTGCCGCCTGCCCGACCGAACCCATTGCCGAGAGCGCACGGATGAAGTTGGCCTGCGTTTCGGGCGACCAGCCATCGGCGCGATGGCGCTGCCCCGGGACGGGCGTGAAGGCGAGGCCGGTGTCGGCGAGGAGCGGGGCGGGCGGGGTGCGGTGTTCCATCTGCCAGTATGGAGCATAGCGCGATAATGTAGGAAAGGGTTTTCGAAGGTCTGCTTAGGGGTGGGAAGTTGACATTCGCCAATTCTGGGTCACTCTTGTCGCTCTAGAAAAATGGTAGGCGAAGAACTGCGATGGGAGGCTGCCGCCCTAATTGCTTCTTGATTGCTTTGTCGGCGTCGTTAGCTGTTCCCATAGTTGCGTGTGGTGGCGTCGAGAAACTGCCAATTAATGATCCGCACCCATCGTTTGGGAACGCCGCCGACGGGTGCTCCGCGTCTAGGTTCAGCTACCTGAAAAGTATGCAGGTGGTTCATCGAAATAGAGGGGATCCGATCATAGACGCCGCATGGGTCGCCGCTGCCGATGCAGTTGGAGAGCAACGAGATAGTTTCGCTGCGGAGAATTGTTCAGCGGAAGTCCTTGCCGCGCCTGACCAAGTGCGGTGTTTTCACTTCTTAAAGAAGCAGCCTACGCCGGGCGGCGCCATTCAACTGTGCATCGATGACAGCCGGAAAGTCTCACGCCTAAATCTTGAGGAATAGGCTTGGGATGTCCGCAATGGGGTCGTTTCCGGACAAATCATTCTCGCGCTTGAACTAATGCGCGTCCTTCGGCGCCGGACCGCCGATCGGCGGCGGTTTGCAAAAGGGCACCATCACCAGCGCGGCAAGGAACAGATAGGCCATCAGCCGAAACACATCGTCGAAGGCGAGCGTCAGCGCCTCGCGGCCGACGAGACGGCCAAGCGTGCCTTCGGCCATTTGCTGCGCGAGCGCGGGGTCCGAGACAGTGCGGCCGATGTGCTGCGCCAGCGCCGCTGCGGCCTCGTTCGCGGCGTCGGCTGAGCGGCCCAAGGCTTCGGACAGGCGCAGCATGTGGATGCGCAAATTGTCGCCGAGCCAAGTGTTGACGAGCGCGATGCCGATCGCGCCGCCCAAATTGCGCATCAGGTTGAACAGCCCCGAGGCGTAACGCAGCTCGGCCCCCTCGAAATTGCCGAGCGCGAGCCCGACCGAGGGGACGATGCACAGCATGATCGCAAAGCTGCGCACGACCTGCGGCCAGAAGAGCGCGGCGAAGCCCCATTCGGGGGTCATGAAGCTGAACATCCAGAGGCCGAGCGCGAACAGGCTGAGCCCGAAGGTGATGACGATGCGCTGGTCGACTTTCTGTGACAGCGCGGCGGCGATCGGCACGCCGAGGAGCTGCGCGAGGCCAGATACGAAGACCGTCGTGCCGATTTCGGAGGCGTTGTATCCCTGCACGCGCCCCAGGAAGATCGGGACGAGATAGGTGCTGGCGTAAAGGCCGAAACCGATCACGAGGTTGAAGACGCAGGCGAAGACAAAGGTCGGCTTGCGAAAGGGGGTGAGCTTTACGATCGGGCCGTCCGAGCGGAACGAGCGTTCGAGGAAGAGGCCGAAGGCGACGAACGACACCCAGGCGCCGATTGCGATTTCGGGTTCGCTGAACCAGTCGTGCTTCGGCCCTTCCTCGAGCACGAACTCGAGCCCGGCGAGGAAGACTGCCATCGAGGCTAGGTGGACCCAGTCGATTTTGCGCAACATCGGCAGGTTCGGCTTGTCGATCCGCACGAGCGCGAGGATCGCGATCGTGACCATCGCGCCGGGCAGGACATTGATGAAAAAGACCCAGCGCCAGCCCATCGCGTCGGTGATCCAGCCGCCCACGGTCGGTCCCAGCGTCGGCGCGAGTACCGAGACCATGCCGAGGATCGCGGGAATCATCGCGCGCTGCTTGCCCTCGAACAGCATATAGCCCGTCGCGAACACGGTCGGGATCATCGCGCCGCCGACGAAGCCCTGTACCGCGCGGAACAGGATCATCGATTCGATGCTCCACGCGAGGCCGCAGAGGATGCTCGCGATGGTGAACAACCCCGCCGACGCCGCGAACAGCCAGCGCGTCGACAGCGCTTGGGCAAGGAAGGCGGAGAAGGGGATCATCACCAGTTCGGCCATCAGATAGGCGGTCTGCACCCAGCTGATCTCGTCGGGGCCGGCGCTCAATCCCGCCTGCACCTCGTTCAGGGATGCGGCGACGATCTGGATGTCGATCAGCGCCATGAACTGGCCGAACGCCATCACCGCGAAGATCAGATATTTCCGCGCGTCGGGCATCGCCGCCGGGTTGAACGGCGCGTCTGCGGCAGCGGAAGAAAGCGGGATGGAGGCCATGGGTCTTGTGTCCTGTCGTCTTTATATTATATGCGTCATATAAAAGGAGACGCAAGTGCGCTATTCAACCGAGCACAAGGCCGAGACCCGTGAGCGGGTGCTGAAAGAGGCGGCGAAGGAAATTCGTGCGAAGGGGCCCGACAATGTCGCGGTGGCGGGCATCATGGCGCGCGCCGGGCTGACCCACGGCGGCTTCTATGCGCATTTTCCGTCGAAGGATGCGCTGGTGAAGGAAGCGATCGGGACGATGTTCGCCGATGCCCGCGCGCGAACCGAAAAGATCGACGCCAATGGCGACCCGCACAGGGTGCTGCGTGCGTATGTCGATTTCTACTTGTCGCCCGCACATCGCGACAGCCGCGACCGCGGTTGCCCGCTGCCTACGCTGTCGGGCGATTTTGCACGGTCGCAGCCCGCGACGCGCGACCGGTTCGGCGCCGGGGTCGAGGGGATTGCGGGACGTCTTGCCGCGCCGCTGGCGAAGCTTGGATATGCCGATGCAGCCGCGGAATCGCATGCGCTGCTCGCGCAGCTTGTTGGCGGGGTCGCGTTGGCGCGTGCGGTCGGCGATCCTCTACTGTCCGACGCATTGCTCGCGGATACGCACGCCAGCATCGTGGCGCGCTACGGGTTGGAGGCCGCGCAATGACGCTCGCGAAGGTGCAGGGGCTGATTGCAAGCGGCGGGCGCCCGCCGATCGGCGAGACGCTGGGGTTCCAGCTTGTCGATGCCGGTGACGGCTGGGCGGCGTTCGAAGGCGTGCCGGGACCCGAACATTATAACCCGATGGGGATCGTCCATGGCGGCTATGCCGCGACTTTGCTCGATTCGGCCTGCGGCATCGCGGTGGTGACGCGGCTCGCCGACGATCAGGC
The DNA here is from genome assembly GCF_001468465.1 of Sphingopyxis sp. H115. Taxonomy (GTDB): domain Bacteria; phylum Pseudomonadota; class Alphaproteobacteria; order Sphingomonadales; family Sphingomonadaceae; genus Sphingopyxis. Next base: position 7,611 of record NZ_LNSA01000022.1, read on the forward strand.
AATGACGACGCTCGAACTCAAGACCTCCTATTTGAAGGCGATGACCGGGGAGACGGGCAAGGTCCGCGCCGAGGGGCGGGTGATTTCGATGGGCCGCCGGGTCGCATACGTCGAAGCGAAGCTGACCGACGAAGCGGGGCGGCTCTATGCAACTGCGACCTCGACCCTGCTGGTGATCCAGTCATGAACGCGCCGGTGACGATCGAGGCCGAAGCGACAGCCACAGAAAGTCCGCGCCGTCGCCTCGCGTTGCCGAAGAAAGCCTGGAAGATCGGGCTTGTCGCGCTTGCCATCGCCGCGCTCGGGATCTGGTGGATAGTGTCGCCGCGCAGCGCGGAATCGACCGACAACGCCTATCTGCAGGCCGACGCGAGCGAGGTTGCGCCGCGCGTCGGCGGGCTCGTCACCGCCGTAATGGTCAAGGACAATCAGGCGGTGAAGGCAGGCGATCCGCTCGTGCGCATCGACGTGCGCGATTATGACTCGCGGCTGATGGCGGCCGAGGCCGCGGTTGCCGATGCGGACGCCGAGGTTGCGACGGCGCGCGCGACGCTCGCCTCGCTCGGCGCCGAGCAGCAGCTTGCCGCAGCGCAGATCCGATCGGTGCGGACGCAGATCGCCGCCGCCGATGCCGAATATGCCCGCGCGGCGGAGGATCGGCGGCGCTATAATGTGTTGCTCGTCGACGGGTTCGTGACGAAGCGCGATGCCGAACAGGTATCGGCGACCGCGGTCGGCGCGGCGTCGGCGGCGCAGCGTTCGCGCGCCGACCTTGGCGCCAGCGTCGAGGCGGCGGCGGTGACGCGGGCGAAGGGGCCGATCCTCGCGGCGCAGGTGAAGGCAGCCGAAGCCGAGGCCGCCAAGGCGCGCGCCGCGCTCGCGCTGGCGAAGCTCGACCGCGGGCACACGCTGGTGGTGGCGCCGATCGACGGCGTTGTCGGCAACCGGCGCATTCAGGTCGGCGATTTCGTCCAGCCCGGCTCGCGCCTGCTGTCGGTGGTGCCGGTCAGGTCGATCTATGTCGTCGCCAATTTCAAGGAAACGCAAACACGCGGGATGCGCCCCGGGCAGAAAGCCGACGTCTATGTCGATGCGCTCGGCGACACGCTGCACGGCACGGTCGAAAGCCTGGCGCCAGGATCGGGAAGCGAATTCACCCTGCTGCCCTTCGAGCCCGGATCGGGTAATTTCACCAAGATCGTCCAGCGCGTCGGGGTGCGGATCCGGCTCGATCCGGGGCAGGCGGCGCTCGCGGAACTGCGCCCCGGCCTGTCGGTGACGGCAAAGGTCCGGCTGCGCAGCTGATCGCGCCATAATCGCGTTTGGCCGCATCCAATGTTAACATTGTCAATTTGTGCTTGACCTAATTCGCGTTCGCGATCAATGTTTACGTCGATAACATTGAGTCGGAGGGGACAGGCGGATGAAGACCTTGCTCTATGCCATCGGACCGATGCTGTTCGATTCGCTCGGCGTGTTGGTGTTTGCGGTGCTGCTCGTTGCCGGGGCAGGGATTGTCACCGCGACGATTGCGGGCACCGTCGTGGCGCTCGGCGTCGTCGGTTACGAGCTTGCACGCGGCAAGAAGGTCGCCGCGTTGCAGTGGATCAGCCTGGCCTCGGTGCTCTTTACCGCCGCCGCGACGCTGTTCACCGGCGATCCGCGTTTCGTGATGGCAAAGCCGACGATCGTCTACCTGATCGTCGGCAGTGTGATGCTGCGCAAGGGCTGGCTCAATCGCTATATCCCACCCGAGCAACTGGCGATCGTCGGCGATGTCATGGACCGCTTCGGGATGATATGGGCAGCGCTGATGTTTGCGAGCGCGGGCCTGAACCTCGCGATTGCGCTTTTCTTCACCGCATGGTGGCCGCTGTTCATCGGCATCTTTCCGCTCGCGTCGAAATTCGGCCTGTTCGCGATCCACATCGCGGTTGTGCACTATATCACGCAGGCGCGGCTGCGCCGCCGCGCTGGCGGTGCGCTGCAACCGTTCGTGGCGGAGTGATTATTCGGCGTCGAGCCCGTAAGCGGTGTGCAGCACGCGCACCGCGAGTTCGGTTTCATCCTCGTCGATCAGCACGCTGACCTTGATCTCGCTGGTCGAAATCGCCTGGATGTTGATTCCGCGATCGGCCAAAGCGCGGAACATCGTGCTCGCAACGCCCGCATGGCTCTTCATGCCGACTCCGACGACGCTGACCTTCGCGACCTTGTCGTCGCTGATGATGCGATTGAAGCCGATCTTGTCCTTGGCGCCTTCGAGCAGGTCGATCGAGCGGAGAAGGTCGGTGCCCGGAACGGTGAAGGTCACGTCGGTCTCGCCCTTTTCGCGGCCGACATTCTGGATGATCATGTCGACGTTGATTCCGGCCGCGGCGAGTGGACCGAAGATGTTGGCGACCGCGCCCGGCTTGTCGGGCACGCGCGTGACGATGATCTTTGCTTCATTCTTGTCGTGGGCGATGCCGGTGATCAGCTGCCGTTCCATCTGATGTTCCTCTATTTCCTCGTCGCTGACGATCATCGTGCCTTTGGCGGGCGCCTCGTCGCCCTCGACGAAGCTCGAGAGCACTTGCACGCGCACGCCCATCTTCATCGCCAGCCCGACCGAGCGCGTCTGGAGCACCTTGGCGCCGACGCTCGCGAGTTCGAGCATTTCCTCATAGGTGACATAGTCGAGCTTGCGCGCGCGCGCGACGATGCGCGGGTCGGTGGTGTAGACGCCGTCGACGTCGGTGTAGATGTCGCAGCGGTCGGCTTTCACCGCCGCCGCCACGGCAACCGCGCTGGTGTCCGAGCCGCCACGGCCAAGCGTCGCGACGCGGCCGTCGTCCATCATGCCCTGGAAGCCGGGGATGACCGCGACCTCGCCGCGTCCCATCGCAGCGGTCAGCGCGCCGGTGTCGATGTCGAGGATGCGCGCGCGGGCATGTGCCTCCTCGGTACGGATCGGGAGCTGCCAGCCGAGCCAGCTGCGCGCCGGGACGCCCATCGCCTGCAGGGTGAGCGCGAGCAGGCCCGACGTCACCTGTTCGCCCGCCGCGACGACGACGTCATATTCGGCGGGATCGTAGCGCGGGTTCGCCTCGCGGCAAAAATTCACAAGCCGGTCGGTCTCGCCGGCCATCGCGGAGACGACGACCGCGACCTCGTTTCCCTGCGCGACTTCGCGCGCGACAAGTTTCGCCACGGTGCGAATCCGCTCGGTGCCCGCCATCGACGTGCCCCCGAATTTCATCACGATCCGCGCCATGTCGCCCCGCTTTCTCGATCTGGTTTCCGCCGCAACTTTTCCAAGCATTTCCGCGGCGCCCGCGTCGTTACGGAAGGGGAAGGGCGATGGCAAGCGTGAGAACCTATGCGCGCGATAGAATTTCTTGCACCCGGGAAGGCGCGGTGCCACATCGCTGAGCATGAGCGCCGCGACGATTAATCCGAATGAAGCCGCCCATTTCGGCGCGCTTGCCGCCGACTGGTGGGACCCGCACGGCTCGTCGGCGATGCTGCACAAGCTCAATCCGGTGCGGCTTGCCTATATCCGCGATCAGATCGACGCGCATTGGCAGGTCGACGCGCGCGAGCGTCATGCGCTTGCCGGGCGCGGCGCGCTCGACGTCGGCTGCGGCGCGGGGCTGCTCGCCGAGCCGCTCGCGCGAATGGGCGCGAAGGTCACCGGCGTCGATGCTGCGCCCGAAAATATTGCAGCTGCGCGCGATCATGCCGCGGGACAGGGGCTTGCGATCACCTATTTCGCGGGTGAACTGTCCGCGCTGCCGCCTGCGACTTTCGACCTTGTCACCTCGATGGAAGTCGTCGAGCATGTCGCCGACCCTGCGGCCTTCATCGGCGAACTGGCGGCGCGGCTCGCGCCCGGTGGACTGATGATCCTGTCGACACCCAACCGGACGATGCTGTCGAAACTGCTGCTTGTCGAGGCGGCCGAGCGCGTCGGCGCGGTGCCGCGCGGGACGCACGATTGGGATCAATTCCTGAAGCCCGAGGAGTTGACGAAGCTGCTCGACGCTGCGGGGCTCGAGGTCATCGACCGCACCGGGCTGTCGCCATCGGCGGCCAAGGGCTTCAAGCTTGGCGGCAGCGAGGCGCTCAACTATCTGGTCGCTGCGCGGTGGCCAACCTGACCCGCGATCCGCGCGTCGACGCCTATATCGCGAAGCGACAGGCCTTCGCGCAGCCGATCCTGACCCATTTGCGCGAGCTCGTGCACACCCATGCGCCGGGCGCGGAGGAAACGCTGAAATGGGGCGTTCCGCATTTCGTGCTGAACGGCCAGAATCTTGCGGGCATGGCGGCATTCAAGGAACATGCGACCTTCGGCTTCTGGCGCGACGAAGACGTCACCGGGTCGCCGCGCGACACCGGCGCGATGGGGAGCATGGGACGGCTCACATCGCTCGCCGACCTGCCCGATGACAAGCAGATGGCAGCTTATGTCCAGAAGGCGGCGGCGCTTTGCGGTGAGGGGAAAGCCAAGCGGCTGCCCCCGAAACCAAAGGCGGCGCTCGACCTGCCCGACGATCTTGGCGCGGCGCTGAAGGCCAACGCGGCGGCGCGGGGCCATTGGGACGCCTTCTCGCCCGGCAAGCGGCGCGAATATATCGAATGGGTGATCGAGGCAAAGCGCGAGGAAACGCGCACCAAGCGCATCGAAACGATCGTGGCGCAGGTCGCGGAGGGTAAGGAGCGCAACTGGAAATATAAGGGCTGCTGAGCGCCAGTTCGTGTTTCCCGACGAAAGCCGGGCCCCAGATTGCGTAGCGCTGCACCGCGTGAGCCCCGGCTTTCGCCGGCGAGCACTTCTTGCTGCGCCAGCTTAAAAGTCCACATCCTCATAATATTTCGGCGGCGTCACGATCTCCATCCGCTCGGCCAGCAGCGGGCGAAAGCTCGGCCGCGATTTGAGGCCCGAATACCAGCCCTTGGTCTGTTCGTGCCCGGTCCAGTCGATTCCGCCGAGATAATCGGCGACCGAAATATGCGCGGCGGCGGTCAGGTCGGCGAGGCTCATCGTCGCGCCGGCGAGCCAAGTGCGATGGTCGATCAGATAGTCGACATAGTCGAGATGGTTGTTCGCCGCCTTCATCGCCTCGCGCAGGGCGCCGCCGTCGGGCGGCTGGCGGTGGACGATGCGCTTTTGCATGCGTTCGAACAGCAGGGGGCCGGTGACTTCATAATAAAAGTCGTGGTCGAACCAGGATGTCAGTCGGCGGATCTCGGCGCGGTTCGCCGCGGTACCGTTGATCATCGCCTTGCCTTCGACGGTTTCCTCGAAATATTCGGCGATCGCCATGCTGTCGATCAGCACCTGGCCGCGCGCCTGATCGACCATCACAGGGGTGCGCCCGGCGGGATTGAGGTCGATGAATTCGTCGCGGCGTTCCCACGGCGATTCGCGTACCAACTCGTACCCGACCCCCTTTTCGCCCAGCAACAGGCGGACCTTGCGCGAAAAGGGACAGAGCGGGAATTGATAGAGTTGCCACATGCATCTGGCATAGCGGCAGCGAGGCGCCGCGCGCAACGGCTATGGCGCGCGGAATGCAGCCGATTGTCGATTATGCGTCAGCGGCGCGACTCCGCGCGCTCCCTTTCCCACTGCGCGGCAAGATCGCGCGCCATGTCCTTGAGGACCGGCGCGTAAGCGGCGATCGCCGATGCCGCGTGGCCCGCCATACGCGTGGTGGCGCGGACATCGTCGCCCATGCGCTCGGCATAATAGGGGTCGCTGCCGGTGACTTCGCCGAGCGTCGCGTCGGGCGGGATATAGGCGGCGTCGGACTCCGGATCGATCTGCGCCACTGCCTTCGCGAGCGGGCCAACCTGCATCTGCATCAGCGCGCCGACCATCGCGGTGATCGTCTCGGCCATCCGTTCCTGCGCGACCGGATCGTTGAGCGTCGCGACCGCGCCCCGCATATCGCTCGCGGACGCGGGCGCGGCAAGCGCGAACAGGGGGAGAGCGAACAGGGACAATTTTGCGGTCGAGCGCATGACTTCAGCCTTTCCGGATGCGGAAATCGATGCGGCTCCCTAGCAAAGCAACGCTTTCGCTGCGCTGAACGTGCCGCGACGATGCGACGAAGCGCATCGCCGCCACGGCGGGTCATTCGGCCGCGACGACCTCGGCCTCTTCCTCGTTCAGCGAATGCGTCAGGCGGCTCAGCATTTCCTTCGGGCATATCTGCCAGAAGCGGCCGCGCCAGCGGTCCCAGTCGGCGAGCACTTCGGCCGACCATTTGCTGCCTGTCGCCTTGGCATGGTCTTCGACCAGGTCCTTGAGCACCCCTTCCCAATGGGCGCTCGCGAGCCGCTGCCACACGATCGATTCGCCGTTGGCGCGGCGCTCGAACAGTTCGTCGGTGTCGAGCACGAAGGCCATGCCGCCGGTCATGCCGGCGCCGAAGTTCGAGCCGACGGGGCCGAGGATGACCGCGGTGCCGCCGGTCATATATTCGCAGCCGTTGGCGCCGCAGCCTTCGACGACGACATTCGCGCCCGAATTGCGGACCGCGAAGCGCTCGCCCGCCTGACCCGCCGCGAGCAAGGTGCCCGCGGTTGCGCCATAGAGGACAGTGTTGCCGACGATGCTGTTATGCTGGCTGACGAGCGGACTCGATACTGTCGGCCGAACGATGATGCGGCCACCCGACAGGCCCTTGCCAACATAGTCGTTCGCATCGCCGAAGACCTCGAGCGTCACGCCCTGGCACAGGAAGGCGCCGAGCGACTGGCCCGCGGTGCCGCGCAGCCGGACCTGCACATGGTTGTCGGCGAGCCCCTTCATCCCGAAGCGTGCGGTGACCTCGGCTGACAGGCGGGTGCCGACGGCGCGGTGCGTGTTGCGGACATTGTACGTCAGCTGCATGCGTTCGCCGCGCTCGAACAGCGGTTTTGCGTCATTGAGGATCTGCGCGTCGAGGCTGTCGGGCACCGGGTTGCGGAAGCTCGGCCCTTGCGAACGCCGCTGGTCGTCGGGCGCATCGACCTTGGCGAGGATCGGATTGAGGTCGAGGTCGTCGAGATGTTCGGCGCCGCGGCTGACCTGACGAAGAAGTTCAGTGCGCCCGATCACCTCGTCGAGGCTGCGGCACCCAAGCTTGGCAAGAATTTCGCGCACTTCCTCGGCGATGAAGGTCATCAGGTTGATCACCTTCTCGGGCGAGCCCGTGAATTTCTGGCGCAGCTTCTCATCCTGCGTGCAGACGCCGACGGGGCAGGTGTTCGAATGGCACTGGCGCACCATGATGCAGCCCATCGCGACGAGGCTCAATGTCCCGATGCCATATTCCTCGGCGCCCAGGATGGCGGCGATCACGATGTCGCGCCCGGTCTTGAGCCCGCCGTCGGTGCGCAGGCGGATACGGTGGCGCAGGCCGTTGAGGGTAAGGACCTGATTGACTTCGCTGAGCCCCATTTCCCACGGCGTGCCGGCATATTTGACGCTGGTCTGCGGGCTGGCGCCGGTACCGCCGGTGTTGCCCGCAACGAGGATGACGTCGGCATGCGCCTTCGCGACCCCCGCCGCGACCGTGCCAATGCCCGCGGAGCTGACAAGCTTGACGCAGACGCGCGCCTTCGGGTTGATCTGTTTCAGGTCGTAGATGAGCTGGGCGAGATCCTCGATCGAATAGATGTCGTGGTGCGGCGGCGGGGAAATGAGGGTCACGCCCGGCGTCGCATGGCGCAGCCGCGCGATGAACTCGGTGACCTTGAAGCCCGGAAGCTGGCCGCCTTCGCCGGGCTTGGCGCCCTGCGCGACCTTGATCTCGATCTCGTCGCACGCGCCGAGATATTCGGCGGTAACGCCGAAGCGGCCGCTCGCGATCTGCTTGATGTTGCTGTTGGCATTGTCGCCATTGCCATAGGGTTTGTAGCGCTCGCTCGCCTCGCCGCCTTCGCCCGACACCGCCTTGGCGCCGATGCGGTTCATCGCGATCGCCAGCGTCTCATGCGCTTCGGGTGACAGCGCGCCGAGCGACATGCCGGGGGTGACGAAGCGCTTGCGGATCTCGGTGATCGCCTCGACGCTGTCGAGCGGCACGCCTTGCGCGGGATAGTTGAATTCCATCAGGTCGCGGAGGTAGATCGGCGGCAGGTCGGCGACCCCGCGCGCAAATTGCAGATAGGTCGAATAGCTGTCGGTGGCGACCGCGGTCTGGAGCAGGTGCATCAACTGCGCCGAATAGGCGTGCGCCTCGCCACCCGCGCGCTGGCGATAGAAACCGCCGATCGGCAGCGTGGTGACGCGTGCGTCGAACGCCGCCTCATGTTTCTCGGTCGCGTTGATGAACAGCGACTGATAGCCCTCGCCCGAAATCTTGGCCGGCATGCCGGGGAAGAGGTCGTTGACGAGCGCACGGCTCAGCCCGACCGCCTCGAAATTATAGCCGCCGCGATAGGAAGAAATCACCGCGATCCCCATCTTGGCGAGGATCTTGAGCAGCCCGTCGTCGATCGCCTTGCGGAAGCGTTGGCGGCATTCGTCGAGCGAAAGTCCGCCGAACAGGCCGCGCGACTGGCGATCGGCGATCGCGGCTTCGGCAAGATAGGCGTGCACGGTCGTTGCGCCGACGCCGACCAGAACGGCAAAGGCGTGGGTGTCGAGCACCTCGGCCGAGCGGACGTTGATCGAAGCGTAGCTGCGCAGCCCCTTGCGCACGAGATGCGTGTGGACCGCGGCGGCGGCGAGCACCATCGCCATGCCGACGCGGCCTTCGCCGATATTCTGGTCGGTGAGGAACAATTCGCTGCGCCCGGCGCGTACGGCCTCCTCGGCCTCGCGGCGGACACGAGCAATCGCATCACGTAGAGTGGATGCATCGCCGCCGACGGGGAAGGTGCAGTCGATATCGGCGACCGCATCGCCGAAATAGGCGCGCAGCCGATCCCAATCGTCGCCGACGAGCACGGGCGAATCGATCACGAGGACGTGGTCGCTCTGCCCCTTTTCGTCGAGAATATTGGCGAGGTTCGCGAAGCGCGTCTTGAGGCTCATCACATGCCGTTCGCGCAGACTGTCGATCGGCGGATTGGTGACCTGGCTGAAATTCTGGCGGAAGAATTGCGCGACGTGGCGCGGCTTGTCGGAAATGACCGCGAGCGGCGTGTCGTCGCCCATCGATCCGACGGCTTCCTTCGCGTCCTCGACCATCGGGGACAGGATCAACTCCATATCTTCCATGGTGAGGCCGGCGGCGACCTGGCGGCGGAGCAATTCGTTGCGGTCGAACGCTGGCAGGTTCGATTTGCCGCCTTTGGGCAGGTCGGCCATCGTGCGGAAGCCCTTGACGCGTGAAGCGTAATCGGCGGCGCCCGCGATCTTGTCCTTGATTGCGCGGTCTTCAAAAAGCGTGCCCTCGTCGAGGTCGACCGCGATCATCTGGCCGGGGCCGAGCCGGCCCTTCTTGCGCACGCTGGCTTCGGGCAGCAGCACCATGCCGCTTTCGGACCCGACGACGAGCAGATTGTCGGCGGTGAGCGTGTAGCGCAGCGGACGGAGCGCGTTGCGGTCCATGCCTGCGACCGCCCAGCGGCCGTCGGTCATCGCGAGCGCGGCGGGGCCGTCCCACGGCTCCATCACGCTGGCGAGATAATTATACATCGCCTTGTGCGCCTGCGGCATGTCGTCGTTCGTCACCCACGCTTCGGGGACGAGGATCAGCTTCGCGGTCGGAGCGTCGCGGCCGGCTCGGCACAGCGCCTCGAACACCGCGTCGAGCGCGGCCGTATCTGACGCGCCCGCCGGAATCACCGGCTTGATATCTTCGCTATGCTCGCCGAAGGCGAGGCTCGCCATCTTGATCTCGTGGCTCTTCATCCAATTCTTGTTGCCGCGGATCGTATTGATCTCGCCATTGTGGGCGAGCGTACGGAATGGCTGCGCGAGCCACCATTGCGGGAAGGTGTTCGTCGAATAGCGCTGGTGGAAAATCGCGACCCGGCTCTCGAACAGCTTGTTCGTAAGGTCGGGGTAAAAATCGGCCAGGCTTTCGGCGAGGAACAGCCCCTTGTAGATGATCGAGCGCGCCGACAGGCTGCAGATATAAAAGTCAGCGACCTGCGCCGCGATCACCTTTTTCTCGATGCGTCGGCGGACGAGGTAAAGCTGCTTTTCAAACTCGTCGATCGACTGTTCCTCGGGCAGCGGCCCCGCGATCATGATCTGCTCGATCTCGGGGCGCGTGCGCTGCGCCTTGTCGCCGATCACCGACACATCGACCGGCACCTGGCGCCAACCATAGATGGTGAAGCCCGCCTCGATGATTTCGGCCTCGACGATCGTGCGGCATTCCTCCTGCGCGCCCAGATCGGTGCGCGGCAGGAACACCATGCCGACGGCGAGGCGGTTCGGGCGCACCTTGTGCCCCGACGCCGCGATCGCATCGTCGAAGAATCGCACGGGCAGGTCGACATGGATGCCCGCCCCGTCCCCGGTCATACCATCGGCGTCGACCGCGCCGCGGTGCCAGACGGCCCGCAGCGCCTCGATCGCAGCCTCGACGACGCGGCGCGACGGCTTGCCGTCGGTCGCCGCGACCATGCCGACGCCGCAGGCATCGGATTCGAGGTCGGGGCGATACATGCCCTGCTCGGCAAGCCGCGCGTGATCGGGGGTGGGGTAGTGGGTCATTTGTCTTCGTTCCTGACGGAGTATTTAGTCGGGCAGCTTCTTGCGCGCGTTTTCGGCCGCTTCTTCGACTGCCTGATATGCGGCGATCGAAGCATTTTCATAAGCGAGTTCGAGATCTTCGACGCGCTTCAGGTCGGCCGCCGACCAGTTGCTGCGGTCATAGGCGGGATCGGCCGGGTCGGCTGCGGCGTCGACGGCCGCTGACGCAGCGTCCGCCGCAGCATCGACGGCATAATCGTCGGCCGCCTCGGCCACGTCGGTCATCGCCTCGTCCTCGACGGGGCTGTTCCACATGTCGCGCTGTTCCTGCAGCACCTTCACATCGACCTTCATCAGCTTCGCGAGCTGGGCCAGTTCCTTGTCGCTGAAATCCGAAAGCTGCTTTTCTTTCGGCAGCTCCTTCATGTCCTTTTCGATCTGCGGCGCGCGGTCGACGAATTTCGTAATCAGCGGCGGGATCGCCTTGATGATCGACAGCATCACTTCGGGATCGGCCTGCAGCGCCATCCACTCATTGGCGTAGAGCGTGCCGGTGGGAGTCGCGAGAAAGCTGTTGAGATCGGTGAGCTGCGCTTCGGTGAACTTGCGCGCATAGGCTTTGGACATGCCCTCGCGCATCGGCGGTTCCATGTCGGCGAGCACTTCGCTGATCAGCGGCTTGACGACCTTGGTGATCTGTTCCTCGCGTTCCTTGCGGTACGGGTCGAACATGTCTGAGACCTTGGCTTTGGTCGCCTCGTCCAGCTTTGCGATCTGGTCGCTTTCGACGCCGGTCTTGATCGAAAGCATCATGTCCGACTGACCGCCGAACTCGCCCATCAGCGTCTTGAACATCTTGCCGTAAAGATTGTCCATCATCCGTTCGAGGCTGCCGCTCGGGATCAAGGCGCCCATCGTCTTTTGCGCAAGCGCGAGGCGTGCGGGTTCGACCGGGGGCAGGCTGCTTGTGTCGAACATTTTTTCGATCATTGCGACCGCTTCGGCCATTTCGCGCTCGAACTTCGCCTTTGCCTGCGCGGCGGTTTCCTCGCTGTCGGCCTCTACCACGCTGTCGTCGCGTGGTTGTACGACCTCGGCGTTCGGCGCTTCCTCGGGCGCGGCATATGCCGGCGCACCCAACGGCAGCATTGCGATCGTTCCGGCGAGCAGGATCGATTTGAACGTCGGCATCATGAATTTCCTTCCCTGTTGGTCATTTGGTCATGCTGCCTTCTTTTCGCCTTTCGCTTTCGCTTTCAACCACTTTGCCATCTGTTTGCTGACGTCGCGGCCGTCGCGGATTCCCCAGACGACGAGGCTCGCGCCGCGCACGATGTCGCCCGCGGCGAAAACGCCGGGCAGGCTGGTCATCATCGTCTGGTGATCGACGCGCAGCGTCCCCCAGCGCGTGACCGACAGGTCGGGCGAGCCGAACAGTTGCGGCAGTTCCTCGGGATCGAAGCCGAGCGCCTTGATCACCATGTCGGCGGGAACGTCGAACTTGCGGCCAGGGTCGACCTCGGGACTGCGGCGGCCGCTCGCGTCGGGCGCGCCGAGGCGCATGCCGGCAACCGCGACCTCTTTCACATGCTTGTCGGCGGTGAAGCTTTCGGGCGCGGAGAGCCAGACGAACTCGACGCCTTCCTCTTCGGCGTTGGCGACCTCGCGCTGCGACCCCGGCATATTTTCGCGGTCGCGGCGATAGAGGCATTTCACCGACTTGGCACCCTGACGGACGGCGGTGCGAACGCAGTCCATCGCGGTGTCGCCGCCGCCGATCACGACGACATGCTTGCCCTTGGCGTCGAGGCGCCCGTCGTCGAACGCCGCAACCTCGTCACCGAAGCTCTTGCGGTTCGACGCGATCAGATAGTCGAGCGCGGCGATCACGCCGTCGGCGCTATTGCCGGGGACGGCGATCTCGCGCGCCTTGTACACGCCGGTCGCAATCAGGATCGCGTCATGCTTCTGGCGCAGCGCGTCGAGCGTTGCATCTTCGCCGACCGCAAAGCCGAGATGGAACTGGACGCCGCCTTCCACGAGCCGCTCGATGCGGCGCATCACGACGTCCTTTTCCAGCTTGAAGCCGGGGATGCCATAGGTCAGGAGGCCGCCGGCGCGGTCGTGTCGGTCATAGACATGGACCTCGTGCCCTTGGACGCGCAGATATTCGGCCGCGGTCAGCCCCGCGGGGCCGGCGCCGATCACGCCGACCGACTGGCCGGTCGCGGCGCCTGCGTGCAGCGGCTCGACCCAGCCCTCGGCCCAGGCGGTGTCGGTGATATATTTTTCGACGCTGCCGATCGTCACCGCGCCATGGCCCGAAAATTCGATCACGCAATTGCCTTCGCAGAGGCGATCCTGCGGGCAGATGCGGCCGCAAATCTCGGGCATCGTCGAGGTCGCGTTGCTCAGTTCATAGGCCTCGCGCAGCCGGCCTTCCGCCGTCAGGCGCAACCAGTCGGGGATATGATTGTGGAGCGGGCAGTGCACCGAGCAATATGGCACGCCGCATTGCGAGCAGCGCGCCGCCTGTGCGTCGGCTTGCGGCGCCGCGTAGCGCTCGGCGATCTCGCGAAAGTCGCGCGCGCGCTCTTCGGGCGAGCGCTTGTCCGGATAGGATTGTTCACACTCCACAAATTGGAGCATGCGTTCGGAAGCCATGCAGTATCCCCTTCGTTGCGCGGGGATTTGCATGGCGGCCAACGCCCTGTCACGGGCGAATTGGACGATAGGACAATATTACTAATCTAAATTGACGCCAAATTTGTTCGAAAACCGCTCTACGCAACTATCTTTCATAAATTGGTTCCATTTCGGCCCTATCTCATGCCCAGCCAGATCAACGCGGCGGCGCCGGCGATGATTCGGTACCAGGCGAAAGGAGCAAAGCCGTAACGCGTGACGACGGCGAGGAAAGCCTTGATCACCGCCCACGCGACGACGAATGAAACAAGCGAACCGACCGCAATCAGGCCAAGATCGTTCGTGGTGATCGCATCGCGATGCTTGAACAGCTGGAGCACGGTCGCCCCCGTCAGCGTCGGGAGCGCGAGAAAGAAACTGAATTCGGCGGCGGTCTTGCGATCGACCCCGAACGACATCGCGCCGAGGATCGTCGCGCCCGAGCGGCTGACGCCGGGGATCATCGCGATGCACTGGACGAGGCCGACGAGGATCGACTGGCGCGCCGAGACATTGGCGACGCCGCCGACATCGACCGTCTTGGCAAAGCGTTCGACGAGCAGGATCGCAAAACCGCCGATGATCAGCGCCCATGCAACGACCACCGCATTTTCGAGCAGTAGTTCGATATAGTCGCCGAACGCGAGGCCGAGGACAACCGCGGGGAAGAAGGCGAGCAGCAGGTTGCGCACAAAGGCGATCGCTTGCCGATCGCGGCGGAAAAAGCCGGTGAACATCTCCCAAAACAGCTTTCGGTACAGCACTACGATCGCCAGGATCGCGCCCGGCTGGATCGCGATGTTGAAGACTGCCCAGCGCGCGGCGTCATAACCGAGCAACTCGGTCGCGAGGATGAGGTGCCCCGTCGAGGAAACGGGCAAAAACTCGGTCAGACCCTCGACGATGCCGAGGATGATTGCGGTCAGCCAGATGCTCATTATCGCGAGGCGAGCTCGGCGAAACGGCCGTGACGGCGATATTGGACAAGCCAGCCGTCGGCGACCGAGGCGAGCGATGTCGGCGTGATGCCGAGATCGGCAAGGCCCGCCGCGCCGTTCGAGACCACATTGTCGTGCTGGAGCATCAGCCACTGATCCTTGGTGATCGGCGCGCCGGGCGCCCAGCCCAAGCCGCTGGCAAGGGCCGAAGCGACAAAATCGGGTACATCGACGAAGAGCGGCGAGCGGCCGGTGGCGTCGGCGATCCAGCGCAGAAGCTCGCTCATCGTCAGCACTTGCGGTCCGCCGATCTCGAAGGTCTTGCCGGCGGCGCCGCTGTCCAGTGCCGCGACGACCGCATCGGCGGCGTCGCCGACATAGGCCGGCTGGAACTTCGCGTTCGGTGCGATCACCGGGATGACCGGCGACAGGCGCATCAGCGTGGCGAAGCGGTTGATGAACTGGTCCTCGCGCCCGAACAGGATCGAGGGGCGAAGGATGGCCGCGCCGGCAAAGGCGGCGCGCACCGCTGCCTCGCCGTCGCCCTTGCTGCGGCCGTAGGCCGACGCGCTTTCAGGGTCGGCGCCGATGGCCGAGACATGGACAAGCGCGCCCACGCCGGCTGCCTTCGCCGCGGCGGCGACATGGCCCGCGCCCTCGGCCTGCACCGCCTGCATGTCGGCAAACGCGCCGACGAGGTTGATGACGGCATCGCTGCCCTGCACCGCGCGCGCCACGCTAGCGGCATCGCGCACGTCGCATGCGACGAACTGCGTCTGGCCGAGGCCGCCGAGCGGTTTCAGGAAGGTCGCAGCGCGCGGCTCGCGCTGCGCGACGCGAACGCGCGCGCCGCGTGCGAGCAGGCGTTGGACGACATAGCGGCCAAGGAAGCCGCCGCCGCCCAGCACCGTGATCAATTGCCCGTCGAGTTTCTGCATTGCGTCCGCCTGTATCGATTCTCTGGATGGCGCGGGGCGCGCCGACGGCCTTCCCCATGCCGCGAAGCGGGAAGGGGGGCAAGGGGTGAGGCGGCCCCGTGACGCAAAACCGGTGGCTTTGCGATAAAATGCACATCGATCCGCGCGATGCGGTTGACAAGCCAATGGCCCCGCCGCTAAGCGCCCGCTCCTACCCCGTGCCCAGATGGCGGAATTGGTAGACGCACCAGCTTCAGGTGCTGGCGATCGCAAGGTCGTGGAGGTTCGAGTCCTCTTCTGGGCACCATCTGTTCTCCTCGGAATGTCCGAGGACGTCCAGTAAGCGGCTGGTTTCTCACCGCTTTTTCGATGAGACTCGCTGAGTGGAATCCAGGCTGATCCAGCCGGAACCATCAGCGTACCATCAGCTTTGATGGTGTTTTTGATGGTTTCGGTCAGCCTATCGAAGGTGAAACCATCATGTCGCTTACCCACATCCAGATTTCGAACGCTAAGCCCAAGGAAAAAGCCTATAAAATGGCTGACGCCGACGCCCTGTACCTCGTGGTCAGGCCGAGCGGCGCAAAAGTCTGGCGAATGAACTATCGCTATCTCGAACGGCAAAAGACGCTGTATTTCGGGTCGTGGCCCGATGTCGGCATCGCGTCCGCTCGGGAACTTCGCGACGAGGCGCGCAAGAAGCTTGTCGCCGGGCTTGATCCCGCAGCGGAGAAGAAGGTCGCGCGGATCACCCAGAAGATCGCGCAGGACAATACGTTCAAGGCGATCGCCGAGGAATGGCTGGTGAAAATCGAACGAGAAGAGCGCGCGCCAGTCACGCTTCGGAAGGTGCGATGGCTCCTCGACATCGCCGAACCGATGATCGGCAGTCGCCCGATATCGAAACTCACCGCGCAGGAAATCCTGGCCGTTCTCCGTAAAGTCGAGGCGAACGGCCGATATGAAAGCGCGCGGCGCATGCGGAGCGTGATTAGCCGAGTGTTCCGCTACGCCATTGCGACCGCAAGGGCCGACCGCGATCTGGCGGCCGATCTCCGTGGTGCGCTGATCACTCCGAAGGTGAAGCACCACGCCGCCATCACGGCCCCGAAGGAAGTCGGCGCGCTGCTCCGCGCGATCGATGGCTACGCTGGTCACGAGCTCACCGCGGTCGCGCTTCGATTGACGCCGCATCTTTTCGTCAGACCGGGCGAACTGCGCCAGGCAGAATGGGCGGAGATTGATTCCCATGATGCCGTCTGGTCGATCCCGGCAGAGAAGATGAAAATGCGCCGCTCGCTTTGCGTCCCCCTGTCACGGCAAGTTCTTGCGATGCTCGAAGAGCTCCACGCCCTTACCGGCCATGGGAGATACCTCTTTCCGTCCTTTCGGACGCCCCGCCGTTGCATGTCGGAGAATACTGTCAGCGCCGCGCTTCGGCGGCTGGGCTACAGCCGTGAGGAGATGACGGCTCATGGATTCCGCGCGACGGCCGCCACTCTCCTCAATCAGATGGGAATGTGGCACCCGGATGCGATCGAAAGGCAACTGGCACATCTCGATGCCAATGCGACGCGCCGGGTCTACACCCGCGGCGAATATTGGGACGAACGTGTTCGCATGATGCAGCATTGGTCCGATTATCTCGACGAGCTGCGCGATGGGGCGCAAATTCTGCGCCCCGCCTTCGGCAAGAGTGCGACCTCGACCGCCTAGCGGCCGATCAGGGCCTTGAGGCTCGTATAGAGGACCAGCGTGGACCGGCCGACTTTGACGACCTCAAGGTCGCCGGACACGATCAACTCGTAGATTCTTGACCGACTGAGCCCTGTCAGTTCGACTGCGGTCGGAATCCGCACGGTCAATGGCTCCATGAAGACGATTTCGGACCGTGACAAATCGAGATCCTGCATTTTCCTTGTCCTCGGGATGGATCAATGTCGCGAGCGCGGTTCCAACGCAGCATTCGCCATCGCAAGCGTGCCGGTTGCTACGCCACCTCACAATAATCAGGGCAGGATCGTGCCGTTGAGCGGTGTCGCCGCGCCGCGTGACTTCGTCACCAGGTGGCCGCGAAAAGCACGGCAGGAGAGAGGGGGAGCTTGAGCGAAGTCTGATCTGATTGCGAGAATTCCAATGTCTGTTGCCCTTTCGACTCTCCATGATTCCGAATTGGAGGCTGCCGGGGCCGCACTGGTCAGGGGCCTTGGCGGTTTCTGGCAGGGGTCGACTGGAATGTGTCGCTGCCCAGCCCACGATGACCGAACGCCGAGCCTATCGGTTCGCGTTGGCGACACCCGACTCTTGTTCAAATGCTTTGCCGGCTGCGACACGCGCGACGTGCTGCGCGCCATTCGGCGGCTCGATCCGAATGCCTTGGGCGCAAAGGGCAATGGAATCGCCAAGCAGTTCAAGCTCGACCGATGGCTGCAAAAGCGCGCCTTCGATCTTTGGAGGGTCGGACGGCCGATAAATTGGACTATCGCCGAGACCTACCTACGCAATCGGTCGATTCACATCGCGCTCGACTCTTTGCGCTTCTGCGACCGAACTCCGCTCGGCAAGGGCAAGGCGGCACGGTTTCGCCCGGCGATGCTCGCCGCCGTTACCGACGATTCCGGTCTGCTCGCCGTCCAGAGGACCTTTCTCGATGCCCGCGGGCGGCGTGCACGCGACCTTCGCCATCCTCGACGCCTGCTAGGCAACCCCTGCGCCGGTGCTGTTCGGCTCGCTTCCGCCACCGAGACGCTTGGGATTGCCGAAGGTGTCGAGACAGCGGTTTCGGCGATGATTCTGCTCGGCATCCCGGTCTGGGCGACGCTCGGCAATGAACGCCTCCCCCATGTTGCCATCCCGAAATCCGTGAACCGCCTCATCCTGCTCCCCGACAATGACAATGCGGGACGCTTGGCCGTGCCGCTTGCAACCGAGGCCTATACGGCACCCGGGCGGCAGATCGGCACGATCTGGCCGTGGCACGGGCGGAACGACTGGAACGATGTCCTACGGGAAGGAGGGAAGGGGGTGGGGGACTGGCGGCGCCGAGTGGCCTGATGGTCGGGCCTCCGCCGCCAGGAGACGGACTATGACATATCCGATCGTATACGCGCTTGCGCGTAACTGCGTCGCTTCCCCGCTGAATGTCCGAACGGAAAGCGACTCCGACGCCGACGCCGAACTGGAAGCGATGATCGGCCAAGCCGGCTTCGTGCTCCAGAACCTGATTGGCACCGCAATAAAACGCAAGAAGGACAGCTACAGCATTTTCGGCGGCGGCCGGCGTCTCGCGCGGGTTCATGCCCTGATCGAAAAGGGCCAGCTTCCCGAAGACTTCTGCGTGCCGGTTATGGTGATGCCGGACGCGAAAAACGCCATCGAGCTCAGCCTCGCTGAAAACCAGAAGCTGCCGATGACCGCCGCCGATGAATGCACGGCCTTCAAGAATATGATCGAGAAGGAAGGCAAAACCCCCGCGCAGGTTGCCGCGCGGTTCGGCAAGACCGAGCGTTTCGTGCTCGGGCGCGTTCGTCTCGCCGATCTTCACGAGACGATCTTCGAGGCGCTCCGCAAGGGCGACATCACGCTCGAGGTCGCCAAGGCCTATGGCAGCACGTCCGACACCGTTCGTCAGGCCCGTGTGTTCGAGCAGTATCAGGACAGCTATTACGGGGACGACGTCTACACCATCCGGCGCGAGCTCGCCTCCGGCAGCTATCGCGGCGGTGACCCCAAGGCGCTGCTTGTCGGCCGCGAAGCTTATCTCGAAGCGGGCGGACGGATCGACTCCGACCTCTTCTCCGACAGCGCGTCCGAAAACTGGATCGACGGTGACATACTCGACCGGCTGACGGATGAAAAACTCGCGGTCGAAGCCGAGGCTATCCGCGAACGTGAGGGTTTTGGCGAAATCCGTGCGCTGCCGACGACGCGCGTCTCCTACATCGAGCTTGACGGTCTGAGCCCGGTTCGCGGAGAGATTCCGCCACCCACGGCAGAGGATGAAGCGCGCTGCGCCGAGATCGAGGCCGAAATGACCATCATCGGCGAAGCCGCGAACGAAAGCGACGACGGCATCACCGATGATGACGAACAGCGTTATCGCGATCTGGAATCCGAACTCCGTGAAATCCAGAATCGTCCGCCGGTGTTGTCCGATGACCAGAAGGCCTCGGCGCTCGCCTTCGTCGTCCTCGGTGAGGATGGCCAGCCCCGGGTTCATCATCAGGTCTACCGAACCCCCGAAGCGATGAGCGAAACCGATGACTCGGACGATGACCGCGACGATGCGGCTCCTGGCGGAGCATCAGGCAAACCCGCGATCAGCCAGCGGCTTGCTGACGAACTCGCAACGATGAAGGCGGAACTGCTCCGCGTCCATGTCGCCAGCGACCCGCGGTTCGCGCTCGATCTCGGGACGTTCGTGATGGTCGATGCCGCGCAGCGGCGTTACGGGGCGAGCGATCTCGCGAGCGAACTGAGGGCCGATGCGGCGCCGTCGCGCGTCATCGGGTTCGAGAGCGGCACGACGGCGGCCGAGGAATGGGCTAAGCTCGAAGCCGGACTCGATCGGAGCTGGATCGACCCCGATGCCGGTGTCACTGGCCGCTACGATGCCTTCTGTGCGCTTGGTGAGGAAGCACGCGCGGCATGGCTGGGTTGGGCGATCGCCCGTACGATCCACGCCGTGCCCGCCAAGACGACCGGCAGCGATTTCGTCGACCATCTCGGCTGCAAGCTCGGGATCGATGTCGCCGCCTGGTGGCGACCGACCGCGAAGAATTACTTCAAGCGGCTCACCAAGACGACGATCCTCGACCTGTTCGCGGAAATTGGCGGCAGCGAACTCGGCCAACGCTATGGCGCGTCAAAGAAGGATCTCCTTGCATCCTCGGCCGAACAGCTCTTCGCGGGCAACATCATCGTGGAAGCCGACGTCAAGGAAAAGGCGCTCGCCTGGCTTCCCGACGCGATGCGCTTCGAGCATCCCGTCGCTGCGCTGGCGAACGACGATGCCGACCTGGAGCCTGCTGATGCCGCCGAAATAACGTTCGACGACGAAGCGGTCGGTGATGGCGACGAGGACGAACCGATCGCCGACGCGGCCTGACCCGGCAAAGCCGACCTCGATTGGGGCCGTGACCACGCGTCGCGGCCCCTTTTTCATGCCGCCTTCCACCCTGGAGGAGAGGGGGGAGGGCTGTGTGCGGCGGGGGCAGGTGCCCCGGAGCCCGTTCAGGAGATCTTCCATGACCCTTCCGCTTCTCAATCTCGCCGAGACCCCTGATTCCAGCGCCCGGGAAAAGGCCGAGCGTCTTCACGGCGTAGCGCGGGCTCTGCAATCCCGGCTCGCCGACCCGCATTCGGTCACCCGTTCGCTGCTCAAAGGGCTCATGTCGGAGGCGTTCGGCGGATCCGATGCCGACGGACACTGGTCGATGCGCGACGCCTATGATGCGCTCGAAGCGGCGCAGGCTTCGAACATGTTGTCGCTCGGTGAAGACCAGAACCCGGACTGCCCGCCCGAAGATGCCTTCGCAGCCATTCTTGCATTCGAGAAGGCGCTACCAACGCAGACCTATCGCAGCGAGCATCAAGTCGAGATGCAACAGTTCAGCACGCCAGACGCGCTGGGCTGGCTAGCGACACGTGCAGCGGCGATTACGGCCGACGACCATGTGCTCGAACCGTCGGCGGGCATCGGCATGCTCGCCGCCCGCGCGATCGCCACGGGCGCCTCCGTAACGCTCAACGAACGCGATGCCTGCCGCGCCGCACTGCTCGCTCTCGTGACGAACAGCGACGTCACCACACACGATGCCGAATTCATTCACGACCGGCTGCCGCCGGATGTCCGTCCGACCGTCGTCCTGATCAATCCGCCCTTCAGCCGTAGCGAAGGCCGCGGCGAGGATCGCCATGCCGGCGCTCGCCACCTTCGCTCCGCGCTCCTCCGTCTTGCCGACGGCGGACGCTGCGTTGCGATTATGTCGCCGGGATTCGCGCACGACGGCAGCGGTGCCCGCGGCTATGTCTCGGTCGCCGAGATCGGACGTCCGCGCGTTGAGATCACCATTCTCGGCCGCCCGTACGTCAAGCATGGCACCGGCATCGCCGTTCGGCTGATCGTCTTCGACAAGGGCTGGATCGGCGAGACCGAACGCCACACCGTCGACTCGATCGAGGCGGCGCTGCCCATCGTGCTCGCGCTCCCGCCGCGATTGGGATCGTCCGATGAGCCGCCCCCGGCCACCCCGGCGGTGATCCCGTTCCGTCCGGCGCTCAAATCCGGATCGGCATCGCTCTTTTCCGGGCTCGCGAGCCCCAAGGTCATCGCGCCGTCGCGGATCGCCGCGAAGGACGATCGCGCCGAGCCGCTTGCTTACTCGGTTCGCGACGCGCCGCTTCCGGTCGGCGATCCGGTCGGCATCTACGCTCCCTGGCGGCTTGCGCGCATCGATATACCGGGCGCGACGCCGCATCCGGACAATCTCGTGGAATCGCTTGCCATGGCGTCGGTGCTGCCGCCGATCCCGCGATATCGGCCGCTCTTCCAGAAGCGGGCAAGCAGCGCGCTGTCCGACGCCCAACTCGAAGCGATCATCTATGCTGGCGATGCCTTCTCGCGCGACCTGCCGGGCCGATTCGTGCCCAACGAGGCGGGCGACCAACTCCGCGAGGATGCCGACGGGCACGCCTATCGCATGGGTTTCTTCATCGGCGACGGCACCGGCGTCGGCAAGGGCCGCGAGGGCGCCGCTATCATCCGCGACCAGTGGAACTGCGGCAACCGCCGCGCCGTCTGGATATCGAAGGGCGCGACGCTCCTTGAAGACGCGCGCCGCGACTGGACCGCGCTCGGCGGCCTTCCGATCGACATCCAGCCGCTCGATGCCTTTCCGCTTGGGCAGTCGATCGGCATGGCGAGCGGCATCCTCTTCCTCACCTATGCGACGCTCCGCTCGCAGCGTCACGATCAATGCTCACGTCTCCAGCAGATCCTCCAATGGGCGGAAGGCACTTTCGAGGGCGTGATCCTGTTCGACGAATCCCATTCGATGGGCAATGCGGCGGGCACCAAAGACGAATATCGCCAGGCCAAGGGGTCTGAACAGGGATTGGCCGGAGTGCGCCTGCAGAACGCACTGCCGCGCGCCCGGGTGGTCTATGAATCGGCCACCGGCGCCACCAAGCCCGAGAATCTGAGTTATGCCTCGCGGCTCGGGCTTTGGGGGCCCGACACGGCCTTCGTGAACCGCGACGCTTTTCTCGCTGCGATGACCGACGGCGGTATCGCGGCGATGGAAATCGTCGCCCGCGACCTCAAGTCCATGGGTCTCTACACGGCGCGTGCGCTCAGTTTCGCCGGCGTAGAATATGACCCGCTCGAGCATCGGCTGACGCCCGACCAGATAGAGATCTACGATGCCTATGCCGACGCCTGGGCGATCGTTCACCAGAACCTCGACGAGGTGCTGAAGGCGTCGAACATTGTCGACCGCATGTCGGGCGAGACGATGAATGCCATGGCCAAGGGATCGGCGCTCAGCCGGTTCGAGAGCGCCAAGCAGCGCTTCTTCTCCCAAGTGCTGATCGCGATGAAAATGCCGACCGTCGTTCGTTCGATCGAGGAGGAGCTGGCAGCAGGCCATGTCGCCGTCGTGCAATTGACCAGCACGGCCGAGGCGATCCTCGAGCGCCGCCTTGCGGGCCTTTCGCCGGACGAACGCGCCAACCTCGCGATCGACGTCTCGCCGCTCGATACGCTGATCGATTATCTGAAGACAGCCTTCCCGACGCGTCAGATGCGCGCCTTTCGCTCATCCGACGGAGCATTGCGCTCCGAGCCGATGCACGATGGCGACGGCAATGCTGTCCTCTGCCAGGAAGCGGTCGAGGCGCGCGATAATCTGGTCGAAAGCCTCTGTTCGATGCCGCCGGTCCCGGCCGCGCTCGACTTCCTTATCGCGCATTTCGGAACCGACGCGGTCGCAGAAGTCACTGGCCGCAGCCGTCGCGTTGTCATTGACGGGCAAGGCCGACAGAAGCTCGAGCGCCGCAGCGCCAGTTCCAATATCGCCGAGACCGACGCCTTCATGTCAGGACGCAAGCCGATCCTCGTCTTCTCGGAAGCGGGCGGCACCGGGCGCTCCTATCACGCCGACCTGGATTGTCCGACCGCGAACAAGCGGCGCATCCATTTCCTGCTCGAACCGGGCTGGCGCGCCGACATCGCGATCCAGGGTCTCGGCCGCACGCATCGGACGTACCAGTGGAAGCCGCCGGTGTTCCGGCCGGTCACGACTACCTGCAAGGGCGAACGCCGCTTCATCAGCACCATCGCGCGCCGTCTCGATACCCTCGGCGCGCTCACGCGCGGCCAGCGTCAGACCGGCGGCCAGAATCTATTCGACCCCGCGGATAATCTCGAAAGCAGCTATGCTCGCGAAGCGCTGACCCAATGGTATCATCTGCTCCATGCCGGCAAGCTCGCGAGCATCGGTCTCGAGAAGTTCCAGATTATCACGGGCCTGAAGCTCGTCGACGAGAATGGAACCCTGCTCGACAAGCTGCCGCCGATCCAGCGCTGGCTGAACCGCATCCTCGCGCTACGCATCGCGACCCAGGATGCCATTTTCGAGGAATATATGGGGCTCATCCAGGCCCGCGTCGACGCCGCTCGCGAGGCCGGCACGCTTGATCTTGGCGTCGAGGCGATCCGCGCCGAGCGTATCGTCGAGCTCTCGCAGCAGGTGCTGAGGGAGGATCCGGTATCCGGCGCCGAGACCCGGCTGCTCCGCCTCGAGCTTCACCTCAAACCGCGCGTCACGGGGTGGGCGCGCCTTGACAAGATCTGGGGCGGTTCCGCGGATGGCCGGTCTCTGCGGAACAGCCGTTCCGGGCGCGTCGCCCTTTGCGTTCCGTCCTGGTCGATCACCGACGACGACGGGAGGCCCGTCAAGATGATGGAGCTTGTCCGCCCGACAGGTTCGAACCGCATCCAGCTTGCCGGGCTCGCGCACACGCACTGGGAGGAGATCGACCGCAAGAGCTTCCAGAGCTTCTGGGAAGCCGAAGTGACCGAGGCGCTCGACAAGGTCGATATCGAGACGATCAGTGTCGCAACGGGTCTCCTGCTCCCCGTCTGGAACAAACTGCCGCAGGACGACGTTCGTGTCTGGCGGATCGACGACGCGGCGGGGACGTCGATCCTCGGCCGCATCGTCATGCCCGGGGCGATCGAGAAGCTGCAATCGGCTTTCGGCCTCACTTCCTCGATCATGCTCACGCCTGGCGAACTGATCGAGGCTGCCCGGCATGGCGACGGCGCCTTGATCCCTGGGCTGCACGGCGCACGTCTCGTGTCGGCGATGGTGAACGACAGCCGCCGGATCGAGATCCGGGACTTCCGGCCTCAGGACCGCGAATGGCTGAAAGCGCGCGGCGCGTTCAGCGAGGTGATTGCATACAAGACCCGGCTCTTCCTCCCGGCGGGAAAGGCCGATGAAATCCTGAGCACCATCATCGCCGAGCCGCCACAGTGAAATCGAACCTCTCATAGGGAGAGGGTCATGTCGCGGGCCTATGGGCAGGTCGACCGGCAGTTCGTCGACGGTTTCGACACCGCGATGCCCGTGCTGGAAGCCGGGCGAGCATGCCGCCCGCGACCTTGCCGACCGATTGCACCATATTCGAGCTTCTCGACGAGGGGGGACTTGCTGAACTTGGCTCGTCAAACGCGGAACCTACGCGCCTCCATGCTCGCCCCGCGAAAGCAATTCTCCGGAGGAGGGAAGGGGGTGGAGCGGGGAGTGGCGGCGGAATTGTCTGCCGACCACCAAGAAGATGGAGGTTCCCATGGCAGACCGGGCATCCGCCATGATCCGGATCGGCGGCACGATTTCTCGCAATCTGATACCCGCGCTTCTCGAAGCTATCGAATGCGATGGCGGGAAAGCCGATTGGGAAGGGAATTCGATCGAGTTTTCCCATATTGCCGACGGGCATATCCTGGAGGTTTGTGCCTATGAACTGATCGGCGGTCAGTTCGAATGTGTCGAAGCCTTCTGCTGCAATCACGGCATCGCCTTCGTTCGGCGCTCGGACGCGTGTTCCGGCGCATTCGGACCCGAGCGCGCGGTTCATACGGGCGATCGGGCGCCCCGACACTACGAGGTAAATGACGCTGACCAGATCGTCCTCAATCAACGAGAGCTGAACGACCTTGGTTCGATCGCTGCGGCGAACGCCTGGTTTCAAGCGGGCGATTTCGCTCTGCCGCCCTTGTCCATCGGAACCCGCGAAAGCCCGTCCTTGTGCCGGGAGAATGGCGATGGCTGAACATTATCTCGAGGCAAGCTTCAGCTTCGCCTGCACAGATGCCGAGCTGGCGCTGCTCAAGGAGATATTCGGGGCGGCCAGCGACATGATGAGCGGTATCGTCGCACCGGCGCCAAGCCCGAAAATCCTCGAACTCTTTCCTCCTGAAGACGAAGATGATCTGTGGAGCGGCCTTGGCACGATATTCTGCGATGCGTATTTTCCCGATTTCGGTGCCCGTTTCGAGGCGGGAACTGCGTCGATCGACGGGGTCGGTCAGATCGCGCATATCTATGGCACGCCAACCTTCCAGCCCGACCCGGTCGCAACGGTCATCCATCGGTGCTGCGCCGAATCCCTTCTTCGCGCCGCTATCGGTTTCGAATGGTCGGAAAGCTGCTCCAAACCTCGCGAGGGCGAGTTTGGCGGCGGCTGGTGCGCCATCTTCGCGGATCGCATCGAGATGCATTCGACAAGCGAGGCCTTGTCGGCGGCGCTCGGGCAGTCCGCGCCGAGCGACCCGCCTCACCTGGAACGTGATGCCTGGACCGAGTATCCAGCCCACCCGCTCGCGGATTGGAAATACCAGATCGCGAACGACGACACACGCCTTGGCTATCGGGACTGGATTGCGGCGCGCGTGCTTGGCGAGCCGCACGATACTGCCGGGGACACCGACGCGACCTCGCCTGTCCCGGAGGCGCCCGGACTCTACCTGCATCTCTATCACGGCCGCAAGGATCCCGACGAAAATCTTGAAGACTGGGGGAGCGAAGGACCGGTGATCGGCCCGCTCGCCTATGTGCACACGACCTATATGTGCGACGTCAAGTTCGCGGCGGCTCCCGATGTCATGGACCGATTCTTCCCGGCGGTCATGGCCGAATGGTGCGCACGCGGATTGTCCAACGTCGCGGGTCCGCTCTGTGATTGGCGCCTGACCATCTTCGACGACTATGTCGAATATGACGGCATCTACTATGGCGACTGGACCGTGTTCGCCGCCACGCCCAGTGAGGTCGATGAGCGGTTCGCCAAGGTGGCGAAGGCGGCGTGATGGCGCACATCGTCAAAGGCTAGGCCCTCTGCCAGAAACCGGGCTGCACAATGTCCCGGCACCGCGATCCCATTCTCGAGGTTGTCTGCCCCAACTGCCACGCCGCGGTAGGTGTCGGCTGCCGCCGGCCGAGTGGGCATAGCGGGCCATTCGTCGAATTTCACACCTCGCGCGACATCCTCGCTGACCGCGAGGGCAAGTATGGACCGTGCCCGCTCGGGCTCTGCGGTCTCGGCTGCGTTTCGCCTCAACTGGGCCTGCCGCTGTTCGATTGAACCGCGGCGCCGCCAATCGGAGAGGTTTCCGCAATGCCCGAAATCATCCCCATCACCGTCTATCAGTTCGACGAACTGGACGAGCGCGCTAAGGACAAGGCGCGCGACTGGTATCGTCAGGGCGCCTTCGACCATGACTGGTACGACTTCGTCTTCAGCGACTTCGAGGCGATCTGCGACATCCTCGGTATCACGCTTCGCACCAACCCGGTTTCCCATGTCGGAGGCACAAAGCGCGAAGAGCCGCAGATATTCTTCACGGGCTTTGCCAGCCAGGGAGACGGCGCCAGCTTTGCCGGCAGCTACGCCTATCGGCCCAGATCATCGAAAGCCATCCGGGTCTACGCGCCGCAGGATGCCAGGCTTCACCAGATCGCCGATGCGCTTCGCTACATCCAGCGCCAGCATTTCTACCGGCTCAGCGCCGATATTCGCCACCGCGGTCGCTATTACCATGAATATTGCATGGACATCGCGGTCGAGCGCGAAGGGATCGCCTTCGGTTCCCCCGCGGAAGAAACCATCATCGAAGCACTGCGCGACCTTGCCCGCTGGCTCTATCGGCGCCTCGAAAGCGAATTCGAGTATCTGACGTCCGAGCAGGCCGTAGATGAGGCGATAACCGCCAACGGATACACCTTCGTGGAGAATGGCAAGCCGTTCGGCTGACCACGTCTTTCCTTGCCTCGCTGATGGGCGTCGATGGCAAGACGGTCACGTTCTGCACCGCCTGAGGGCTGCTCAAGGCGAACCGGCGCGGTACCGACCAAACGAGCGCGCACCACGCCATCTGACTGCCGGTCGGGAGGGAAGGGGGTGGGAACGGGGCGAGCCGGTCAGTGATTTCGGTCCGGCTCGACGTTCCACTCTTGCCGGAGATTTCCCATGACCAATCTTGTCCCCGCTGCCGACCGTCCGGTCGGCGGCGCCTATCGCGTCGATATCTCCCGCGGCCGCAACATCGGCCGCGTTTCGTCCGAATGGTTCTCGCGTCCCGACGACGAGCGCTTCCTCTCGCTGACCGATCTCTATGATGTCGTTCGCGCCCGCGCCGACCGGGCAACCACGCGCGTCGTCGACAGCAAGGCGATCCGTGTCGAGGCGCGGAGCGATAGCCCCGAGCGACTCTCGCTGATGGTCCCCGACGAAGAGCGGCCCGTTGCGCCGACGAACTGGGCATTCGGACAGCTTTGCAGCCTCGTCGGCGCGCCCGCGTCCTATCTTCGCGAGCTTCCGGCTGCGCTTGCCGGCATCAATCTTCAGCACGGCCTCGTCGCGCACCGCGGCGAGCAGGTGAAACTGCTGCAGACCGACGACGGGCGGACCGAACTTCGCGCCGCGACCGGGCCCGAATATGGCCGTATCTGGGATTATGAGCTCGTGGAAGCGGTGATGAAGATCGCCGGCGACGGCATCGGGCAAACGCGGTGGAAGGTCCCCGGCGTGCTCGACTGGTCGAGCATGCACTATAATCCTTATGTCGACGTCACACGCGACACGACGACGCTTTATGCCTCCGACCGCGACGTCTTCATCTTCCTGGTCGATGACACGCACCCGATCGAGGCGGGCAAGCTACCCAATGGCGATCCCGATCTCTATTTCCGCGGCTTCTACTGCTGGAACTCCGAGGTCGGCGCGAAGACGCTCGGCATGGCGACCTTCTATCTGCGCGCCGTGTGCATGAACCGCAACCTCTGGGGCGTCGAGAATTTCGAGGAGGTGAAGATCCGCCACTCGAAATTCGCAGCCAACCGCTTCGCCCATGAAGCAGCGCCCGCGCTCGAGCATTTCGCGGACTCTTCGCCGATGCCATTCCTGAGCGGCATCAAGACCGCGCGCGAGCGCATCGTCGCCCGCAAGGATGAGGACCGCGAGACGTTCCTGCGCAAACGCGGCTTCTCGAAGGCCGAAACCGCAAAGATCGTCGCGACGGTGCTCAATGAAGAGGGCCGCCCGCCTGAGACGATCTATGATTTCGTGCAGGGCATCACGGCCTTTGCGCGCACCAGGACCAACCAGGACAGCCGGCTCGAAGTCGAGGGCAAGGCCCGCAAGCTTCTCGAAACCGCCCACTGACGTCCGAAGCCGCCGGTTCGTTCGATCCGGCGGCTTCCTTCCCATGGAGACCCGCCATGACCGATGCGCGCTACCGCTTGCTCGATACGATGCAGGACCTCATGTCCAACTATCTCCTCGACGAATGCCCCAACGATGTGACGTGGGAAGATTTTGACCCTGACATCGATGGGCTGCGTTCGAGCGTCGCGGACCTCATCGACAGGCATTGCCGAGGCGCGGTCTCAACCGCCGTCGTCGCTACCTACCTTGTCGATGTCGCATTTTTCAGCGGCGACGATTGCTTTGCGAGCGCAGTCTATACGATCGATGCTTCGACACCCGAGGGGGCGGAGCACCACGCGCTGTCGATGTCGCTCGACTGCATTTACAACGACCCGCGCATTCCGGACCTCTCGCGCGCCGCGACCGCGAGGCCGATGGACGATCCCGACGCGCCGATATGATTGTCGATCGGTCCCCACGATGGCGCGAACGGCGCTGTCGCTGGCTACCGAATGCGACGAATATCGGCCCAGGCTCCCTTTCCGTGGACGTCATCGACACGCGCCGACAGGCCTCATCCTTCGTGAAGGTCATCACTTCGCGAGATCAATGCCGGACGCCCGGCATGTCCCTTCTTGCTTTGGGAGCATGACCATTGCCGAAACGGTTCCGACGATGTTGAATCCATTCCAGCGAATTTGCGCCGTCGCATACGGTGAAGGCGACTTTGCCCACATCGAAAGCATCGAGGAGACCCACGATTTGGGCGATCCGCTCTTTGCCTTTCTCATGGCTGAGCTAGCATCGAGCGAGGGCTGTGATTGCCGGAAAGAAGCGCTGCGCCGCCTAGAAATGGCTGCAGCTGATATTCGCTGCGTTATCGACGCGATCGATCAAACGATTGTCATTTGATCGATCCAGCATGCCCAAGCGCCGTAGTTCGCCGAGTGCCGGCGCAGGCTCACATCAGCCGAACAGGATTATATCATGTCTGACATTGGCATCCGCGCCTTGGCGCAACTGCTCGCTCGTGCCCGTGCCGCCATCGAAACGCCGGCCGACCTCGATGACGCTGCCCGCGCCGCGGTGATCGAGGATATCGCTGCGTTCGAGGATTGCCTTGCGCGGGGATTGATTCCGTGGGGCTTCGACATCCACATCGGTTCAATCGATCATAAGCATGGCACCAACCATTATGCCGCGCTGACTCAGAAAGCCTTGATGGCGGAAGTCGCCGAATATTGCCGCGAGTGGTGGTCCGATATCGAAGATGGGCGCGATCCGGCGACGCTCGACGATCAAACGATCGCGGACATCTATTTCGATGATCATCCGAGCGAGAATCTCAAGACTGACCGCGTCCATATCGATCCGCTACTCGCCGACATGCAGACACTGGGCCCCGAAACCGGGCACTATTGCGTCATTGCCACGGCGCATCTGTCGACTGCGACGGCAGCCATGCTTGATGAATGGTGCGCGGCGGCAACCTCCGACCGGCCGATCAATGTTGCGAGTACCATATACGGATGGTTCGTTCCGGCGCGCGAGGTGGATGAGCCGGCGCAGGCCAAGCTACCGGCCGATCTTCTTGCCGCGATGAGATTTGCTCGTGCACATGGCTTCGACCATATCCTGTTCGACTGCGACGCTGGCAGCGTCGAGGCATTGCCGAAGCATGACTGGTGAAGCCGGTCCTTGGTATGTTTGGCGTAATTCCCATTAAGCCTGCGACCGCGCATCGAGCATTTCCAGCCGATCGGCGGCAAGCTCCGCGACATTGGCCTGGATCACATGGCCGCGATTGCGCAGGATTTCGCCGAGATCCCTGACCATCGTGATCAGATCGCCGGTCGCAAGCGGGCCATCGAGCGCGCGCAATAGATGGCGTTCTTCCTCGTCCAGTTCGCGCATCGTCATTCTCCGCGGGACGCAATTTTGGGCAGGCACGTAATCTAGCACATTCGGACGATCGTCGGCTGCGCAAATTCTCCTCTCGGCGATGAATTGCAGCGCCACGACGTGCACTGCACGAACCCGAGCCCGAGGGGCGCCCGCTCGCTTGCCTCCCGCTCGCCATCGATCGACAGATGTGGAACATCGCGGCTGCGGGCACTTGGGGTGCCTTCAATATCCCTGCGAAATGGGAGGAGAGAGGGAAGGACAGGGGCGGGCGCAATAGGCGTCCGGAGAAGGAACCTGTCCCATGTCATACGATATCGCGTTCCGCTTCCAGCAGGCGCTCGATCCTTCGGCACTCTCGACGCTGCCGGCCTGTCTCCACGCGCTGATCGCGGCGATCAAGGATTGCCGAAATGCCGGCAATCCCGACGAAACCGATCCCGCAGTACTGTTGCTCGCGCGGCATCTCGGTGCCGTTGCGGGCGCCACGGGCGGCGGCGACACCGCGCTTCGGCGCGCCTGCTTGGACCGCATCGCCGACATGCGCGGCAAATCCGCACTCGTGGTGCTGGCGCATAGGGGTGTCAGCTACGACGAGCAGGCAAAGAAGCTCTTCCATAGCGACGGCCGAAAGGCCCTGAAGCGGCTTGCCGAGGCCCTTTGCATGGAGGACGGCACCTATGATCTTCGATCGATCAAGGGCGGTATTGCCGTCAGCGGCGAGATCATCCTTCATACCGAGGAAATCTATGTCCAGCTCCGGCTTGGCATCGGATCCGGCCGTGAAGTGATGTTCCGCCGCGTCGCCGGGCGGAAGGATTATTGCGGCGACCGCAACCACTGGGCCGCGGTCGGCGAACTGCTCGAGCCTGACCGCCTCGCCGCGCGCATCCGGCGCGAACTGCACCTCGCCGAACCCGGAACGCCGCCGATGCGGCTGGTCGCTTGAGGAGAACGTCGATGAAAGTCATTGTCTCGCGTTCCCGCATCGCGGGGGCGCTGCCCCATTATGTCTATCGCGCGCTGGTTCCGGCCGAGGGTGTTGCGGTGGAGCGTATCGCGAGCG
Source organism: Sphingopyxis sp. H115 (assembly GCF_001468465.1). GTDB lineage: Bacteria > Pseudomonadota > Alphaproteobacteria > Sphingomonadales > Sphingomonadaceae > Sphingopyxis. The sequence goes on from NZ_LNSA01000022.1 coordinate 39,462, forward strand.
CCGGCACCGTTCACGCGCCCGGGGTCGCCGGTCGTATTGCTTGCATTCGGATCGCTCCGCTCATTGCGCCCGAGCGCTACCTCGCGATGCGCCCTGTCGAGCGGACGGCGCTTGCCTCGCGCGTCGGGGCAGTCGGACGCCGGATCGAGTGGCTGATCATTCGCACCTTCTTCCGGGAGATGACCGCGGACTCGTTACCGATCGTCTTCCAGCTCGATCCTGATCCGGGCGACGCCTGCGTCTGGGCCGACCTCGACGACCTAACCGGCATCTTTGATGCCGTCGAACCTGGGTTCGCAAGCCTCTCAGCTATCGACCTCGGTCTGCGTCAGCGCGACAGCCTCCGGGCTGCCTGATTGCCGTCATCGACGAGCCGCCCAAGGCGCCTGCCCTGGGCATAGTTACTTCACCCCAGCAGAAAGGGCCTGCGATGACGGTCATCGGACATAATGACATCCGGAAAGTCGAGAACTTCGACAGATATGAGATTCTCGCGCACCCGCTTCCCCATCGTGATAACCGCATTTTCTATCCGGCGGAACCCGATGGTTTTGGCGCCGTCACCTATGCCTCGCACGATGTGATGATTGCGAGGCCGACCGGGATCGGTAGCAAGGGCCGGCTCGCCATACTGATGCACCATGGCGGCGGTCGCCACGCTCTCGAATTCTACGAAAGCACCTTGCCCATCGCCTCGGCGCTGCTCGCGCTTCCGGAACGCGAGCAATATGCGCTCGCCTATACGATCTTCGAGCAAGCGGACGAATGCTCCGCCGGAGCGCGTGCCGCCGAGGCGCAACGATGGGCTGAGGCCTATGCTGAGGGCCGCATCCGGAAACGGCGTCGCGGGCGCGCGCGGCAAATCTATGTCGAAACCGCGGCCGAGAAGGCACTTCGCTCCGCCTGAAGCCTGAGCCGCCCGCACTCAATCGCTCGCGACCGATCGTCATCGGCCGGGAGGAAAGGAGGCGGGGACGTGCGGCGGCAATGAGGCTGCCGCGCAACCGGAGTATTCCCATGACGCTTCCCGCTCAAATCCGCCCTTCCGTCGGCGAGCAGCTTATCACTAAGGTGTCGCGCCTCTTCAACGGGACGATCACCGACGTTCTCAACGAGCTGTTCCAGAATGCCCGCCGTGCCGGTGCGCAGCGAATCGCCGTCGATCTCGGCGAGCATGAAGGCAATCCAGCCCTCTTTATTGCAGACGACGGCACCGGCATCGATGATCCCGCCGCCTTCGTGACGCTGGGCCGCTCTGACTGGAGCGACCAGATCGCACGGCGGGAAGACCCTGCCGGAATGGGTGTGTTCAGCCTCGCCGGCAAGCGCGTTACTGTGCGATCCTTCTCGAGAGCCGCCAATGCCGGATGGACGGTCACGTTTCCCAAGGACGGTTGGCAGGGCGAAAATCCCCTAACGGTCGAAGCCTACGAGGTCCGCAAAGGCACACAGCTCGTCATTGCCATGCCCGCCGAATGGTTGCCCAATCTCCAATCGCGGGTCGAAGCAGCGGCGAAGCATTTCCCGTTGCCCGTCGAATTTCAGGGCGCAGTCTTGCCGCGCGAGGATTTCCTCAAGGGCGCCTGCCGGATCGAAGAGTGGCATGGCTGCCGGATCGGAATCTTCAGCGATTCCTATGACATCGCGAGCGATCCGCGCATCAATTTTCATGGCATCAAGGTTCCCTGCCGCATGCCCGCCATCGGGGAAATCGACGCACGGCGGAAATGGACGGTCCGGATCGACATCGTCGACGCGCCCTCGCTCCAGCTCGTTTTGCCCGCGCGCAAGGAGATGGTCGAGAATGCCGCACTCGCCGATCTGCGGGTTGAAGTGCAGGCGGCCATTTTCCGGACCATCGCGCTCAAAGGCCAACATCGCCTGTCGTTCAAGGACTGGAAGCGCGCTACCGAGCTCGGCGTTGGCCTTCCCGAAGCCAGCCCGTGGCTCTGTGCATGGCGCCCGCGAACCGCGGACGGCAATGCCTACGTCGAGGACGAGCGCGTCGAAGCTGTCCCAATGATCCTGATCCCCAGGCACGAGGCCGATATCGAACAATGCGCGGCGAAGGTGTTGACCGAGGAGAAGCTCGGCTTCCGACCTGTCTTCGCTGAAGACAAATTTGCCGGCTATCGATGGTATGATGTGCTTCCGCGCGTCCCCCGCCTGTCCTTTGCGGTCGAACGGGAGGGCGAACTGTTCCACTATGCCGACGACGACCAGATGCTCGATCATGTTGAATCGGGCTGGGTGACTGCGATCACCCTTAATGTTCCGATAGTTCGCTGCGCCGGGCTCGATGAACCCGCCGCCACGCTTCGCCTTCCCGTCGATATGCTCGTCTGCGCGAACGCGAGCAGCCATATCGGCGAAGCACATGTTTTTGTCCGGGAGGGCGCAATCGTCACGCCGCAGGCGCTCGCGCAGCTGATCGAGGATGCGGTCTTCACTTATGACGAGGATTGCGATAGCGACAGCTGGGGCAGGCAGCATGACGATTTCATCCGCGATGCGCGTAACCTGGCGAACAAGCTCCTCCTCGGAAAGGACGAGGCGCTTCTGGAACAGATCCGATCGGCCTTCCGCGACGATGTCCAATGGCTGATCCCCGAGGGTCGAACACTCACCCTCAAGGCCGATGTCGCCAAGGTTCTAATCGATCTGGCAGTCGCTGATCCTGAAACCGAGCCCACCGCTGCATAGCATTCGGACCATGACAGGCTGGCGACCTTGCGTCCGCTTCTACCCTTACCCCCACAGCCGGAGTGATCCATGACCGCCCTGTCACCCCTTCGGACGCGGCTCGCCTCGTTCGACCACGCCTATGCCGTTGCGATTCAGCTCCGCGGCGCGACCGGTCGTGGTCAATTCATCGTGTGCACCGGCAAGCCGATTCAGCCATTTCGTGTCTCTCCGACATTGCCGCCGCTAGGTGAACATCTGCTGGTCTGGGTAGCCTGAAGCCGACATTCCCTGGGCACACATTTGGTGTAGGTGCCATTTATGTCGGGTCAACGACGTCACAAGAGGCATGTCGGTCCGTCAGATTCCTAAGCCAAGCGTCGAGACGTCGAGCTTCGATGGAATTTGGTCGGGAATGCGCCTTATTCTGTTGAAAAACTATCCACACGGCTTTGGGCGCCTCGACACAAGTAAAAATATTAGCACATTTCTAATTGCTACATAACTTTGGATCGCCAATTGGGTTCTTATTATATGTTTATTACGGAAGAGGCATGGATGAGGTGCGTCGTCCGAGTTTTTCAACAGAATACGCCTAATCGCGGTCATTCGAGAAATCAGCGGGCCTGCCCATAAGCTGTCGTTCGTTTACCCCCGCGAGGATGGCAGCTACGCGCCTGATGCCGGTCGTTTATCCGATTTGGACCATCGCTTTAAAGCTGCCATGACGACCGGCCAGCTAGGTCTGCCGAGTGACAAGTTGAGTTGGTAGCATTGCGGATCGGGGCCTGCTACCGTCCAGCGCTTGCATCAGTTTCTCCACCAGTAACGCGCCTGCGACTCCGGTCTGCTGGGCGATGGTCGTGATCGACGGAGTAAAATGCGCCGCGGGCGGAATGTCGTTGTAGCCGACGAGCGAATAGTCGCGCGGGGTCAAATGCCCCTCTTTGCTGAAAGCGCCGATAACCGCCATCGCTGCGGTATCGGAAAAGGCGAAGACTGCGTCGGGGCGGACGGTACAGGTTTTCAGATAGGCGTTGGCCTGGTCGTGAATCGCGGAAAAAGCCATGGACTCGATCGACAGAACATCGATCTCGACATCCGAATTTTTGCGGGCTGCTTCCTGCAGCCCTTCAAAGCGCAGGCGGATTTCCTCGTGCTGGCGGCTTCCGACGAACAGCCAGCGGCGGCGATCATGCAAAAGGAAGCGTTCACCGGCCAGGCGTCCTCCAAGGCTGTTATCGCTTCCGACCGCGCAGTAGGCGCTCGCTTCATTGACCGCTCCCCAGACCACCATGGGAATATCCTTGCGGGCGACCTTTTGCAGCAGCGCGTCGCGCGCGCCTTGGCCGAGCACGATGAAGCCGTCGGCACCGCGCGACTGGTAAAGATCGACAAAGCCGTCGATCGTGTCCAGCCCCGACGGCGATAGCAGCAGGTCGAGATCGCGGACCGACAGGGCCTCGGAAATCCCGGCGAGCAACTCGAAAATGAAAGGGTCGCCGATCGCGCCTTGCCGATGCGATCCGAAGTCGAGCACGACCGCGATCGCATTGGCGCGTTCGCGCCGCAATTTCTGGGCATGACGGTTGAGCGCATATCCTTGCTCGCGTGCGACCGCCAGCACACGCTCGCGTGTATCCGCGCTGACCAGCGGGCTTCCGCTCAACACCCGTGACACCGTCGGCTTTGAAACTTTTGCAATGCGCGCGACGTCGTCCATCGTCGGCCGGGTTGTGCGCGGCATCGTGGTCGTATCGCTGCTTTTTTGCGCCATTCTGCGTTCATATGGCAGCTGCAGGCCCTGCGCAATCGCCAATAGTCGCCATTATGAAACTTTGTATTGAAATGCATTTCATAAAAACCTATCAAATTGCGCGAACGGGCGATATGGTCCGTCATGGGGAGGATGATCGATGGCAATCTCGCGCAAATTTTTGACGTCGCTTTGCTGGGGCGTGGCACCGTTGGCACTCGCTGCCAATCCGTCGTCGGCCGCAGCGCAGGATGCGCCGCAAGCTGACTCGGCGGGCGGCGGGCTTGAAGAGATCATTGTTACCGCTCGCCGCTTCGAGGAGCGCGCGCAGCAGGTGCCGATCGCGATCACCGCGTTCAGTCAGGACGGCTTGCGCGAGAAGGGGGTCAACACCGGCACCGACCTTCAGAACTATACGCCGTCACTGTCGGTGCTCGGTGATGTCGCTCGCAACCAGGAAACCTATTCGATCCGCGGCATGGGGGGCAATGGGGGACCGGGGACCGGGAGCGGCCCGGGTGTCGTCGGCTATTTCGCCGAAGTGCCGACGAGCGTCAGCGGACCGGGCAGCTTCTACGATCTTGCTTCGCTGCAGGTGCTGAAGGGACCGCAGGGGACGTTGTTCGGCCGCAACACGACGGGCGGCGCGGTGCTGCTCGAACCAGCGCGCCCGAAGATGGGCGTGGTCGAAGGCTATGCTGATTTGACGCTTGGCAATTATAATCGCCGCAGCGGGCAGGGCGCGCTCAACATTCCGCTGGTCGATGACGTGCTGGCGATTCGCGTCGCCGGGCAGTTCGACAAGCGCGATGGCTATGTCCGCGATGCCGTCACGGGTTTCGACTATCTCAACCGCAACAACTACAGCCTGCGCTTCGGGCTGCAGTTCAACCCGACCGACACGATCCGCAGCTATACTGCGGTCAGCTATGTCGATGTGAAGGAGCATGGCGGCGGCAGCATCCTGCTCGCGGTCAATCCGGCACGTCCCTACGCGGCCCTGCTGCAGCCCTACCTGCTGGCGCAGCAGGCGCGAGGTGTGCGCGAGACGGCGCTCAGCGTCCCGACCCGCGAAGTCGCGAAGGCTTTTCTTGCGCTCAACAATACGGAGTTCGATCTTTCGGACACGCTCACACTGAAGAATATCTTCAGCTATGCCCGCACCCGCTCGACGAGCGCGACCGATCGCGATTCGACGCCGTTGCCGATCGCCGATCTGCTCGGCGCCTACCCCGGCAGCTATAACAACAATCTCCGCACGATTACCGAAGAGCTCCAACTGCGTTACGACGATGGCACCTTGCGCATCCAGGCCGGCGGCTTTTTCCTCGACCAGAAGACACCGTCGCCGCTGACCTTCCAGACCGTCAACCCGATGCAGCAACTCGGCCTGCTCGGCGGCGGACCGCTGATCCTGCCGCCCGCGCTGCAGGCCGCGCTCGGCTTGCCGACGCCGCTCGCGCCGGCGCTCAGCCTGCAACCCACCGCGCATGTCGACGGGCGGAGCAAGGCGGTCTATGCGCAGATGCAATATAAGCTGACCCCCGATCTTACCGCCACGGCCGGCTTTCGCTGGACTTGGGATCGTTTCGGCGGCGACATCCAAGCCTATCAGGATCCGCAAAGCTATCAGATATTCAACCAGCTTGCCACGCTCGGGGTGATCACTCCGGCGCAAGCGGCGCAGGTGGTCGGCCTGAATGCCAATCTTTGCGTATACGACGCGTTCAAGGCGGTGGCGGCGGGCGGCTTCCCGACGCTCTATTATCCGAACTGCACAACACCGACGTTCAAGGGCAAGAGCGACGGGCCGACCTGGCAGCTCGGTCTCGACTGGCAGGCAAACCCCGATACATTGCTTTATGCCGTGTCGCGGCGCGGCTACAAGTCGGGTGCCAGCAACCCGATCGTATCGCTGTTCCTCGGCGAGGAGCATCCGCTGTTCGCGGTCCGCCCCGAGCAGGTGACCGATCTCGAACTCGGCGTGAAGAAGGATTGGAACCTCGGCGGCGACGCGCGGGCGCGCACGAACATATCCGCCTTCTATACCTGGTACAACGACATCCAGGTGATCCAGCGCGCATCGATCGCGGGCTCCGACATATTGACCAACGCCAAGAAGGCGCGGGTCATGGGGCTCGAGTTCGAAGGACAGCTCGTGCCGGTGCGCGGTCTGACATTCAGCGCGGTCTATTCCTACAATTCGGCAAAATATCTCGAATATGACTCGATCGCGATCCCGGCGATCCCACAGGCGTTGACCGCGGCGCAGCCGAGCCGCGACCTGTCGGGTACCCCCTTCTCCTTCGTGCCGAAGCACAAGTTCAGTCTCAACGGACGGATCGACCTGCCGTCGGTCGAGGGCGTGGGCGAAATGGCGTTCAACGCCAACTGGACCTACCAGTCGAGCCAGCGGGTGACCCCGGAGGCACAGCCTTTCGACACGATCGCGGGCTATGGCCTCGTCAACCTGCGCTTCGAGTGGAACAACATGTTCGGTGCGCCCATCGACGCCGCGATCTATGGCACCAACATCTTCGACAAGGAATATCGCGTCACCGCGAACCCGGGCTATAATAATTCGGGTTTCATCAACTCGATCTACGGAGAGCCGGCGCAATATGGCGTGCAGCTTCGCTATCGTTTCTGAGCGCACGGCGATGACGCGATCTGCTTTCCCCTTCTTCCTAGCGCTGGCGATCGGCCTTTCGGGGCCGGCGCAGGCTGGGCAGGCAGTCGCCTCCGCCTCTGCGCCGGGCGTCTTCGTTCCCGACGCCGCGCAGGCGGCGCTTGTCGCCAAGGCGCGCCGCGCGGGGGCGACCGACATCACGACGCGTCCGGCTCCGGACGGCGGGATGATTGTGAACGGCAAGCTCGACGGGCGTATCTTCGTGCTCGCCATTCCGGCGAACTGGAACCGCGAGGTCGTGCTGATCGGGCAGGGGTATGCGACACCCGATTCGACCCCGAAGGTGCCCGAAGATCCGACCGCGCCGTCCGAAAGCGGCGGCGTCCTGCGGCATATTTATGGCGAGGGCCTCGCGGTCGGCGTCGCGGCGTTCGACAAATCGGGAATTGCGACCAAAAGCGGCGCCAAGAACGCGATGCGGTTACACGCGCTGACAACGCGGCTCGGTGCGAAGCGGCATTATGCCGTCGGCGGATCGATGGGCGGCAGCATCGTTCTGGCGCTGATAGAGCTCTATCCGAAGGCGTTCGCGGGCGCGGTATCGATGTGCGGCGTGACCGAGGGCTGGCGGCCGCTCGTCCAGCAACTCGCCGACACGCGCGGCGCTTATGATCTTCTGACCGAAGGAACGCCCTATGCGCTTCCCGGTGCGCATGATCTGACGCGTTCGGGATTGCCGACTGAGCCGCCTGCGGGCGACCCGAACTCCGGGGATGCCTTTCGCGCGCAGCAGAAGATGCGCATCCTGATGCCGATCTTCGCGCTGTTCCAGGCGGCCAAGGCGAGGCCTGACGGGCGCGAGGCGCGGATCATTCGGCAGGTCGCGGCAGTGGGCGGCTTCGCGCCCGACCCGGCGGCGATCGGCGCGCCCGTTTATGCGGCGGTTCTCGGTATGGACGATATCGTCGCGACGATGGGCGGTTTGCCGATCGGCAACGGCTCAAAGACCTATGCGCCCCCGGAAATGAGCGCGGAGGAGACAGCCGATTTCAATCGGCGCATGCAGCGTTACAACGCCGCTCCGCACGCCATTGCCTATGCGCGGCAATGGCACGAACCAACCGGAAAATTTCGCGTTCCGCTGGTCACCGTGCACCAGACGATCGACTCGCTGGTACCCTTTTCCCAGTCGGAAGGATTGGGGCGGATCGTCGCTGCGGCAGGTAATGGCGCACGAATAGCGCAATATGCCGTGCCGCCTACGAAGATGCCGCTGCCCGGGGGCTTCGACGGCTATACCCACTGTGGCTTTTCACCCAAGCAGAACGCCGATGCCTTCGATGCGATGCGCGCATGGGTACGCACCGGCCGCCGTCCGGGACCGGAGGCGGTAAAGTGACCGAAGACCGGCTCGCACTCGATCGTCGGCACATGCTTGGCCTGGGCGCTGCTGCTATCGCGACGGTGGCGAGCGGCCGAGTGAGCGCGGCGTCGAAACCCGCGAAGCCATTCCTGTGGGGAGCTGCGACTGCCGGACATCAGGTTGAGGGCAACAATGTCAATGCCGACATCTGGCTGCTCGAACAAGTCGATCCGACGGTGTTTGCCGAACCGTCGGGCGACGCGTGCGACAGCCTGCACCGTTGGCGCGAGGACGTCGCGATCGTGAAGGCGCTGGGGCTCAACGCATATCGCTTCTCCGTCGAATGGTCGCGGATCGAGCCCGCACCGGGACAGTTCAGCCAGGCCTATCTCGATCATTACGCGCGCATCGTCGATCGTTGCCGCGAACAGGGCCTCGCGCCGGTCGTCACCTTCAACCATTTCACCACGCCACGCTGGTTCGCGGCGGCGGGAGGGTGGGAGAATAGCGATGCACCCGATTTGTTCGCTCGCTATTGCGACAAGGTCGCGCGTGCGATGGCGGCGGGGATGAGCCACGCATTGACCTTCAACGAACCCAATCTGGCGCTGGGCGGGCGCTGGTCGGCGAGCCCGCCGCCGCCTGCCTTCATGGATCGCATCGCCGCCTGCGTCGCGGCGGCGGCGAAGGCGAGCGGTTCCGACCGTTTCTCGTTACTCAACACGGGCGATCCGGCGCCGATGATCCCGGGCGTCACTGCCGCGCATGTCAAGGGCCGCGAAGCGATCCGCGCGGCGCGCGGCGACCTTCCGATCGGATTGAGCCTTGCCATTCCCGACAATGTCGCGGTCGTGGAAAACAGTGCGATCGAGCGCAAGCGCGCAGACGTCTACGGTCCCTTCTTCGCGGTGATGGACAAGGATGACTTCGTCGGCGTGCAGACTTATGGCCGTGCCTATGTCGGGGCCGAACGCGACGTCGAAATCCCCGCCGACGTACCGCGCCGGCCGGGCGGCGGCGAATGGTATCCTGCAGCGGTCGGCAATGTCGTGCGCTACGCGCATGAGGCGACCGGCTTGCCGGTAATGGTGACCGAAAACGGCATCGACGCCGCCGACGACGCGGAGCGCGAGCGCTTCATCCCGGAAGCGATCGCCTCGGTCGAGGCGGCGCGCAAGGATGGGGTGCCGGTGCTTGGCTATATTCACTGGTCGCTACTCGACAATTTCGAGTGGTTCTCGGGATACGGCCCGAAATTCGGTCTCGTGGCCGTCGATCGTCAGACCTTCAAACGCACGGTCAAGCCCAGTGCGAAGCGGCTCGGCGCGATCGCGCGCGCTGGCGGAACCGGCGCCCGTTGAGAGCCGCTGCGTCTTTTCTGTGGGGCACCGCGACGGCAGGGCATCAGGTCGAGGGCAGCAATGTCGCCGCTGACATTTGGCTGCTCGAGCAAGTGCGCGAAACCCGCTTCGCCGTGCCGTCGGGGGATGCGTGCGACAGCTTGAACCGCTGGCAGGAGGACATTGCGATCGTGAAGGCGCTGGGGCTCAACGCCTATCGCTTTTCGGTCGAATGGTCGCGGATCGAGCCCGCGCGTGGTCAGTTCAGCCGCGCCTGGCTCGACCATTATGCGCGCGTCGCCGCGGCTTGCTGCGATGCCGGACTTGCCCCCGTCGTGACGCTCAGCCATTTCACGTCGCCGCGCTGGTTCGCGGCGGCGGGGGGCTGGAGCGACGCGGAGGCGCCTTCACGGTTCGCACATTTCGCCGACATGGTCGGGCGCCGGCTCGCGGGACTGGCTCGGCACGTGGTGACGTTCAACGAACCCAATCTGCCGTTGATGGGGCGCTGGGCGCCGACGCCGCTTGCCGATCCGGTGCGCGAAGGACTGGACGCTATGCTCGCGGCGGCGGCGCGCACGACCGGGTCGGAACGGTTCGACGTCTGGGTCTACTCGCGCGGCGACGACGCCGACCTCGAACGGCTGCTTGCCGGACACCGTAACGCCCGCGCGGCATGGAAAGCGAACGATCCCGCCGCGCTTGTCGGATTGAGCCTCGCGCTGCCCGACGCGCAGGGTGACGATAACGCGATTGCTGCCTATCGCCGCCATGCCGAGGACCCTTTCCTCGCTGCGGCGCGCGAGGATGATTTCATCGGCGTCCAGACCTATGGGCGGCTGCGCTTCGGACGCGATGCGGTCCTGTCGCCGCCCGCCGGTGCAGAGCTTACCCAGAGCGGAGACGAATTTTATCCGCAGGCCCTCGGTGCCAGCGTCCGTCATGCGCACGCCCGGACCGGGCGGCCCGTGTTCGTGACCGAAAACGGGATCGCCGCCGCCGATGACGCGCAGCGCTGCCGCTATCTGCCCGCTGCCATCGACGCGCTCGATGCGGCGCGAAAGGAAGGCGTGCCCGTGCTCGGCTATATCCACTGGTCGCTGCTTGACAATTTCGAATGGCGGCGCGGGTACGCCCAGCATTTCGGGCTGGTCGCCGTCGATCGCGGAAATTTTCGCCGCACGCCGAAACCGAGCGCGCGTCTCTATGCCGATCTGGTGAGGGCAAGATCATGATACGACCCTGGCTGACGCTTCTTCTGGGTCTGGCGCTGGCGCCCGCCGCGTCGGCGCAACTCGTCAAGGCGCCGTGGCCATCCTTCCTGTCCGCCGAGGCGCGCGCGGGGCTGGAGGCGAACGACGCACGACCGCCAGAACCCGCGACGATCGAGGGGCGCCGCGCCCGCGCCGATGCGATCCAGCAGGAGATCGGCGCGCCGCGGCTCGCGCGCTACGGCGTGACCATGAAGGACGACGTGATCGCGGGTGTCCCCGTGCGTTTTTTCACGCCGGCGAAGGGCGCTGCCAAGGATCCGGTTCTCCTCAACTTGCACGGCGGCGGATTCCTCGTCGATGCGGGGTCCATCAGCGAGAATGCAGCGGTGGCGGCGCTCACCGGCTATCGCGTGGTCGCGGTGCGCTATCGTCTCGCGCCCGAAAACGGCTTTCCCGCCGGGGTCGAGGATGCGGTCGCCGTTTATCGCGCGTTATTGAAGGAGCATGATCCGAAAGCGATAGGCGTTTACGGCACATCGGCGGGCGCGATCCTGTCGGCCGAACTCGTCGCGCGATTGCGCGCCGACAAGCTGCCGCAGCCCGCCGCGCTCGGCTTTTTCTCGGGCGCTGCCGATCTGTCGGCGGTCGGCGACAGCGCGGGGCTATTCGCCGACGCGTCCGGCGTCGATGCGCTCGCGCGCCTCTATGCAGGAGAGCGGACGACGCATGATCCGCTCGTCTCGCCGCAACGCGGGGACCTCGCCGGCTGGCCGGCGACGCTCTGCCTCGCGAGCACGCGCGATTTCCTCCTCAGCGGCACCGCCGACTTCTGCCGCGCGCTCGACGGGGCGGGCTCGCCCGCGAAGCTCATCGTGTTCGACGGACTACCGCACGCCTTCTGGGCTTATATCGACGCGCCCGAAACCGATGCGGCCTTCGCCGTGATGGCGCGGTTTTTCATCGCAAGTCTGGGAGCGGAAAAATGAGAAAGATACTGATCCTCGCCGCGCTTCTGGCGGCTTCACCCGCTGCGTCGCAGACTTCGGTTCCGGCGTTCAATCTCCCGGCGTCGAACCAGCTCAGCGAGGAGGCGCGGCAGGTCCTCGAACGCATGAAGCAGGCTACGGCGCCCGCCGAGATCGTCGGCGACGTCGCTCGGCAGCGCGCCTTCTATGGTCGCTACAATGATGACAGGCTCGCCGAGATGCGTCGCCATTTCCGTACCCGCGAATGGCGTACGACAATGAACGGCGTCACAGTCGATGTCGTCGAGCCGGCGAGCGGCGTGGCGGGGAGCCAAAAAGGCCGCGTTCTCATCAATGTTCACGGCGGAGCGTTCATGTGGGGATCGGGCAGCGGGGCGCTGGTCGAGGCGATCCCGATCGCCGCGACGATGGGGATCAGGGTGGTGACGGTTGATTATCGTCTGTCGCCCGAACATCGTTACCCCGCCGCTTCCGAAGACGTGACCGCCGTCTACAAGGCGTTGCTGGGGCAATATCCGGCCGCCAACATCGGCATCTACGGCTGTTCGGCGGGCGGGGTCATCACGGCGCAGGCGACGGCGTGGATTCGCCGTGAAAAACTGTCGCGCCCGGGGGCCATAGGCACCTTCTGCGGGACCGGCGCGCCCTATTCGGGCGACAGTCCTTACCTGGCGGGTCCGATCACCGGCGGCGCGGTGCTCGCGGCGCCGGCGCTCCCCGACGTCCTGCCGCTCCCCTATATGCAGGACGCGGCGCCCGGCGATGCCACCGCCTATCCGCTGGTGTCCGACGCGGAGGTGAAGGCGATGCCGCCGACGCTGCTGCTCGCGGGCGGTCGCGATTTCGCCGCGAGCGCGCTGACGCTCGCGCATCGTCGTCTTGCGGCGGCGGGCGTGGAAAGCGAGCTCCATCTGTTCGACGGGCTACCGCACGCCTTCTTCGTCTGGCCGGATATGCCTGAGTCCACCGAGGCCTACGGGCTCATCGCCTCCTTCTTCGATCGGCATCTGGGACGGCGCGCGCGCTGATGCGAACACGCACAATCATAACCCTCGCTCTGACCTATGCGCTGCTCGGCTTGATGATGAACAGCGTCGGCATCGTCATTCTCCAGTCGATCGCCCATTTCGGCGCGACCAAGCTGATGGGGTCGACGCTCGAGGCGTGCAAGGACCTGTCAGTCGTCGCCGCCTCTCTCCTTCTTGTCGCTGCGGTGCCGGCATTCGGTTATCGCTGGTCGCTGGTCGCTGTGCTCGTGCTGATGGCGACCGCCTGCCTGCTGGCGTCGTTCGCGACGAATTTCATTGCGATGCAGGCGCTATTCGTGCTCACTGGCCTGTCGTTCGGAATTACCAAGATTGCAACCTATTCAACCATCGGGCTGATAGCGCGCAATCCCGCCGACCATGCAAGCATCACCGGACTCGTCGAAGGGGTGTTCATGGGTGGCGTCCTCGCTGGCGCGTGGATTTTCGGCTGGTTCATCGACGCGGGCGATTGGCTGCGCGTCTATTGGCTGCTTGCCGCGCTGTGCGTCGTGACGTCGTGCGCCTGGCTCGGCATCCGGCTCGATGAAGCTCCTGTGCCGGTCGCGAAGCGGAGTGCCTCTGTTGCAGCGGGATGGAAAGACATGCTTGCCCTCGCGGTCTTGCCCGCCACCGTCGCCGTGCTCGCTACGCTGTTTCTTTATGTCCTGATCGAACAGGGTGTGGGAACCTGGCTTCCAACCTTCAACCGCGAAATCCTTCATCTGCCCGCGACGACCAGCGTCCAGATGTCGAGCATCTTCGTCGCAGCGCTCGCGCTCGGGCGCTTGCTTTCGGGGCTCGTACTGCGCCGCGTCGCATGGCTGCCGGTGCTTCTCGCCTGCCTCGCCGCGCTCGCGCTGCTGGTCGTCGCTGCGCTGCCATTGGCTGAAGGCGTGCGACCGCGCGCCGATACGGGATGGGCGAATGCACCATTCGCCGCCTATCTTTTCCCGCTGATCGGCCTGTTTCTCGCGCCTATCTATCCGACGGTCTGTTCGGTCGCGCTCAGTGCGCTGCCGCAACACAGGCACGCCGCAATGATCGGGCTGATTGTCATCTTCTCGGCCCTCGGCGGCACGATTGGCTCGTTCGTCGTCGGATTGCTGTTCCAGTCGCTCCCGGGTGCGGCGGCCTTCTATTTTCTGCTGGTACCCATAGCGCTCGTGGCGCTTGCGCTATCGCTTGTGCGTCGCCGGATCGCGGGGGTTACGGCATGATGGTTACAGACACACCCGCCCAATTGTTCGGTCCGCTGTTCGCTGCGGTGCAGGAGACGGGGCTTTTTCCAGATTCCAAGACATTCGCCGATGCGCGTCCGCTGCGCGCGCCCGCGGCGATCCTTGCCGACTGGCAAAGACAGCGACCGGGAACGAGCGAAGGCCTCCGGCACTTCGTGTTCGCCAACTTCGATATTCCGCAAGATTTGCCGACGCCTTCACCCGATGGTCTTGAGCTTGCAGCGCATATCTCGGCGCTTTGGCCGCTCCTGACCCGCGAGTCCGCCAATCCCGCGCCCGGATCTTCGGAACTATGGCTGCCTCACAGCTACGTCGTTCCCGGCGGCCGTTTTCGCGAGCTGTATTACTGGGACAGCTATTTCACGATGCTCGGCTTGGCACGATCGGGCCGTTACGATCTTATCGAGAATATGATCGGCGATTTCGGCAGCCTGCTCGACCGGATCGGCCATATTCCGAACGGTACGCGCAGCTATTACACGACCCGGTCGCACCCGCCCTTTTTTCACCTCATGGCTGCACTATCGCGCGATGATAGCGTCGAAGGCCGCCGTCGTCGATTGGACTGGATGCGCAAGGAACATCGCTTCTGGATGGCGGGCGCCGAGGATCTCGCGCCGGGAGGCGAAGGGCGACGTGTCGTGAGGCTGGACGACGGGGCGCTGCTCAATCGATATTGGGATGACAGCGACAGGCCACGCGACGAAAGCTGGCGCGAGGATGTTGCGCTTGCGGACGAAGCTCCTGCGCGCAATCGGGGTGAGCTTTGGCGCGACATTCGCGCCGCGGCGGAGAGTGGATGGGACTTCAGTTCGCGCTGGTTTGCCGACCCGCGCGCGCTCACGAGCATTCGCACCACCCGGCTAGTTCCAGTCGATCTCAACGCCCTGCTTTTCGGTCTTGAGCAGGCTATTTCGAAAGCCGCATCCGGTCTTGGCGAGAATGACCTGTCGTATGATTTTGCTGCGCGCGCCGAGCGTCGCGGACGGGCGGTCGCGGCGCATTTATGGAATCCACTAGGCGGTCATTATGCGGACTTCGATCTCGACAGCGGCCGCGTGTCGGATCGATTGACCGCTGCCGCCGCCTTTCCGCTCTTTGCCGGTATTGCATCCGCCGCGCAGGGACGCAGCACGGCCGTCGCGCTCGAACGATTGCTCCGCCCGGGCGGATTGATGACGACGTTAAGTGAAAACGGACAGCAATGGGATGCTCCCAATGGCTGGGCCCCGCTGCAATGGATCGCGATTATCGGTCTGCGCCGCTATGACGAAATGACGCTCGCCGACGAGATCGCAGAGCGCTGGCTCGCGATGGTCCGAGCCCATTATGAGGCGAGCGGCCAGCTTCTCGAAAAATATGACGTCGTCGCCTGCGCTGCAGGATCGGGCGGCGAATATGCGACCGAGACGGGTTTTGGATGGACCAACGGCGTGACGATCGAACTGCTTGCAACGCGCCGAGGTGGCGCATCCGATATAGAGGCGATAACGACAGGAGGCGTGAATGGATAGCAAGAGTAGAGGCGGATATTTTGCCCGGCTGATTCCGGTGCTTCTCGTGCTGGCCACTCCGGCCGCGCTATCCGCCGAGGAGCTTCAGCCCGCGGCTCTCACCACCGCGCAATCGGTCCTGGCGGCGGACGCTCGCAAGCTTGGCGCAACGGATATCGCTACCTTTGCTGCACCCGATGGCGGCTTCATCCTTGCGGGCAAGCTGGCGGGCGACCAGTTCTCGGTGGCTATTCCCGCGAAGTGGAATCGCGAGGCGCTTCTCTATGTCCACGGCTATTCCACTCCGGGAACGCCCGTCGCGGTCGCGGTCGACCCGCTCGCCAAGGGAACGGGCGCGAGCGGCGTGCTGCTCGAAGCCTATCGCGACGGATATGCTGCCGGCCACAGCGCCTATGACAAGCCCGGAATGGGGGTTCAGACCGCCACCGAAAACACGCTGCGCCTGCGGGACTTTCTCGCGAAACTCGGCGCGAAACGATTTCTGGTCGCGGGCACGTCGATGGGCGGCAACATCACCCTGTCGCTGATCGAACAATATCCGAAAGCCTTTGCCGGTGCACTGTCGTCCTGCGGGGTCACCGACGGATGGGAAAGCCTGTTCGGCCAGCTCATCGACATGCGCGCCGCCTATAATCTGCTCACCGAAGGCACGCCCTATGCGCTGCCCGGTGAGCAGGACCTGACCCGTTCGGCCTTGCCGATGGACCCGCCTGCGGGTGAGGCGGCAACCAGCGAGGCGTTTCGCTGGGGCCGGATCGGCCAGATCGCGATGCCCGTGCTGGCGCTCGCGCAGGCAGCGCAGGCCAATCCGGCGGGGCGCGAGGCGCGCATCATGAAGCAGGTGGCCTCGATCGGCGGGTTCGAGCCTGAACCGGCGTCGATCGCCTTTCCGCTGGTCACCGCGACGCTCGGCATGGATGACCTCAACCAGACGCTCGGCGGCAATATCTATGGCAATATGGGCAAGGTCTATGCGAGCCCCGAAATGACGCCGGAGGAAGCCTCGGCCTTCAACGCAAAGGTCCAGCGCATTGTCGCGGACCCGCGCGCGGTCGCCAATGCGCGCCACTGGCATCAGGCAACAGGGCGCTTTCGCGTCCCGTTGGTGACGATCCACAATCGCATCGACTCGCTCGTCCCTTATGCACAATCGGAAGCACTGGGCCGTATCGTCAAGGCCGCGGGCAATGAAAAGCGGCTCGTCCAATATACGGTGCCGGGCACGAAGGCGCCGCTGCCGGTCGGCGGAGTCGAAGGCTACACACATTGCGGCTTCAGTCCCGAGCAGTCGGCCGCGGCTTGGGAAGCGCTGCGAGGCTGGGTCGAGACCGGCACGCGTCCTGCCGTAGATGCCGTAAAATAGCTCGGGGGCGTAATATGCAGGGCTGCGTCAGCCGCCGCGATTTCCTGCAGGCGAGCGCGATCGCGGGAGCCATCCTGTCGAGCGCCGGTGCGCGCGCCGCACCGCGCATCGCAGCGGCCGACGTGGACGCGCTGCTGGCCCGCATGACCCTCGACGAAAAGCTTGGCCAGCTCGCTCAGGCGCGCGGCGAGCGGAACGACACGGGCCCCTTCGTGCCAGCTGGAAGCGAAGCCGATGTCCGTGCCGGCCGGGTCGGCTCGTTTCTGAGCGTCTATGGCGCCGAAACGACCCGGCGCCTCCAGCGGATCGCGGTCGAAGAAACCCGTCTCGGCATTCCGCTGCTCTTTGCCGACGATGTGATCCACGGATTCCGCACCATCTTTCCAGTGCCGATCGGCGAAGCGGCGAGCTTCGACCTGGCGGCGGCCGAAGCGGCGGCGCGGATCGCGGCGATCGAGGCGACCGCCAACGGCCTCCACTGGACCTATGCTCCCATGGTCGACATGGCGCGCGATCCGCGATGGGGCCGCGTCGTCGAAGGCGCGGGCGAGGATGTCGAGCTCGCTTGCCGCTTTGCCGAGGCGCGTGTGCGGGGATTCCAGGGACGGAGTCTGTCGGACCCCGATGCGATGCTGGCGACGGCCAAGCATTTCGTCGCATATGGCGATGCCGAAGGCGGGCGCGACTATGATGTCGCCGATGTATCCGACCGAAGGCTCGCCGAATATTATTATCCTCCCTTCCGGGATGCGATCGCGGCCGGCGCCGCGAGTGTCATGGTCGCGTTCAACGAGGTCAACGGCGTACCGATGCACGCCAATCGCGATCTCCTGACGGGCGTACTGCGCGGCGACTGGCATTTCGACGGCCTGATCGTCAGCGATTACACGGGCGTCCGCGAACTCGTGGCGCACGGCGTCGCAGCGAACGACGAGGCGGCCGGAATCCTCGCGCTGGAGGCGGGCATCGATGTCGACATGGTGAGCGGCATCTATGTCAATACGTTGCCGGGCGCGGCGCGGCGCGGGAAGGTCGATGTCGCACGTATCGACGCGGCGGTGCGCCGCATCCTGTCGGCCAAGGCGGTGCTGGGATTGTTCGACGACCCCTATCGCAACTGCAACCCGGCGCGGGCCAAACGCCAGACGCTTCGCCCCGCGCATCGTGCTGCCGCGCGCGATCTGGCGCGCAAGAGCATGGTGCTGTTGCAGAACGAGGGCAATATCCTGCCTCTATCGAAAGCGCTGCGGTCGGTGGCGGTCATCGGACCGCTCGCCGACGATCGTCGCTCGATGCTCGGAAGCTGGGCCCCCACGGGCGTCGCCGGCGATGCGATCACGCCGCTCGAAGGCGTGAAGGCGGCGCTCGGCCCGAGGGTGAAAATCTTCGGCGCTGCGGGCGGCGATGCGGCGCTGGACGCCGCGCGCGGCGCCGACGCCGTCGTCCTGTGCATCGGCGAGCATTGGGACGAGAGCGGCGAAGCGCGCAGCCGGGTCGCGCTCGACCTCGCGCCCGACCAACAGGCGATGGCCGACACGATCCTTGCGCTGGAAAAGCCTGTCGCGGTCGTGATCTTCGCCGGCCGACCGCTCACCATCAACACCCTCGCACACCGCGCACCCGCGATATTATGGGCCTGGTATCCGGGCGTCGAAGCGGGGCACGCGCTCGCCGACATCCTGTTCGGCGACGTCAGTCCCTCGGGTCGTCTACCGATGAGCTTCCCGCGGGCCGTGGGTCAGATCCCCATCCATTATGACCGACGCAGCACGGGGCGACCGGCTAGCGAAAGCGAACGGAACAGCGCCAAATATGTGGATGCGCCGTGGACTCCGCTTTATCCGTTCGGACATGGTCTCGGCTATTCGCCGGTGCGCTATGCGGGGTTGGAGTTGTCGAGCGAGCGGTTGGCTTCGGATGGCGTGCTGCAGGTAGGCTTTTCCGTTCATAATGCGGGCGCGCATGCGGTCGAGGAGGTCGTCCAGCTCTATCTGCGCGACGATGTCGCCAGCACGACGCGACCATTGAAGGCGCTCAAGCGTTTCGCTCGCGTCGCGCTCGCGCCCGGCGAAACAAAGCCGGTCCGTTTCACGCTCGGCGCGCGCGATTTCGCGTTGCTCGACCACGATCTCCGGCCGGTAGTCGAACCGGGAAGTTTCACGCTTTACGTCGGTGGCAGTTCGGCAACCGAACTCGAAGCACATTTTACGATCGAAGGCGAAGGGAATCGGGCAATATGAGGCTATTGTCGAAGCCATTTCCGCCGCGCGCGGGCGGATTTCTTGCGCTGGTTATGATTGTGCTTCTGACCTTTCCGGCCACGCAGCCTCTTCATGCGAAGACACTGTCCACGACGGCCCCCACGCTGGCACCCTTCGAAGCCGCGCCGCTCTCGATCGGCGTTTCCTGGTACCCCGAACAATGGCCGGAAAGCCAATGGGAAGCGGACCTCGCATTGATGCGGCGGGCGGGCGTTTCGGTCGTGCGGCTCGGCGAGTTCGCCTGGGCGCGGCTCGAACCGCGCGATGGCGAATTCGATTTCGGCTGGATCGATCGCGCGGTGGCGCTTGCCGGGCGCCATGGCATTCGCGTCGTGCTCGGCACACCGACCGCCGCGCCGCCGGTCTGGCTGACCGAGGCGCATCCCGACGTGCTTCGGGTCAACGAGGACGGTAGCGTCGAGGGGCACGGCGAACGCCGCCAGTTCTCTTTCGCCAGCGCGACCTATCGCCGTTATACGGTGCGCATAGCGGGAGAGATGGCGCGGCGTTACGGGCGCAACCCTGACGTGGTGGGTTGGCAGATCGACAATGAGATTGGCGTACCTTCGTTCGATCGCGAGGCGAAGGCACGGTGGGCGAGGTGGCTCACTGCGCGCTATGGTACGGTCGAGGAACTCAATCGGCGCTGGACGACCGATTACTGGAGCCAGCGATACCAGCGCTTCGATCAAGTGCCGCTGAAGTCGAAAGGACCGCAGAACCCGGCACTGCTGCTCGACTTCAAACGGTTCGCCAGTTTCCTCTGGGCGGAATATGTCGACGAGCAGGCGGCCGCGATCCGCACCCACGCGGACAGGCGGCAGTTCGTTACCACCAACTCGACCGCATGGAACAATAATTTCGACCAGTATCTTGTTCATCGCGGCCTCGATCTCGCCGCATGGGATGATTATGTTCCGAACGGCCGTCCTGACTGGACCGCGAATGCCCTGCATCATGACGTCGTTCGTGGGTACAGGCAGCGCAATTTCTGGATCATGGAAACCCAGCCCGGCCGCGTTGACTGGGGGGCGCTCAATCGATCGCTCGACCCCGGCCAGACGCGCGAACTGGCGTGGCAGGCGGTCGGCCGTGGCGCCGATGCGATCCTCTACTGGCAGTGGCGCAGCGCATTGAACGGGCAGGAGCAATATCATGGTACGCTTGTCGGTCCCGACGGGCAGCCGATGCCGGTCTTCGATGAAATTGCGCGGACGGCACGCGAAATGGCGGCGATGTCACGGTGGTTGAAAGATACGCAGCCCGAGAAAGCCGAGGTCGCTCTGCTCTACTCGCAGGAAAGCCGTTGGGCGATCGAGGCGGAGCGGCACAGTCGCGACTATGATCCCGTCGCAACGATCACGGACTGGTATCGCCCGTTCGCCGACGATGGCTATCGAGTGGACGTACTTCCGCCCGACGCGGATCTTGCAGGCTATCGCCTGGTCGTGGCGCCGAATCTCAATATCTTGTCGGGCGACACCGCGGAACGGCTGAAGGCTTATGTCGAGCGGGGAGGCCATCTGGTCCTCGGTCCCCGATCGGGAATGAAGGACGGCGACAACGCACTGTGGCCGATGCGCCAGCCCGGACCGCTGGGGACCTCGCTTGGCGGACGTGTCGGTTATTATTATCCGCTGGACGGCCCAGTTGCAATGTCGGCGATATTTGGCGACACCACTGCGCATATATGGGGCGAGGTGCTCGAACCCGTCGCCGACGACACTAAGGTGCTGGGGCGTTTCGGCAGCGATCAGGGTTGGCTTTCGGGGCAGCCCGCCCTCCTGCGACGAAAGGTTGGACGAGGCAGCATCGCCTACCTTGGCGCCATTCTCGATCAGCAGGGGCAGGGCCGCTTTACCCGTTGGATGATCACGGAGGCCGCCGTGCCGCGTCCCTTGATGACGCCGGTCGACGGTGTCGAGTTCATGACGCGCGCGCGCGGTGCCGAACGCTTCATCATCGCCGTCAACCACGGTGAAACGGCAAAGCGAATATCTCTGCCCGCTGGAGCTGGTTGGCTACATTCCGATGATGTGCAGGGTGATATGCTGCGGCCCCATGGTGTCGCACTGGCCCATGTTAAGCATGGCACAAGATAGGTCGTAATGGTGTCGGTGTCACGCTGTGGGGCCCATCCCCTCATTGTATGTCGCCGGCCGCTGCGTTCGCGGTTCAGATGATGGCCTAAGCGGATCTCGGAAAGCGGGCGTCGGACGGATCTGCGGCGACAAGGCGCCTGGAACTTGCTCGTAACAGGCCTTCCGAACGCGGCCCAAAAGCTGCCGGTTGGGATCTTCTCTTACTCTTCCGGTCTCACCCCGACGCGTCCGACGTTTGGCTGCGGCAAAACTGGTAGCCTGGCGCCGGCGCGAATATCGCTGCCATGGCGAAAAGGGATAAGTGTGTGGCCGGGGAGGGCATTCCATTCGTTGCTCAGATGGCGATGAACGAGCGTGCGATCGGGTTCGAACCTTGAATTCCACGGCCGGGGTGACCGGCGTCACCCTTACGAGAAGGAATGTTCGTGACCAAAGCGATATTGATCGAGCGCGAAAATGATAAGCATGTCGCCGCGTTGCGTGAGATCGACGACGGGCTTTTGTCCGTTGGCAACGTCGTCGTCGATGTGGAATATTCGACGATGAACTATAAGGACGGACTGTTGATCACCGGCGAGCGGTCGCTCGTGACCAAATTCCCGATGATCCCCGGCATCGATTTTGCGGGAGTTGTCGCTGATAGCGAGGACCCGCGATGGCAGCAGGGTGACCGGGTTGTCGCCAACGGGTTCGGTCTTGGCGAGCGCCATCTTGGCGGGCTTGCTCAGCGGGTACGGGTGGAAGGCGACTGGCTGGTTCGTCTGCCCGACAATGTTTCGCCGTTCCAAGCCGCCGCCATCGGCACAGCGGGATATACGGCAATGCTTTGCGTGCTCCGCCTGGAAAGGCTGGGGGTTCTTCCCGACGATGGCGATATTCTGGTCACCGGGGCGAGCGGCGGCGTCGGCGGCGTGGCGGTCGCGCTGCTCAGCAAGCTCGGCTATCGGGTCGTCGCCGCAACGGGCCGGATGAGCGAGGCGGATTATCTGAAATCGCTCGGCGCCGCGGAAATCCTCGACCGGGCCGAACTGGCGGCACCCGGCGAACCCATGCAGCGGCAGCGCTGGGCGGGCGCCATCGATACGGCGGGCAGTCATACGCTGGTCAATGTCATCGCAGGCATTCGTTATGGCGGCGTGGTCGCTGCCACGGGGCTTGCGCATGGGATCGACTTTCCCGCGACGATGTTTCCATTCATTCTGCGCGACATCACCTTGTCGGGCGTCGACAGCGTCATGCAGCCGATGGCGGCGCGCGAAGAGGCGTGGGCGCGCCTCGCGACCGATCTCGACGTAGCGAAGCTGGAGGCGATGGTCGAGGAGATCGGGCTGTCCGATGTGATCGAGCGCGCGCCGCGTATCCTGGCCGGGGAAATTCGCGGCCGAACTGTTGTCGACGTCAATCGCGACTGAAGACCGACTGGCTGATGATGATGGTCGACGGCCGGTCCCGCAATGCGGAGCCGGCCGCCGAATCTTATTGGGCCGTCATGCCGCCATCGACGACCATTTCCGAGCCGGTCATGAAAGCGGCGTCGTCCGAAGCGAGAAAGGCAACCGCGGCGGCGACATCGGCATCGCGTCCGAAGCGGCCGAGCGGGTGCAGTCCGCCTACCGCGACGCGGGCGTCGCTCTCGACGACACCGAGCCGATCGGAGAATCCCGCCACCAGTTCGCTGCCCATCACCGTGTCAATGACGCCGGGGTGGACCGAATTGACGCGGATGCCTTGGCTGGCGAGTTCAATGGCGACCCCCTTGGTGAACAGGCGAACGGCGCCCTTGGACGCATTGTAGCAGCTGGTGTTCGGCGAACCGATCAGCCCGGCGACCGAAGACAGGTTTATGATCGAACCACCGGCGGCCCAAAGGCTGGCCCGTTCCGCGAGAAGAGGGGCCGCATAGCGACAGCCGAGGAATACCCCTTCGACATTGACGGTATGGATGCGCCGCCAATCGTCGAGGGTGGTATCCGCGAGCGATTTCATCAGGAAGAGGCCGGCGTTGTTGACCAATATGTCCAGGCCGCCGAAGCGGTCCTGTGCAAGGGACATGGCGCTTGCCCAATCCGCTTCGCTGACCCGCTCGGGCAAGATCATGCGCCGCATCCTGCGCAAGATCGCCGAAAATGATTTCGGATCGCTCGGCGACACCTCGACCCTCGCCGACCCCAGCCTCGTTGACGGACTGATCGAGGGGCGCAAGAACCGGTAAAAATGCCGCAGCCTCCCGCCAGCATTGGACGGGCCCGATTCGGGCCGTCTCCGCAGAAGGGCTGGGCAGGCCCCCTGCGCCGCAGAGTAGCGGTGAAGATCGGGACATGAATGGAACTGCAATGGCGCGCGTGGGAACTTTCACACGCGCAGACAGTCGCAAACTCAAGAAGTCACCGAACCCGTCAGCGGCGCCGGCGATCATTTGCTCCGGTCCAGTGCCCACGTCATCAGCCAGCTCCGCCGGCATGCTCGACTATCCTGTCGATTTGTCCCTTTATTGCGGCTCGTGGATCGGCTTTCTGCTCACCCTTCGCGCTCGCTGCAAACCTCGAACTTCCGGCTCTGATGCATGAGCCATGGCCCTAAATGCGGACGGTCTATGCCGCCAATTCGGGCATCGGGTAGGGCTCGGCAGTTATAGCCGCTATTTCGAGCTTGCTTCCGAAAGTTACCGGTCCGCTATACGGCCAATGACGGACACTATAGGATGGCTGGCCCACTTCGTAGCCGGGCTCACGGTTCGATCGATGAGGGTGCCGTCGATTTCCAAAGGAAAAATGGTGGACGCACTTTTTTTAGGGCTCGAACCTAGGACCCGCTGATTAAGAGTCATTGGTTCTTCTAAAATATTGATCTTGTGTCTTTTTATTCTTTCCGTTTTCGTTGGGGCCTCCCACACGTAAACGGCAAACAGGCCAAAGGTTTTTAGGTCGTCGGCCCCGTTATTTCTCACACGGTCAGGGCCTGAAATGATAGGGATAGATTGTCCGTATGTCGCAGATTTATTGGCCACATATGGCCAAATGCCTGTGCGGTAAATCGTTCTTCAGATGACCTCAGCCAAGAACTTGAGGTGATAGCGAGCATGGCGATGCTCACCCGTTCGGTAAAGCGCTCCGAGCTCGACCAGCTTTGTTAGATCGCGCGTAGCCGTCGCAGGAGCGGCGCCGGTGATCGTTTGATAGTTGCGAGCACTCAATCCACCTGTGAAGCCATCAGGGCCTTCCGCGAATATGCGTAGGATAGCTTTCTCCTGTCGTTCGTTGATTTGCCCTTGGATGCTGTCGAACAGGCGTGTCTTTCCGATCAAAAAGCGAACCTCGAGCAGGGTGCGTTCCTGCGCTTCCAGCACGATCGCTCCGAACCAGTTCAACCAGTCGTCGATCCCGAGATCGCGGCTCCCTCTATGAAGAGCGGCGTAATAGTCTTTGCGATGCCGATGGATGGTTTTGGCCAGAGCGGTCAGTGTGGGCGCGTTCAGGGCTTGCGCGAGAGCCTTTTCCGCGATCGCTCTCCCGATACGTCCATTGCCGTCCTCAAAGGGGTGGATGCTTTCGAACCAGAGATGAGCAATGCCAGCGCGCAAGACGGGGCCGAGCGGCTTCCTCCCGTCCGGTGCGCTATCGTTGAACCAGGCAATGAAGGCTTTCATCTCCCCCGCGACCTCAGATGAGGGCGGTGCTTCGAAGTGGACGCGCGGCGCATGGAGAGGGCCCGAAACGATCTGCATCGCATCCTCATGCGTTCGATAACGCCCGACGTCGACGATATCGCGCCTGCCGTTCATCAGCATTGCGTGCCAGTTGAACAGAAGCTCGTCGTTCAAGGGCATTGCGTAGCGTTGAAACAGGTCCGCCATGAGCTCGGCGGCGCCCGCCTCGGCATTGCCGACGCGCCGTTTTTCAGCAGTCAGGCCCAAGTGGCGGGCGAGGGACGACTGCACGCTTGCGCGATCCAGAATCTCACCCTCGATCGCTGAGCTCTCGATCGTTTCCTGAGAGATGAGGTCCAGCGTTAAACCCTGCCGCGCTTCCTGATCGACGTGATGTAGTGCGCCGATGACAACGCCGGCTCCCTTTAGGAAACTGGCCTCCACATCCTGGAGGAGGGAAGGGGAATAACGGAATGACGGCCAGTCTGCTTGTTGCCAATTCCACTGCATGATCGATACCGAGCCCTTCTATCGATCACGATAGCGGTATTTTATGATCGATAGAAGCACCTTCTATCGATCATCCGCACTCGGCCCATTGAGCTTCCGAAATCATTTTGTTCCTGTAAGGAGCCCAACCCCACGCCGTAACTGATTACAGGATCGCATCCATTTCATGATTCCCAAGAGCCGTCGCAAGCGAATTTCCAAAGCACCAGTGCTCCCGGCCCAACCAAATAAGAAACGCGGTCCCAAGCCGCGCGCTATCGTGGAGTTTCCCGAGCCGAACTCGACCATGTGGGGCGATCGGGACATATTCCACGAGGCGCTGGCGCTGCATATGGAGCGGCACGGCGACACCGCGTGGCATCTGCATAAAGCGATTATTGGACCAAAGGACCGTATCGACCGGAAGACCATCGTGCATTGGGTCGCTGGCACAAAGGTACCGCGATCCGTTACAAGCCTGGAAATTCTGAGCCGCATCGAGACGCGCTATCGCCTTCCGGCCGGTTACTTCGCCGCCAAGCTTCCGCATACCGGGCGAGCGGGGAGCGGGCATACCAAACTCGGCGAGATGAGTGTGGCGGAACGCCGCCGGATGGCCTGGCATCTGCCCAATGATTTTGACAGGCGCCCCCTTCGCGAGCGCCGCGAGATTTTGGACTGGGTACGGAAGGTCATTATTTCCGGCGCCACCGACTATCGTCGCTATCAGGCCATGGCCATGCGGCAACGTTATGCGCTTCGCTTCCCGGATCTGAACAACATTCGGCCGCAGGTCCCGGTTGAGCCTGCCGAAGAGTTCGACCTCGGCGAACTGGATGACATCGAACTCGAACTCGTGTCGACATCGCGCGATGCCCCGCGAGCGTTGGCGGAGGAAGTCGCACATCTCATTCAATTCAAGACGGCGACGCTTACCGAGATCGGTTATCAGCGCAACGGCGTCTGGAATGAGCAGACCGCGCTTCAAAAAGTCGATCATCTTGGACTGCTATTCGGCGCGCTCGCCGCGTCGCCCGACGGGGCAGTCGCTGGTTTGGGCGTGCCACTCGCCAAGCTCAGCGTCGCTCTGCTGGTTTTTCCTGCCGTCTGGGACTGGTACGTAAGATGGCGAGAGCGGCGGCGCGGCTTCTTTACTATCTGGGAAGTCAACATGGTGCAGCTTGGGTTGGCGATGACCCGCGCGGACACCGGCTGGCTCCGGCAGCGACCGGATCTGGCGCATAGGCTGCGCCAGATCCCCGGGTTGGTGTCGGAAGCGGACATCCAAGCTGCGCAATCGGATTGGGACGGGGTTTGCGAGGCCTTCTACTCTCACGGCATGGTCCGAGCGAAAGAGATTCAGCGTGTCGCAAAGGTCCATCGCGATACGTTCGAACCGATTATGGTCGAGCTGGAGGCGGATAGCCCCATCGGCGAGTATCGGCGGATCGCGGAGGAGATTGTACGGTTGATGCCGTCTGCGGGGCGCTATCCTCGTCCGGCAGCCGAAGCCATGCGTTCGTTGCTCTTGATCCGGCTCGGGCTGCATTTGGGCATCCGACAACGAAACATGCGGGAACTGCTCCTTTGTCCGCGTGGCGGGACTCCGAGGTCGGAGCGCCAGCTTGAAGCGCAGAGGTGCGGCGAACTGCGCTGGAGCACCAAGGAGAAGGGGTGGGAGGTGCTCATCCCCGCTGCGGCCTTCAAGAACGCGAATTCCTCTTTCTTCGCGAAGCGGCCGTATCGGCTGCTGCTGCCGGACGTTGGAGATCTCTATCGCTTTATTGATAGATATATCCGGATACATCGCCCGGTTCTGCTCAACGGTGCTCCGGATCCCGGCAACTTCTTTGTGAAGACGGTAAAATCCACCAGCCGAGAAGCCGCATACAGCCAGTCTGCATTCTATGAAGCATGGCGGCTGACCATTCAGCGCTATGGGATTTTCAACCCCTATACCAAGCGTGGAGCGATTGAGGGATTGTTGCCGCATGGGCCTCATAATGTGCGCGATGTTCTTGCCACGCATATCCTCAAAGAAACCGGATCGTACGAGCAGGCGGGCTATGCAATTCAAGATACCGCAGATGTGGTCGCCCAGCATTACGGGCGGTTTCTGCCGGAGAACAAAATTGCGCTGGCAGCGAAAGTGATCAACCAAGTCTGGGCTGTGGCTTGAGAACAGCAGGGGAGGCGATGGCGGCGGCGTCCGATTTGCGCCCGATCTTGGTCATTCGACCACGAATAACCTGCGTCCGAAAGCGGCCATTGGATTTGACGCACGAAATGTGACCGTGTTTCGCTCCATTCTTTTTCGCTGAGGACTTACGAACGTTCAGGCATCGCCTCGATCGGCGGCACGCTCATGGCACTGAATGCTGTTGCCAACTGACCTATCCCGGACGCTCGCACATATCTTGTGTCAGGGCGACGGGGTTATTTCTGCTTATTGATATCTGGTTCCAAAGCTGACGGTCAGCAATCGGCCACGAGTTTCTATCGAGGGCGATAAGGTTCGCAGGCGATTCCGTCGCCATCGCCATCCATCTCGGGGGGTCGCGTCCGTCAAGGTGGTGTAATTTCGGCTGTGGCCGTGGGCCATCGTCAGGCGGCTTTGGCGGTGATGTGTAGGGGCTGATTTTCCTCCTCGATC
>NZ_LNSA01000023.1 GCF_001468465.1 Sphingopyxis sp. H115
GGCGGGGACGGTCAACGCCGCGAAGGCATCGAGATAGTCGCGCGTCCCTCGCTGCCAGACCCCGGCAATGCAGAAGAAGGGGATGTCGGTGACGAGGCTTGCCGCATAGAGCGTCTTGCCGTCGCGCTTGATGCCGAACTCGTTGGCGAGGATGAGGCAGGGGCTTTCGATCCGCGCGGTTTCGGACTTGAGCAGCGGGATCTGTCCGATCTCGGGGTCGCGCGACCGGAGGCCCCAATGCGCCTCGATCTGGCGTTCTTCCTGGCCATCCCAGATCATGATCCGGTGCCCGCCTTTGCCGACACCCTGCAGGACGTCGTCGAAATCTCTCTCCATCGTCTAGCTCCTAGCTCCGGTAGCGGCGGATCGCGCGCTTCCATTCGCGTTCGTCGACCCGCTCCTTGATGCAGATCGCGTCCTTGTCCCAATTGACCACTTCGAGGCGGAGCGGTTCGACGCGGCGGCCGGAACTCCAGGCGCATTGCCGGCACCAGAAATGGCGGCACGCCTTGCGAAGATTATCGTCCCAGCCTTTGCGGTGAAAGCGGTACCAAAGCAGTCCCGCATCGAACTTGGCGTGATGACCGCAGCGGCAAACGGGCTGCACCGCATAATGCCAGATGGCCGCCTCGAAAATGTGCGTGGCCCGCGGAATGCCCGATTTCGTATGCTGCACGTCACAGCGCCAGCACCAGCTGATCGGCGTCGGCGGCGGCCGTGGTCTCACCGTGGATGCGCGCGATCGTCAGCGCCAGTTCCTGCGCGGCCGCTTCGCGTATGATTTCCGTTGGCGCGGTGAGGCCGACGCGCGCCCATCCTGGGGCGTCCAGGAGTGCGCGTGCGACTCGGTCAGGGTCGATTCTCATCATGGATCAATGAGAACATAAAAAGAACAAATGAGCAAGCTGCGGTACGCGCGCGTGGGCCCGTCTTCGCGATGCCGCCGCCACGCAAGCGGCCCCGGCGCAAGCCGAACGGACGGGCTCGGCCGTCCGGGCGTCCGCCCATTTCGGCATTTTCCAAGAAGCCGCCCAATAGCAATCGGCCCGAAACGCCAAAGCGGGTATCTTTGGAGCCCAGGGATACCCTGTGTTAAGCTTGGCTGTGCGGGGCGCACGCTGGTCGATCGTGCTTTGCGCCGGGTCAGTGACGCCGAATTATAGAGAGGAAAGATTACTCCAGATTGGCAAACCTTGTACGGAAAAGACAAACTATCCCGGCTGCAGGAAAGTTTTGTTTTTGAGAATGGCGAGGTTTCCCTAACGGCGGCCGCGTCGGTGGAGGGGCCTCTGGTGCCGATAAAGGGACCGGTCTCATCATTCCGATAACAGTCGGCCGGGCACGCGACCCGCCCGGCCGTATCTGGGCGGCGCTCCGCGTCCAGACCCCGGTTTTCCGGGCGCGGGGTGCCGTCATTTTCAGGGGCTAAGGCCACCCGGGGCTGCGCTCGGAATATTCGCTTCGGCGAGTGCGCGCCTACAAACTACCTGACCGCCATATCCAACGGTCAGAAGCCACGCATTAACCCGACGTGGCAGCGCGGAGAGCCCGCGAGCCGCATTGGTCACGCGAGGCGGGTGACGGGGTGAGGGCGCCGCGCATCCATGCGGCGTGGTGCACGCAGAGCTGACGTCGCCACTGCTATCTCATGACATTGCTGCCCGTCAGTTCGGGAGGCCACCTCCCCTATATCGCTCCCCTTCTTTCCGCTGACCCAGCCAGTCCTCTCAGTGACGCAGTGATCGGCTTTCGGCCTCCGCACGCCACGGCGCGGGCGGCGAGGTGAGCGCGCGCATGCGGGCAGCGGCGTGGGCCGAGGGCGCGGCGCCACAGAGGAGAGAAGGATCGGGAAGAGTGTCGCCGGGAAATGGTTCGCGCGCGACATTCGAAAGTAAGTGTCATGAATATCGGTGAAATCAGGAATGTGAATGATCGTCTGACTGGCTCGATCGCGACCCGCACGATCGACCTCCCGCGCATCGGTCTGCGCAAGGTCGAGAGCATGAACCCGCGGGCACCCGTTTACGAGGTGCTGGCGCTCAACGTCGCCCGGCGCTGGGTGCAGGTCGGGGCGCTGTGGGAAGCGGCGTCGAAGAAGACCGGCGAGGTTTTCCTCGCGGGCAATATCGACGACCCGAGCCTCCCCGAACCGCTGCCGGTGGCTCTGTTTCCGTCCGAAGACGGCGGCTACACCATCGCGTGGCGCCGCGAGACCGTCCGTGCCGAGTTCGGCGGCGGTTTCGGCGCGAGCACGCGCAGCTATGACGAGCAGCCGCAGGACCGCGGCTTCGGCGAGAGCACGGCGGGCTCGAACGGCGCGCTGATGGGCGCCGGCGCCGACCTCGACGACGAGGTGCCCTTCGGCTGACGAAGGCGCCGCAACCGGGCCGGGAGGCGCAGCTGCGCTTCCCGGCTCTTTTCTTGCCCGATCCAAGGAGACCGAACATGGTCGCTCATTCTTCCGCGCAAAGTGTTGACAGCTTTGCAGACCTTCGTGCCCTCTACGCCGAACAGATCGCCACGCCCGAATTCCAGGCATCGTTCGGCGATCCCATCCCGCTTTCGATCATCGAACCCGGTGACGAGCCGGGCGAGCATGACATGCCCGAACCCTTCGCGGCGCAGGCCGAATGCGGCGGGATCATCGCGACGATCTTCGACCTTTTCAACGACACGAGGCTCGCGCCGCTTTCCGCCGAGATCGCGTGGGGGTTCGTGAACAGCTTCCACTTCGTCGCCGGGAAACTCGAGCGCCGCGAGGATGCTCTCGCGGCCGAGGTTGGCGAGATGGTCCGGCGCATGGACATGAGCGAGGTGTTCAACAGCGAGCTCGAGGAAAAGCAGCTCCTGTGCCAATCGACTGCCGAACAGCGCGCGGCGATCGAATGCATGCGTGACTATGCCGCCGAAATGTATCGCACCCAGTCGGGCTGGCCCTGGTCGCCCGCGCGCGGATCGCGTGCATCCTCGGCCTCGACTGCGAGCCAGATCGCGGCGCAGGACTTCCTGCGCGAACGGGCACTCGATGCGCGCGAGCGCTACCTGCCGCAGGGGCCGGTCGTAGTCTTCTCCGGCCCCGCGCAATGGCACGACTGGGAGATGCTTTGGCGGCGGCTCGACGAGATCCGCGCCCGCGTGCCCCATATGACGCTGGTGACGACCGGGCAGCGCAAGGGCGCCGACGCGATCGCTGCAGCGTGGGCGGGGCGATCCGAAACCCGCGTACCCGTCGTGGCCTTCGGCCTCTACGGGACCGGGCGTAAGACCGCCTTCACCCGCAACCGAAAGCTCGCCGAACTTCGTCCCGTCGAAGCGGTGGTTTGCGAGGGGTCGGGATTGCAGGCCAATCTCTACCAGACGCTGCGACAGGCCAATGTCCCGATCCACGCCTTCCGCAAGACGGACCAGGCGCCTGAGAAGGAGAGCGCCGTCCGCCGCCCCACCGCGCATGGCGCGATGAAAGCGGCGCGCGGCGATCCGATGTTCGCCGCCGCCTGACATCGGCCGGGCCATAGGCCCGACCGTCACTTTGATCTCCCTGAGCCGGTGCGCTGAAGCGCGCCGGCTTTTCTTTTTGCTGCAGGGGATTTGCCGCACGTCCTGACCGCCCAGGCTGCGCCGAACCAGCCACACCGCCGTGCTCGCATATCGCGCCGTACAAGAACGGGAGCCTTTGCGGATCGGGGGCATCGAGCCCCCGCTCCGCAAACCTCTTCCTCTCTCTCAAGTCTTCTTATCGTGGCACGGGACCGCATCGGCCTCAAGGACGGCGGGGCCCCACCATTTTCCCTGGCGGGTCGGGCGCGGGGCTTCTTCCTTCCATGTGCGGTGGCCGCCAGAGAAAATCGTGACCCCCACCGCCGCTTCGCGGTCGGGCTTCGCCCGATCCTTGACCCCGATGCTCGGCGCCCGTGCAGGGGGAATGACCTCTCAATCTAGAGGAGGTCAATATGACGACGTTCAAACGCAGCATAAGGGATTTTTCGGAAATCGCCGCACTTATTGCCGAGGAGACGGGAGAGGCGAACGACAGCTTCAGCGCCGCCTTCGACACCGATCTCGAACGCAGCAAGCTTGGGAAAAGCGAGGAGGAACTGACGTGCGATATGCCCGATGCGATGCAGGTGCAGCTTGCCGTCGAACTGATGATCACGACCGTGTTCGACGTGCTGCGCGACACGCGCATCGAAAGCGCGGCCGAACGGATCGCATGGGGGATCGTCCACAGCTTCCACCGCGTCGCAGGACAGTTCGCCGGACAGTCCGACCGGGCGGCGCAGGAGGTGCGCGAGTTGCTGCGCTCGGCCGACGGCAGCGAGATCCACGGCGTCGAACTTGAGGAACAGCAGCAACTCCTGGAATCGCTCGATGAAGCGAGCGATGCCATAGCCTGCATGCGCGATCATGCAGCGGACATCTTCCATGCCGAAACGGGGCGTCCGTGGTCGGCGCCGAAAGCGACGCTGGTATCGTCGAAGCGCACCGCGTCGGTTATCGCGGGGACCGATTATCTCGCGGCGCGCCGCCAGCGCCGCCTCGCGCAGCATTTTCCGGCGGGGCCGCTGGTGGTCTTCTCCGGGGGCGCTCGCTGGGCCGACCATCGCCCGATCTACAAGGCGCTTGAGGAGATGAAAGCGGCGCGCCCCGACATGGTGCTGCTGACCACCGCGCAGGACAGGGGCGCCGATGCCATCGCCGCGGCGTGGGCAGCAAGAACGAAGACGCCGCTGGTCGCGCTGGGGATCGACAAGGCGCGCTGGGGGAACCGGGCGGGGTTCGTCCGCAACGACCAGATCGCGCGGTTGCAGCCGGTGGGTGCCGTGGTCGCCGAGGGTACCGGGGTGCAGGCGCAGCTCGTGCGGGTGCTGCGGGCGGCGGGGGTAGACCCGGTGCTGCTCCCGCATCACGATATGCCGCGCGAACGGGTGCGAGCATAGAAAGGCGAGGGGATCGGTTCGGGCGCAAGCTCGGACCGATCCCCTTTTTTATGTCGAGCGTCCTGTCGCCACCCTCAGGGAACCGGACGCGGGAGCGCCCGGTCCCGTCGGGCGGCGATGCGGTGCGGCGCACCGGCCTCCTGCGCGCGGCTTCGCCGTGCTCGTCGCTGGGACCATCCCTTCGGGATGGGCGTCATTTGTTCGGGGCCATCCCCGAGAGGGCTTTTAGCGCCGCGACAGATGCAGTCCCTCCAGCACGGATCGCAAGATCGACGATCTCCCGAAATTCACGCTCGGTGAGCGTCTCGACAGGGAGCTCGGGCACGATCGCGGCATATTTGCCGCGCAGCGCGCGGCGGGCATTTTCGACATCGTCTGCGACCTTGCGCTGGCGCGCTTCGAGGTCGGCGAGGCGCTCGCGTTCACTCTTCTTGGGCATGTCCATCTTCCTTTCGATGGTCTGCCCGCCACGCACTTTCCTATCGAATGGATACGCCATGAATCAAGTCTCCCGAGAATATGCCCGGCGGGCCGCCGGGAAGGAAGAAATCCCCCTGGCGGGGGAGCCCGCGCGCCTTCCGGCACGAGGCTGCGCAGCGACATGGTCGCTGCGGTGGGCGGACGCACGCCGTTGGCGTTTGTAATGCACCCTACGCACGGGTGCTGCGGATCTGTTCCTCATTCTAATTCAGCTAGTTATGTGGATATCCTGGCTCGACCAAGATGGCGTCATCTGGCAGCCGCGGCTGCCGGTTGCGGCCGCGTTTGGCAGCCATTGGGTGCAAGCTTCTGATTTCATTTGGCATCTTTTGGCTGCCGCAGCTGCCACATGGAAAAACGCCGGTACCGACTCTATTTGGCCGGTACCGGCCTGCAAAGCCGCTCCAGCGCCCCGACGGCTTCCGGAAATGTGGGAATTTCTGTTCAGTGGCAAAGGCCATTCCGCCTACGAAGCGGGCATATTCATCCGCATAGAGCGTGTCTGATTGCAGGTGCTCCACCAGGGCCGCCATGCGTTGCGCAGGGAGCATGCCTTCCAGTGCGCCGCCACCGCGATGCGAATCGGCCATAATCGTCTCTTCAGCCAGGGCAGGGAACTGCGCGTTTGCGGAAGCGGTCGCTTCGAGCGCCGCGAGATCGTGAAGATGACGCACGATCGTCGGGTCATCACCGACCCTCTCGCGGTCGCGGGTGAGCACCCGCCAGCAGAAGGCGCTCAGCTTGTCGGCGGCTGTCTCGACCGGATCGACGCACGCAATCGCGGTGATCTCGGGTTCCAATCCACGATACTGATGGACGAAAGATGCCAGCGGCCGTTCGCCGGTCGCAAGCGGCGTGGGCTTGGCGGATATCTCGGCCTGGATATGGGGGCGGAGCGCGTCATGCCCATCGAGGATCGTTGGATAGTCCATGTCGATCTGGATGAACCCGTTGCCACTTCCGGCTTCGACCCCGGTTATGACGAATCCCGCTGCCGCCCAGGCATCGGCGAGTCCGTTCTTGAAGGCGCTCAACGCACTACGTTTTTGCCCCGGAGACTTTTCCAAGAATGCGTCCGAGAGGATGAGCTTGAAATCTAACTCCTCTGAAAATCTCTGAATCAGCCCGTGCGCTTTTAGGAGCGACGTTCCCCCTGAAAACACTGGCGTAAGGTCGGGCGTGGCCAGTTGAGAAGGACCTGAATGGCCTGGACGACATACCAGTCTTTCTCGACGAACGCTTCGTCGACGCGCAGCGCACCTGCGACGCGCCCGAGCGTTCTTGCGTCAGGCGCGTTCGAGAATGACATAGGCGCCATCATAGCCGATCCGGCGGCGGACACGGTTCTTGACGGCAATCGTTCGCCCGGTGGGGACTTGGTTCGTTCGGCCGCTGTTATAATCTCTTGTCTGGCCGGAATCGGAGACCGTTTTCCCCAGCCGCTTGAGGGCCTCGGTCGCGAGCCGCTTGATCCCGACGACGGGGGCGGGCTTGCCGGTCACCGGCGAGCGTTCGGCGCGCGCATAGAGCCCGTAGCCGATCTGGACGAGGCGGCCCTCCTCGGTGACCCTCCGCAGGGCGCGCCCAACGGCATCATAGCTGCCAAACGTCTCGAAATCCCGGCGCAGGAAGACATTGCGCTTTGAACGAGCCACGCGTCGCGCAACACGATCGGCGATCGAGTTCGAGGACATAGTCGAGCCGCGTGCCCGCCTGCGGTAACGGCCGCGACCGACACGCACGAGTTTACCATCGTCGACCAGCTTGCGCAGCACGCGGCCAATGGAATCATAATCGGCGTCGAGCGCAATCTGCGCGCGATCGACGACTTTCCCCTCGGGGACATAATCCAGAATCTGTTTCGACAGGCTCGGCATGGCTTCACCAAAATACGACGCTTACGGCATTCAGATAGTTTTGTTTGAACCGTTTTTCAAGCCGACCGTAGCTGGATCGAGATGATTGCGACAGGCCAGAACCTCGAAATATCCTTCATCGATTTGCCTGTCAGAGCCGGTTTCGCTATATAAGATGGGCTACGCGTCCTCACTTGCCGAAGCTCCAGACCAGGAGCTTGCCATGGCAAGACTGACTATTCGTCTTCCCGACGATCTATACGACCGGCTCGCGGCCGATGCGGATGCGGCAGGCGCCTCTACCGCGGCCTTCGTTCGTGACGCCCTCGAACAGCTGAACGGCGCCGACCCCTTTGGCTTCCATGCCCGCTTCGACGAACTTCATTCGACCGTCATCCAAGTGCTCGCGATCCTCGCGTCCGACGTCGGCGCGCGCGCGCCCAAATCGCTCGCAAAGGGGATGGAAGATACAAAGCGGCTACTCCTCGACCGGGGACTGATCACCGCTGGCGACCTTCCCGCTCTGGGGGGAGGCGCGTCGTCATGAGCATCTTCCGCAACGACACGCTCGGCAGCTGGACGCGCGGCGGCCAGGCCATCGTCCACAATGTCCGGATGACCACCCAGGTCTTCTTCCAGACCACCCTCGCCGGGCTCAGCATCTGGGTCATCGGCGCCATCTGGTACGCCTTCGAAAAATCGGATGCCTATCAGCGCTTCGTCCTTACCAAGCTCATTGAGGCAAACTTCAAGGCCGACGCCGCGCCGGGGACGAACGACCCGGTCCTGTTCCGCACCCCGGATGGCCGCGAATATTGGACGTCGGCCGACTGGCTGGTCGATTCTGTGATCGCGAAGCAGGCGCTCGAAAAGCTCGAGAGCGATCTCATCGGCGGGGCGATCCTGTCCGGGGTGTTCGCGCTCGCAGCACTTGTCTTCGCCTGGTTCTATTTTACCCGGACAGGGAAGGGGCTCGGTTCCAATGAATATCTGCGCGGGGCCCACTTCGGGACAGTCCGTCAGGTACGACGCGCGCTTCGCGGCGAAGCGAAGGGCAGCTTCGCGATCGGGGGCATCAACGTCCCGAACGCTTTTGAAACCGAGCATGTTCTGATCTGCGGCGCTCCCGGCACGGGCAAGACCAACATGATCGTCAAGATGCTCGAGGGCATCCGCGCCAAGGGCAAGCGGGCGATCGTTTACGACACCGCCGGCACCTTCGTCGAGAAATTCTACCGCGAGGGGAAGGACATCCTGCTCAACCCCCTCGACGAACGGTCGGCCATCTGGTCGCCCTGGGTCGATGTTCCGCACGATTATCATTATGACCAGATCGCGGAATCGACGATCCCCGACAAGCATGGCGATCCTTTCTGGCCTAAGGCCGCGCGCGGTACTCTGGTCGCCGTGCTGCGCAAGCTCGCAGCGCAGGGACGCACCTATATATCGATCCTCCTTCACACCATCGTCCGCTCCTCGCTGAAGGATTTGTCCGCCTTCGCCGCAGGGACCGATGCGGCGGCGTTTATCTCGATGGAGGGCGAACGCACGTCGGCGGGCGTCCAGGCTGAGCTCGCGTCGGTGATGCGCAGCTTCGCCTATCTCGATGATACCGACGACGGGCTTTCGATCCGCGACTGGGTGGCGACCGAGGGGGACGACAGCTGGCTGTTCGTCACCGTGAAGGCCGACCAGCTTCCCTCGCTCCGCCCCCTCATCACGGTCTGGCTCGATATCGCGATCAGCGCGATCATGAGCCTGAAACCCGATCAGCAGCGCCGCCTCTATTGCGTGATCGACGAGCTACCCTCGCTCCAGAAACTGCCATCGCTTTCGGACTTTCTCGCACGCGCCCGCAAATATGGCGGCTGCGGCATCCTCGGGTTCCAGTCTTATCCGCAGCTCGAGGCGACATACGGCATCCAGGATGCCGCGGCGATCACCGGCTATTGCTCGACCTGGGTCGCGCTCCGGGCGAACGATACCCCCACCGCCAAGCACGTCAGCGAGAATTTGGGACAGGTCGAGCAGGTCGAGGCGAACGAGGGGATGAGCTACGGCGTCAACGACATGCGCGACGGGGTCAATCTCTCGCGCATCCAGGTGACGCGACCTCTTGTGATGCACACCGAGGTCACGAACCTCCCGAACCTGTCGGGCTATCTGCGGTTCGGTCGCGACCTGCCCGTCGTTCGCTTTGCGGATCGATACAACGACCTGCCATCCATTGGAGAGGCATTTACCGAACGCCGTCGACTTCCGCATCGCATCGCGCCTCTGCCCGCGCCGCCGTCACCATCAGGTTCGGTAGAGGCTGCCCCGTCATCGGCGAAACCGGCGAAGAACGGTGCGCCAGCGCGCAAACGGTCCGGGAAGCGCGAAGCGAATGCGAATGCGCCCGAGCTGAAGCTCGATCTCCCGATGGGCGCGTCCGATCCCGCGCCTGAAGACACGAATGGGGAGGCGCCAACCGACCGGGACGCGCCCGCCGATGGTTCGCCCGATAATCCGGCCACGCCCCTCGAAATCATCGCCCCGCACTGGGATCGCACCCTACGGCAGCACGGTCGTCCGGGCGGTCGCCGCCGGCCCGCGAAGCCTGCATGATCCATCCGCGCCGCCTTGGAGGCAAACCCGGCAATATCGCCCGCTATTATACGATCGGCGATTATTACACCAAGGGTGGGGATGAGCCCTCGGAGTGGGGCGGGAAGCTTGCGGCCGACCTCGGTCTTTCGGGGCCGGTCGACCGCAAGGCGTTCGAGGCGCTGCTCGCCGGCAAGGTCGATGGGCAGCAACTCGGGCGTATCCGGAATGGCGAAGTTCAGCATCATCCGGGGTGGGACTTTGCCGTCAAAGCCCCGAAGTCGGTGTCGATCATGGCACTGGTGACGGGCGATGAAAGGATCATCGCCGCGCATGAGCGCGCGGTCGGGACGGCCATCGCCTGGATCGAGGAGCATGCCGAACTCCGTCGGCGCATGGACGGCAAGATTACCCACGAGACGACGGGCCAGCTTCTCTATGCGCGTTTTACCGAACATGCCTCGCGCGAGCTCGATCCGCACCTCCATACCCATGTCGTCATCCTCAACATGACCCGCCATGCCGGTGACGAGCAGATGGTGAGCCTCGAATCCCGCGCCATGTTCGCCGAGCAGATGGTCGCCGGCCAGATCTATCGCAACGACCTCGCCCATGACCTCAGGGGGATTGGTTACGAGATCGAGTTCGACCCGCGCCGGGGGTTGTTCGAGATTCGGGGTGTCCCCAAGGAGCTGATCGATGCGACGTCGCGCCGGGCCGAGCAGATCAATGCGCACGCGAAGGAACATGGTTTCCAGGGCCAGGCCGAGCGATCGATTTCTTTCTTCGCGACCCGGCCCCCCAAGCAGAAAGTCGATCTCGACACGCTCCATGCCCAATGGGCAGAGCGATCGAAGGCTCACATTCCCGCGCTCGAAGCTGTCCGCGACGCCGCCGATGCGCGAGAGGAGAAGCATCTGGACGCCGATACTGCAACCGTGCGCCGCGCTGCGCTGTTCGGGCTTCGCCAGTCGGAGACACGCGAAGCGGTCAATAACCTTGGTCGGCTCATCCGCACCGGGCTCGCGTCGCATGTGGGCGATGTTCGGTTCCGAGACATTCGCCCCCTCTTCGAGGAGCATGAAGCACGGCTCAAGCTGCTAAAGACGAGAGAGCCCACCGGTGACCAAGTCCTTACGCGCGGCAGAACCTCGCGCCGCGCCGCGCGGCTCGAGATCGCGCTATCGACGCATATCTCGCTAAGCCTTGGCGATGGGGTTCCGCTTGCGTCGCGGGAACGGATCGACACGTCGCTGCGCGGGAGCATTCTCAATGATGACCAGCGACAGGTGCTCGCCGAAATCGCGATATCCAGTGACCGCGTCATGGGTGTTCACGGCGTCGCCGGCTCGGGCAAATCGACTCTCATCAAGCAGTTGAAGGCCGCGGCCGATCCGGGCTGGACCTTCATCGGATTGGCGCCGACCTCATCGGCGACCGCGAAACTCGGCCAGGACGCGGGTATCGACTCTCGTACCGTCGCCGCGCTCCTAGGCGGCGGCGGGCATGATATTACCGACCGTCATGTCCTGGTCGTCGACGAGGCTGGCCAACTCGGTAGCCGACAAGCGCAGCGGATATTGCAGATCAGCCACGACACCGGTGCGCGCGTTCTTCTTCTCGGCGACAACAAGCAGACCGGGGCGATCGAGCAGGGCAAACCATTCTGGCTGATGCAGAAGCTGGGCCTGCCGACGGCTGAACTGACGGAGGCGGTCCGACAGCAAACCCAGTCGATGAAGGCCGCGGTGGCGAGCGCGCGCAGCGGGGATTATGCCGCGTCACTCCAATCGCTCGACAAGATCGTCAGCGGCGAGGGCGCGGACAAACTTGCGGCTAACCTCGTCGCGGAATGGACGCGGCTCAAACCCGAGAACCGCGACAAGACCAATATCTTGGTTCTCGACAACGCGACCAGGCTGATCGTCAACACGCAGATCCGCGAAGTTCTGAAGCGGGAAGGGGCCGTTGCCGCCGAAGACGCGCGCATCGATATTCTTTCGCCCTCCGGTATGACCGACCAGGAGAAGCATTTTGCCCGGTTTTATTCGGGTGGCCAGGTCGTGACCTTCGCCCGCGACAATGCCGGGCTCGGTATCGCCGCCGGCGCCGAATATCGTGTCGACGGTATCGCACGCGATGCTCGCGGACGCCAGCTCGTGCGGCTTGTCGACGAGAAGGGTGGGACGATCCTCTGGAATCCCCGTCTCGGCCGCGCGTCGCAAGTCAATGTGTTCGTCGAGGACAAACGCGACATCGCCGCGGGCGATCGCATTCAGTGGCGGCTTGCGACCAGGGAGCTCGGCCTCAAAAATGCGGAGCGCGGGACGATCGAGCGTCTAGACGGGACGATCGCGACTATTCGCTGGGACCGGAGCGTCGAGCCGCAGAAGATCGACCTCTCCGTTCATCGCACCTGGGATTATGGCTACGCCGAAACTGTCTATTCGGCGCAGTCGAAGACCTATGACCGCGTCTATGTCCTTGCCCCGGTCGGATCGGGCCTCGTCAATGGCCAGAATTACTACACCGCCATCACTCGTGCTCGTTACGGCGTGAAACTCTGGACCGAGGACCGTGATCGCCTCGTGCAGAAGCTCGAGAAGCATTCTGGCGAAAAGACGTCCTCGCTCGAAGGCTTGGGACGTCTCTGGCGCGACAGCCACCACATCCGCGGCGCCCGGCTCGCTGAAAGTCTCGACCGGGCGCGCGAGCTGATGCTGAGCACGCGTGCGGATCGCGCCGAGCGAAGGGCCGAGCGCGAGCGCGAATGGAACGAGGTTCTGCGTCCGCCATCGCTTGCGGAAATGCTCGCGGGCCGCGCGAGAGACGGCATGTCGAAGCTCGATGCCTATCTGAACGGCATTCTCGCTGGCTCGACGAAGAGCCAGCGCGCGCAAGCACCGACTGATCCCGAGCCCGCAGAGCAACCGCATTCCCGACAGCAAGGACATGATCGATGAACATATTCCCGTTTCCACGGACAGCCGAACTCGCCAGCGCGCCTATCGGGGTCCGCGCTTCGCAAGGTTTGCGGTTTGGGGTGACGGCGGCCATCTTCACCTTGGCATTCGGCATCTCACTGCCGGCAATGGCTCGCGCGCCAGTCGCGACGGGCGATGCTGAGATCGCTCGCTGCATCCGCAGCGCCGCCCATGGCAAGCCGTGGCTCGAACGCACGCTTTGGGGTCTGCG
Organism: Sphingopyxis sp. H115; assembly: GCF_001468465.1. Classification (GTDB taxonomy): domain Bacteria; phylum Pseudomonadota; class Alphaproteobacteria; order Sphingomonadales; family Sphingomonadaceae; genus Sphingopyxis. The sequence goes on from NZ_LNSA01000023.1 coordinate 13,055, forward strand.
CGATCAGGAAGGCGGCTGGATCGGCGCCGCTGTCGTCAACAGCAATGGCACTCATGATCTGGGGCCGTTGCAAATCAACAGCTGGTGGGTGCCCAAAATTGCGACGCTCGTGGGGCGGCCCGAAACCCATGTTCGGCATTGGCTCCAGAACGATGCCTGTTTCAATGCGGAGGCGGCGCGCTGGATATTCCTGTCGGGGCTCGCGGCGGCCGGCGATTATTGGAAGGCGATCGGCGTCTATCATAGCCCGACGGGTTGGAGGCAACTGCGCTACGCGGCGAGCGTCTCGCAGCATCTACGCAGAAGATTCGGCAGCCAAATATGGTGAGCGCGCAAGATAGCGATGACATGTGTGCAGCCCGCAAATTGCCCCCAGGCACCGGCTATTTGCGACAAATTATTGGAACCATGGCCCTCCCAGCGGATCGGAAAGACGACTTCGGGCTGTCCGAACCAGCCGTTGCACCCTCAGGCGATGAGACGAATTTTCTCGGCGCCAGCGCTTGGGCGCGATTGCATCTGGGAACAATTCCCTCGCGATCTCTTGTTCGCTGGCGCCGGCAAGTATTGCATCGCCGATACGAAGTTCCATTATCCACCTTGCAGCCCGCTGTTCGCGGGGAATCATTGACCTTGGTAAGCGGCCATTTTCAAACAGGGCGAGCAACTGTCGTAGTGCTTCCAGTTTTGGTTTTGCCGATCGTACGCCACTCAATTGATATTCAAGTCTTGCCGGGCCGCCGAGTAGCGAACCGCCATGCACGTCCAGCCTGACGATCCAGTGCCCGTCACTGAATAGCCAATGTTCCGTCTGGCTCGCATCAATTTCAACCGAGACGAATGACGCGAAGTCCCGAATATCGAACAGGTCACTCGAAGCCGCTCGCCGGCCGGTCAAGTGACTCCTCACAACCTTCGGGTCCAGTTTTGTGCTCCAGATCGGTCGCGCCACGGGAGATGCGAGAGCCGGATCGACCCATGCGACGAGGCCAACACATTTGGGCGCGTCTGACGGCAGTGTATCACGCGCGCTCCAAAGGCTGCGATAGAATCCGTTCCGCCGTAGCCATTCCCACGCGAACGCGCGGCGATCGCACCGCAACAACGCATCATATTCGCGAGGATCGCACCAGTCAGATGCTGGGGGATCGTGACGGCGCGGGCATAAGGTGCTGGGTCGGCTGGCGAAAATGGCATCGCGGCGCTGGGTTTTTCCTCCCGACGCCATCTCAGCTCATTCACCGCGGACAAACTGATCGCGAGAGAAGTGCGACGGCAAATGCGCGGCAGCTAGCTGCCGCGCATAGATCGATGGCTGGCGCACGCATGCAGCGTCGAACCGAAGATTTGGATTGTGTGAATTCAAGATCGACCCCGATAGGCGGCGCGCTCGGCGCGTCTGCGCAGTTCATCGGTCATCGTGATTGCTGATCACTACCCCCGGACTTTCCAGTGAGAATTTCCGGGGGGCGAACTTACTTTGCCCGACACTATCGCAAGGTTCGATGGTGCGCGGCATCCTGCCCGCTCGTCGGCACTCAATGGCTGATCGATGCATCCCACGACTGCGCGATCGGTGTCGGACAGGAAGGGGAGTGGGAAGGATGGAAGCGAGGACAGCGGGTTGCGTACCCGCTGGAGTCCTCGGCTGCCATCAAGGATATATTCCATGGACACCGTTCATCTTTGCGCGCTCCTCCGGGAACTGCGCGACCAACTCGCCGACGAAAGCAGGTTCTTGGGCGTCGTCAGCCGTCGCAGACGTCGACGTGAACTTCTCGCACGCGTGCAGGCCGTGCTTGCGGTCGATGCCGACGACACCGCTCCGTCAGGTCTCATTGAGGCGACCAGGCAGGCCTGGGCGGCCGAAGACCGCGTGCTCATCGCCGATCGGGCACCTTGTCGCGTCGATCGCGCGGGCGTGTGGATCGGCGCCTGGATCCGCGCCGCAACCGGCCCCGGCAGCCGTGAAAGCATCGATCCCGAGCGCTTGGCGGCCGCCATCGCCGCGCTGCCGCCTCTTGCCCGAGACGTGTTCACATTGTCCTCCCGCGGCAGCCTCGACTATCCGGCGATCGCCGCGGCCCTTGGCATTTCGGAGGATTTGGTTCGTCGCGAACTTGCCGCGGCGCTTGTCGCGATCGATCAGACTCTGACGATCCAGCAGCGCGATAACCCGTCGCCCATTGCCTGATGGCCCCCAGTCATGCAGGAAGAATTGTCATGCGCACGGACATTACGCACCTTCCCGCCCGCGGCCAGCGCGAACTCGAGGCCATCGTGCAGGCGATTTTCGAAGAATTCGAAGATGCCCACAAGCTCGCGAACGGCGAACGCAAGGCTGGCCGGATCCTGAAAGTCATTCTCTATGGCTCGATGGCGCGCGGCGAGGGGATATACGAGCCGCACACCGAGAAGGGCTATGTCTCGGACTATGACATCCTCGTCATCGTCAATCAGGTCGAACTTACCGATCACGAATATTGGTATCATCTCGAGAACCGGCTGGCGCGCGATTATATGGTTCTTCACCGGCTGCGTCATCCGGTGAGCCTGATCGTCCACACGCTCCAAGAGGTGAATAATAATCTCGCCGATGGACGCTTCTTTTTCTTGGACGTCGTCAAGGATGCGGTTGCGCTGTATCAATCGGACGACAGCGAGCTCGCGACGCCACGACCCAAGCGCCCTGCGGATGCGCTCGCGCTGGCACGCGAATATTTTGACGAATGGTACCCGAGCGCCGGCGAGTTCTTTGCCATGTTCGAAGCTGCTCAAAATCAAGGGTTTCGAAAGAATGCCGCGTTTCAGCTGCATCAGGCTACTGAGCGTCTCTATCACACGTTGCTGCTGACCTGCACGCTGTACACGCCGCACAGCCATAATCTGGAAAATCTCCGCAACCAGGCGAGGAAGGTCGACCGGCGCCTCGTCCATGTCTGGCCCGACGACGACAGGCAGTCGCGCCGCCGCTTCAGCCTCTTGAAGGACGCCTATGTCAAAGCCCGCTATTCGAAACATTATCGGATCAGCGCGGAAGATCTCGCATGGCTGGGCGAGCGCGTGCAGGAGCTGAGCGCGATCGTCCGGGAAATCTGCACCGAGAAACTGGCTGAGCTCGAACGCGCTGCCGCGTCAGAGTCGGGCAATATCTGATCCTGTGCCGGACGGTTGCCACGCTCAGGACCGGTGCTGAGCGGGCGCGGCGTAAATTCTGCTGTTGCAACGACAAGCTACCCTCGTCATGATGCGCGAAGGGGATGGGTGAACCCGTCTCCTGATCTACAAACGCCCGACTATGCGGGTCGGCCGTCACATCGTTACGCAATTGGCCTGCACACGGGCAATGCTGCGTCATGCTTTGCTGATCGGCTTTCAATTCCATGCCACCAAATCTTCAGACCTCGTCTCGGCGCACGCGGCGTTCTGCAGCGGGTATTGCGGCATGAACCGATCCGATAATGATCGCGCCCCTGTGCCGGAAACCGGCGAAAATGATCGGTTGATCGACCGGTTGTTCCGGTCGGAGGCGCCGCGCCTCGCACGCCTCTTCCGCCGATCGATCCGGAACCAAGATGAGGTGCACGACCTTGTTCAGGACACATTTGTCAATTTCGTCGAGGCGCGCCCTAGGTCTAAGGTGCGCACCCCCGCTGCCTATCTCCGCACGATTGCCCGAAGTCTGTTGTGGGAGCGCACGCGGCGTCCCCGCGCCCATGATCGAGCAAACCATGTCCCGGTGGACGAGGCCCACGAGTTGTGGGTCGATCCGGAACAGGAATGGATGATGGAGGCGTCGGATTTCATGCGCCGCTACGAGGAGGCGCTTTCAGAACTTCCATCGCGAACGCGGGAAGTATTCCGGCTCCATCGGCAGGAAGAACTGACCTATCAGGAGATCGCCGAGAAGCTCGGTATCACCGTTGACGGTGTCAAATACCATATGAAGAAGGCACTGCTCTATCTCGATCACAGGGTGAACGCCAATGGCTGAAACACATCGCTATGAGCAAGATCAGCTCCGCCGCGAGGCCGGCGAATGGTTCGTTATCATGAACGATGAGAATGTGAGTGAGGAAGACGAGCGGGAATTTAAGCGATGGCTCGCGCGTGGTGCGCTGCATCGCGCGACCTATAATCGCATCGCTGGCCTTCATTCCGCCGGCAAGCGCGTCGATTGGGAAAACCTGCCGCCGCCCAAGCCGGTGCGCGGGACGGCCAAACGCGTCTGGATCACCGTAATCGGATGCATGGCGCTCATAGGCTTCGTCGCATGGCGCGCGAGCGGAGCACCAGCCTTCTGGCCGGAAGCGGATACGACACAAATGGCGCAGGGCCACGCGGACGCATCGCTCCAATATTCGACCGAAGCTGGCGAGGTGCGCGAGTTTTCACTTCCGGATGGGTCTCGCCTGACCTTGGACGGTGACACCACGATCCGAGCATGGTTTCGATCTGGCGAGCGCCGTCTACGACTAGGCCGCGGCCGAGCGCGCTTCGATGTCGCGCACGAAGAACGTCCGTTTGTCGTTGACGCGGGCGACAGCGAGATCGTTGCCGTGGGAACTGTCTTTGACGTAGCTTTTCGCGACAAGCGCACGGTGGAGATTCATCTCCTGCGGGGCGCCATTGACGTTCGCCGAGCGCAGTCGGCAGGGAAGGCTGAACCGATCCGGCTCGAGCCAGGTGACGAGCTCCGCTATGCGATCGAAGGTTCGGGCAACTCGGCAAGTGTTCAAAAACGAGGAACGGAAGCCGACTGGACGGAGGGCGTGTCCGAAGCGCAGGAAGCGCGCGTTGCAGATCTCATAGCCAGAGTGAACAATCGATCAGCGACTAAAATCTACCTTGAAGACCCCGCCATCGCGCCGCGCATCGTGTCTGGGCTAAACGGGATCGATGACCCGGAATTGCTCGCTGAGAATCTGTCGAATCTTTACGATCTGCAGATAACGCGGAGCGGGAACCGCATTATTTTAGGCGATCCGCAGAAATAACGCTTCCTTCGACTACCCTGCGCAGCGTGCGCAACGCTCATACCCTGTAGGCACGGGCAAGAACTCGCCTGGCTGTACTGAGGGGAGAGTCCATGCAATTTCGTTACAGCGTGGCGGGCTTCGTGCTCGCCGCGACCACCAGCTTTGTGCCGGTTGCTTCAGCGATCGCTGCTGAGTCCGCCATCACCGCCAGCTATGATCTTCCTGCCCAGGATCTGTCTTCCGCGCTGAATACAGTGCGCCGAATTTCCGGCACAAACATCGTCTTCGACAATGAAGACGTCCGACAGCGAAAGGCGCCGCGGTTGGCGGGAAACTTCACTCCTGAGGAAGCCGTCAGGCGTCTGATCGAGGGATCCGGTCTGGTCGTCCGAAATACGAAAAGTGCGATTATAATCGGCCGGGCCGGTACACCGCGTTCTCCGGACCAAGTCGAGACAGCCGAGCAGGAGATCACCGTTACGGGATCGCGCATCAAAGGCGCGCGACTTGCATCGCCCGAGATCAGAATTGATCGCGGCGATATTCAGCGAGCCGGGTTTGGTGATCTTGGCGAAGCCGTGAGATCGATCCCGCAAAATTTCGGCGGGGGCCAAAACCCGGGGGTCGGGAAGGGCGCTCGCTCTGGTGCAAATACTAACGATAATGTGACCGGAGGTTCCGCCGTCAACTTGCGCGGCCTCGGAGCCGATGCAACGCTCACCCTTCTGAACGGTCACAGATTGTCTTTTGGGGGTTCGGCGCAGGGCATCGATATTTCCGGTATCCCGACTGAAGCCATCGAGCGCGTCGAAATCATTCCTGACGGCTCATCGGCGCTTTATGGTTCCGATGCGGTGGCTGGCGTCGTGAACGTCATTTTGCGGCGTTCCTTTGACGGCGTTACCGCTAACGCGCGCGTCGGCACGGCAACCGATGGAGGCGGCACTTCGCAGCTTTATCAGATCGTGGCTGGCAAGCAGTGGCAGAGCGGTAACCTGCTCGTCGCATATGGTTTTCGCCGAAATGAGGAGGTGGATGCAGAGGATCGGGACTATACCAACTATCTCCCGGAACCTTATCCGCTGATCAAAGGGCAGCGCGTGCACTCCGCGCTCGTAAGCGGGTCACAAAGCCTGTTCGATGATGTGCGCTTCAGTCTCGACGCTACCTTCGTGGATCGGGCCATGGACGGGAGCTACAACACGAATAACATCCTTAGCGTCTCCCATACGACCGATCGCTCGCTTTCGATCAGCCCGTCTCTGACCATCCCCGTCGATGACAACTGGTCGCTTTCGGTCGCGAGCACCTATGCGAGAAGTCGGAATCGGCGCCAAACCGCGTCGTCATCGAACGGCACCGTATTCCTCCGCGAAGACTTTTGTTACTGCCATTCGCTCCACGCCGTTGAAGCCTATCTGGAAGGCTCAGCGCTGTCGTTGCCCGCAGGGGATGTGCGGGCGGTGCTGGGCGCCGGCTACCGGAAAAATCGCTATCGCGTTCACGGGAGATCGTCGGCGAACGGAGATCAATTCGTCACAACTGGAGGGGATCAGAGCGATACCTACGCATTCGGCGAAATCCAGATCCCGGTCATTTCAGGGCTGAACGAAACGGCATTCGCAAAGGCACTGACGATCTCGGTAGCCGGCCGCTACGACCGGTACAATTATAGCGGTAGCGTCACAACGCCGAAGATCGGCCTGATTTACAGCCCAAATAATGCCGTCGACCTGAAATTCTCCTGGGGGCGTTCGTTCAAAGCTCCCACCCTCGCGTCCATTTATCAGACGCAATATGCGTACCTCCTTCCGCTGACATATTTTGGGAGGAGCGACGCTGCACCAGATGAATCAGCCCTCTATCTTGATGGCGGTTCCACATCATTGCGGCCGGAGCGAGCCACAACCTGGACTGCGACGGTCGCCTTTCACCCCAAGTCGTTGCCGGGGCTTAACGCGGACCTGTCCTACTTCCGGGTGAAATATATCGACCGTGTTCGCACTCCAATCGGGTTTTACCCCGAAGCACTCAGTCCGAATTATGCGAACTATGTCACACTGAATCCCAGCGAAGTGGCGCTCCAGGCAGCCATCAATGGCGCGTCCGGCGGCTTCCTCAATTATACCGCCGGGGCCTACGACCCGGCGTCGGTCCTGTACCTCATCGACAACAGAAATATGAATGTCGCGGCGCAAAAAATCGAGGGCGTGGATGTCAATTTGTCCTATCGCCTGGATCTGCACGACGGCGCGCTGGTCACAGCGTTGAATGGCAGTTGGCTTCGCAGCCGCCAGAAGAACGGATCAGCTTTCCCCTATTTTGACCTTGCCGGAACGATCTGGAACCCACCCCATTTTCGATCGCGCGCCAGTGTCGGTTGGGAAGGGAATTCCGCCGAAGCATTCGTCTATTTCAACTATATTGGAGGCGTCGAAGATCGTCGTGCGGCGCTCCCGATTGACGGGCGATCAATGTTCACCGTCGATCTTTCGCTCAGCTATCGAACGTCCACTTCCGGCGGCTTTCCGAACGGTTTCCGTATCGGTCTCAGCGTCGAGAATCTGTTCGACAAGCGGCCCCCCTATTTGGCGCCGGCACCCTTCACGGAACCCTATGACTCGACCAATTATTCCCCAATGGGGCGCTTTGTCGCGTTGTCGCTATCGCAGTCTTTCTAATGGCCCTCGTCATGGAATGCATCGCGCGGCGATCGGCGAACCGCGCGTTCACGTTAATTTTCCTTACTACCGCAGCGCTGCCGGGTGCGGCTTTCTCACAAGCTGCGCCGCTGCCACCGACGGCGCCCGCTCTGCAAGTTGTGGCTACGAATGCGACCGGCGTCGACTTGCAATCAGCGAGGGACACAAGCCCGTCATGTCCGACGATAGTTCCTCCGGTCGCATCGCAATCGATAGCACGAAGTGTGGAGGCGGATGATATCATTCGCCTCCGCGATTTCGGAAAGATGGATGCGTCTGAGGCAGACCCGGGCGGCTTTGCTGTGTCGCCCGACGGAAGATATCTGGCAATCCAGCTTCGACAGGCGGACCCCGTCTCCAACAGCTACTGCCAAGCCCTGCTGATTTATGATCTCGGCAATGTTCGAACTGCGCCGCGCATTGTCGACATGGGCGGCGACTACGTGCGCCGGACGATTACGCTCTACGGTCTCGAGGGCTTCCCCACCGGCACTCCGGAACCTTTGACGCCGAAATGGTCAAAAGATGGCAAGTGGCTGGCCTTCCTGAAACGAGAAGAAGGAATCACGCGACTTTTCGTGACCGCGCTGTCCGAAGGTGGCACGAGAAGTATCTCTGACGGGCGTTTCGACGTCGCCGACTTCGCCTGGTCAGATGACGCATCGCAGTTGCGCTATCGACAACGGGAAAATCACGCCGCTGCCATAGAACGACTGCAAACCGAGGGGCGAAGCGGTTTCCAATTCGACGAGCGATTTTGGCCGCTTGCCGAGCTCACGCCATATCCACGCGAGACACCTGCGGAAGTCGAACGTTTTGTCATGATCGGAGAGGCCGATACGTTCGGTGGGTCCGGCAGTGCATCACAGCAGGATAGAATGGCGGAGGAGGCAGGCCGCGCTCCGACGCGCAAAGGCGCCGCTGTTGCGATCATCGACCATCGACAACTCGCGGCGAGGGTCGGCGACAAAAATATAGTTTGCCAATTTAAGGAATGCGCCCGCGTCGCAGCGGCATGGACGGTTCCGGGAGCCGACGAAATTGTCTTCATGCGCCGAGAAGGGTTCGCCGCAGCGCGAACCGGCATTTATCGATGGGCTCTGGGTGAGAACAAGCTGACGAATATCCTCACAACAGACGACGCGATCCGCGGATGTGATTTTCAACTCCTTTTGGTTTGCGCCCGAGAAGCTTCTCTTCAACCCCGCGACATCGTTGAAATCGATCTGAGGTCGGGAAAAATCCATCAACTTATCGAGCTCAACCCCGAATGGATCGCGCGCAGGCTCGGAACAGTGACCCGCCTGCGTTGGACCAACAAATATGGAATCGAAACGTTTGGCGATCTCGTGCTTCCACCGGACGCTCGGCACGATGAGCGTTTGCCACTTGTTGTCGTGCAGTACAGCAGTCGCGGCTTTCTCAGAGGCGGAACTGGCGACGAATATCCGATTCAGGCTATCGCGGCGAAAGGCTTTGCCGTCCTGAGTTTTGACCGTCCGCTCGACTACCGGACCGCGATGTCTCGCGCCGACCGATCGGTATCCCGACGGCACATCGCGAACGCGTGGACCGATCGTGCGAGCGTTCACGATTCTCTTATGCGCGGAATCAAGCTGGCGGCTGACACGCACCCGATCGATGCCGACCATATCGCGATCACGGGACTCAGCGATGGCGCGTCCACCGCGACATATGCGCTAATCCATGCCGATATATTCTCGCTGGCGCTCATTAGCTCATGCTGTGAAGACCCGAGCATTTTGGAGACCGGTGTTGGGGAAGCCTATGCGAGCATTTTGCGCACGAATGAATATCCACTGCCTTGGGAACAGCACAAATCGAGTTGGAAGCGCGTCAGTCTCGCGATGAACGCAAGCCGCGTGTGCGCGAAGATTATAATTCAGAGCGCGGATCGGGAAGCGCGCCTGGCCACTGCCTCCCTTCGGGCGCTGCGGCAATTCGGCCGTGATGTGACAATGTTCATTTTCCCCGATGAGTATCATGTGAAATGGCAGCCGGTTCATCGTCAGGCCGTTTTCAGACGAACGCTCATGGAACTCGACGACTGGCGGCGATTGCCTAAGGCGCGGTGTTCAAGGTGACTTGCGGCGATGCTCTGCACCAAGCCTCGACGTCGCACAGGCGGAGAATTCGTCCCATATCATTCACGCCAAATGTCAGGTCGTCCTTCAGCTGCTGTTCGATCATGCTGCGATCAAGAATACCCGCGCCGCTGAGTAGTCCGTCCATCAGCATTTCGCGAATGAGAACTCGTCGCTCGCGCAGCATCTGCAATTGAAACTGGCCGAGGCCTCCTTTTGAGATCCGCCATGCGACTTTGGCGGGAAGATCCCGCTCCATGGCTCGGCGGGCTATGTAACGACTTCGCCCCCGGCCGACCCAAAGCCAAGTCGGTATGCGTAGGCAAGTCTCGACAAGGGGCTGCGACAATAGGGGAAATATCCCCTTCATCAAATCGGAGCGCCGATAACCATTCATGTTATAGCAGCTGTTGTATAGTCCATGAACATGTTCAACCTTTCCGGGAAGCGGTCGGTTTTTTGGCGGAGGCCACGGCAGCCCAGGTGGCGATTCATTGGATGGAAGATCTTTGGAAAGAAATGCATCATTCGCGCGCCAGTTGGCGTGGTGCTTGCCTTTCCATCCCTTCCTGATCGCCTTCCAGCCGAGATCCCACGCGTTGCACTGATTTGCACGCGCCACCTCAAAGACGGTTCGTGCAAAATTTGGACTCGGACCTTTCGCTCGAAGGGTGTCCGCCGCGGGTCCGGAACTCTGCAGATGGCAGAATACGGCGTCGCCGCCCTGACCGTTGACAAATGTGTCGATCGACCGGTCCGTTGCCATTTCGAGGGAGATGCGATCGGTTTCTTGAACAAAGGACCGCGAGTGGGGTCGGGGCAAGTGCGGCCGCGCCGAATGAAGAAGATCTGGTCTTCGATGATCAGGCGCACCCTCGTCCAGGGAGATATGTAAGTGGCTGGCTACGCTTCTTGCAAAATTCCTCTCGTCCCCATCGTTTCCTTCGCTGAACATCGTGATCGCGTGAATTTCACGCCCAGCAGTGGCGGACCCCGCCGCGATTATCGACGAATCCAAGCCCCCTGAAAGATCGAGGGCGTAAAACCGTCCGCGCGGCATCTGCGCTCCGATGCAGCGAAGAATTTCCCGGCGAACAAGTTCCATGGCTTCATCTGGATCGGTGATCAGGACGTCGGGATTGGTGAACTTCCAAGGGTCCCAGTGAAAACTGGCCTCAAGCGCCGGTGGGGCTTCAAACTTGATCGATTCTCCACACCTGATCTCGGAAACTCCGGAGAGGCATGTGGATGACATGCTGAGATTATCCCAAATCAGATGTCTGGCGACTGATTCCCAGTTTATCGACGGCGGGCGCCTTGCCATTTCCAGCAATAGCCTTGTGTCCGAGGCAACAACGAGGACTCCGCCCTCGACTATGTAATAGGCATTGATGCTACAGAATGGGGATCGTTCGCAGGTGATCACGCCGTTGGACAAACTGGCCAGGACGATATAGGAACCCCAATATTCATTGTTCAAATGGCCGCCTCGATACGCCGCCGTGACACGCGCCCCTTCGTCGATGTTCTTTCCAAATGCGCGCGACGGGACATGCCGGCAGAAGACGTCGCCAACGACGACGCCAGTGCCATCGGTGAGGTGGTTGATTTCCAACCCGCTGTCGGAATAGACGACAAGGCGTTCGTCACGATGGGTCACGCTCAGCCCCGACTGATGAGCTATTTCATCCAAATGTAGGTCGAGGGCGCATGGGACCTGGGTCGGCGAGCTGACGGCTAAGAATCTGCCGATCATCGCACTGCTCTGATAGGTTCGAAGGGGCCGACCATTTCGATCGTATCGTTGAGGATGAGGTCATCATCCTGAAGCCAGCAATGGGCTTCGAATGGATGAAGCCGAACACCGAAAACCAGTGTGCTCTCATACCCGTTTTGGGCCAAAAGATGCTGAAGGCCGATTGAACGGAGCAGGCAGCGATCCCTCCTGATCGCAAACCGTTCTACATATTCGAATGCTGATATCAGACCGCTGCGGTTTGACGCCGGAGGGCCTTCTGTCTGGGCGATCATGTTCTTGCGTTGCACCCACCACAGCAATTCATCGAATCCGCGCAGTGCAATGGTGAATCGTGCGCTGGCGAGAGATCTGAATGCCGATGCAATTTGCCGGCCGGATGGCGAACGCATATCGAATTCCGCGGAATGTTCACGAGCTGGGCGAGTAATTGCGCAGCAGGAACTACGGGCTCCTTCCGCATTGGAGTTCAACCAGTGGCGATCCTCAATCAGGCGCCGAAGGCTCGGTTGCAGTGAATCAACGTCTCCTCTTCCGAGGGCAGACGCAGCCTCCTTTTCCAAGCGTGAATATCGATTTGCGAGGACATCCAGAAAGACGACCTGACCATCGATTTCGCAGCTCGAAACCCACGAAGGAAGCATGAGTGACGCCTTGGCGGAAAAAGCCGGCCGGGAATTTATCCATTCCCGGCCGGCCATTGATCAGTCGACGACGATGCCGAGCGGCTGGCGCGGCTGCACACCGTCCGGCGCGATGTTTTCGTTCGACCCGTGGGTCTCTTCGGTGACGGTGCCGAGGTCGATCAGTTCAGCGTCGCGATAGTTCGGTTCCTTGTCCATGATAGTCTCCTTTCCCGCCGCACAAATGCGACACCGAAAGAATCCCAGTTTCAGAGGATATATCCAAACATATATGTTCTGAATCTGAAGCTATATATGGAAGGGGCGAACCCCGGTATCGGCATTCTTGAGGCCGCCCTAGGTAAGTCCACTCATGATTTCAGGAAGATTACGGATACGGCGTCGATGATATGCGACTACCGATCGCCTGATTGACTGCCTGTTTCCGCGTTCAATCTTCCCGAGCAAAGCATCGAATTCGCGGCGCAAACCGCTCAATTTACGCTCTTCGGCGCGCCGGATCCGACGCATTCGATCGTTGAGATTCCGGACCAAATGCATGAAAAAGACGTTCTGGGTCACCTGGGAGATCGAGTCGAAGAGTAGTTCAATCGGCGGCGGCGCGCCGAGCTCGTCCTGTTGATTAAAGTCATGGGAAACAAGGAGACTGCTCCGGCACGAGGCGGCTGTGAGCATTACATATTGGCTCAGAATATAGAGGTGGCGAGCCGCATTCTCGTCGAGCGACGGTATTTCAAATCCGCCAGTTACCGGCATGTCGAGTAAAGCTTCGCCGACGAGCCGCAACATCGCCTCGCGGACCGGAGTCGCGCTCATTCCATATCGATCAGCTAGTTGTCCGATATTGATTCGCCCAGACGCGATACGACCTTCAATGAGATCGAGTTTAAGGCTGGTGTAGGCTCTTTGGCTAAGCCCGTGATCTGCGCTCATCTTCATACACTCCGAGTTCGAGCGCCAGTGCGCCAGTCGCGGACATGACCGATGCTTAGTGGAGTCTCGGACTGAGCATTGTGGTCAATCCCGGCGTGGAATGGTCGCCACAGAGCCCCTCCACGGTTCGCGCGTCGGCGACGATGCGACGAATCAGTCAGGAACGCGGGGCGGGTGTGATCGTCTTCGCGCGCGAAGATGCGGCGCGATGTCGCTGATGAGTCCAAGCATATTCCTGGAGCCCGTCACGTGTCCTGCGGTGATGTCGCCGTGTCCCAATGGCGAGGATTGCGACCATTGGATAGGCGATCTTACCTACGATCCACCAATAGGCGACGGGCAAGATCTCGGGATTGTATGCCGTGACGCCGTGTGCCGCGACCGCAACCAACTGAAAGGCTGCCAGCCAGATCGGCCAGAATCTGTCTGCCGCCCCGGCGATTGCCGAAAGCGCCAGCAGGAGCCCGAAATCGATAAGTAACATTTCCCATTCGACGTCGCGATAGGATGGATTGCTTAGTCCGGCCCAAAAAGTTCCCATCGTGGCGATGACCATGCAGATCGACGCAGTCCTTTCCGGGGCTCCGCCTCGCCACTGCGCATAGGCAGAGACGAGGAAGAGCAGGATCATGAATGCCACAATGACGATCACGAGCAGCGGCCCCCTTGGTCAGGCGGCCAATTCAAGGGGCGTCGCGCCGCGCGCGCTTGGGCGCTTGACGACATCCCCGAAAGCTTCAGGATCAATGCCCAGCTTTTGTGCCAGCACTTCAAGCTGTCGATGACCTTCGGCCATGTAACCGAGCGCTCCGGTAACCGAGAGCTGCGCGTTGGTCAGGGCCGACAATATCTGATGTCCGACCAGCGGCGAAAGATTTTGGTGCGTCTGCGCGTCGATTGCCGCAGTGGCGAGCCGCCCGCCTTCCGCGAAAATCTGCTGCAGCAGTTTTTCGTAGCCGAACAGCGATTCGGTCAGATGCTTGATGCGCTCTTCATCGTCGGACCTTCTATCCGAGAAGCCGGGAGAGGACGTCGAGTCCGACGGCGAGCATGCCGAAGCCGACTGCAAGCGCGATCGCAAGGAAGACGAGCCAGAAGTAACGGAGGTACGGGTCGAGGTCATTTGCAGATACTCCCATGGTTCGTAGAGGAAGCAACCTGACCCAGGAGGTGGGCGGTGGTTCCGCCTTCTCCGGTGGCTCATCGGCCTGGCCGGTGCCTACCCCCGTATTCTCCAACTGCATTTTGCGGGGGGTCATCGCGGCGTCTTCGAAGGCGTGGAAAAGTTCCGCTGCGTGCCGGCGATTGCGGGCGCGCAAAATGGCGACAGCCTCGCTGATGTAAGTGTCGACGGTGCCGACGCCCAGACCCAATTCGAGGGCGATTTCCTTGGAGGTCTTGAGCCGATAGACATGGCGGAGGCACTCGCGTTGGCGCGGGGCCAAGCGTTCGCAGAGAGCGATGCTCGGCTCTTTTACATCACTAGCAGACAAGTGCGCGCTGCTTGCCATCAATGGACGGCAAGTCCCTTACGCTATCTAAAACAGCACCTCTTTTTCTCGACCCGAGCATTGCTTTCCGACGGATTCTGCAAGCGGCTCCCCGTGCATTCCGTCAACAGAGCCGGTTCCCGACTCTCTCTGAATTTCAACTTAACACGGGAGTAGGCGGACCGGAATTTTCAGGCAACCCTTGGCAACGATTTGCTTTTCTTCACCGAGTATCTCGTATGGGTGCTCTGCGATAAGGTCCGGTTAGTGAAAATCATGGCTGCGGATACGGAGGATTTCATCTTGTTCGGGGGTCGTCCGAACGGCCGTGACGCCGATGTGCGCCCGCGCGGCGCCCATGTCGGATCGCGCGGATCGGGGCCGCCGCCATTCTTCGCCCCGTCACCGCGGCCCGGCGCGACCGTGAAATCCATCCGTGCGATCGACCGCAGCATTTCGTCGTGATCATTGATGCGGTCGCAGATGATATGCATCGCCGGCGGCAGGCGGTCGGCGGATTGCCGCTCGTGCTGCCGCGCAGGGACAGTCCGCGCCGATGAGGCAGCCCTCCGATGCGGTTACCTCGCATCCGAATCCTGCGCCGGAAACTAGAACGGATAATTGATCCCGCGACCATAGTCGTGATCAAAGGTCGGCTTGCTATCGGCGCCATAGCGCGGCGCCTGTTCGAGAACCTTCTTGTCGAGATCGACGACATAGCCGCCCTGTTCGGTGTCGTAAGTCAGGACGTCCCAGGGCAGCGGATAATAGTCGCTGCCAAGACCGAATAGACCGCCGAACTGGAGGACCGCATATTCGACGCGACCTTAGCGCTTGGTGACCATGAAATTGTAGATCGGTCCGAGCTTCTCGCGGTCGCGGTCGCGGTCGAGTCCCGCCTGGCGCTTCGCAATCGCCCAGCGCCTCTGCTTGCGCCGAGTTTCCTTAGGCTCCCCAGTCGACCACGCGAGCGATAGCGAACTCGGCATCGTCACGGGCTCTGCGTCGATGAAGTCAAAGCGGCCCTTTGCCGTGCTCTCACAGTTTCGGCCGATGAGATGGAGTCGTCTCGGCTGAAGGGACGCCGGCTCTGGCGCCGACGAGGCGCTAGATATCAGGCTCGGTTCCTGTGATCAGCCTCAGGCATTCCCGAACCGTGATAATCCGCGCCCCGCCGTGGCGCCCGAGACTCAACAAGTCGGCCTTATCGCCGGTGATCAAAAGTTCGGCCATCCCGGCCTCAATCGTCGCCAGAAGATAGTTGTCCCAGGGATCCGGGCTGACGGACACGTCGGGCAGATTCTTTATAACAATGGCGCTGCCCTTGAGTTCATTGACGAGTCTGCCGACAACGGCTGGATTCAAGCGAGCCCGCAGTTTGGGATAGCGCGTACCGCGCCGAATTTCCTCTAGCTGTTCAGCAGAGGTGATTAAGGTGATCTTGCCTTGGCACCACAAGGCAATCAGGTGAAAGGGAAGCGACCGCCCGTGCAAAAGGGCGCTGACAAGCACATTGGTGTCGATGACAACGCGCATTGATCAGTTCCGACGCGCATCCGCAATCGCTTCATCGATCAACTGGCTCATCTCTTCCGGCGAGACGTCATCGAAACCGGCGCGGGCCTCGGCGAGCGTAAGATCGAGCAGGCGCCATTTCACGGACTCTTCAATGAAGCGCGATAGGTCGCCCTTTTTCATTCCGCGCTGAGCTAGGTATGTGCGGACATCAATGTCGGTTTCGGGCGCGACATTGACGGTCCAGCGCGTCGCACCACCCATAATCAAAAACTCCTCATGGACGCCTATGCGGATAAGCGCTGACCATCTTTTTCGCCAAGATTCGATTCCGACATATGCGCTGGATCGACTTTACCACAGGGGGGCTCGATTTTAGCCTACCCGATTTTCGAGCCTCTGCACGGAACACAATAGATCGCAGCATCCACCTCGGCGCCGGACGTTCCGGCTCTCCACGTCAAACTGACGCGAGGCGCAAACGGACGCATGGCGACGCGGATCGAACAAGATGATCCACCGTTCGATGTCGAAGCTCGACGACTTGGCCTTTGCCGTGAACTACTTGTCGAACGGCAGATCATTGCGCGGTACCTCAAGAAGCAAGACTGGAGCCATGCGGGCTGGATCATGCTACTGGAACTCTATGTCGCGGATACGGTCGGTAAAGGGCTGCCGGTTTCAAGCCTAGGATATGCGAGTGGCGTTTCGGTTCCGACGGCGACGCGGCAGACAACTGAGATGGAATCGCGGAAACTTGTGGCTCGCGAGCGCGATCCTCACGACGGGCGCCGAACGAACATCGCCCTGACCGCTCGCGGTCGAGCGACCCTGCGGTGCATTCTAGACGACTATGCGAAGTCCCGGGCGAATGTGCCGCTCCGATAGAATCTGATTGGCCGCCGCGTTCTCGATCGTCCAGAACACAATCTATCATACCTAAGCGAGGGACGGGGAATCCGGCCTCAAGTCCAAGGGAGGAGGAGGGAAGCTGACGTTGGTGTGAAGTTGCAAATGGGAACAGGAGATGGCTGGATGCTCACCGGATCAGGGAAGGCAATATGTCCATTTCCGGAAACTCTTTCGATTCCTTCAATCGGCATCTTCTGATAGGCTGCCGACCGAGAAAACCCATGCAGGCGAGCCAACCTTCCAACGTATCAACAGCCGAGACCGCGCGGCCGCCCGTTGCGCGCAATTGGCTCTGGAAGCCTTGGTACGCGAAGCTCTGGTGGGCGGCGATCCCGGTCTACTGGACAGGCGCGGTGGCCTCGCTGAAGGTCCCGGCACTGGCGGAGTTCTACACCAGCGCTCTCGCAGGCTATCTCAACATGCTGTTCTTTCCGCCGACGGCACTACTGGTGCTTGGTTTCGGGTTCGTCAAAGCTTGGCTCGACAGGCCGCTATCTGGCGAGCCTCTCTCGGACGAGGAAATCGGCGAACTCGAGCAGATGAGGATGGAGGACGAGCACTGGGAGCGTCTTGGGCGACCTCATTGGTCGGTCGACATCTATGATCCGCGCTCCGGCGGACTATATATCGGCAACCCACTCAGCCTTCAGCACCCTGGACGTCGAGATTAGCGCTTCTTGTAGCTGCTATCTCCGTCGAATGGACCATTTGCTAGGTCGGTCGAAAATCGGCCACTGCTCAAGATCGAGGATTGTTCGAGCGACGTCATCGGTCCAGTAATATCGGCGGTTCCACGTGCGGAATCGGCTTGCCCAAGGTAGCGATTTCGCAGCCCCTCGGGGCCAAGCACCTGACGGTTCAGCTCGCTCGTAAATGTCATTTCAGGGTTTGCAGAGCGCGCAGCCGCCCGCTCTGCGGCGGATATCGCCTCGCGTACATCATAGTTTACGATATCGAGCGAGGCCCGAGCTGTCTCGTTACTCGTGCCCATGTCGCTGCTGCTATATCCCAAGCTCCCGCCGACGCTCCCTGACGTTGCTGTCTGTGATCGTTCCTTACCCTTGGCCGGACCACCACGCGACGCATAGTCACTGCTTTGGGCACTTGCGCCGACATTGCCGCCAACCGCAGTTCCCATTGAGATTTGGTCTTGCGCCGAGCGAGATATAGCCCGCTGCCATCCCGTCTGGGCCATGATCGCCGACACGTCGCGTTGAAGCGTATCCGCAACCTGCGGATTGAGCCGCCACTCGCCGTTGCGGTCCATTTCGAAGCCACCGCGCAGCCAGTTCGCCATCATCGCCTGACCCTCGGGTCCGCTGCTTAGCATGTTTTCGATGGTATCGGGTGCGGCTTGCTTGCCGGCCTCATATTTGGTGCTGGTGTCGCTGCGTGCGGACTGCGTGAACCCGGTGCTGCTCGACACGAGCAGGTCGTTGTCCGCGAAGCTGAACCGGGCGCGGCCTCCCTCGGCGATCGTGCCATATTGGCTGTCGTTGATGAGGCCTGCGGCGCGGAGCTGCCGCGCGACGTCGGGCGAGACATTGAGATTGAGATCGCCATTCTGCGCCATGGCGAGCTCGCGCTTGGTCATGTTGATGCCCTCGCTGCGCAGCAGCCCCTGCATGCGTGTCAACCGCTCATTGTCCACGATCCGCGTCAGCCGCTCGTTGCGCGCACGATCGGCAATTCCGGCCGCGCCACCCTCGGCCATGTCGACCTGGTTGCCCGCCGTGCGGCTCAGTGCCTGGATGAAGGCGTCGAGCCGGGCCGCCTCGCGCGTCGATACGCCGGCAGCCGCCGCACCTTCCGCAAACCCGAAATTATCGCTCTGCCGTCGCTGCTCGCCGATGCGCGCGGCGCCGCGCACGCCATCGTGGCCGACTTCGCGCTGGGCATCGAGCTTGCCCGAGCGCTCGGCAAAATCGTAACCAGCGGCCTCGCGCGTGCGGCCATAGACGCTCGTGCCTTCGCGTGCCGCCTCGGCGGTCGCGCCGTCGGCGGTGCCGAGCTGGACCGAGGCGTTATAGGTTTCCAGCGCACGCATGACCTGCGCCTCATTGCGGCCCGTCGCGCGGGAGAGGGAGGTAATCGCCGACGAGCGCGCCTCGCCCGAGAGGGTGTTGATGAAGCCGATGCGGCGCGAGGTTTCGTCGATGGAGAGGCCGAGCATCGACGCGGAATTGCGCTGCCCCTCGTTGTTCCCGGTGCGCCACGCCTGCTCGGTCGCGACGTTGCGGCGTTCGATCCCCGCGACATTGTCGCCCGCATAGTCGCGTCGGCCTTCCATAGCGCCGACGTTGACCTGCGCAGCCGTGAGATCGTTCCGCAGCATTGCCTCCTGGTCGTACGTGTTGGCGATCAACTTCGCGAAGGTCGGGTCGGCCGATGCCTGCGCGATCACGGTCGAGGCCTTCAGCGCAGCGTCTTTCTGATCATAGCCATTGCGCTCGAAATGCCGCTGCGCGCCCTGCATCATCATGTCGTAGGCGCGCGTATCGCCGAAGGCTTTCCACTGCACCATGTTCTGCGCGAAGCCGGCGAAGGCGCGTTCGCCCGCCTGGCCCGGCCCAAAATAGCTCGTGCCGAGACTACGTAGCGCGTCCTTCTCGGCGAAATTGTGGATCGCCGACGTCGTCGCATTGGCGCGCACCGCTGCGGCCGTCGCGGGATGAGTGAGGTCGCGGCCGACGAGGGCAGGGGCGAGCCCCCCGAGCTCGCGTGCGGCGTCCGTGACGCCGAGCCCGAAGCCGGTCGCTCCCGGCGCGCCAGGCGTGCGATCGCTGAGATAGCCACCTGCGGCGCCGAAGGCGCGATTGGTACCGAAGGTAGACCGCTCTCCGAAGTGCCCGAAGCTCGACGCCGCACTGCGCCGTGCGGTCGTGCCGGTCGCCGAGGCCTGCGCCTCGAGCGCCTGCGCGCGGCCTTCATGCGTCATGATCGGGGTGGCGGCCGCGGTGCCCTGGCCCTGCACGCCGAGCGCGCCGCTGGTGAAGGAGGTGAACACATTGCCCGAGAAGCGGAACACGGTGAAGACAAAGGCGCCGGCCAGCCCGGCGGCCGCGGTGCGAAAGCTTCCGAAGATTGCGAGCGCCTTCATCGCCGAACCTGGCGCCAGCATCCAGGCGTTCGCCGCGACATGGTTCGAGCGCATCTCGGCAAGCACGTCCATCGCGCGGCCGAGCGTGAGCTGGTAGATTCCGGCATCGATCACGCCCCACATGGCGACGAAGACGAAGAGGCCAAGCGCGAAGCTCGCGACGCGCAGGTTGATCGGGGTCAGGATGAAGAGCAGCGCGATCGGCATCATGAACAGCATGATGCCGAAGACAGTGGCGCGGATCGTCGGCATCCATTCGTTCGCCGTCGACATGGTGGCGAGACCGCTCGAGACGACGGCACGGTTCGCCATGACGCGCGCGGCGGTCGCAGGGCTATCTTCGAACAGCACGTCGCCGACGGCGTTGCCGAGGTTGATGTTCGTCATCAGCTGCTGGAGCGTCAGCGGCGTCGCGAGCATCTTGTCACCGAGCGCTCCGAGGTTCGACCGGCAGCGCTGGAGCTGAGCCGCGTTCGAGACGTCATAGCCGGTGCGCTCGCAGACCTGTTGACTGTAACCGTGGAACAGCGACGGATCGGAAAGCCGGTCCGAGATATGCGTCCAAGTCTCGGTGCAGCTCACCGTTGTTCCGCCCTTGTCGGTGGCAGTGAAGACGGTGCTGAAGGTCGCCGGCCCAGACATCGCGGCAAAAGCCGCGGGAAGATCGTTCGTGGTACGAAAGAGTTGATCGTCGTCGATGCCATAGGCGGGAGAGACGCGCGCGACGGGATAGCATTGCCGGACATAATCCTTGATCGTTGCATCGAGGAAGGTGTCGGTCATCGGCCCTCGCGGGCTAACAGCGTTCAGGAACAAGTCAAAGCTGTGACCACCCGCACCGAACTCGAGCTTGGCATTGGGGTCGATCGTATTATCGTCGATCGTCTCGGCGATCGCCCGCTCCATCATATTGGTGACGCCCGCGACGAGAACGATCAGGTTCGGGACGTCGCCAACGGGCTGATAGGCGTTGCGGACCCGGTCGTAGACATGGACGGTGCCCGTGGTCGCAACCATGCCGACGAAAAGCCCGATGCCGACGAGCGTCTGAAAGCCGAAAGCGACGATCCCCATGCCGTTGCCGCGCACGCTCGCGAGTAGCGCGCCGAGCGCGATCCCGGCGACCGCGACGATGAGCACCAGCGTTTCGTAGCGCGGATCGGCAAAGATCATCGAGACGAGCCGGAACGCGTCGACGGTCTCGTTGAACCCGTCATAGGTGTGGAAGCTGGTTTCGAGCGCTAGCGCAGCGGTCGGCACGGTGGCGGCGAGGGCGGCGATCAGCGCGGAAAGGAATCGGGAGCACATCGCGATCAGCGATTGCGGTTAGCGGCGGCACCGGCGGCGTCGCGCGCGTCGCGGTCGCGCTGGCGGACGAGCCCGGCATAGTTCGCCGAGAGGTTGGCCTGGTTCAGCGCCGCCATATAGGACTGGCGCATCTGCGCGCGCTGGCGCAGCACTTCCTCGCGAAGATCGCGCAGCTGCTCTATCCCCTTGGTGAGGATGCGCGTCTGGCAGATATTGGCATTGCCTGCGTCGGCGGCACCGGCGGCCGACGTGCCGCGCTCGGCATTCGACAGCGCGAAATCGATGCTGCGAGTGAGATCATTGAGCATCTGGTAGGCGAGGGTCAGGGCGACCAGTTCGTCGGTATCGCCGATCACGGCATCCTCGACGCCTTCGCGCACGCCCCATTCGAGCATCCGGTAGATGGGGAGCGTCTTCACATTGGCGACGAACTGGCGCTCTTCGGCAGTCAGCGCGGCGCGGGTGCGGATCTTGGTCGCGATCGTCTGCATCCGTTCACGCGCGAGGACGAGCGCGCCGCGGCCCGGCCCGTCAGTCGCGCAGTCAGCGCTGGTCGGCGGGACGTTGAGCGACCGGGCCTGGACACGTCCGGTCAGGAAATCCTCGACGCCTTCGGTGTCCTGACGCGGGCAGGCAGGGATGGCCGAAAAGAGCGGCACCTTGTCGGTCGCGTCCCAACGCATGTAAACATCGCCGACCCGCGCACGCATCACGCTGGTCCATTCGCTGGCGCCGACGCGCGCGGCGGCGTGCGCGAGCAGCGAGCCGGTGCGGAAGATGTCGGTGACCTCGCGCGGGCAGTTGGCGAGCGCTTCCTTCAGATCCTCGGTCGGATTATTATTGTTCGCCTCAATCTTCTCGCGGCTTTGCTGATAACTTTTCGCATAACCCTGCTTGATCGAGCGATAGCCGGTCATCTCCTCGATGATCCCCGACATATTGTCGTCTCCTCGAGCGATCTGAACCATGCGGTTCGCAAGGCGGCAGTCGTTGACCTGGATCGAGTTCAGGAAGTTGGTCGCCGCCTCCATCTTCGAGATGATGTTGCCCATCTTCTCGTCGAGGGTTTCGAGGAGATACTGGAAGGCGACGGCGGGCGCGGCCTGCAGGATGCTCTCGAGCTTCTGGACGAGATAGTCGGGATCGAGAAACGACATGCCGCCGAGGAACATGTCGATGCCACCGCAGCCCGCGCGCACCTTGGGCAGCGTCACGCTCATCAGATAGTCGTTGTGGACGTCGACGCGGCCCGAGAAGCCGCCCGCGGTCACATAACCGCGCGCCTGGTCCTCGAAACTGCCGGGCGACGTGTAGGTCACATTGTCGAACCAATGCTCGGCCCAGCTTTGGGCATAGGCTCCCGGCGCGCCGGCTCCGCAGGTTGACAGGATGAGGGCGATCATAATGGCGCGGCGGCCGCCAAGCGAGGACATCAGCGTTCTTTCTCAGGGGCGGGATGTGGCAGGCTGAACCCGCTCAGGGTCGCTTGTGTTGACCTCTCGCGACAAGGGCAGAGGCACGTACGCGCCTCTCAGAGGCAAGGTCCTTCCGCCAATATGTCCCACGCGAAATGGGCCACTGCCATGTCGATCATCGCCTCGTCCCATGTTTCAGGGTCGGCAAGATGCCGTGATGGATTGCAAACGCTTTCAAAGGTTCGTATGTGTATGATCTAAGAAAAGGATACACATCATGCGGACCAACATCGTCATCGACGATAATCTTATGAGCGAAGCTCTCCGGGCAACGGGCCTCAAGACAAAGCGTGAGGCCGTTGAGCTCGGCTTGCGGACGTTGCTTCGGCTTCGCAAACAGGACGAGATTCGGAAGTTTCGGGGTAAGCTCGCTTGGACGGGCGATCTTGATGCCATGAGAACCGACGGGTGATCCTCGTCGATTCCAGCGTCTGGATCGATTATTTCCGGGGCGATGCCACACCGCAGACGGAACGATTAGACGCATTGCTAGGCGCCGAGCCACTGCTGACCGGCGACATCATTCTGGCTGAAGTCCTGCAGGGTTTCACCAGCGACCGCGACTTCAACGTCGGGCTGAGATTGATGGGGTCTCTCGACCAGATCGATATCGGAGGTCGCGATATCGCGATCCAGGCGGCCCGAAACTTTCGGGCACTACGCGGCAAAGGGGCCACTATTCGCAAGACCATCGATACGCTTATCGCCACCCGTTGCATAGAAGACGGGTTAGCACTGCTCTACAGCGACCGCGATTTTGATCCTTTCGTGGAACATCTCGGACTCTCGTCGGCCATGTCGGACGCACGCCGATGATGTGATCCCTGCAAATCTGGATCGTAGCTCCAGATTTGCAGGGATAAGTCGTTGCTCGATTTCGCTTCTTCGCCCTGAACGGATATCCAACCGGAATAAGCTCGAAGTTATGGCTTTGCTCGGCGTTGCGGTGAGATGTCCGGCCCTTGAGCAACAATTCCCGTGAATTTCGAAAACGCCCGGACCCCGGCTTGCAGGGCGCATGCCGGTCAGTATCTTTACGGCGAGATATAAATTGCGCGCGATATTGGGCGCATGATTCGGTGCCAACGGCAATCGGAATGATCCGGTTCGTATCGTTCACCGGTCGGACTCATGCGGCCGGGTATCCGGATTCAGGATAGGCTGTTTCGCTGAAGCTCGTCCGATCAGGTCTCGACTGATTTCTCGGGAGTGGGCAACGAGATTGCGCGTCTTTTCGCGAAGCATGAGCTGGCCAATAATCCCTTCAACATAGGCGGGATTCGTTTTGTTGATGACTGCCAGAGCCGTTTCGCACCTCGCGCGGCCGCAATGCTCAATAGCCCCGACTACATAGTCGGGTCCAAAATGCTCGGCGACCGCTGCAAGGTCGAACATATCGCGCGGCTGGAAACTCCAACCGCGATAGAAGACCTTTTTAGCGATGATTTCCGCTGGCGTTTCAAGCGCGATGGCGTGACCTTGAACGTCGTGCGCTCGTGTTGGATCTGGAATGATGCTGTCGCAGCAGATGAAATCAATTTCGCCCAGATCGTGATAAGCAAGCTTCAGCATATCGGTGCCTGCCTGATAGCTGTCAGGAGCGTGATCGAGTTTGATGCCTTGCGTTTCCGGATTGAGAAATGGGAGGATTTGTGGATCGTCCAGAAACAGGTCGATGTCGTGACTTTCACGATGATCGATCTGCAGCATCAGTGCGGTTCCGCCGCCGAAGCTCCACTGAGGCGCGAAGCCGTTCGCCTTCCTGAAATGGTCAAGAATATCTACGGCGAGATTGAAAAGGACCGGCCATTCGCTCGGCCGCTTTGCAGACACGGCGTCAGGCCGCCAGCGGTAGCGTGTAGCCCGAAAGTTCGGAGATTTTATCGGCGACTTGGCTCGCTTGACTTGCGTCTACGCCCATCGCTGCCATGAACTGTTCCTGGACGTTCAGCGGCACTTCGGAGAAGAAAGCGAAAACCGGCGCGTTGCAGTCAATCGCGCTCTTCAAGTCGACGATCATGGCAGCAAGCTGATGTGCGGAAACGGCCGCCCCATAAGGGGCGTTCACCGTCGTCAGCACTTGAGTTACAGCGTTTGCCATCATTCCACTCATAACACGATCCTGTTTGGATCGTTGTTTTCATATAGTCGCGAGCGGTTATCAAAACAAGAATCTCGCTCAGGTCGCGTCCTACGCCCGACGCGAGGCAATAATGACAAGACCAGATTCAGCTTATGAAGCATGCATCATGGCTTTGATGTTTCAAGCAGATTCCGCGCCAGAGCTAAGAAAGTTCCGTCCGGCTTATCGCGACGGGCCCCCAACGATTCCAGTGAATTTCGAGAGTGCGCGGACGCCTACCGCTGGGCGAACGCCCGTCAGCATCTTCGCGGCGAGATAGAGGTTGCGCGCTAAATTGGGCGCATGATCGGTCCCGACGGCGATTGGAATGATCCGGTTCGTATCGTTCATCGGACGCACCCATGCGACCGGATGCCCGATCCAGGGCAAGCCGAGCCGGCCCGATCGCAGCATCGCTTCCTGCGCGGAAATGGCGCGGACCTGCCAGCCATATCGCCTTCCCAGACTTCCGAGCTTGGTCCAGAGATCGGCGCAGGGAACGCAGCCGGGCGCGGTGCTCATCTCGACGACGAAGGCCGAACTGCGTCCGCGCAGTTCCTCGGTAAAGTCCGGCGGGAAAGCGCGCGTCACCGGAACGCGCGAGAGCCAGTGGTTCATCGCCGCAGTTGTTCCGACCGGATGGATCGCGGCGCGCGCTGCATCCTCGCGGCTGACAGTCTGCGCCATGCCGGGCGAAATGACTAGGATGCTCATGCTCAGCGCGCTTGCACATCGCGCCAACATACTGAACTCGCCTTGCAGGTAAGGGGATTTGCTCTTACCTTGTGCTATTGAAAGGACTCGCCACATGAACGCTGTTACCATTACCGCGAAAGGGCAGGTCACGCTGCGGAAGGAATTGCTCAGGCATCTCGGCGTCCATCCAGGCGACAAGATCAGCTTTGACAAACTCCCCGGCGGTGAAATCAAGATTCGGGCCATCAGGCCTTCCGGAAAGATTGAGGATTTCTTCGGGTCACTCAAGCGGGAAGGCCAGCGGCCCATCTCGATCGAGGAGATGAATGAGGCCATTGAAAAGGGCTGGGCCGGACAGCTGTGAAAATTACTGCCGACACCAATATCCTCGTCCGATCCGCAACGCTGGACGATCCCGTTCAAAGCCCCTTGGCAAAAAAGCTCCTGAAGGAAGCAGAACTTGTTGCTGTGACGCTTCCGGCCTTGTGCGAGTTCTGCTGGGTGCTCAGAAAAGTGTATCGCTATGAGGCGGCAAGGGTCGCTGCATCGGTCAGATTGCTTATCGACGCCGGCAATGTCGCAGCGGACCGACAGGCTGTTGAAGCGGGGCTTGCAATACTGGAGCAAGGTGGAGACTTCGCTGATGGGGTCATCGCCCACGATGGCCAATGGCTGGGAGGCGAGACCTTCGTGAGCTTCGATCGAGGCGCTGTTGGCCTTCTGGCAAAGCATGGGCAATCTGCGATGAACCCCGATCAATCGAAAGCTTGATCCAACTGCGCTGCGCTGCTCGGCAATAGACGCTGTCATCGACGCGGCTCCAAGCCCGCACCGACGAGGTCGCCGCCCAACACACGGGGATCGGTCGCGGAAACCGGCCCATTGCCGAGTGCGTCGAAGAAACCATCTTCCTCGCCCGCGCCGGTCAGGAACTGTTCGGGCCGAATGTCGCCGAGCATCAGCCGCACGGCCTGGTATGTGGTCTGCGCGAGATTGGGATAGGATTCGACACCCGACGCGATCACCATCCTTGCCGAGCTGTCGCGGCGGATCACCATCGTCGTCGGTGTCACCTCGACGCCGAAGCGCTGTCCGAGCTCCGGTCGGCGCTCGAGATCCATCTGTGTGACCTGCCAGCCCGTCTCCTCGCGGAACCGTTCGAGGATCGGCCATTGCACCCGGCAATAGCCACAGGAATTCCGCGAGAACATGACGAGCGCGAACTGGCTTGCGTGGGCGCGGAGATACCGGCGGCGAACCGCTTCCTTCTCGGCACCCATCGCCGCGCGCGCGTCGCCGACGATCGGGTTGGCGGACTTGGCATTGAGTTCGGGGTTCTGAAGCAAGGCGATCTGAGTCACGCCTGCGAACGCACGTGCCTTGCGCCGCGCGAAGTCCTGCAGCCGCCAGAAGTCCGCGACCGCGTCGACGGTGAGCACGGTCGCTGCATAGTCGCGTTGCTGCTCGATCAGCTTGCGGATTTTGGGCGGCGTCCATGTCGCCAGTTCCGCCATCGGCGGTATCGCCGGCTTCATCAGCGCGTCGGGCTCGGCATCCGCATCTTCGACCGGCGGCGGTGCCTGATACCACCAATAGCCCTGCTTCGGTTCGCGGGTGGGTGAGGTCGGCTGCGCGGCGGCGGGGAAGGCCGTGATGAGCGCCGCGAGGAGGGCAGGGCGGATCACAGCAGCTTCTCCATGCGGGTGAGGCGCGCGATCGGCACCGGTCCGTAATAGCGGCTGTCGAACCCGCTCGGGTGCAGCGAGCCGACATAGATCAATCCCGGCGGGATCAGCCCGTGATCGGGCCGCCAATAGTCGAGCCGCTGGCCATTTCGCCCGTAGGGCTTGGTCACGCCGAGCAGGACGCCGTCGCAATAATACCACCCGTCCATGGCGTGGGGCTCCATCGTCGACGGTTTCTCGATCAGCGATATGCGCTCGCCGGGCATGCAAAGCGCGCGCTTGGTCACCTTGACCGGTTCGGGGCCGGCCAGCGGATGGGAGAGCATGAACAGGACGAAATCGCCCTTCTCGATCGGCCCCGGCGCCGCGCGCACCGCCCAGGCGTCGATCGACGGCGACATCACGAGAATGGCTTGCTGCATCGCCCAGCACGTCAGAAGCCCGAGTGGCACAACGATCGCCGTCGCCTTCCAGAGCCGGTCGGGGCGCGCGGGCTCGCCGAGCCCCGGACTGCCGAGCGCAACGGCTGCGCGCCGCGGCAGTCCCTTCAAACCGATCGCCAGATGCTTACCGGCCTTCCAGGCGAGACTGAGCATCGCGCACCTCCTCTTTTCCGCCGAGGCGGGCAATTTCTTCGAGCAAACCGGAAAGGGCGGCATCGCCGTAAGCGATATGGCTCCCGCGCGGACTTTCCTCCTCGCGCTCGCAATAGGGGAGCACCGGATCGCCCGGGATCATGGCGAGCGCGGGCACGCGGGTGACGCCGTGCTGGCGAAAGACCAGCGGGTCGACGATCACCTGCACGTCGCGCATCACGCATGCCGGTCCCTCGCAGCCGGGATCGAGGCGGAGAATCTCGGCGGTGAGCTTCGCCATCGGCGCGACCTTGGCCATCCCGCCCGGCATGCCGCGAAACGCGAGGACACCGCGTGCCTTCTCGAGCTGCGCTGCATAGGTGCGCAGCGTTGACGACGGCATCGACGAGGAGACGAACAGCACAGGCACCCAGCCTTTCGCCGCCGGCGCCGGACCGGCATCGGCGACGGCCTTGATCTCGGGCGCTTCGAGCCCGAGTGCCTGGCCGAGCCGCTTCGCCATCGCCTCGCGCTCTGCGGCGAAGCGGTCTTTGCCGGTCTCAAGCGCATCGCGGGCGCGGGCTTCCATCGCTGGCGACTTGGCACGGTCGCGCATCGCCTCGAAGGCGCGCCGGCGTTCGACCTCGCTCGGCTTCGGCAGGTCAGATGGGCCGTTTTGCTGTTGGGCTTTGCGGCGCGACACCGCGCCCTTCAGCCGGTCCATCGCCGCTTCGCCCTCGCGTTCTACCTTCTCGCGCGCCGACGGGTTGTCGTCGATGCCCGGCGATATTTGCGCTGCGGCAAGGCCGGCGATGCCGGCTACGTCGGCGAGCGCCACCGCGAGTACGGCGCGGCGCCTAGCGGCCGATGGCCTGCATATAGGCATCGATACGATCCTTCATGTCTGACTGGATGTCGGCCTGCGCGCGGGCCTGAACTTCCGAATAATATTCGGAGAGGTCCATTCGGCTGAAGTCGAGCGCTTGGAACTCTTCGGGCGTGAACCCGCGGCAGTTCGGCGTCTTCACCGGTCCCCAGCCATCCGCGAACGACTTCAGCTGCGGGCGGCCCTGTTCCTGGATGATGCGGCCGAGCTTGGTATTGAAGCAGCAATGGCTGCGCGACTTCTGGACGCAGATGCCGAGGATCTTCGACGAGCAATAGGAGCCGACCTCGACGCACATGCCCGAGCCGCGTAGCATGCCCGTCTCCATGTCCTGCTGGTCGCAGGAGGAGAGGAGGAACTCGATCATGACGTTGACCGCGAGGCTGATCGCGATCGAGGTCGGATCGATGCCGACAATGATCGCATTGGCGCCCGCGCTCGCCGCCTGGCTTGCCGTCGCGCCCGCCTGGAAGGCGGCATAGGCGGCTTGGGCTCCGGTGAACACGCCCTTGGCGATCGCGATCTTCGTCTGCGTCGACGCGATCGACGAGCCCATTCCGTCCTTGACGATCTTACCCTTGTCCTTGCAGCAGTTGGAAAAGGTTGTCTTGAGGCCCGCTGGGCGGCAGCGCAGCGCGCGGCCGCCGAATATCTCGATGTTCCCGAGACAATTGCCGTCGGTGTCGACTTCGCCGTCGGCGGGCGCGCCCGGATCGTCGACGACGGGTTCATCCTCGATCGGGTTTGCCGCGGTATCGATGCAGGCGTTCGGCGAGCAACTCGGCACGCCGCCGCTCGCCAGCGTCTCGCACGCATATTGCGAACCAAGCGGGCAGGACGACGCGCCGCCGGGCTCGGGCGCGCACGATGCCCGTTCGATCGGGCACTGCCAGCTACCACCTTGCATCCCGACGCAGCTAGCGGTCTCGCCCGCGTCGTCGGCGTCACCATTGCCATTGAGGTCGACCGCGCAAATCTGCTGCGCCTGCGCTGCCGACGCGTAAACGGCGAGCGCGAAGGCGACGATGCCGAACAGGATCAGCGCGAGGCGCGACGGCCAGAAGAGAAAGCGGCCCATCATCGCGCTGTCGCCGTGCAGGCGAGATCGGCGCCAGCGAGCCTGACCGTTTGCATCATGACCACCGCCTCGGGAAAGGTATCAAGGCAGCCGCAGGGCGTGACGATGGTCTCGCCGGGACCGGCGGGACAGACATTGCCCGGTGAGCAGGCGTGATAGAAGGTGTCGAAGCCGGTCGGGCTGGTCTGCTGCGCGCCGACGACGCCCGCAGGCGCCGCGTCGGTATTGGCTTTCGCAGAGCGCGTCTTGCAGACCGCCTCGCAAGCTGGAACCGAGCCGCGATCGGGAAGCGCGAAGGCGCGCGTAGACGCGGCGCTGCCGCCGTCGGCCGTCCGAACGCGGTCGGCGAGCAGCGTCTCGGTCGAACGATCGATGATATAGGCGCCGCGCGACAGGTCGGGTTCGGGCATCGCGCCGGTGTCGATCGCGCATTTATAGGTCCGCTGGCGCAGGAAAAAGTCGCGGGTAAGGGTAGCGGTGCAACTGCCCGTGCCGAACTGGCGCGACCGCGGGAGGGGGCGAAGGCCGGTGCCGACGCCGTTCAGAAACGTCTGGACGCCATCGACGCTCTCGCTGTCGAGGCGGCACTTTTGATTGGCGCCAATATCTTCGCACTGGTCGACGAGCCGGTCGCTCGGTTCGCATGCGTCCGAAACGCGAATCTCGACGTCGACCAGTCCCCATTCGGTCGTGAGAGGCGCACCGCCGCCGCCGCCGCGCACGCGTGCCGACACCGTCGTCGGCCCCGCCCGCAGGTCGGTGGTAAAATCATAGGAGGTGTAATTGCGCGCCGCGCCGCCATCGGTGCGGCAGTCGCCTGAAGGCAATCCTGTCGTCAGCCACGGACGCGGCCCCGCGGAGCCGACGACGCGGCCGTTGATGCGGCCCTGGACCCAGTCGTCGGCGCCCATCTCGACGATCCGCGCCGACAGGAGCTTCGCGGGGTCGCTGACTTCGAAGCGCGCGGTGAAGATCGGCGGCGCGCTACTGCAATTGCCATCTCCGATGATGCGAAAGCGTCGGCAGCCTTCGCCGCAGCCCTGAACCGAATAGATGACGCCCGTCGCGGAGACGATATCCTCATACGCGAGCGGCCGCAGTGTGACGTCGCGTTCGATCGTGCAGGCGCGGACCTGTTCGGCCTTGCCGATGCCGGCGGGCGATCCCTTGAGGCTCTGGAACAGCGAGCTTCCGGCTGCGGTCGCCGCGGCGTCGCCGAGGATCGAAGTCGGACGGCCGCGATAGGCTGTTTGCGGAAGGTCCGGCAAAGCCGTGCAGGCGGTTGATTGCGCTCCGACATACTGGATCAGCGGGCCGTTGATGCGCGCCTCGGCCACGCCGACGCGGGGATCGTGGCTCGTGAGTGCGCCGATCGCGCCGCCGCCGAGATCCTTGAGCACCGACGGCAGATTGTCCATCACGAGATTCGCGCCGCAGCTGTTGTTGACGCAGTAACAGCCCGCGAGTTCGGCCATTTCGGCGGCGGCGAGCCCCAGGTCGCCCGAGACATCGACGTTCCAACGATGATAGTTGCACGCGTTCCAGCTTCCGGGCTGGCAAGCGATGACGCCGTTGGCGCAGATGCCCGAGACGGGCACGGGCAAGGTGGACACGCGGTCGAAGCTGCCGTCGAGATCGGTGTCGCGGGCGATGCGGACGGTGTTGATGTCGCCCGTGCCGTCAGGCTGGATCAGGATTTCGAGGAGGCTCGATGTTTTCTGGCAGGCGAGACTCGGCGTAAAGCTCTGGCTGCGATCGACCGTCGCGATCGGCTGTCCGCTGAGGCCGGGGGTGAGGTAATTCTCCTGGATCGCCTTGCTGGTCGAGGACTTCGCGCGAGAAGCTTCCGCGGCTGCGCGCGCGCGGTCCTCGACTGACTGCGCCAGTGTGCTGGCGGAAGCCATTGCCGCCATCGGCAGCAACAGGAGAGAAACCGAGCGCTTCACGAACGATCACCGTCCACAGTGCGCGATCCATGCGCGAGCCGAAACAGGTCTCCCGCCCGGAAGTCATCGGATCCGGGCGAGAGGTGCCGATAGACGGCCTGGCCGTCGAACACCGTGAGCACCGCTTTTACCCGAGGACACGGCGGGATCAGGGCCGGTCTCGCTTGTGGCGATGGCAATTTACCCGTATCGTCTGCAGGTGGAGCGGCGCCCGAGAGGGGGCAGGGCGCCGCTCCCGCCTCGCGCGCCTGCCGGCAGCCACCGGGGCTGTGGCGGGCAGACCGGGCCGATTCCGGGCTGCGCACGAGACGATCGGGAAGTGCCGGGTCAGGGCGTCGAAATGCCGGCACAGCAGATCGCTTTCTCGAAGAGCATGAACTGGGCGTTGTCCTTGCCCGGCGCGTGTTTGCCGGAGGTCCAGAGCGCGCCGGGACGGCCGATGTTGACGCACTTGCCGCCCTTCACCGGCTCCATGAGCTGGAGTTTGTATCGGCTCTTGGTCCAGATCGGCTGCGGCTTGAACGAGCAGCCGTCCGCCGAATGGATGGTCAGCGCGCCGAGCCGGCCCATCATGAACGTGCCGCGCGCTGCCAGCCCCGCCCAGGCTTCGACGCGGTCGCCCATGTGAATGTCGCCGGCGACAGGATAGGTGCTTCCCCAACTGCCCATGCACCAGAAGAGCGGGTCGATGACCTTGCCCGCTGCCGCCGCGGCGCTGTCGGACATGCAGGCAAGGCCGGCCGCGGGATTGCCGAACAGGATGCCTTCGGGCTGGATGATCGCTCCCAGCGTCCCCGACTGCCAGGTCGGCATCACCTCGGTCATCAGCGCGACGTCGAAACCGTCATCCTCGAGGCACGGAAGATCGCTGAACATGTCGAGCATCTTCCAGACCGGCGCGACATAATAGTGCATCTGCGCGAACAACTTCGTCGTGTTCGTGCCGTCCGAAATCGACGACTGGCTGCCCTGGAGCTTGCCGCCGGTCGCCATGATGTCCGTGCCGAGCGCCATCATGCAGCCGGGTTCGGTCACCACGTCGATCATCCGGTTCGGAGTCCAGAAACTGACCTTGACACCGAACCAGAAGGTTGCACCTTTGCGGCACGCACACAGCGGTTTCGACGCCGATTGTGCGTCGAGCGCCTTGTCGAGCTTGTCGTAGCTGCCGGCGCGCACGCCGCCGATGGTGATGGGGAAGATGCAGTTCCAACGCACCTTGGTGATCGGGTTGAAGATCGTGTCGCTCGGACATTTGGATGCTTGCGCTGGAGCGGGGATGAAAGCGAGAACTGCGCCGAGCCCGACGGGTACCGCCCAGCGAAAGGACCGGCGCGTCTTCTTCGGCTCGACTTGGCGCCTGGCGCCGCTGCTCCCCGATGCGGAAGTCGCGCGCAAGTGTCGGCAAGCTGGCATGACTTCTCCGTTCCGCCAGGTAGGGCGCTGAAAAGGTTGGATGAGGCTTCGGCGCTCTGTATGGGCGATTGGCCTGCCCGAAGCGGAGATGGACCCGCCGACATGCTCGTCGCAACCAGATGGGAAAGGATATGCCGCGGATGGGCACATCGTTGCCGCTATCAGCGGTGCGGGGCCGGCTTCCGTGACGCTGAGGTTGGATTTGCCGATCAGATGTCTGCTCGCGGTCCCGTCGCGTCCTTGCGGACCAGACCATGGCGAAGGGAAGGCACCAAAGCTCGCTTCTTGCGAAGCGAGTTCCTCCAGGCATCAACGAAGTCGACGATCGGGCCAAATGGGACCCTGCGGAATCTTGCGAACTTCATCGAAGTAAAAAAAGACGCCCGTCCAGCCGAAGCCAGGCGGGCGTCAAGATGAAGAACTCTGTCTTCGTTTCCGATTAGAGCTCCCCTGGGTCGCGGCGTCCGAATAGGCGGATGACCGGATTTGCGATTGGATGAAGGCGCCAAAAAAGAGCTGGCGAAATTACGGCGTGCTCGCCGAGCGTAGGATTTGGCTCGCGGGAGCCGGGCCTTTTCGTTCAAGCGCGAACTCGCTGACCTCGAGCTTTTGTCCGACCTGCGCGACTATGACCGGCGCAACGCGAAGATCGAGCCGCTCCTTCACGCGCTCTTCGAGAATGAACAGCGGGCGCGCAACCTTCTCTCCGAGTGCGATCGGGTCGGTCACCTCCGGGCCGCCTCCGGCGAGCAATATCCAGTCGCTCGCCCGCGCGTGGCCAAGCGCCCAGTTCAGGTCGCGCGAATGAACCACGATCAGGCGCTGCGGCATCGACACATAGGTGAGGGGGTTGAAGGTGTAGCCTTTGGGATAGAGCAGTTTGCCGTCGTCCAACCGGACCTCAAAATCGAGCGTGTGGAACGGCACGACGCTTCGTTTCCTGTTCGCGCGCGCAACGCCGAGGGCGGCTGACTGCATTGCGCTCCACTTCTCACGCGGACCGAAACGACCCGCGATGCTTTTCGGCTGCTGCGCAACGCGCGCCTCGATTTCAGAAAGGGCATCGGGTTCAGCGATCGCCCAGGTGCGCCCGATCGCCGCGGTCTGTCCACGCGCCGTGGCGGCGATGACGAATGCCCCAAACACGAGCATCAACGAGGTGCCAAACTGCCAGGCGGCCACTCGAATGCTACCGCGATCATGTTCCACGACGATATCTCCTCCATCTTTCTCGCGGATCGGAGCTGCCAACACCGATGATCGCACCGACAAGTGAAACCAACGAGAGAAGGCTCAGCACGACGATGAGCGATCGCGGCGAGTTCGCGATTGGGCCGGGCGCGGCGAAGAGGATGAGGGCTTGCGCCTGGCCGAGCATCAGGCCACCGACGGCCAACCTGACCGCGATGGGCGAAGGAGCGTGGGAGAGGAGGCCGTTCATCGTGTCCGCCGATGACCGCGCCACCGGAGCATCAGACCGCTCGTCACGGACGAGAGCCAGATCAGGACCAGCCCGCTTGCGAAGCAAGCGATTCCGACCGTCACCGACGCCTGCGTAAACAGCGACGTCGGCTGGTCAACCAGCAGTCCGGCGATGAGAACGAGGCCAGCCATCATGACGGATTCGATCATGACGAGCCGGAACCGCCAACCCAGTGCCTGCCGCTCGGCCACTGCCGCAACGGCCGCGTCGAACAGCGCCCGATCGGCGGGCAACATGGCGTCGAGCTGCATCGCTAGCTCGTCGGGATGGAGCGAAGGCCGCTTCATGCCGCTGGCTCCGATGCTCGCGGCAAGTCGCGGCTATCGCCCAATATCTCGCGGGGATCGACGTCGGCGAGCTCGCACACAGCCTCGAGCGGCGATCGCCCGGCCCGGATCAGTGCTTCGAACGCCGCGACTTCGCCGGGCGCGCTGGTGTTGATCCAGTAGCTGAAGGGATCGACGACAAGCCGCGCGACCCCGAGCCCGAGCGGAGAGTCGATGAAGACCTCGCTATAGTTCGGCTTGTTGTTGCGGACCGATTTCAGGAGGTCGAGGACGAACCCGGAATAGTCAAGAATTTTGCTCTCGACAGCACGATCATAGGTGGAGCCTTGCAGGAGGAACCGCGTCGCCGCATTCTCGAGGATGACTTGGCCTGTGCCGCCGAACAGCGTGAGGTCGTTCATAGACTGGAGGACGATGCCGAAGCTGCCCTGATATTTGCGGGCACGGCGGTAGCCTTGTGCGAAGGCTTCAGCCAGCCGCGACAGATCCTGACCATCGCTTTTCGTCATGAACTGCGCTGCTTCGTCACAAAGCACGAAGCGGGGCCGGTCGCGCGCCGAGAGGTAGAGCTCCTGCGTCACCGCATTTACCACCACCATGACGATGACGTTGAACAGGTCAGGCATGGCTTTCAGCCGCTCGAGCTCGAGGACGACGAACTCGTCGGCGGAGATGTCGAAGGTCGACGGCCCGTTGAAGAAGTGCCCGTAAGCGCCATCCGAGCCGAAATCCCTGAGATTGAACGCGAGCTCGCGCGCGACCGGCTTCAGATGCTCGACACGGTCGAGATCGGCTGCGGCAAATTGCGGATAGGCACCGAGCCAGGCGCGGACCGAGTCGATGCCTTCATCGGCATAGCCCCCATCGATCGTCCACTGGACGGCCGACTTGATGAGATTCCATTCTGAGGTCGAAACGCCTTTGCGCGTCGCCGCGTTCCCCATCTCGGCAACGATCGCGACCGCCATCGCGATCGCCGAATGCTTGTCCTCGCCGTCTAGCGCGAGCCCGAGGTCGAACGGGTTCAGAACCAGCCGTTCCTCGCCGACGTCGATATAACGACCCGAGCAGAGGGTGCAGAGCTTGCGGTAGGATCCGCCAATGTCGATGATGCGGATGAGGGCGTTCTGGGCATAATATTGCCGGCAGAGATCGTTGAGGAGGAAACTCTTGCCCGCGCCGCTTTCGGCCGCGACCACAAAATTATAATTGTTGATGCGCGGATCGAAGAGGTCGAGTGTGACGAGCTGACCCTTGCGGCCCACATAGAGCAGGGCAGGGCGGCCGCCTCCGCGAAAGTCGGTCTGGATCGGCGCCATCAGCGCTGCCGCCTTCACCGGCATCCGGAAATCGCGCTCGAGCATCTTGATCGTTCGGCGCTCGGGATAAAGGCCGAACGGCAGGCTCGCGGTCAGCAAGATCGGATTGAGGTAGGATTCTTCCTGCACCATCCAGGGCAGCGGTTCACTTTCCCAGAGGCGCTTGGCGCGCGCGGCCATCTCGCGGGCGTGATGGGAATCGCGGCCGAACACCCAGACGGTCGGCATGACCGAGACGAAACGGCTGTTGCCGGCCTCGTCGAGCACCCAGCCGATTTCCTCGATCTGTTTGCCGACCTCGACCGCAAAGCTGCCCGCCGCTTTCTGCGCCGACAATATCTGGGCGCGCTTGTGAATTTCGAACTGCGAATGGTCGAAGAGGATGTTGAGGCAATAGAGGAAGGGGCCGCCAATCTGGTCGCTGTCCTCGGCGCTCCCGCGCATCCCGCCCATCAGCCGGTTCATGTGTTCCGCGGTAACCCGCCTCGCCGGCGCTTTCGGCGTCAGGCAGCGTGCGACCTGGCCCCCGAGGAACACTTCGGGTCCGTCGAAAGCGAGATCGGGGCCGGCATCGACGATCTGCTTGCGGATCGGCGGGGCGGGGTGCCCGGCTGCACCGCTGGCGAATACGCCAGGAGCGTCCTCGAAGACGCCGTTGAAGATACGGCGATAGAAGGAGATCATTTCGTGCGGCTCGACGCGGCGAATGCCGAGCTTGGCAAGCTGCTCTTCGATCTGGCGGCGCAGGTCGCTGTGCATGGGGGCGCGCGTTTTGACAGCGAGGAAGGTCCGGAAATCACGCACCGGAATGCCGTGGAGCGCGCCAAGCCCGTTCCGGCCTTCGTTTAGATAAGCGTGCGTCCGGCGCGCCGATGCCTGGATCAGCGGATCTGGCCGGGTCTTGAGGTCGAGATAGGCGTCGAGCGCTGGCGCAATCAGCGGGTCGGCGAAGCTGATAAGCTGGACGACGCTGTTCTCGGGAAACTGGACGTTGAACAGGCCGAGCAGCGCCTGGTGAACATGCGCGAACATATAGGCGGTAGGGGTCAACTCCCAAGCATAGCCCCAGCCATCATCGATGCAGAGAAAGGCTTCCTCTTCCTCGACCCAGGCGACGAGCGGGAGGAAATCCGAATAGCGGTCGCGCGCAACGGCGCGGTGCAGGTCGGAGAAGGTAAGACCACCGCCGGTTCCGGGCGCCTTCATGGCCGCGGCTCCGCGCGCGCGGGCACAACCGGCGGCGTCAGTTCGCTTCCGGGCACCTCGCGGATCTGCTCGAGCACCGGCACGCGCGCCGCGGCTGAGACCGGCGGCACGAGATAGCCGCCGACGACCCAGGAGGGGGGCTCAAGCACCGAATAGACGAAACGCGGCATATAGAGCCGGTCGGGCCGGTTCCGATCGGCATAGGGCAGGATCAGTGTTCGCACCGCCTGCGCCGGCCGCAGCATCGGCGCCTCGGGCGCCTCGATCAGCCCCTGAAGCTTCCGGTAGACGCTGTCGCGGTAATCACCATAGGCATCAGCATCGCTGCGTCCTCGGCGCGCGGTGCCGCGCTGGTTCGCCTTGAGCAATATCTTGTCGCGTGTCACCGCCGGGTCCGAACGCGAAGCCCGGCCCTCCGCCGCATCCTCATAGGCTTTCTCGGGATGGATGCACTGGCCGTGATCGTCGTTCTTGCAGCTGAACTTTTCGCTGTACGGCGACATCGCTGAGCCGAGCGTTGCGCACCCTGAGAGTGGCAAGACGCCGGCAAGCAAGAGTGCGGCTGAGCAGAGGCGCGCGCGGCGCCGGTTTGACATATCGGTCATCGATATTCCTCCGAGGATGGGCGGGGGCATCAGAACTTGCTCCCGGCGGTCGGCTTGATCTCGAGCGTGACGCCTTCCTGGATGACGACGACGACGTCCTTGGCGGCGCCCACTTCGACGATAGGTCCCGCCTGCCGCGCGAGATCGAGATAGAAGTCGGTGAGCTTGTCGGACGACTTCGAGAGGCCGCCTGCGATCCCCACCTTGGCGGCGTCGCCGACATCGAGCGTCCGCACCGAACCCAAGGCCGATGTCGACACGTCACCGACCGTGTTCTCGACCGTCTGGCTGATCCCGCTGATCGTGCCGGCGATGAAGGCGCGCGCGAGACTCGCGCCGGCGCGCGTTACCACCTTGCCCGACAGCCCCTTCTTGCCGTCGGTGTCGACGAAGAAACCCTTGATCGGCTGGTCGACCACCGAGCGTTCGTCGAAATCGACGCAGGACAGCGATACGAGCTGGACCTCGACCCGCTCCTTGGCGAGGCTGCCCGTCGCGTTGCCGATGACGAAGCAGCCCGAGAGATTGGCCTTGACGTCATTCGGCAGCACGGCGGGCGCCTGGACGCGCGCAATCAGCGGCTCGGGGTTCGAGGTAGCATCGCGGCTCGCGAGCGCGTCGATCCCGGTCAGCAGCCGCGCCTTCATGAAACCAGGTGGCAAATAGATCGTCCGGGTCTTTTTTTTAGCGCCAGACGGCGCGCCCTTGCCATCGGCCGCGGCAATCGTGCCGGGGGCGGTCACCGCGGCGCCGATCGCGCCGACGGCCTTTTCAACCGGGGGCGCAGGAGGAGCAGGGGGCGCCGCGGGTGGTGAAGGAGGTGGCGGGATCTCGCCCGTCGCGATTTCGGCATCGCCGGGCGCGGGTGGATAATCCGGTATCGCGCCCGGCAGAGCCGGGGGAAGCCCGGGGTCGCCGTCGGGAGGTGCGCCTGGCTTGCTGCCGGGCACGACCTTGCCCTCCTCGATCGCGGTGACGCGGTCGCCGAGCAAGGTCTGGCCATCGAGAATCTTCTGGAGGTCGCCCCGCAGCTTGGTCTCGAGGCTGTCGCCGCGCAGGCCGGCGCCCATGTCGAGCTTGGTCACCGCTGGCGCCTCGGGCGCCTTCTCATCTCCGCCTGTACTCGCCGCGTAGAGACCGGTACCGAGCATCGCGACGACGCCCGCGACACTCAACTGCTTGGCGCGCAGCTTCTGTTTCGAGCCCAGCGTCGCCCAGCGCTCCTTGAATGCGAGAAGAGCGGGGCCGCGAGTGGCCTCGGGCGGAAGCGGTTTGCCGACCTCGCCGAGATCGAGCGGCTCTTGTTCGGGCGTGTCGTTCATTCGCCGTCTCCCCGGCGGATAACGATCAGCCGCGCGCTTTCGCCCGCCTTGAGGCTCAGTCGGTCGAGCGTGACTGCGAAGATGTCGATGCCAAGCGCGCGGTCGAGGAACTGCTGTTCCTCGAGCACGACATCGCTGTCGCTACCGAGGCGATACTCGGAGACGGAAAGGCCGGAGCCTTCGATCGCGAGACGCCGGCGCTCGACGAGCTGCGCCGAGGGGAGGCCGGCAATCGTGATCGTTCCCGACCGCGGCGCGACCTCGGTGAAGCTTGCCGGCACGCGGTCCTGAAGCATCGCGAGCGTGATCGACACTGCCCTCTCTTCCTCGACTAGCGGCCCGAGCAGCTCCTCATTGGCCCGTGCGCGCTGCGGCCGTCCGGGAGCAAGCGTGACCGTTTGCGCGGGAATTTCCGTAGGCTCGGCATAGAGCGGATAGATGGCCCCGTTGCAGCTGATGAAGAACTCAGAGGGTGTCGTCACATAGCTGCGCGTCACCATACCCATATCGTCGACTTCCTTGACGAGAAACTTGATCCAGGCGTCGGAGCCCGCGCGCTCGACCGCGATCGCCTTCTCGGCCGAGAATTTTACATCCTCGATCTCGCCGCCGACGCAGACGATATGATTGACGTCGCGGTTTGAGAGGCGGATCGTGCTCATCTGGTCGGGAAGGACGGTGATGGCTTGCGCTGATGCGGGCGCGGGCAACAGCAGCGCGGCAACGGGCAGCGCCGCCGCGAGCCTAGCGAGGCTGGACATCGAATTTCTCCTCGGTGAGCGAAATGACCCAGAAGCGTCCGTTCTCGACGGCGTAGCGGACGCGAAGTTCGCCGCGGAACTTGCGGATGACACCGCCGATCACGCGGACCTTCTCGATCGGGACCAGGATGTCACGCTCGGTCCACTGGACCGGCTGATCGGGGCGGATGTAGGTCGCGATCGACAGCGTCGGATTGCCCGCGAGCTCGTCCAATATGCCGTTCAGGCTGTCGCGCATGCTGTCGTACGCCGATGGATGGACGATCGAGAGCAGTTCCTGGAACTGCCGGTCGGCCGAGTAGGCCGAATAGGTCCCGGCGAGCGCGACGATATTGCGCGTCATCGTGCGGATATAGGCGGCCGATGGCTTCGAGCCGGTCACATAGAGATCGCCGCCCGAACCGAACGGCACGACCACCGTGCGCTCTTTCTGGTCCGAGCTGTAAATGACCGTGCCAAGCACCGCGGTAATGCCGAACAGCCCGACGATCGCGAACTTGAGCAGCCGGTTCTCTTCGAAGAGGTTCGATGAGCCCTGAATGTACCGATGGATCCCGAAGCTGGCGGGTTTACCGAGCAGCGGGTCGACCGGCGCGCTTCGGGGTTTGCGATGACGCGAGAACATCTGCGGCCTCACTCGTAAAATCGGGTTTGGGTCGGACCCGGATAATGGCGAAAGCGAAGCATCCCCCAGCGCCATGCGAGATGGGCGAGGAAACCGCGCGGCTGCGCGCGCTTCCATGGCAGGAAAAGGAGAAGGGCCGCGATGAACGCCCAACCGACCAGTCCGCCGACGATGACGGCGACGAAGATGGTGGTGACCACCAACACGAACTCGTCCGATCCGAACCACAGGATCTGAACCGGCTTGTGCAGATATTGGGGCAAGCGTTCGTCCATCGACCCTTCTCCTCCTGCTACGGTCCTCACCAGCGAAGCAAATCGAAAGCGAAGACGAGGGTCCGGGAGCACTTCCTCCCGGTGACCGGAACGTGGGCGAGCGTGGAACCCGAATGCTTGCCCACGTTCCGATGCCGTCAGATCACCATGCCGAAGGTTTGAAGGATGCTGTCCGCCTTAATGAGGCAGACGGCAGCGACGATCGTCGGGATGCCGATCATGATATTGCTGAACAGTCGCGACACGC
Organism: Sphingopyxis sp. H115; assembly: GCF_001468465.1. Classification (GTDB taxonomy): domain Bacteria; phylum Pseudomonadota; class Alphaproteobacteria; order Sphingomonadales; family Sphingomonadaceae; genus Sphingopyxis. The sequence goes on from NZ_LNSA01000023.1 coordinate 54,508, forward strand.
CGAACAGGAAGGCGGCGACGCCCCCGACGAAGCCGAGCGGGCCTTTGACACCCTGGTTCACGACAATGTCGTAGATGTCGTAGCCGAGATCCCCCGCCACGGGCGCGGTAAAGGCGTGGGCGCTTGCCGCGAGGAGCGACAGAAGCAGGACCGGTACGCCGACATCGGCGGCCGAAAGTACGGTTCTGGTAAGTTTTTTGACCATGAATGATTGCTTTCTTGGGCATTGGGCCGCCCTGAACTCTGCCTGCCGGCATCGATGGTGATCGTTGTCGGCCGACGGCGGTGCTGGACGGCCCGAAGGGGCGTCGCCGCCGGCATTCCGGTGCGTTGGGACCGAGAGCGATGATGCTCTCTGCGTCCGAGCAGCCGCCATGAAGAGATGGAATTCAGCGAGAGACACGGTTGGTCTTCGCCGAGGATAGAAAGGCCTCGATCTCGGCCTGCTGAAATCCGGAGATGAGCTTGCCGCCCGCGATCAAGGTCGGCGTCCCGCTGACACCAGCGGCGCTGACCACTTTGGCGTGAGCTTCGACCTTTCCGCGGCCTTCAGCGCAGGTTCGCAGCGCTGTCGGCGCGGCACCCGAATAGATGGCTTTAAAGGCTACCGCCTTATCGACTGAGCACAGGATGTGCTCGGACTTTGCCGCGGCTTCCGGATGAATGCCGCTCACGAAGAATATGAGACGCCGGACCGGTTTTCCCTCGGCGGCCTTCGCTGCCCAATATCGATTAAGCGCGCGACAATAGGGGCAGTCGGGATCGGTAAATTCGATCACCGTCGGCGCATCCTTGGGGCCGATTTCAAGCGCCTGTGAGGAGTCTATCGATTTCAGACGGTTGGAGATGCCGGCTTCCTGCGCGAGGGCTGTCAGATTGACGCCGTTCTTGTCGAAGATCGACGCGAACAAGAGATGCTCGCTCTCGGGCGCATAATAGACGATCCGGCCGCCAGCACTCGCTTGATAGATCGCGCCTTTCACCGGCGCCGGTTCGAAATCATCGAACTGGAGATTTGTGAAGGTTTGCTTGAGTTGCTGCTCCGCCTCCGCTGCGGCTTTTGCCAGCAACACCTTCTCCGTCTTCTCTTGTGCACAAACGACCGGCGAGGCGAGAAGTGCGGCCGCCGCCAGTAAGACGGCAGGTTTCTTGAAGGGGCCGTTCGCCGATAATGACGATAACCGGAATCGAGGCGCAGCACGATCGTTCGCGGAATCGCATGACATGAGTCCTCCCTGGCGCGACGGCGCCCGTTCGATGTGGGTTGCGTGAACGTCCGATGAGGCAGCCAGTGATAAGTCAGCCGGTCGGAACGGAGGGATAGATGGACGCGCTGTGAGCCAGCGGCAATCGTGAGGGCAGGCGCGTTCCCCAAGGCGGCACGATTGTGCCGCAGCCGAGCATCGTGATTCCAACTTTCATATTGGAATCAATGAATTGAAGGGAATTGCGTCAGGCGCGACACAGACTGAAATCCTTGAAGATGAACGAAGCTAATAGACTGAAAGCATCTCTACTTGCTGTGTCGCTCAGCGATAGCCAGCCTCGCATGGAGCGCTAGCGCACCACATACTATTCGGACGGAAGCTCATGTCGGACACCAGGACATGCGAGAAGGGCGGCGTCGCTTCGCTGGATCAGCTCAAGGAGTTCTCTGGGCGGCGCATCGAAAGCGAGCGTCTTCGCCGTCGCTTGAGTCAGGAGCATCTTGCCCGCAGAGTTGGATTGAGCGTTCGTTGGCTACGAGAGATCGAGAGCGGTAACCCGGCCGTGGCGCTCGATGACCATTTACGTTGCGCAGCGGCGCTCCGTCTCGCGCCCGCGTTCGTCCTTCTTCCCTTGTTGGACCCTGACTACAGCCAAGCTTCGTCGATCGATCCAGCGCCATTCGAATGGGCCGACATCGAATATCTGATCTGGACTCATATCGGCAGACGAGCAGGATGGGCTGCACACCGCGGCGAATTTGAACGCGCCCAGGAACCTCTGCGCGCCGAGGTTCGAGTCCCTGCTGAAAATCAGTCAAGAACAGCACAATCTTTACCTGCTACTCAGGATAGGAGCTAAAATTGCTACTTCTGAAAATTTGTCAAGTGAACCAGGGACAAGGATTTGCGTACCCGAGTTGCATTGCGATCAGAACGACGAAGTTCGGGGCAAACCGACATCCCAGGATCGTCCAGAACTTGCCAAGATACTCGATGGCTTCTGAGCTGCTACCCGTTTCTGGACCGCCCTGCTGGCAGCCTTCCAGCGTGCTGACATCAGGGCGGGCCATGTGCCGCTGATGCCAACATGAGCGATATCGGTGATTTGTTCTCGATCGCGCTGTGCGGTCGTACCTCGTTGTAGTCCCTACGCCAAGCCTCGCATTTTCGCACCGCGTCATCCAGGCTCATGAACCAGTGGGCGTTAAGGCATTCCTTGCCGTTGAAGCTCTCGATGAACGCGTTGTCGGTGGGCTTGCCAGGCCGCGAGAAGTCGAGCGTCACGCCCTTCATGTAGGCCCACAGATCGAGCTCGCGGGAGATAAAATTCGCTGCCATTGTCAGCCCTGATCGAGGCGGGATAACCCACTTGCGCGCAGCCCCGTTCCAGCACCTCGAACACATCCGGTGTCCGGTGCAGGCGCGATTGCCGCTCGACGACGTGTTCATCGCGCTGAAGGACGTGATCCCACACCTGACACGCTCGTCGCTGCACCGTTGCCTGCAACGCCACGGGATCAGTCGGTTGCCCAAAGCCGATCGGGAGAAGCCGAAGAAGTTCAAGAAATATGAGATTGGCTACTTCCACGTCGATATCGCGGAACTGCGCTATGAAGGCGGAAGAGGCTTCCTCTATGTCGAAGTGGACCGCACCTCGAAGCTGGTGTTCGCCCGCATCTATCGCCGGGCGACCAAGCTTGCCGCGGCAGCCTTCCTGCGCGTGCTTATCAAGACGGTGCCATACAGGATCCGTGGCCTGCTGCCGGTTTGGTGGACACCGAGATAGGGTGTTTCCACCTATCGGAGGTCCACAATGCAAAGAAGGAAGTTCAGCCGCGAGTTCAAGCTTGAGGCGGTGAGGATGGTCCGCGAACGCGGGGTGACGATCGCGCAGGCGTCGCGCGATCTGGATGTGCATGCGAACGTGCTGCGTAAATGGGTCCGGGAGCTTGCCGCCGATCCGGGTCATGCCTTTCCCGGTCACGGTCAGATGAAGCCGGAGCAGATGGAGATCGATCGCCTGCGGCGCGAGCTGGCCAAGTTGAAGGCGGAGCGCGACATCCTAAAAAAAGCCGCCGCCTACTTCGCGAGGGACTCGATATGAAGTTCCAGTTCATCGCGAAGCACCGAGGGATCTGGCCGGTGGCATGGATGTGCGGGGCGCTCGGTGTCTCGCGAAGCGGCTTCCATGCCTGGCTGATCCGCCCGCCGTCGCAGCGTGCCCGCGACGACGAGGTGATCGGTGCGAAGGTCCGTGCCAGCCATGTAGGAAGTTATCGCACTTATGGCGCGCGCCGTGTCTGGCACGACCTGCTGGCCGATGGGGTGTCCTGCGGCCTGCACCGGATCGAACGGCTCATGCGGGCGCAGGGTCTGCGAGCGAGGCCGCGGCGACGCGGGCTTCCCAAGGATCACGGCGATCGTTCGGTCATCGCCGGCAACGTGCTCGATCGCCAGTTCACGGCAGACAGGCCGAACCAGAAGTGGGTGGCCGACTTCACCTATATCTGGACGGCCGAGGGATGGCTCTATGTTGCTGCGGTGATCGACCTGTTCTCGCGCCGGGTGGTCGGATGGTCGATGACTCCCAACATGACAGCCCAGCTCGTCACCGATGCGCTGATCATGGCGATCTGGCGGCGCGGCAAGCCCGATGCTCTCCTGCATCACTCGGATCAGGGCAGCCAGTATACCAGCGAGCAGTTCCAGCGGCTCATGGCCGACAATGGGGTCACCTGCTCAATGAGCCGGTCCGGCAATGTATGGGATAATGCCGCCATGGAGAGCTTCTTCTCCTCGCTCAAGACCGAGCGGATCGGGAAGAAGATCTACCGCACGAGGGCGCAGGCGAAGGCCGACGTGTTCGATTATATCGAATGCTTCTACAACCCGACCCGGCGTCACTCGACCTTGGGTTACCTCAGTCCTATCGACTTCGAACGTGAAGCTGGGGTAGCCTGAATGAACTTATCTCGGTGTCCACCAAACCGGCAGCAGGCCACCGTAAGCGCTAATTTACCCCCACATTTTCGAATGTTCTGAGATCGTTATGTTGCGCGCCTTCTGTATCGGGAGCGTAACTAGCGATGGGCGATGTAACGACGTTCGAAAGTAGCTTCGAAAGCAACGGGAACGGTCGTGCTCGCCCGATGGAGGTGATCCCGGCGGGTCGCGAGCGTCGGCAGTGGACGCCGGAAGCGAAGGCCCGGATCATCGCCGAGAGTATGGCGCCGCGGGCGAACGTCGCGGATATCGCGCGCCGGAACGATATCCTGCCGCAGCAGCTCTACGCCTGGCGCCGGGAAGCGCGCGAACGGATGGAATCGGACGACGCGCCGGCCTTCGTTCCGGCAATGGTCGAGGAGCCGAAGGCGCAGGGCAGCGGCGCCGAGATCCGCATCAACATCAAGGGCATGACGATCCGCATTCCCGACGGCGTGACTACCGACCATATCGAGCGGGTGCTGCTCGCGGTGCAGGTGTCGACATGATCATCCCGCCGGGACCACTCAAAGTGCTGGTGGCGGTGAAGCCGGTCGACTTCCGCAAGGGAATGGTGGGCCTGGCGTCGCTCGTGCAGCACGAGCTGAACCGCGACCCCTTCTCCGGAATCATGTTCGTGTTCCGCCGCAAGCGCGCCGATCGGATCAAGCTGCTGCTATGGGACGGGACCGGCCTGGTGCTGGTGACGAAGCGGCTCGAGACGGGCACGTTCCGCTGGCCGCGCTTCGGCGACGGGGTGATGAGCCTTACCGCGGCGCAGGCTTCGGCGCTGATCGAAGGGCTCGACTGGGCGCGTGTTCATGCCCCGCGTGTGGCGCGTCCGGTGATGGCGTTATAGGCCGTGAAAATGACTCGTCTTGCCGCACAAAACGGGCAGAAAACCGCGAAATAATGTATCCATCCGCACCATGAGCGAGGGGGTGGAAGAGCTGCCCGACGACGTCGAGGCACTAAAGGCGATGATCATCGCCGAACGGCTCCGCTCCGCCCGGCTCCAGCACCTTCTTGATGTCCTCAATCGCATGCACTTCGGCAAGCGGTCGGAGAAGATCGACAGCGGCCAGCTCGCGCTGGCGCTCGAAGATCGCGACGTATCGATGGCCGAAGCCGAACTGCTGGTCGAACAGGGCGAGGAAGCCACCGGCATCGCGCCGCCGCGGCGCAAGCGTGCGGCGGACGAACCCGCGCCTCGCTGCCGGCGCATCTTCCGCGTCACGAGATCGAGATCGCGCCGGAGGCCGGCTGCTGCGCGGGCTGCGGCGGTGCGCTGCACCGGATCGGCGAGGATCGGTCCGAACGACTCGACATCATCCCCGCCCAATATCGCGTCATCGTGACGGTGCGGCCGAGGATGGTGTGCCGATCGTGCGGCGATAGCGTCGCGCAGGCGAAGGCTCCCGCGCATGTGGTGCCGGGCGGCCTGCCGAGGGAAGCGCTGCTCGCCGATATCCTCGTCAAGAAATACGCTGATCACCTTCCGCTCTACCGGCAGGCGCAGATGTTGGCGCGCCAGGGCGTGACGATCGATCGCGCGACGCTCGCGGGCTGGGTCGGCCGCGCGGCGGGCTATCTGAAGCCGATCGTCGACCGGCAGAAGGCGGAGCTTCTGAAGAGCGATCGCCTGTTCGTCGACGAGACCACCGCGATGGTGCTGGCGCCGAGCAGCGGCAAGACGAAGACGGGCTACCTGTGGGCGATGGTCCGCGACGACCGCCCGCATGGCGGGGTCGATCCACCCGCGATCGTTTACAGCTACATGCCGGGCCGGGGCGGCATGTGGGCGGCGAAGCTCCTCGGCGAGTATCACGGCATCCTGCAGGTCGATGGCTATGAAGCCTATGGCCAGTTCGGCAAGGCGGGACGTCCCGGCGGACCCTCGGTGCTGGCCTATTGCTGGGCGCATGTTCGCCGCGGCTTCTTCGACGCCGGCGGCAAGGGCGATGGCGCGCCGATCGCCACCGAAGCGCTGCACCGGATCGGGCTGCTCTACAACATCGAGCGCGAGATCCACGGTCGCACGCCCGAGGAGCGCCTTGCCGTCCGCTAGGCGCGGTCCAGCCCGATCGTCGACGAGCTGCATGACTGGCTCGACGCCAAGCGCCGGCGCATGTTCAGCGGCTCGCCGACCCTCAAGGCGATCAACTATGCACTGAGCCACTGGGCCGGGCTCGTCCGGTTCCTCGACGATGGCCGGATCGACATCGACAACAACCCGGTGGAGCGGTCGATGCGGCCGATCGCACTCCAACGGAAAAATGCGTTGTTCGCGGGCCACGAACTGGGCGCCGAGAACTGGGCGGCGATCGCGTCGCTGATCGAGACCTGCAAGCTGGGTGCGATCAACCCCGCCGCCTACCTGGCCGACGTCCTTGCCCGCATCGTCACCCGCGGCGACGGCGAGCCCATCGATGACCTGCTACCTGGGAACTGGGTCGATACAAAGGCCGCCGAAATGACGTTCGAAACGAGTGCCACCGCCAACGCCGCCTGAGCAAAGCACGATCGAAATTAGATACAACGAAATTAGGCGCCAGCTTCTAATCGAAGCCCGCGCCCGTCCGCCCCGCGTGGGGGAAAATTATCACTTACCAGGATCCACACCATCCTGACAGATAACGGCGTACAGTTCGTGCAGCGGGACCAAGGCGGCCCACTGGGATGGATCGGCCATATCTTCGGCCGTGTCTGCGAGCAGAACGGCATCGAGCATCGCCTCACCAAGCCCTATCACCCATGGACCAACGGCCAGGCCGAACGGATGGTGCGCACCATCAAGGAGGCCACCGTCAAATCCTTCCATTACACGTCGATCAATGAACTGCGCCGCCATGTCCGCGACTGGCTCGTCGCTTACAACTTCGCCAAGCAGTTGAAGGCTCTGCGCTTCAAGACAACCTACGAGGCCATCGAAGAGCTCCGGAAATCCAAGCCAGATATCTTCAATATGAAACCACTCCATCACATGCTGGGACTAAACACCTAACAGTCCACGCGGACCACTCGGTGGGGGCCGGTCAGATTCGAGGGGCAGGAGCCAATGTGCCTCCCATATCGCTCGCGCGAGACGCAAGTTTCCGCAGTGCGCACGCCGGACGTATCTCACACCCATTCCTCGCCCAAGACTGCAATTGGCGCATGAAATCGGCGTCGGAGGGCCTGCTACTGGCCCTCCGACGCCGCGATTTTCATGCGGTATAATTTTTCCCGATCGATTGGGACAGCTAAAGCATTAGAATTTTGCGCCGATCGCGACACCATAACGCCGCGGATCAAGCGTGTAGATATTTGTAAAATTACCGGAAGATGCATCGGTGACATAAAGTCCGGTAACTGAGTTGCTATCGAAGATATTCTGAACGAACCCCCGGACAAACCAGCGCTCGTCGGCACCATTCAACTGCAAAACTGCATTAGCCTGTACGAAAGGTTGGATGCGATTAATTCTGCCGTTGAAGATATTGCCATATTGCTTTCCGGTCATGGAAATGTCGACGCGGGGGACGAGTGTCATACCATTCCCGACCTCTGCCGTGTACTGCACGCCCATCGAGACCTTGACATTCGGCGCTTGCGGCAATGTGTTGCCCTTGATGTTAACCTCGACGCCAGGACTCAATACCTGGATCCCGCTGTTCGCAGGGATAGCGCTCGCGAGGACACCGCAAATGCCGAACGCGCCGCTGGAGGCGATATTGCCGTCCGAAGGAAATTCCTGCGGTGCGCGAAGGCCGAGAGCCGCATTTACGCCCGCAACGAACGCATCAGCAACGCCAGGCGCAGGTCCCGTGACAGCGCAGTGCGCACCATTGCTGATGTCCTTGATAATCACGGCATCAGGATCCCCGCCGCCCGGATCACGCGGATTGGAGAAGAATTGATCGCCGGCGACCTTGGCATTGAGATAGCTGAAGGACAGATTGATAAGCCAGTTCGGGTCCGGCCTGATGACAGACTCCAGTTCGACACCCCAGATATTGGCGTCAACCGTGTCATTCACGGACGTTCTTGCCACGATGCGGCTGAGCTGCAGTCCACTATATTTGTAGTAAAATGCGGTGGCATTGAGTTGTAACGCGCCGTTTGCGAAGACGTTCTTGGAGCCGATCTCGAAGGCATCGATCGTTTCAGAGCCGAAACTCTCGCTGACGGCGAAAATCGGAGAAAGCGGAGGATTGATCCCGCCGGATTTGTAACCCCTAGAATAAGATGCATAGAGTGAATTGTCCGGCGTAACCTCGAAGGCCAGAACTGCTCGTCCGGTAATTTCGTCGAAGCTTACTTCGCGAAACTGGGCGAGCTGTTGGCCCGGCGTCCCCGGGTCGGCATCGAAAAGCCCAGACGGCCCGGTGAGGGGCGTTATCGGGGTATCGAACGGATCTCCATCATTGGCATAAGGGTTCAGGAAACTGATCAGCGTCGTACGCGCCGTCACATCCTTCTTGTCATTATTGTAACGCAGCCCCCCGGTCAACGTCAGCCGGTCGCTTAGATCGAAATAGACCTCGCCGAAAATGCCATAGCTCTCTAGATTCGATTCCAGCGAGTTGTTCCGATACATCGACGTCGCGAAATAGGATGGCGGAAGGCCGCCCGACAAGGAGCCGAATGAACCCAATACGGCACTGGCGTAATCGAGCGCAAACGAGTTCACATAATAGCTATTGTCGGTGGTTTTCGATTTCGCGTAAATTCCGCCCAACAGGAAATTGAACGGCCCGTCGAAGTCACTCGTGAGGATGAGCTCTCCGCTCCACGATTCGCGTTGTTCCGAAGATCGATCGAAAGAAAGCGGCGTTTCGGAACACAGCGAGTTCCCTTCGAAAGCGCCTCTGCTTCCATCATCATTATCCGACGTGCACAGCACGCCCTGCGGACCGTCCGGGATTAGAGCGCCGGCAATCGGCGAAAAATAGGCCGAAGAGCCGGGAATGAAGGCTGGCGCCGGCGGAGCAAGACCTGTCGGTAATCCGTTAGCCGCAAAAAAGTCCAACGTATTGAGCGCCGGGGCGAAACCGGCACGGCTTTGAATTCCAAGAAAATAGTCCTGCCTGGAATCGACTTCAGTATCCTGATAAATGCCGGTGGCCGTCAGGGTCATCGCGCCGAATTTTTGCTCAAGGCGCGCCTGCACCTGTAGCTCTTCGGCAAAATAGAAAGGGGTATAGGCCGTGTTGACGACACGCACATCGCCAGGCTCCTGAAACCCGGAAAACCCATCAGGGCCATAAAGGCTGCCGAGGCCGAGCACGGCGGGAATGCCCTGAATGGCGAAGAACTCGGATGAACTGAGCGTCGCACCGACCGTTGAATTTGCGTTCGTGGTATCGAAATCACGTCGATTGTTCAGGCATCCGAGCACGCCCAATGGATCGCGTTGGCACGTTTGTTTCTGGTTTCTGAGGCGCGTGTCCTTTTCCCGGAAATAATAGCCCATGAGATCGATCGTCGTATCAGGACCGGGTTCGAAACGAAGGGAGCCTCGCAACGCATAGAGGTCCCGAGCGTCGATGTCCGATCCATCATAGAGATTCGTCGTATAACCGTCGCGGTTCACATATATGCCCGCCAGCCTCACGCCGATCATATCCCCGATCGGGACGTTGACCATGCCACGCGCTTCGATGCTGTTGAAATTGCCATACTCGAATTGCGCTTCAGCCTCGAAACGGGAGAGTTTGGGTTTCGCGGTCACAACATTCACGACCCCGGAGGTCGCATTCCGGCCGAACAGGGTGCCTTGAGGTCCGCGAAGGACTTCAATCCTTTCCAGATCGAAATATTCGGTCTCGAACAGGCGTGTTCCGAACAAGGGGGATCCATTGACATGGATTGCGGTCGCAGCATCGCAGGTGACGCCGACGCACAGGTCGCCAACGCCGCGAATAGTGAATGAAGCTGAGGTGAAATTGCCTTTCGAGAAAGATACATTGGGCAGCGTCAGCTGTAGATCCGAGGCATTTTCGATCTGCTGGCTTTCAAGCGCCTCAGCGCTGAATGCGCTGACAGCGATCGGTACGTCTTGCAAGCTTTGCGCCTGACGTTGCGCTGTCACGACGATGACATTGTCACCGCCATCTGGCTCTTCGGCTATGACTTCCTGAGCATTTGAGACCTGTGGCAACGCCATCACGACGGCGCTTGCCAACCAATAGGCTTTCTTATTCATCACCCTATCTCTCCCTGTCTCGATTTTTTCGTTTCTTGCGCGAACCCGTCCTTGTCCCCGATTGTCGATGTTCAAAAATGGGGCAGCTCGCCGAGCTGCCCCGAGTTTGAGGAGTGGCCAGAAGGAGATTTCCGGAGAGGAAAAGATTCTCGCCGCTCGGCTGGAAGATGAGCAGTTTTTCGGCATTTGGTAAAGAACTTTATTATGGCACTTTATTATTTTGCTCGGGGCGGTGGGAGGTGTGCCATCTCAGATCCGAAGATATCAGTTTATACATCCGATGCTTGCTGTCAGCGCTTCAGCCTTGGCGCGGTCGAGCGCGCGCCGACGACTTTTGGATGCGGCTGCGGTACGGCATGCCCGATCCGGAGCGCATGACCCGCGTGGTCGAAAGTTGGATAGCAGTGCAAAAGGCCGGGCTCTGATCCCGGCTGGTGGAAACCAGGGGGTCAGGTCAGTTCACCTATTCCTTCCCGTTCATTTTAGAGTCATCAAGATCGTATTAACCACGTCACGGTCCCTGCCGGGCAGGGCTTTCACGTGGGGGCATCCATGACCAGAACCAAACCATCCCTTAAGTCAGCTATCCTGTTGGCCAAATAGGATCAAGGCGACCGGCGCACCAATTTACCTCGTGACTGAGCCATGTGCGCGCGAAAACCGTCACCACTTCGATGGGGATTCGACATGACATTGCCATTTCACATGCCGTCCACAATCCGCCTTTCGGGTGTAGGTCTTGCCGCTTGTGCGATTGCCACGATTGCTGCCGCAAGTGCGCAGGCGCTACCACTATCCAGCTTCAAGGATCAGGGCGTCGACCATATCTTTGGCAGCTACGCCCCGCGCGGCGACTGCTCAAAGGAACCGCGCGTAACCATCGATGAAAAGGGCATGACGTTCCGCGCCAATGGTCGGGAAATAAAGCCCCCTCGGGTGGAATATGCTCTCACCTTCATGGGCCAGAGCTATGACGGCATCATGGCAGTATTTTTTCCCTTTCCAGTTAGCAGCAATGATTTTGGTCGGGTTCTCATGTATGTGAACGACGACGAGAAGCGCGGTGTCATCCGCTTTGAATCCGATCTGCCGCGCGGCCAACGCCCGGCTTCTTTCCATGCGGCCTTCACGGGTGGCGGCCCGTTCACGCTCTGCCAGGGCAGCGCTCTTGCTGGCACGCCACTGCCGCCACGGCCTGAGCCGGCGGTGGCCGTGCAAGGCATTCCAGCGGAATGGACCAATCTCGCCAGCCTCGTCGGCAAATATCCGGGAAGCTACGCCAAGGACAATATCGACCTGTTCGATAAGGGTACCTTGGCTGCGGCATTGAAGGCCCGGATGGGGCCGAAGATGGCTGCGCTGCGGACCAATCTCTCAGCCGTCTCGCCATTGCAGCGGGCTGGGAACTATTACTATCTTTCCGGCAATGCGCAGCATCAGGGCGGTGTGGAGCAGGCCTATATAATAATAGACCCGGCGCGCCGTGCGGTGCAGGTGGGCCTTTGGGAGCGCGGCAAGCTAACAGTTTATCCGTCTGCTTCGGGCGTTAGGCTGCCGATTGCGCCGGAAATCAAGACGCTGTTGGACAAAAGCCCGCCCGAAACGGCAGTGCCGCTTCCCGGTACACCCTGGGAAGTTGTACCGGTGCAAGGTCGCGCGCCCATGGCTTATGTGAGCGCCGCGGCATCGCCCAACATCGAAGCCCTCAGTCTCTATTGTGAAGGCGGAAAGCCCTACATGGCGATGCTGCTCAACAAGCCCTCCGCCGACAATGCGATGACGATGACGTGGAACTTCTCCGGTCGGCTCGTTAGCATATCCGTTCAGCGCGCCAATGCGAACGGCACTCAATGGATCGGCGGCGTGACGGGTACGCAACTTGTTCCCCTGCTCATGCAGCAAAGCGGGACGGTGATGCTACGTATCAACGGGCGGCTGGAAGGCGAAGCCTCGCTCAGCAATTCAATTGCAGTGCTGCGCGATACCCTGCGGGGATGCGTGCGGCTCTGACCTGTAAGAACGGCGCCGCCTCCATTTCAGGTGCTCTGCCACCTGAATTCTGGACCAGTTGCGGTTAGAGTTTTCCGCCGTAGATATCATTGGCTGGGCGAGGAGTTAGAGCGGGATGACATTTGGCTGATTCAAAGGGGATTCTTTTTTGGGCGGTTTTCTGATTCATATGTGGACGCCCCCTATGGCAAGGGCTTTGTGGTCGCGATGGCTTTGATCGGTTGCTTTCATATGTCCGGCCTGTTTGTGCGGCGTTTTGAGTGCCGCTGGCCTTGATGGAAATCCGCCGGTGAGGTCCCTAGGCCGCGTTGACAAAAGACTTCAGCCATAGCCGCGTGGCGGCGAGGTTTAGGAAGCTCTCGAACGAGAGAAGGGTTTTGTCATATCGAGTGGCGAT
>NZ_LNSA01000024.1 GCF_001468465.1 Sphingopyxis sp. H115
AAGCTGCCATAGAAGCCCCGCCGGTCGTCGGGCGCATATTCGGCCATGAAGGTGGCCGCGCCGCCATATTCGCCGCCCGTCGAAAAGCCCTGGAGCATGCGGAGCAGGATCAGCAGCGTCGGAGCCCAGAAGCCTATACTCTCGTAGGAGGGGATAAGCCCGACCGCGAAGGTTGCCCCCGCCATGAGCAGGATCGTCATTGCCAGCACCGACTTGCGCCCGATGCGGTCGCCGAGCGGTCCCCAGAACAGCCCGCCGAGCGGCCGAACGAGGAAGGAAATGGCAAAGGTCGCGAGCGCGAACAGCACCGCTTCCTCGGTATCGCCGGGAAACAGCGCCGCCGAGATATAGGTCACACCATAGGCGTAGATGCCATAGTCGAACCATTCGACCGCATTGCCGAGCGCCGATGCGCCGACCGCGCGGTGCAGCGGCGAGGGTTCGGGGAAGGGGGGCGGGTGCCCCGGGGCGTGGATCGTTACGGGCTTTTCCATGTGTCACCTGTTTGCGGATGGGATTCGGTCGAGGGGGCGGGAAGGTCGGGGCCGGCGGGGTCGAGCAGCGCCGCGACGGGCGTGGTGCGCGGCAGGATCTGAAAATCCTGCTGCGCGGCGCCCGGCACCGGCGCGCTGGTTGCAAGCCGCCATAGCCCGAAAGCGAGCATCGCGGCCGCGCCGAGCGCGATGAACAGGAACAGCCCGCCCGCGCCCGCCAGCGTCATCGCCGCGGCGGCGCCCAACGGGCCGAGCGCCGCGCCGACCGAATAGAGGAGGACGAGCTGCCCGCTCGCGGTCACGCGCTCGGACGGGAGCAGGCGGTCGTTCGCGAAGGCGACGCACAGCGGATAGAGCGCGAAGCTGAGCCCGCCGAACAGCGCGCCAAGGCCGAGCAGCAGCGCGCCCGTCGGCGCCATGGCGAGCGCGAGGCTGATGCCCAGTGTGGCGGCAAAGCAGGCGATGATGACGCGGCGGCGGTCGTAACGGTCGGACAGGCGGCCGAGCGGCCATTGCAGCGCGACCCCGCCGAGGATCACGGTCATCATGAAAGTCGCGGTGTCGCCGAGACTGAGCCCAATCCGCCGCGCATAAATGGCGGCAAGGCCGTAAAAGGCGCCGAGCAAGAGGCCGGTGATCCCCGCGCCCGCGACGCCGAGCGGCGATGCCTCGAACAGGCGCCTGAGCGGGAGCGAAGCCGCACCCTCGAGCAGCGGCGCGGCGCTGCGCGTCAGGCAGACGGGGATGATCGCGAGCGAAATCAGGATCGAGGCGAGCTCGAACGGGATTTGCGGCGCTGTATTCCCCGACCGCAGGATGAGCTGGCCGAGCGCCTGCCCCGAATAGAGCGCGACCATGTACCAAGCGAGCACGGTGCCGCGCGTCGCCGGTTCGGCGCGGTCATTGAGCCAGCTTTCGACGCAGATGAAGACGCCGGCGACGCACAGCCCGTCGACGAGGCGCAGCGCCGCCCACAGCGCGGGATGCTGGAACAGCGCATAGGTCAGCGTGCTGGCCGACAGAAGCGCGACGAAGGCGGCGAAGGCGCGGATATGCCCGACGCGGCGCACAACCTCGCCCGCGCGCAACGCGCCGAGGACGAGCCCGGCGAAATAGGCTGTCGCGACAAGGCCGATAACCATCGTGCCGCTGCCCGCGCGTTCGAGCCTGAGGCCGACAAGCGTCGAGAGGAAACCGCTGCCTGCCATCATCACGAAAATCGCGACCAGCAGGCTCCGCACGGGCAGGATCGTTGCGAACATTGTCGGCCGCGCCCGGCCGCCGCGCATCACGCGGCGCGCCGGCCCTCCGCATTCGCGCCCATTTCCTCGACCAGCGCCTTGTGCAGAACGCGCACCGCCGCGTCGAAATCGCGGCTTTCGACGATGAACTGGACATCGACGTTGCGGATCTGGTGCTGCAGCGCGATCATGCCGATGCCCGCGTCATCGAGCGCGCGCAGCGCATCGGGAACCAGCCCTGGGCGCGAAATATCGCTGCCGATCGCGGCGACCATCGCCACGGGCTGCGCGGAGATTGCGGCTTCGGGATAATCTTTCTGCAGATCGGCGATCACCTTTTTCACCGCTTCGGGGCTTGCCGACAGATAATGGGTGATCGTGTTGGCGTTCGACGATTTGCTGACGATCCACAGCCGGTGGCGCGTCAGCGCGTCGAGGATCGCCATATCGTAACCCTTCACGCCGACCATATCCTGTTCGAAAAATGTCAGCGCCTGCATCTGGCGGATCCCGGTGATGATTTCGACGCGCGGCACGTCGGAGACATAGTCGCCCGTCACGAGCGTGCCGCCATCCTCGCGATCGAAGGTGTTGCGCACGCGCAGCGGGATGTCGGTCTGGCGAAGGCCGCGTCCGGCACCGGGGTGGATCGCTTCCATGCCGAGGTTCGCGAGCTGGTCGGCGACGTCGTAATTGGTGCGCCCGATCTTGCGTGCCTTGCCTTCGCCGACCAGCTTGGGGTCGGCGCTCGACAGGTGAAACTCCTTGTGGATGATCGCCTCGCGCGCGCCGGTGAGGACGGCGAGCCGCGAAAAGGTCATTTCGGTGTAGCCGCGCGCATAGCGGCGCACCATGCCGCCCTCGCAGCCGGCATAGCCGGTGACGATCGGCAATGTCGTCGCAAGGTCGATCGCGGCGAAAGCATCACCGATCCGCGCGTCGAGGCTGCGCAGGTCGTCCTGGTCCCATAATGTCAGGTCGACGAAGCGGGCGTTCACGTCGCGGTCGCGCAGCAATAAGGCTGTGCTATGCGCGCTGTGCGCTTCGCCGATGCCGGCGAGCAGTTCGCGCACGGTCATCAACTGCTCCTTGACGCAGAAACGGCCGTGGGCACGCAGCCGCGCAAGATCTTCGAGGCACGCCGCGACGGTCGCGATGCGCGTATCGACGAAGGCGTCGGCCTCGTTGCGGCTTTCGGGCCGCGCGAACATGCCGGCGTTGCGTTCGTGCATCGCGCGGCGGACATCCTCCATCGCCTCGCGCCAGCCGTCCGTATCCTCGTCGGCGACGAAGCGGCCATAGACCCCCGGCGCGCCGCTCTTCTTGTTCTCGAGCAGCAGGTCGGTCATCCCGGCATAGGCCGAGACGACGAAGATGCGGTTATAGAGATCGGCGCCCGAGCGGCCCGCGATCAGCACATTGTCGAACAGGGTCGCGGTCGCGGCCATCGAGGTGCCGCCGATCTTTTCGACGCTATGCCCCGTCATGCCGGAACTGCCTCGACCAGCGGCCCGCGTTCGACCGCCAGCGGTGCGGGTTCGCCGCGGTGCGCGAGGAACCAGGGGCGCGCTTTGTCAACGCCGAACGGCTTTTCGAGCCGGTTGGAGACGGCGTTATAGACGAGGAACGCGTTGGCACGCGGGAAGGGCGTGATATTGCCGTTCGATCCGTGCATCAGGTTGCAGTCGAACAGGATCACAGTGCCCGGCTTGCCGGTCGGCGCTACGATGCCGTGTTTGTGCGCAAGTTCGGCGAGGCTTTCCTCGTCGGGGACGCCATATTCCTGTTTCTTGAGCGAGCTCAGATAATGGTCGTCGGGGGTTTCGCCGACGCAGGTGAGATAGGTGCGGTGCGACCCCGGGATCACCATCAGCGGCCCGTTGTGCGGCGTGTTTTCGGCGAGCAGCACCGACATCGACAGCGCGCGCATCCGCGGCATGCCGTCTTCGACGTGCCAGGTCTCGAAATCGCTGTGCCAGTAGAATTCCTTGCCCGTGAAACCAGGCTTATAGTTGAGGCGCGACTGGTGGACATAGACCTCGTCGCCGAGCAGGAAGCGCGCCACATCGGCGAGACGCGCATCGGCGGCGAGCCGCGCCATCACCGCGCTCTGCGCGTGAATCTCGAAGATCGAGCGGATTTCCTTGCTTTGCGGCTCGGTCACGATCGTATCGTCGTCGAGTGCCGCCGGATCGGCGAGCAGCTGGCCCGCCGCCTTTTGCAGGTAAGCAACTTCGTCGGCCGAGAAAAGGTCCTCGAGCACGATATAGCCGTCGCGGTCGAACTGCGCGGCCTGACGCGCGCTGATCGGCGCGTCGTTGCTCCATTCATTATGCACCACGGGGTCCTGCCGCGGCCGCATTTCGGCTTCGGCGGCGTGGCGCGAGGGGTAGAGGTCTTGCATCGGACGCCTCCCTTTCTGTTTTATGATGTCAGTCGGCGGCGACGAGGTCGGCCTCGGCCGGATAGGCGCCGCTTTCGTCGTGCACTTCCTTGCCGGTGACCGGCGGGTTGAAGGCGCACGCGGTCAGGATGTCGGTTTCGGGGCGCACAATATGCCGGTCATGGTCGTTGAGCGCATACATCACGCCCGGTTCCAGCCGGTGGATTTCGCCCGTGCCCAAATCTTCGATCGTCCCGGTGCCCTTGAGCACGAAGACGGCTTCGAGATGGTTCTGATAATGCATCTTGAGCTCGGTGCCCGCGAACATCGTCGTGACATGGAAGGAAAAGCCCATGCCATCGTCTTTCAGCAGCATGCGGGCGCTCGCCCAGCCGTCCGAGCGGACATTGCGGTCGGATTTGCGGATATCGCCTAGGTTGCGAATGATCATGTAAATATCTCCTGTGTCATTCGGCGGCGACGGCGTAGTCGGCGGCCATCGCCTCGCGGATCTTGGTTTCGAGAATGTCGAGCCCGGCGCCGAGGACGGCGTCGTCGATGATGAGCGGGGCGAGCACCTTGATCACCTCGTCATGCGCGCCGCTGGTCTCGATGATGAGGCCTGCGTCGAAGCAGGCGGCGGTCACGGTCGAGGCAAGCTCGCCCGAACCGACGTTGACGCCGCGCATCATGCCGCGGCCGCGCACGTCAAAGCCATGTTCGTCGGCGATACGGCCGAGCCGCATCGCGAGCAGCTCGCCGCGGCGTTCGATGTCGCGTTGGAAATCGCCCGTGCTCCAGAAATGGCGGATCGCCGCGGTCGCGGTGACGAAGGCGTGGTTGTTGCCGCGGAAGGTGCCGTTGTGCTCGCCCGGCGACCATTGATCGAGTTCGGGGCGCAGCAAGGTCAGCGCAAAGGGCAGGCCCATGCCCGACAGCGATTTCGCCAGCGTCACGATATCGGGGGTGAAGCCCATATCCTCGAAGCTGAAGAAGCCGCCGGTGCGGCCGCAGCCGGCCTGGATGTCATCGACGATCAGGAGCGCGCCATGCGCCTTGGCGATGTCGGCGATCCGGCGCAGCCATTCAGGCGACGCGGCATTGAGCCCGCCTTCGCCCTGCACCGTCTCAACGAGGATCGCCGCCGGGGCGTCGAGCCCGCTCGACGGGTCGGCGAGGCGCTGTTCGAGCAACTCGGCGGTGTCGACCTCGGGGCCGTAATAATCATAATAGGGTTCGTGCGCGACGTGGCTGAGCGGCACGCCGGCGCCGCCGCGCTTGGTCGCGTTGCCCGTGCAGGCAAGCGCGCCCAGCGTCATCCCGTGGAAGCCGTTGGTGAAGGCGATGACCATTTCGCGGCCCGTCACCTTGCGCGCGAGCTTGATCGCGGCCTCGACCGCGTTGGTACCCGTGGGGCCGGTGAACATCACGCGATGGTCGAGCCCGCGCGGCTTCAGGACCAGTTCCTCGAACGTCGCGAGGAAATCGCGCTTCGCATCGGTGTGCAGGTCGAGCCCGTGCGCGATGCCATCGGCGCCGATATAGTCGAGCAACGCCTGCTTCAGGATCGGGTGGTTGTGGCCATAGTTGAGCGTCGAGCAGCCCGACAGGAAGTCGAGATAGCGCCCGCCCTGGTCGTCGTGCATCCACACGCCCTCGGCCTTGCCGAACTGGCGCGGCATCGATCGGGCATAGCTGCGCACCGCCGATTCGCGGCGCTCATAGATATTCCTGTCCGGAATCGCGCCGGACGGCTGGGGTGTCGTAATCATCATATTATCCCTGTTCTACGTCTGTCTTCGAACGGTCGATCGGCCCGATGCGGGCCAGATATTCGGTGGCGTGCGCGCCCGCGAAATGCGCTTCGCGTTCGAACAGCGCGCTGCGTTCGAGTTCGGCATTCCAGCGGCGCGCGAGGCCGCGGAACAATCCCCACGACGCCTGATTGTCGGCGGTGATCGTGGTGATCATGTGGGTCACGCCGTCCTGTGCGGGCCGGGCGAGCAGGTCGGCGATCATGCGGCTCGCGAGCTGCTTTCCGCGTCCTTCGGTCGACACGGCGACCTGCCACACGAAAAAGGCCTTGGGGTCCGAAGGCGGGCGATAGCCCGATACCCAACCGACGATCCGCCCCGCCTTTTCGGCGATGACGCAATGGTCGGCGAAATGTTCGCACTGGAGCAGGTTGCAATAGCGGCTGTTGCGATCGAGCGGCGGGCAGGCGGCGATCAGCGCCGTCACCGCCGGTCCGTCGCCCGAGCGCGGCCGGCGGAATTGCACGTCGACCGCCGGGGCCGCGGCCACGTCCCGATCTTTCACTGGAGGCAAGGACTCGTCGTCTGTTTGCCGATCTAGTATCTTTCATCTCCTGAAATAAAATTCGCGCGCAATCGACCCGTCTGCCGATCCGAGCTGCCCGTTGATGGCGCAAAATATAGGGCTAGCTGCCGATCATTCAACCCGGAGTCGCAATTTTATTTCATATATCGAAATATATTGCAGAGCTGTGTCAGCAGTGGCGATTACCGATAATGCGTTTGGCGTGCGCGTGCCTGGCGGCTAACAAGGCGCGATGGAGCCCGATATTGCCAATGCGACGTTGAAGGCCCTGCGGCGCGTGCTGCGGGCGACCGAAAGCGGCACGCGGCGGCTCGCCGCGGCCACGGGCCTTACGCCGTCGCAGCTTCTGGTCTTGCGTGAAATCGATGCGGGCGACGAGGTCACGCCCGGCCTGGTCGCGCAGCGGCTGGAGTTCAGCCACGCGACCATCACGGCGATCGTCGACCGCCTGGTGGCGCTCGAGCTCGCGAGCCGGACGCGCAGCGCACAGGACAAGCGACGAATCCACCTCGAGGCGACCGCGTTGGGTCGCCGCCGTCTCGTCGAGGCGCCCGATATGTTGCAGGAAAAGTTCGAGGCGGGATTTGCCGCGCTGCCCGGATGGGAGCAGGCGATGATATTGGCCGGCACCGAGCGTCTGGCCGACCTGCTCGGCGCCGGCGATGTCGATGCGGCGCCGCTGCTCGATACCGGGGCGATCGACCGCGAATAGCGGGGCCGGGGACCGTACCCTACAGATCGACCTCGGCGCGCATCGTCGCGCGGCCCGTCGCATCGCGGGCCCACAGGCGAGCGCCGCCATCCTGTCGCACGAGGCAAAGATCGAAGGGGGTGCCGTCGATCAGCGGTGCTTCGGCGCGGAAGGCGAAGCGCCGCGGAGCAAGGCCCGAACGCAGGGCATGATCCATCAGCAGCGTCGCGATCAGCGGCCCGTGGACGACAAGCCCTGCATAGCCTTCGACGTCGCGCGCATAGTCGCGGTCATAGTGAATCCGGTGCGCGTTGAAGGTGAGCGCCGAGTAGCGGAATAAAAGCACCGGATCGGGCGCGATGCTGCGGACGGCATCGGCCGGTTGGGAACCGGTCGGCGCAACCGGCGGCAGCGGCGCCGCGGGTCCGGTTGCGGCTTCGCGAAACACGATGTCCTGCTCCTCGCGGATCGCGGGGACGCCGCCGGCTGCGATATCGTGACGTAACGTGACGAACAGCAGATCGCCGCTCGCGCCGCGTTTCGGCCTGATCGCGTCGATCGTGGTGCGGCGGGTCAGCGCCGCGCCGACCGCGATCGGCGACAGGAATGCGATCCGGCTACCTGCCCACATGCGTCGCGGCAACGGCGTCGGCGGGAGCAGGCCATGCTCGTCGCGGCGCGGGTGGCCGTCGGCGCCGATTGCCGACTGGCGCGCGTCGGGCAGGAAATAAAGCCAGTGGCCGAGCGGCGGGACGATGCCCGGCGTCCATGGCGAAACATCATGGTCGAGCAGCGCGGCGAGGCCGACAAGCGGTGCGGGGGCCGCGATATCGGTGCGCGTCTCGCTGCGGCCCACCCAGGCGGAATAATCGTCCATACCGCCTCAGAAGCTTTTGGGCAGGCCAAGCGCGTGCGTCGCGACATGGCTCAGGATCAAATTGGTGCTGATCGGCGCGACTTGATACAGCCGCGTCTCGCGGAACTTGCGTTCGATGTCATATTCCTCGGCAAAGCCGAAACCGCCGTGGGTCTGGATGCACATGTCGGCGGCGTACCAGCTCGCCTCCGACGCCAGCATCTTCGCCATATTGGCCTCGGTCCCGCAATCGGCGCCCGCGTCGAACAGGCGCGCCGCCTTGTCGACCATCTCAGCGGCGGCGGCGATCTGGACCCACGCACGCGCGATCGGGAATTGCACGCCCTGATTTTCGCCGATCGGCCGGCCGAACACTTCGCGCTCCTTCGCGTAGACCGACGCGCGGTCGACGAAGAAGCGGCCGTCGCCGATACATTCGGATGCGATCAGGATGCGTTCGGCGTTCATGCCCGACAGGATGTAGCGAAAGCCCTTGCCCTCCTCGCCGATCAGGTTCGCGGCGGGGACTTCGAGATCGTCGAAGAAAAGCTCGGTCGTCGCATGGTTGAGCATCGTGCGCACCGGTCGGATCGTCAGCCCCTTGCCCTGCGCCTCGCGCATGTCGACGAGCAGCACGCTCATCCCGTCGGACGGTTTTGAACATTCCTCGCGCGGCGTCGTGCGGCACAGCAGCACCATCAGATCCGAATGTTCGGCGCGGCTGATCCAAATCTTCTGGCCGTTGACGATATAATTGTCGCCGACCCGTTTGGCGAAAGTGCGGATGCGCGTGGTATCGGTCCCCGCGGTCGGTTCGGTGACCCCGAACGCCTGCAGCCGCAGGTCGCCGCTGGCAATCGCGGGCAGATAGGCCTGTTTCTGCGTTTCGGAGCCATGTTTCAGCAGCGTGCCCATCGTATACATCTGCGCATGGCACGCGCCGCCGTTGCAGCCCGAACGGTGGATTTCCTCGAGCACCGCGGTCGCGGCACCGAGGCCGAGGCCCGACCCGCCATATTCTTCGGGGATCAGCACCGAGAGGAAACCGGCTTCGGTCAGCGTGCGGACGAATTCGGTCGGATAGATGCGGTCGCGGTCGAGCGCCTGCCAATATTCGCCGGGAAACCCGGCACACAGGCGGCGCACGGCTTCGCGGATTTCGGGATGGCTTTCTTGTCGGGCGTCGGACATCGGCGTTCACATCTCCTTGGTCGCGAACATGCTTAGGCCGCTAAGGAGCAGCACGCCAAGATGAATCGAAGAAGGCGGGGGCCTTGCTGCGCTGCAAGGCCCCCGCCGGGGCAAATCAGGCGATCACCTCGACCAGATGACGGCCGTCGTCGCGGTCCGACACGCGGAACCGCGTGCCGGTGAAACGCTCGATCAGGCTGGCCGCGGTTCGCATATGCTCGCTCGGCTTGACCGTCGTGAACGCGCCGCCGCGCGCGAACGCCATCGGCAGCAGCATCTGGTCCTGCAGATAGGGGCCCGCGAACGCATCGCTCGCGAGATAGCCCGCCATGCGCTTGGCGGCGGTTTGCGCAAGCCGCTCGGCGGGAAGGCCGAGCTTGCCGAAGCCCGATATGATCTCGGTGACATGCTCGAATTCGGCCTCGACCAGCAGTGCGTTGCCCGGACCTTGCTCGGCCGGGACCTGCCGCGTGACAAAGGCCCCTTCGGGCCATTCGGGCAGCGTCTTTCGCGCGGTCCTGAGCTCGCGTTCGGCGACGTCGACGGGAATGCCCGCGACGATGGCGGTCACCGAGACGCCGCGCCGCGCGCCGCGTTCGATACATTCGACGGGGCGCAGCGGTGCGGGCACAATATCGACCTCGATCCGCCCGCCGCCGCGCGGGAAAAAGCCGTGGCGGACAAGCCGCGCCGAAACCGTCGGTCCCATGCGATTGATGACGGGCAGCAGCGTGCGCTCGATAAAGTCGAACGGCGGCGCCGCCATCGCGTGCGTCCCGCCCTCGATCACGAGCCGCGACGGCGCGTCGGCGGTCATCAGCGGCACGAGGATCGTCTGGAGGACGAGCCCCGTGCTCCCTGCGGTGCCGACCGCGAAATGATAGTCGCCGGGCGTGACGCGCCCGGGGCGGAAGGAAATGCTGTTCGACCCGACCGCCAGCCCCGAGCATTCGGCGCCGCCGATCACGCACGCGGCCTCGATCGCGGTCACATGCTGGCGCATCAACCCCGGCTTCTCGCGCCCGCCGCGGATGTTCTCGATCGTGAACGGCGTGTCGGTCAGCAGTGCCAGCGCGCACGCGTAGCGCAGCACCTGTCCCCCACCTTCGCCTTCCGATCCGTCGATGATGATCATTATTCTTCTATCCAGTTCGTGGTTGTCGGATCGGGGACGAACAGGTGCGGTGTCCAGCAATCGGTGCGTAATGTACCGATCTGCGCGCCGCACCCACATATCTGATTGGGGCCATCGCAGCCATCAAGCCCACAACAGCCGTTGAGACGATGCGGATCGCGCGTGTTGCGGACGGTCTCGCCAATGTCCTCCGGGTTTAACCAATATTGCGGCGCGAATTCGAGCAGCGCTGTCTGATCGCCATAGGATCGTTCAATCGGCTCCCAGCTCTTGAAAACCGTCCCGCGCGGGGTGAGGGGCTTGCCTTCCTCTTGCTCGGGCGGGATGATGCCGGGGCCTTGCTCGAAACAAGTGTCAGTGCTGACGTCAGGCGCCCCTCGCAGGCCTTGCAGCAAAGGATTTTCTTCACGGCACGTCTCCTATGAGGGCGGCGTGAAGGGGATCACCCCTTCACGCACACCACCTGCTTCAGCGTATGGACGATCTCGACGAGGTCGGCCTGCGCCGCCATCACCGCCTCGATCGGCTTGTACGCCTTCGGCGTCTCGTCGATGACGCCTTCGTCCTTGCGGCATTCGACGCCCGCGGTGTCGGCGATATGCTCGTCGAGCGTGACGAGCTTTTTCGCTGCGGTGCGGCTCATGACACGGCCCGCGCCATGGCTGCAGCTATCGAAGCTTTCCGCGTTGCCCAGCCCGCGCACGATGAACGATTTTGCACCCATCGAACCCGGGATGATTCCCATCGTCCCCTTCGCCGCGCGCACCGCCCCCTTGCGGGTGACGAGCACATTCTCGCCGAAATGATTCTCGCGCGTCACATAATTGTGATGGCAGTTCACCGCCTCAGCCTCGGCCTCGAAGGGCTTGGCGATCTGGAGCCGGAGCGCGGCGATGACATTCGCCATCATCATGCGCCGGTTCAGCGCCGCAAAGTCCTGCGCCCAGCCCACCGCCTCGACATAATCGTCGAAATGGTCGGTCCCTTCCGGGAAGTAGGCGAGGTCCTCATCGGGCAGGTTGATGAACCACTTGCGCATGTCCTTCTTCGCCAGTTCGATGAAGTAGGTGCCGATCGCATTGCCGACGCCGCGCGACCCCGAATGCAGCATCACCCACACCCGCGCGTCGGTATCGAGGCACAGCTCGATGAAATGGTTTCCCGTTCCGAGCGTTCCCAGATGCGTCAGGTTGTTGGTGTTTTTCAGCCGCGGATGCTTGGCGACGATATGGCCGAAGCGTTCGGCGAGCGTCGCCCAGGCGTCGACGATTGCGGCCGGAGGATCGCCCCACGAGCCCGTGTCGCGCTTGCTGCGCCCGACCGACCGGCCGTGCGGAACCGTCGCCTCGATCGCGCTGCGGATGCCCTCCAGATTGTCGGGCAGGTCGTGTGCCATCAGCGTGGTGCGCGCCGCCATCATGCCGCAGCCGATATCGACGCCGACCGCGGCCGGGATCACCGCGCCCTTGGTCGGGATCACCGATCCGACGGTGGCGCCGATGCCGACATGAACGTCGGGCATCGCGGCGACATGCTTGAACACGAACGGCATTTTCGCCGCCTTGGTCAGCTGCGCGCGCGCCATGTCTTCCACGGGCACGCCGCGCGTCCACATCTTGACCGGGCGTCCGCCCTCGACATTCATCACTTCATAGGTCGTCTGGGTCATGGCTGACCTCCTTCTTGCTGTTCTTCATGGTGCCGGCGACAAGGCGTGGCGAGACATTTTTCCTGAGCTACTCCGGCATGCCGGGGGCGGACTTGAACCGCCGGCCTTCCGCGACGAAGCGGACGCTCTGACCCTGTAGTCCCGCCGGCATTCGCCGACATGTTTCGGGTGCTGGCAACGAGTTTATGGCGAGACATCCGGATTTCTCCGGTGCGGAGTCGAACCGCGGGCCTTTCGGCCTGACCGATGTAGTCCCACCGGCATTTGCCAGCATGAATAAGGTGCCGGCGGCGAGAAAGAAGGACGAGACTGCCCAAAGGGCCATCGTGGCAAGATGTAGTCCCGCCCGGCATCCGCCGGCGTTTGACAGTCTCGCAGCGGCGAGAGTTGGTGAGACAGCGGTCCTTAAGCTACGTTCCAGCGGCGGGATTCGAACCCGCATCTCCCAGAAGCCTTCAAGGGTCTGGGCGCTTTACTCGTCGGACCTCTGTCGAGGATGTAGTCCCACCGGCATCCGCTGCAATTCTGCAAAAAAAAGCGAAGAACGTAACGGCGACGAGGATTTGGAAAGACGGTCCTGCTCTACCCCTGAGCTACGGGTCCATAGAGGAACCCGGCGGGATTCGAACCCGCGACCTGGCGATTAAGGGTCGATGTAGTCCTTCCGGCATTCGCCGTGACGTTTCCCATTATACCTCCGTTTCGTTCACGATCTCGACCCAGTCGCGCGTTTCGCCGGTGGCGAAGCGGGCCATTGCATCGAAGACCGCGTCGGTGAAGCCACCGACATTCATGATGTCCTTCCGGTCACGCGCCTGCGTGGTACCATAGGGCTGGATGTCGATGCAGATCAGCTTTGCGCCCGGGTTACGGGTCTTCAGCTTGTTCCACTCGTTCATCGTCGCCGTGGCGCCGTGGCGCGAGGGATCGATCCAGCTTTCGTTGTCGGACACGATCACCACCGTATCGACCGTCGCGCGCTCGGCGTTCAGCCGCGCGAGCGGAGCCGAGACATTGGTGCCGCCGCCGCCGATCGCCGCCAGCCGCGCCGCGTTGACCGCGACGCGCGCCTTGGGATCGAGCGCCATGTCGACGACGTCGACATCGAACGGCATCACCCGCGCCTGCCGGTTGGTGCGCAGCACCGCCGCCGCGACGAGCGCTGCGATGTCGATGCAGCGAACCGCCGAGGTCGCGCCCTTGCGGTATCCGGTCGCCGCCCAGCTCATCGAGCCCGAGACGTCCGGACATACCACAACCTTGCCCGCCAGCACCGGAACCGTCGCAACCGACAGTTCGAGCGCCTCTTCGAGCGCGGCCTGGACGCGCAGCGGAACCGCGTCGCCGACCTGACCCATCGCGACCATCAGCTGATACGGCGCCGGGCGGACCCGGGCGATCGTATCGGCATCGGACAGTCGCGCCGCGACCTTCTCGGTCACGCCTTTCACGTCGAACGCGCCGTTGCGCGCCAGCGTGTTCAGGTTCATGCGCAGCGCCTGCCAGCCGATCCGGCCGGCAAGCTCCGCCCAATTTTCCGCAGTCAGCGGAAAGGCGGTCAGCCATTCGAACGGCATCGGAGGCAGCGGCCCCGCGGGGTCGCGCTTCCAAGCCTCGAACGCCGCGATTTCCTCGGGCAGCGCCGCGACATCATAGGGCTTGCCGATCAGCCAGCCATAGAAGGCGCGCCGCTCGGCCGAGGCCGGCGCCGGGTGGACCATGCGGACGATATCCGCGAGGCTGGGATCATTGCCCGTTGCCGCGGCCATGAGCTGCGGCATCGAGGCCTGTTCCAGCCATTCGCGGACGAGCCGCTTGGGGCGCGAGCCGAGCGACCGGCGACCGACCTGACCCGATCGCATGATCTGCACGAAGTTGCGCAGCATGCGGCCGTTGTCGATCACGCGGCCGAAGACGCGCACCGCGAGGTCGGGATCGGCGACGGTGAGGTACGCGGCGAGCAGCGCCGGCATATCCTTCATCGCGCCCGACTTGCGGGCATAGATCGCGGCCTTGGCGACGAAATCGGGCGAGACCGCCTGCGCCGCCGCCAGAACGTCGGCGAGCTGCGCATCGGCGCCCGAATAATAGCCGTCCGACAGCGTTCCGGTCGCCGCAAGCTGCGCGAGCTTCGCTTCCGGGCCATAGGCATAGGCCGCGCCGCCGGCGTCGTTCACCGCGTCGGTCTGCGGCAGGAAGCGCGCGAGCGCGGTGGAAAACAGGTTCTTGTTGGCCATCGTCCAACTCCTTTGAAATCGCTTGCCGGACCCTCGGGGGCGGCCAGCCCATTCCGGCCGCCCCTTCGTTCCACTTGTGCCGGGGGACGTGAGCCCCGACGCCGACAGTGGTGCAGGAGGCGTGCCAATCGAAAAAGCGATCGACGGAATTTCATCAAAACACTGTTTTTAAAAAGATAAAAATGGGGTGGTCAATTCTTGCTTGGCCGGGGCAGGGAGAAAATACGATTATATTGTATCGTAGTTTATCCTATTGTATAAATTTCTCATGAAACCCGTCACCGTTATCGGATTCCTCGGCTCGACGCTCGATGCCGCCAAATTCGGACCGTCGCGCTGGAGCAAATGGCGGCCGACGGTTAGCATCTGCATGCAGGAGGATCTGCGGGTCGACCGCTTCATCCTTTTGCACGGTAGCTATCATCGCCGGCTTGCCGACTATGTCGCCGCCGATATTCGCGACGTGTCACCCGAGACCGAGGTGGTTCCGCAACTGCTCGACTTCGACGACGCGTGGGATTTCGAGGAAGTCTATGGGAAGCTGCTCGACTTCGCGCGCGCTTTTCCGTTCGATCCCGACAACCAGGACTATCTGATTCACATCACGACGGGGACGCATGTCGCGCAAATCTGTCTCTTTCTGCTGACCGAGGCACGCTACCTGCCGGGGCGGCTGCTTCAGACGCAGCCGCAACGCGGCGCGCCGCAGCCGATCGGTACCTGGAACGCCATCGATCTCGACCTCTCGCGTTACGACAGCATCGCGACACGCTTTGCCGAAGCCAGCGCCGAGAGCGCGAGCTTCCTGAAGAGCGGCATCGAGACGCGCAATGCGGCGTTCAACCGGATGATCGAAGAAATCGAGCAGGTCGCGGTGCGCAGCCGCGCGCCGATCCTGCTGATGGGGCCCACCGGTGCAGGCAAGAGCCAGCTGGCGCGCAAGATTTATGAGCTTAAGAAGCTGCGCCACCAGATTGCCGGTCCCTTTGTCGAGGTGAATTGCGCGACGCTGAAGGGTGACAGCGCGATGTCGGCGCTGTTCGGTCACCGCAAGGGCGCCTTTACCGGCGCGGCGCAGGACCGCCCGGGCCTGCTCAAATCCGCCGACAAGGGGCTGCTCTTCCTCGACGAGATCGGCGAACTCGGCCTCGACGAACAGGCGATGATCCTGCGCGCGATCGAGGAAGGGCGTTTCCTTCCGGTCGGTGCCGACAGCGAAGCGCGCAGCGAATTCCAGCTGATTGCCGGCACCAATCGCGATCTGGTGGCCGAGGTCGACGCCGGGCGGTTCCGCGAGGATCTGTTCGCGCGGCTCAACCTCTGGACATTCAGCCTGCCGGGGCTGGCGCAGCGCCGCGAGGATATCGCCCCCAATCTCGATTACGAGCTGGAGCGTTTCGCCGAGCGCGAGGGTGCGCGCGTCACCTTCAACAAGGAGGCGCGCGACAAATATCTGGCCTTTGCGGAGAGCCCGGCCGCCCCTTGGAAAGGCAATTTCCGCGACCTGGCCGCGAGCGTCACCCGCATGGCGACGCTCAGCCCGGCGGGCCGGATCGATTCGGCAGCGGTCGCGTCCGAAACCGGCAGGCTGCAATCCTTGTGGTCGGGAGGCGAGGCGCGCGGCGATGTGCTCGACGATCTGTTGCCGGAAAGCCGGCTTCGGACGATCGATCCGTTCGACCGGGTGCAACTCGCCTATGTCGTCGCTGTTTGCGGGCAGAGCGGTAGCCTGTCCGCGGCGGGCCGATCGCTGTTTTCCGCATCACGCGCGGAACGCAAATCGACCAACGATGCCGACCGGCTGCGCAAATATCTGGCGCGCTTTGACTTGGACTGGACGGGCGTTACGGCGCGCTGATCAGCAATCGACGCCGTCGAAGCGGTGGCAGCCCGTGTCGAAGCGCGCTATCGCCCCCCCGAAGACAGGGGATAGGGCATGCCTGAGAAGGTCGCGCTGATCGAAGCGGGCGGCACCAAGTTCATCGTGGGAGTGGGCGACGCGACGCGCCGGATCCACGCGCGCACCCGTATCGACACGACGCGTCCCGACGAAACGATCCCCGCCGCGATCGACTGGCTGCGCGCGCAGGGCGCCGCCTATGCCGCGGTCGGCATCGCCAGTTTCGGCCCGCTCGACCTCGATCGCGCATCGCCCAAATGGGGCCATATTACCCGCACCACCAAGCCGCACTGGAACGACGCCGATATCGCCGGCCCCTTCGCGCGCGCCTTCGGCTGCCCGGTCGCGATCGACACCGACGTCAACGGCGCCGCGCTCGCCGAATGGAAATGGGGCGCGGGGCAGGGCATGAATTCGGCCCTGTACCTCACCGTCGGCACCGGCGTCGGCGGCGGCGCGGTGGTCGGCGGGCGGCTGATCCACGGCCTTAGTCACCCCGAGATGGGTCATGTCCGCATGCCGCGCCACCCTGCTGACGCGGGTTTCGCGGGCCATTGCCCGTTCCACGGCGACTGCCTCGAAGGGCTAGCTGCGGGCCCGTCGATCATCGCGCGCTGGGGCGCGTCGCTATCGGAGCTGCCCGACGATCATATCGGGCACAGCGTCATCGCCTGGTATCTCGCGCAGGCGGCGCAGACCTTTCAGGCGATCCTCGAACCCGCGCGCATCATCCTCGGCGGCGGCGTGATGGGAACGCCCGGCCTGCTGGACCGCGTGCGCGCAGAAGCGGCGAATGCCGCGGCAGGCTATTTCGCGGGGACGCCCGGGGATATCATCGTCGCGCCGGCACTCGGCGAAAACACCGGCCTGCTCGGCGCCCTCGCGCTGGCCGAGGGACATGGGCTTCCGGGATGATGGCGGGGCGGCGGTGCGTGACCGCCGCCCGCCCGATCAGTGGCGCGCGAGCTCGTCGCGGCCGACCACCATATAATGAACCTCGTCGGGCCCGTCGGCGAAGCGCAGGTGGCGCACATCGGCGTAGAGCTCGGCGAGCGGCGTCCAATGCGAGATGCCGGTGGCGCCGTGGATCTGGATCGCCTGGTCGATGATCTGGCAGGCCCGCTCGGGCACCATCGCCTTCGCCATGCTGACCCAGACGCGCGCCTCGCGGTTGCCGAGCAGGTCCATCGCCTTTGCGGCCTTGAGCACGATCAGCCGCATCGCCTCGATCTCGACGCGCGCCCGCGCGATCACCTCGAGATTCTTGCCAAGCTGCGACAGCGGGCGGCCAAAAGCGGTGCGGGAATTGCCGCGCTTCACCATCAGGTCGAGCGCGACTTCGGCCTTGCCGATCGTGCGCATGCAATGGTGGATGCGGCCCGGGCCTAGGCGCATCTGCGAAATCTCGAAACCGCGCCCCTCGCCGAGCAGGATATTCTCGCGCGGGACGCGGACATTGTCGAAGCGCATGTGCATATGCCCCTGCGGCGCATGGTCGGCACCGAACACGCGCATCGGCCCCAGCACCTGCACGCCCGGCGTGTCCATCGGCACCAGGATTTGCGAATGCTGGCCCTTGCGCGACGCTTCGGGATTGGTCTTGAGCATGCAGATCAATATCTTGCACCGCGGGTCGCCCGCGCCGCTGATGAAATATTTCTCGCCGTTGATGACCCACTCGTCGCCGTCGAGCACTGCGCTCGTCTCGAGGTTGCTTGCGTCGGACGAGGCGACGCCGGGTTCGGTCATCACATAGGCCGAGCGGATTTCGCCGTTCAGAAGAGGTTTGAGCCAGCGCTCCTTTTGCGCCGGTGTGCCGACCATTTCGAGCACTTCCATATTGCCCGTGTCGGGCGCCGAGCAGTTCAGCGATTCGGAGGCGAGCGGCGATTTGCCGAGTTCGGCGGCGATATAGGCATAGTCGAGATTGGTGAGCGGGGTTCCGGTGTCGCCGTGCGGCAGGAAGAAATTCCACAGGCCCGCGGCCTTCGCCTTGTTCTTCGCGCCCTCGAGCAGTTCGAGTTGTCCCGGTGCCCAGCTCCAGCGGTCGGCGCGGCCTTCGCCGAGCCGGAAGAACTCTTCGGTAATTGGATCGACATTGTCGGCGATGTGGCGTTTCACCGCGTCGAAGAGCGGCTGCGCTTCCTTCGACATGCGCAGGTCGTTGAGTTCGGCCTGAAGTTCGATTTCGGTCATTTGCGTCTCCAGCAGGTTTTCGCCGGAGAAGGTAGCGGCGCTATGCCATCAAGGATAATGATAGGGTTGAATAATCTATATTCGCCGACCGAATAGATGCTATGCCGGTTTGCCCAACTCATCGACGATGATCGCACGCAGCCAACCGAGCCCGGGATCGGCCTGAGCCGCCTGATGCCAATAGAGATAGCTGCCGCCGGGTTCGACGGGCAGCGGCAGGTCGAGAAGTTGCATCGGCCACATCGCGTCGAGCACCGCGGCGTGCGATTTGGGGAGCGCAAAGAGCATGTCGGACGCGGCGACGATCTGCCATGCGGTGATGGCGTGCTGGCAGCGGACGGCGACGCGCCGCGCGAGGCCCATGCGGTCGAGCGTCATATCCTCGATCCCGGGGCCATAGGGACGCGCCGTCGCGATGATATGGTCGAGCGCCAGATAGGTGTCGAGGTCGATTGCGCCGTCGACGCACGGGTGCCCCTTGCGCGCGACGACGACGATCTTCTCGGCGCCGAGATAGTGGCGGCACAGCTGGCCATCGGCGGGCAACGCGACATCGAGCGCAAGGTCAAGATCGCCGTTCGCGAGCATCGTGACGAGCTCGCGGCGCCGGAAGGTGACGCTGGCGAGCGCGGCATGCGGCGCCTCGGCGCGCACGCGCGCGACCAGCGAGGAAAAACGCGGCATCTCGCCCGAGAGCCGAACCCCGATTCGGAACTCGCGCGCCGTTTGCGTGGGATCGAACGCGGTCGCCGCATCGAGCGCGGCGTCGAGCCCGCGCAGCGCTTCGCGCACCGGGCCGGCGATCGCCCGCGCCGCCGACGTCGGGACAAGGCGGTTGCCCTGCCGCACGAAGAGCGGGTCGTCGAATTGTGCGCGCAGCCGGGCCAGCGCGTGGCTGATCGCCGGTTGCGACAGGTTCAGGTGGCGCGCCGCCGCCGAAACGCCGCCCTTCGCAAAAATCGCGTCGAAAATCCGCAGCAGGTTGAGATCGAACCGGGCAAGGTGCCGCAAGACATGTTCCTAGGCGATGGCAGCGCAGGCGAGGGTCGAGGCATAGCAACCGGCCGGGCGAAAGGGAACCGGACGGCGGGCATGGTGCGCGCCGCCTGTGGAGCCTGCCAAGGTGCGGGGGCGCCTGCACCATCCGTGTCCTGGTTGGAGGGGCGGGGCAGTTGCGGCCCACTTGAAATAGTTTCATCAAACCTTTGGTCGTTCCTTGGCGCCGCCATTTCGTTTCGGTGACGGTTCGTGCTAGATCGACGATAGTAATGTTAATCCTTTTGACGGATATCTGGCCGAACACAGCTTTACTCAACGGGACCGACTTTCCATGGTCGACGAAATCGAACTGAAGCTTGAATTGTCCCTTGCCGACGCGGACCGAATCGTTTCGTCGAAGCTGTTCGGTGAAAAGGCGAAGGTCGCAGAGCAGGTCTCGACCTATTTCGATACCGACGAAAATGCGCTTGCGAAGGCCGGCTTTTCACTTCGCATCCGCCGCACCGGCAATACGCGCATTCAGACGATCAAAGCCGGTGGAGGAAGGTCGGCCGGGCTCTTCGCCCGCACCGAATGGGAGCGCGCGGTGGACGACGACGCTCCCGTACTTGACTATGCGACCCCGCTGCCCACCGTCGTCGGCGACGACGCCGGCGAGGTTACGCCCCGGTTCGTTGTGAAGGTCGAGCGGTGCAAATGGGTTGTCGAAGAGGACGGAACGACGATCGAGGTCGTTCTCGACCGCGGCGATGTCAACGTAGGCGACCGGTCGGACCCCGTCTGCGAGATCGAGCTCGAACTGAAGTTGGGTGACCCGGCGGCGCTCTTCGGCCTTGCGCGCAAGATCGACGCCATCGCTCCAATACGCCTCGGCGTGCTGACCAAATCGGAACGTGGTTACCGGCTGGCAGAGCCCGATCGGGCCAGCGTCAAGGCCGAGCCTATTGCGCTGGAAGCGGATATGCGCGCCGCAGAGGCATTCAAGCGGATCGTCCAGGCAGGCGTTCGCCAATTTCGGCTCAACGAAAACCTGTTGCTTTCGAGCCGCAACCCCGATGCGCTGCATCAGGCGCGTGTCGCAATCCGCCGGATGCGCTCGGCGTTTTCAGTTTTCAAGCCGATGACCGGAGACGATGGCGCGGCCCTGCGCGAGGAGCTTAAATGGCTTGCCGCCTGCTTTGGGGAGGCCCGCGACATCGACGTGCTTCTCGAACGGGCGCCATCGGGAGCGCTGCGCGATCGCATCGCTGCCGCTCGCGAGAAATCCTATGACCATTTGATCGAGACACTGGCGGGTCACCGGGCCCGCATTTTGATGTTGAACGTCGCGCATTGGCTGGAACAGAGCCGCTGGACTGACGGCGATGGTGGAGAGGTCGATGGAAGCGACCCGGCTCGCGTCTTTGCTGCAAACGCGCTCGCGCGCCTCCGGCGCAAGATCAAACGCCGGGGTAAGGCGCTTGCCTCCGCCGACGACGAAACACGGCACGAGCTCCGCAAAGATGCGAAAAAGCTGCGCTACGCGAGTGAGTTTTTCGCTTCCCTGTTTGATAGAAAGCGCGAGGAGCGGAGGCGCAGGCGCTTTGTCGCGGCGCTAGAAGGGCTGCAGGATCGTCTTGGGAAGCTCAACGACCTCGCTGCTGCCCCGGTTCTGCTGAAAAAACTTGGAATCGCCGACCAAGATGGAGCAGCTGCGCTTCTTGCGAATGAAATAGGCAAGAAGGAAATGATCGACCGCGCGGAACGTGCGTATGACGAGCTGTTCGATACCAAGCGCTTTTGGTGATCGCGCGAATTGCCGTGCCCTGATGGGTATCGGCCGGCTTCGAAAAATTTGTAAAAAGGTTTTGAACTGTCTCTCGATTTATCAGGCACGCAGTATCGTTCTTATCAAAAGTCCGACCGCAGCCAGCACCAAGACGCTGGCTGCCCATATGGCTACAAACCAGCCTATCTCCTTCAGGCGAGCCACTTCAATGATATCCGTCCGGCCCAACCTTGCCGCGGAACACCCAGTAGGACCAGGCAGTATAGGCGAGGATGATCGGCACCATGATCGCCGCCCCGACCAGCATGAACACCTGGCTGCGGTGCGGTGCTGCGGCTTCCCAGATCGTGACGCGCGCCGGGACGACGTCGGGCCAGATCGAAAGCCCAAGGCCGACAAGACAGAGCCCGAACAGTGCGAGCGCCCACAGGAAGGGTTGGGCGTCGCGCTTGAGGCGCAGGCTGCGATAAAAGAGGAAGGTGACGATCACCGTCGCGAGCGGCACCTGCGCGGTCGCGAGCACGCCGGGGAAGCTCAGCCAGCGTTGATGATATTGCGGCTCCAGCGTCAGCGTGGCGAGGCTGATCGCGCCGATCATGGCGAGGAGCAGGATGCCAAGGCGTCCGGCATAGGTCACGGCCTGGCGCTGGAGCGCGTCTTCGGTCTTCCAGTTGAGCCAGCATGCGCCGAGGAGGGCATAGCCGACGACCAGCCCGGCACCGGTCAGCAGGCTGAACGGCGACAGCCATTCCCACCATCCGCCCGCATAGGCGCGGCCCTCCACGGTGATGCCCTGAAGCAGCGCACCGAGCGCAATTCCCTGCGCAAAGGTCGCGACGATCGAACCCAGCGTGAATGCTCGGTCCCAAAATTCCCGGTGCGCCGGATCGCGCCATCGAAACTCGAACGCCACGCCGCGAAAGACGAGGCCGAGCAGCATGGCGATCATCGGCGCATAGAGCGCAGGCAGGATGATCGCATAGGCGAGCGGGAAGGCGGCGAGGAGGCCGCCGACCCCCATGACGAGCCAGGTCTCGTTGCCGTCCCACACCGGCGCGATGCTGTTCATCGCCGCGTCGCGATCTTTGCCCACCTTGAAAAAGGGAAAGAGGATGCCGATGCCGAGATCGAAGCCGTCCATCACGACATAGGCGATGATCGCGAAGCCGATGATACCGGCCCAGATAATCGTCAGGTCGGTCATGCGCCTTCTCCTTCGATGACAGCGGCGGCGGGCGTGATCCCGGCCGAGCGGATCGGCATTCCGTCGAGCGCGGCCTCATGCGCTTCGGGTGGTTTTTTCATCAGGCGCAGCAGGTACCAGATGCCCATGCCGAACACTGCGAAATAGACGACGACGAACGCGAGCAGCGATGCCGCGACCGCAGGCGCGTCGAGCGGCGATGCGCTGTCGGCGGTGCGCAGCAGGCCGTGGATGGTGAAGGGCTGGCGACCGACCTCGGTGGTGACCCAGCCGGCGAGGACGGCGATGAAGCCGCTCGGTCCCATGGCGACGGCGGCACGATGCAGCCATGTCATATCGTAGAGTCGGCGGCGCACGCGCGCGAAGAGGCTCCAAAGGCCGATCCCGACCATTGCCATGCCGAGGCCGACCATGATGCGAAACGCCCAGAAGACGATGCCGACCGGCGGTTCGTCGGCGTCGGGAACCGTATCCAGGCCCTTCAGCGGTGCGTTGGGGTCGTGCTTCAGGATGAGCGAAGAGGCCTTCGGGATTTCGATGGCATAATCGACGCGCTTTTCCTTGCTGTTCGGTATGCCGAAGAGGATGAGCGGCGCGCCATCGGGGTGGCTCTGATAATGGCCTTCCATTGCCATCACCTTGACCGGCTGATGCTCCAATGTGTTGAGACCGTGGAAATCGCCCGCGACGACCTGGATCGGCGCGACGATCGCGGCCATCCACATGGCCATCGAGAACATCTTGCGCGCGCCGGGATTCTGCCGGTTCTTTAGCAGGTGCCAAGCGCCGACACCGCCCACCGCAAAGGCGGTCGTCAGATAGGCCGCGAGGACGGTATGCACGAGGCGATAGGGGAAGCTGGGGTTGAAGATGATCGGCAGCCAGCTATCGCCAGGAAGGAATTGTCCGTTCGCGCCCATCTCGAAGCCCGCGGGCGTCTGCATCCAGCTGTTCACCGACAGGATCCAGAAGGCCGAGATGAAGGTGCCGAGCGCGACGGCGAGCGTCGCGACGAAGTGCAGCTTGCGGCCGACCTTGTTGATGCCGAACAGCATGACGCCAAGGAAACCCGCCTCGAGGAAGAAGGCGGTCAGCACCTCATAGGCCATCAGCGGTCCGATGACCGGGCCGGCCTTGTCTGAAAAGACAGACCAGTTGGTGCCGAACTGATAGGACATGACGATGCCCGACACGACGCCCATCGCGAAAACGACCGCGAAAATCTTGAGCCAATAGCGGTAGAGGTTCGCGTAGACGCCCTTGCCGGTCTTCAGCCACAGCCCTTCGAGCACGGCGAGGAAGCTTGCGAGACCGATCGTGAAGGCCGGAAACAGGAAATGAAAGCTGACGGTGAAGGCAAATTGAATGCGGGCAAGCAGGATCGCCCAGTCCTGTTCGATCATCGTCGTTCTCCCAGAGGAGGTGCTGGTTGGAATAGTATCATTTTTCGCCGCCGCGGGGAGTGGTCCGATTGTCCCAGGCGAAAGCGCCGGGTCCGCGCGCCCAGATCAGGAGGAGCGCGCCGAGGATCGCGATATTCTTAAACAAAGGGCCGACGTGCGACGGATCGGGGACAAGGTGCACCGCGACGGTGACCGGGACCAGCGTTGCGAACAGGATGAGCGCCGAGGCTCGTGTCAGGAACCCCAACGCCAGCGTCACACCGGCGGCGACGAAGGCGATACCCGAAAGCCACAGCAGCACCGATGGGTCGCCGATCATGCGCACGGTGCCCGCCCACGGCGATTCCCCCATCCGCTGGAGCATCATGCGATGCTGGCCGAAGTGGCCGAGGCCGCCGATGATGAAGATCAGGCTAGTCAGCAGGCGGAACAGTGGATCGACCAGCGCACTGGTGCGCGGTCCCGGCGCAAGACCCGCCTCGATGCTTTTGAACATGTCTCTTCCCCTTATCCCGCCAGTTCGGCCCAGCTCTTCCACAGCATGTAAAAGGCGACGATCATCACGAAGCCGGCGAAAATCATTTTGAGC
The DNA here is from genome assembly GCF_001468465.1 of Sphingopyxis sp. H115. Taxonomy (GTDB): domain Bacteria; phylum Pseudomonadota; class Alphaproteobacteria; order Sphingomonadales; family Sphingomonadaceae; genus Sphingopyxis. The sequence goes on from NZ_LNSA01000024.1 coordinate 24,297, forward strand.
CTGCCCTTGTCCGCCGACAATGCCCGCGCGGCCCGCGTCCCGATCGCGCTTCCCGCGATGCCGCCGAGGATGAACACGCCGGCCAGCGGCCAGTTGACGAGCCCCGACAGTGCATAGTTGAACGAGGTCGTAAGCCCGAATGCCGTGACCGCGACCAGCGAGGTCCCGATCGCGCGCAGGATCGGCATCGAGGTCGATGCCACCAGGCCGGGGACGATCAGGAAGCCGCCGCCGATCCCGAAAAAGCCCGAGAAGGCGCCGGTGCCGAGGCCATAGCTCGCGACCTTGCCCACATTCTCGCGACTGCACATCGCGCCCTCGATGCCTTCGTTGCCGCGGCCGCGGAACATCAGGATCGCGACGGCGATCATCAGCAGCGCGAAAAGAAAGAGAAGCTGGTGCCCGTCGATGCTTTTGCCGACGGTCGATCCGCCGAAGGCACCGACGACGCCGGCCGCGGCGTAAATGAATCCGCAGCGCCAGTTGACTGTGCCCGCGCGTGCGTGGTTCCACAATCCGATCGCGGCATTCGCGGCGACCGCAAAAGCGCTGGTGCCAATCGCCACATGCGGGTCCTTCACCCCGACGAGGTACAGGAGTAGCGGCACGGCGAGGATCGACCCGCCGCCGCCGACGAGCCCGAGCACGAAGCCGACCAGCACGCCCGACACGCCGCCGAGCCCGTAATGAAGCGCGTCGATCACCGGCTCAGCCGTTCGCCGCGATCGGGTGCGGTTTCACCATCCACTCGCGGCCCTTCAGCATTCCGTGCCAATAGACGGGCGGCAGGATGGTGTCCTTGAGCAGCCACGACAGGCGCGACGGCCTTGTGCCGTCGATCAGCCACGACGGAAAGCTTGGCAGCAGCTTGCCGCCATAGCCGAATTCTGCGAGCACGATCTTGCCGGCCTCGACCGTCAGCGGACAGCTGCCATAGCCGTCATAATCCGCCACCGGCGGCTTGCCGGCAAGCGCGGCGAGCGCGTTGACGGCGACGACCGGCGCCTGTTTGCGGGCGGCGGCCGCCGTCTTTGCATTGGGGGCGGCGCAGGCGTCGCCGAGCGCGAAGATATTGGCATAGGCGGGATGCTGCAGCGTCGCCTCGTCGACGGCGACGAAGCCCGACGGCGCGGCGAGCGGGCTCGAACGAATGAAGTCCGGTGCCACCTGCGGCGGCACGACATGGATCATGTCGAAATGCCGCTCGATCCGCGTCACGTCGTCGCCGCGGCGCTGTTCGAAGGTGGCGGTGCGCGAAGGGCCGTCGATCGCGACGAGTTGCGACGCGAAATTGAGGTCGATGCCGTAGCGTTCGACATAATCCATCAGCGCCGGGACATAGGCCTCGACACCGAAAAGCACCGCGCCGGCGGTGTGAAACTGGACCTCGACTGCATCGAGGACGCCTGCCTTTTCCCAGCGGTGGCAGGAGAGGTACATCGCCTTTTGCGGAGCGCCGGCGCATTTGATCGGCATCGGCGGCTGGGTGAAGATCGCGGTGCCGCCCTGGAACTGGCGGACAAGCCGGTTCGTGTAGGGCGCGAGGTCGTAGCGATAGTTCGACGTCACGCCGTTGCGGCCGAGCGTTGCGGCGAGGCCGGGGATCGCGTCCCAGTCGAGCTTGATGCCCGGGCAGACGATCAGCACGCGATAGGCGATGCGGCGTCCGTCATCGAGTTCGACGCGGTTGGCGTCGGGATCGAATTGGGCGACCGCGCCCTTGATCCATTCGGCACCCTTCGGGATCAGGCGGGCCTCGCGCCTGTGTGTGTAGGGCGCATCGAAAACGCCGGCGCCGACCATCGTCCAGCCGGGCTGGTAATAATGGTCGTCCGATGGCTCGATGAGGGCCAGTTTGACGTCGCGATTGCGCCGCAGGATGCTCGCCGCCGTCGCGATCCCCGCAGCGCCGCCGCCGACGATGACGATGTCAAAGTCGCCGGGCGTATCCGGGGCCGCCCGGAGCGCCGCCATAGCGGCCAGCTTTTCCGAACGGCTGCCCGAACGACAATAGGCGAGCACGGGCGCGGGCAGGTTGGCGAGGGCGTTTGCCATCAGGGCGGCGTCGGTGTCGCTCGTCTGGCCCGGCACAACCGGCAGGTGGGTGAAGGCAAGGCCGCTCGCTTGCGCCGCGGCGGCAATCGCGGCGGCGGGCGGCTGGCCCGCTTCTTCGCCGTCGGGGCGATTGCAGATGATCGACCGATAGCCGGCCGCGGCGATCGCGGGGACGTCCTCGGGGCGGATTTGCGGGCTGACACTCAGCCGCGCGTCGATTGTCCTGATGTCCATAGGTCCTCTCCGTCTTCTTCTTCAGCGGCGGGTCAGGCGGTGCAGCACCATGCCTGCGATCATCGCCGCAACCGCGATGCCAGCCTGGGCGGGCGCGAGCGCAAGCCCCGCGACCGCGGGGCCGGGGCAAAGCCCGCTCAGCCCCCAGCCGATCCCGAACAGCATCGCGCCGACGACGAGCGGCGCGTCGATGCCGCGCGTCGCAGGCAGATCGAAGCTGTCGGCAAACACCGGGCGCGCGGCGCGGCGCTGCACCGCCCAGGCCAGCGCCATCGGCGCCAGCGCGCCCGCCATGACGAAGGCCAGCGTCGGATCCCATTGGCCGAACATGTCGAGAAAGGCGCGGACACGCTGCGGATCGGCCATGCCCGACAAGGCAAGGCCGGCGCCGAAGATCGTACCCGCGACGAGTGCGGCGAGCAGGCGACTCACAACAGGCCGCCCGTCCGCATCAGCGCGACGGTCGTAATGCCGCTGGCCATGAACAGGAGCGTTGCAGCGATTGATCGCGGAGAAAGCCGCGCCATGCCGCACACGCCGTGGCCGCTTGTGCAACCCGAACCGAGCCGCGTGCCATAGCCGACGAGAAGTCCGCCGACGGCGACCTGCCACGTCGCGGCGGGGTAGCGTGTTTCGACCCCGCCGAGCAGCAGTGCGACGAGCGCCGCGCCGACCGGCAGGCCGATGATGAATGCGGCCGCCATCGCGCGCGGCGCCCCGGTATCCGCGATACCGAGCGCTCGCGCGCCGAGCCCGCTGACCCCGGCGATGCGGCCGTTGCCGAGCAGCAGGATCGCGGCGCTGATACCGATGAGCAGGCCGCCGGCCAGTCCTTGTATCGGCATCGCCTGGGGAAAGGACGCGATCATACGGCGTTCACGGGGATCTTGAGGTAGCGGATGCCATTGTCTTCGGGTTCGGGCATATGGCCCGCGCGCATATTGACCTGGATCGACGGCATGATCAGCCGCGGCATCGACAGCGCGATGTCGCGCGCTTCGCGCATCGCGACGAATTCGTCCTCGCTTACCCCGTCGTGCGCGTGGATATTGTGCGCGCGCTCGTCGGCGACGGTGGTTTCCCAAACATAATTGTCGCGCCCCTCGGGCAGATAGTCGTGGCACATGAACAGGCGCGTCTGCGGGGGCAGGTCGAGGATACGGCGCAGCGAGCGGAACAGCTGGCGCGCATCGCCGCCGGGGAAGTCGGCGCGCGCGGTGCCATAGTCGGGCATGAACATCGTGTCGCCGACGAATACCGCATCGCCGATGACATAGGCGCTGTCGGCGGGGGTGTGACCGGGGACGTGGAGGACCGTGACGGGTATCTCCCCGATCCGGAACTGGTCGCCGTCCTTCCACAGTTGATCGAAATCGGACCCGTCGCGCTGAAAGTCGCTGCCGGCGTTGAACAGCTTGCCGAAATTGCGCTGCACGGTGACGATATGCTCACCGATGGCGATCTTTCCGCCGAGCTTGTCCTGCAGATAAGGCGCTGCCGACAGATGATCGGCGTGGGCATGGGTTTCGAGCAGCCAGTCGACCGTCAGGCCTTGCGCCTCGACGTAGGCGATCACCGCGTCGGCCGACTCGTGCGACGTGCGCCCCGCCGCCGGATCATAGTCGAGAACCGAGTCGATCACCGCCGCGCGGCGCGTCGCGCGATCGTTGACGACATAGGAAATCGTGTTCGTCGCATCGTCGAAAAAGGCTTTGATTTCGAATGCTTGTGCTTGGGTTGCCGCGATCTGGGCGCCAGCCATTTCGATAACTTCGTCCGCCATTTGCCGATCCTTAAAAATCAGATTTACATAAATTATGTAATTGAATAGAGTGATTGCGTCAAGCGGGGCTGCGAGGCAAGGCTTGGAGTGCAGGAATGGATGATGAAATGATCGAGACGACCGACGCGCCCCGGCCGATTGGGTTGGGCGATGCCGCACCGAATTTTACCGCGCGATCGACGCAGGGGCAGCTGGCGCTGGCGGATTATCGCGGGCGCTGGCTCGTGTTCTTTTCGCACCCCGCCGATTTCACGCCGGTGTGCACGACCGAGTTCATCGCTTTTGCGAAGCGGCAGGCGGATTTCGACAAGCTGGAATGTTCGCTTCTTGGGCTTTCGGTCGACAGCCTTTACTCGCACCTCGCCTGGGTGCGCGCGATCGAGGCGCATTTCGGGGTCGTGATCGGCTTTCCGATCGTCGAGGACCCCAGCATGGTGATCGGGCGTACGTATGGCATGATCGATGCGGCCGCGCAGGACAGCGCCGCGGTCCGGGCGACCTATATCATCGATCCCGAGGGCATCGTCCGCGCGATCAACATATATCCGCACACCGTCGGTCGGTCTATCGACGAGATATTGCGCACCGTTGCCGCGCTCCAGCAGACAGCCGATGGCAAGCGGCTGACGCCCGAAGGCTGGCGACCGGGCGACGCATTTCTGGCGCCGCCGTCCGAAAGGGTGATGGAAGGCGACGACCTCGGCTGGTTCTGCCGCACGATCGAAGCATCATGAGCGCGATCTACGAGGATCGCGCGCTCGCGGACAAGGCGGTGGAAAAGCTGCGGATCTATGCGCAGCCGCAGCGGCTGATGATCCTGTCGTGCCTGCTCCGCGGCGAGCGGACCGTCAGCGAAATCGATACGGCGACGTCCATAGGCCAGCCGGCCCTCAGCCAGCAGCTCGCTGAACTGCGCCGGGGTGAAATGGTGAAGACGCGGCGCGAAGCCAAGCAGGTCTATTATGACCTGGCGGACGAGCAGGTTGCGTTGTGCGTTCGCAGCATGGAGGCCATTTTTTCCGGAGCGGTTGCAAACGCCAGTGATCTTAGGACGGCGATTGGCGAGCCTCCAAAGGCCGCGCCTACATTGACGGTTGCCGGCGCGGCCGCCTTTGCCCGAATCGAAAGGTAATGGTCAGCCCGCGCGAACGGGATATGTCTGCCGACACGAAGCGAAACCGGGAGGGCGGTATGTTTTGGTTCAGGCTTTTTCTTGTCGCATGTCTGCTGTCGATTCTGATCAATACCGGCATCACGATCGCCGCGCACGGATGGAATCTGCTGCCGGTCTTCTTCGGCGACATGGCGGCCATGGGTTGGCCGGGGCAGTTCAATTTCGACTTCTTTACCTTCCTGCTTTTGTCCGGACTGTGGACCGCCTGGCGCGATGACTTCACCCTTGGGGGCTGCTTGCTTGGCCTCATCGCGATATTCGGCGGCATGCTGTTCCTGTCGATTTACCTCCTGATCCTCACTTACCGGCACCACGGCGATATGGGCGAAATAATGCTCGGAACCAGACGGACGCGTGCGAAATCTTGAGCAGAGCGGCGGCGAACTCCCCATGGGAAGGAGGCTCGCGCAAACCGGCCCAGACCATGCCGAAAAGCCGCTTCCAGCCGGTCTATGGCTCGTCCGTCCCGATCGGTTCGGGCGTTGCCGGGGCGCGGTCCTAGACCCAGGACCTAGCGCGACCTGTTAAATCAAAATCGGCCGGTCGCCGACCGGCAGCGTTTTTGGGCAAAGGGCGGGTATGGGACGCACGCTTCATCAATTCGCCCGACAAGCGGGATCCCGGAGATTCTCGAGACAAGGAACCTCGGGTGAACTGCACTCGGGATCCCATCACCTTGGGCCGCTATCGACCGGTTGAACCCGGGCGACCCAGCCTGCGGCCTTCGCGAAGGAAAAGCATGAGTCCGTATCGATCGTGGTGCTGTCCCGGCTTGGCTAGCGCGGCTCGGCCATGCGGCTGTGTCAGGCTGTCCATACCCAGCTCAAAGTTCGATTTTGAACTATTCCCCGTTTGCGCGAAACAACGCAAAGGGCAACGCGCGCGAGCGAATAGGCTGCCGCAGTTTCTCTAGCGATATCGAGTGGTGGGTGGTCGCTTGCTAACGGCAGCGATTGAAGAAATGGCTCCCCGGGTAGGATTCGAACCTACGGCCGCTCGATTAACAGTCGAGAGCTCTACCGCTGAGCTACCGAGGAATAGACCGCCGTGGCGGGCAAGGCGGTCCCTTTGCCGCCGCGCGTTCGATATTGCAAGCCCCTTTAGACGATAAATTGTTCCATCGCGATGCGTTCGTCGAGGCCCTGGTCAGGATCGAACAGCAAGGTCAACGGCCGGCTACGGTCGGTGGTGACCAGCACCGTCTTCACGTCGCGGATTTCGCGCTGATCAGCGACCGCGCTGACCGGGCGCTTTGCCGCCTCGCGGACATTGAAGCGGATGCTCGTCGATTCGGGGACGAGCGCGCCGCGCCAGCGCCGCGGGCGGAAAGGGCTGATCGGCGTCAGCGCGAGCATTTCGGATTCGAGCGGCAGGATCGGGCCGTTGGCGCTGAGATTATAGGCTGTCGATCCCGCGGGCGTCGCAACGAGCACGCCGTCGCACGCCAGTTCCTCGAGCATCGTCCGTTCGTTGATCATCACTTCGAGCTTCGCGGCCTGCCGCGTTTCGCGCAGCAGCGAAATCTCGTTGATCGCGGGCAGGATATGCCGCTCGCCGCTGATCGTCGTGATATCGCCCGACAGCGGATGGATCAGGAAGGGGCGCGCCGCGGCAAGCCGGTCGATCAGTCCCTCGACGCGAAATTCGTTCATCAAGAAACCAATCGTCCCGCGATTCATCCCGAACACCGGCAGGCTGCGCCGCTGGTCGAGCAGCTGGTGCAGCATGTGCAGCAGGAAGCCGTCGCCGCCGAGCGCGATGAGCAACTCGGCTTCGGCCAGGTCGACAAAGTCGTAGAGCGGCCGCAGTTCGGCCTCCGCCTCCATGGCGGCGGGCGCGTTCGATGCGACTAGCGCGATCTTGCGATGCATATTGGTCCGGTTCCCCCGTGCCTTCGAATAACGGGGCCGCTTTTCAGCCGCCCGTTGCACTCATATGACGCGCGACCGCCGGTGTGGACCTTCGTTCGATGTGAAAGTCATGCGCGCGCGGTTTGCCAGCCAAAGCGGCATCGATCAAGCCGTCGACATCGCCGCCTTCGCGTAAGCTTGCGCGCAGGTCGACATGATCGTCCTGGCCGAGGCACATATAGACGCGTCCCTCGACGGTCAGGCGGATGCGGTTGCAGGTCGCGCAGAAATTGTCGCTGAGCGGCGTGATCAGCCCGAGCGTGACCGGGCTGCCTTCGACCGCGAAATAGCGCGCGGGGCCGCCGGTGCGCTTGTCTACCGGGTAGATCGCGCGCGCTTCGCGCAGCGGCGCGATGAACTGGTGGAGCGGGATATAATGATCGCTCCGGTCCGCCTCGACCTCGCCCAGTGGCATCGTTTCGATGAGCGTCAGGTCACAGCCCGTCGCGGCGCAAAAATCGAGCATGGGCAAGAGCTGGTCTTCGTTGAGCCCCGCGAGCGCGACCATGTTGACCTTGACTGCCAGCCCCGCGCGCCGCGCCGCATCGATTCCGGCGAGCGCCACGGCGAGGTCGCCGACGCGGGTGATATGGCGAAAGGCGGCGGCGTCGAGCGTGTCGAGGCTGACGTTGATGCGGCGTACCCCCGCGGCGGCCAGCATCGGGGCATGGTCGGCAAGCCGCATCGCATTGGTGGTCAGCGTCAGTTCGTCGAGGCCATGCCCGATCATCGCGCCGAGGCGCATGGCGAGTATGTCGATCCCGCGCCGCACCAGCGGTTCGCCACCGGTCAGGCGGATACGCCGGATACCGCGCCGAACGAACCGCTCGGCAAGTTCGCCCATTTCCTCTATGCTAAGCACCGCCGATTTGGGCAGGAAGGCCATGTCTTCGGCCATGCAATAGCGGCACCGCAGGTCGCAGCGGTCGGTGACCGACAGGCGCAAATAGCTGATTTTCCGGCCAATGCCGTCGATCAAGGGCACCGTCGATGCGGTGTGTTGGGATAATGTGACAGCCACGCGCATATTGTGGTGCAAAAGGGAAGCGCTTGGCAAGCAAAGCCTGATAGAGGGACCGCCATGAATCGCCTTACCGAGTCCCTTTCCGCCTGCGCCCGCAAACTCGAAACCTTGCACGCGCGGCACGATGCCGACGCCGGCGTCCTTCTGGTTCAGGTCGATCAGATGGCGCGCATCAACAACAGCGCGGGCACTGCCACGGGCGATTCGGTGCTCGATGAAATCGGCCGTCGGCTTGAAAATTTCGCGAGCGACGAATTCGGGCCGGGATCGTGTGTCGATCGGCTCGACGGCCCGCGCTTCCTGATCGTACCATCGGCCCCGATGTCGCTCGGCGCGTTGCGGGCCCAGGAACGCGCGCTGCACGTCGCGCTCGCCGAACCGATCGTCGGCGATCCGAACGGGCGCCTCTCGATCCGTATCGCGGCCGCGCTTATCACCCGCGACGAATCGGTCGGCGAACAGCTACGCGCGGCGTGCGACCAGCTCGCGCGCCCGGCGTCCGCGCGCGACGGGGTGATGGTCCATGCCGCGCTGTCGCGGAACGAGGTCGTGATCCACTATCAGCCGCAATATGACGTCGCGACCGGCGAGATGATCGGGGTCGAGGCGTTGCTGCGCTGGCAGCATCCCGAACTGGGGCTGCTCGGCGCGGGGCCCCTGGTGACCGCGGCGCGCGCCGCGCGCCTCGAGTGCGAGCTCACCGAACATGCGCACCGCGTCGCGCTCGCCGAAATGGCGAGGTGGCCGCGGGCGCTCGCCAAGCTGCGCGTCTCGCTCAATATCACGGCCGCGGATCTCGGCGATCCCGAATTTGCCGGCCGCTTTGCTGCGATGGCCAAGGCCGCGAAAGTCGATCCCGACCGGCTCACCCTCGAACTCACCGAACAGGCGATGCTCAGCGATCCGGCGAGCGCCGCCGAACAGCTCGCGCAGATTCGGGCGCTGGGTGTCGCGATCGCGATCGACGACTTCGGCACGGGCTATTCCAGCCTGTCGCTACTGGCGCGGCTCCCGATCGACTATCTCAAGATCGACAGCGGTTTTACGCGTACGATCGACGGCAGCGACCGCGACCGTATCGTCGTGCGCGCGATCGTCGATCTTGCGCGTGCGCTCGGCCTGCTCGTCGTGGCCGAGGGGATCGAGAACGAACGCCAGCTTGGGCGCCTGTCCGAACTCGGCGTCGCGACCTGGCAGGGCTTTCTGAAATCGGGACCGGTGCCGTCGGAGCAGCTGCTCGGGTTGATGGAATAGCCGTCGCTGGCGCGCGGGTCATCCCGCCTGCTTCGCCAGCTTCCCCAACCCCTTCGATAGTTGCAGCGCGCCGTTGAGGCGCGCGCCGGTGCTCACCCAGTCGCCACTGATCGACAGCTTGTTGTCGGGACGGATGCGCGCGCGGCCCTTCAGCCGTTCGACATAGGCGATGAGGCCCGGGACGTTCGCGAACTGGTCGCCGTGGAAGCTGACGAGCGCGCCCTTGGTGCCGACGTCGAGCTTGGCGATGCCCGCTGCCTTCGCATTGGCCTTGATTTCCATCAGCTGGATCAGGTTCGCGGTCTCGGGCGGGAGCGGGCCGAAGCGGTCGATCATCTCGGCGGCGAAGGCATCGAGGGCGGGGCGATCCCCGGCCTCGTTGAGGCGGCGATAAAGCGCCATGCGCAGCGGCAGGTCGGGGACATAATCCTCGGGGATCAGGATCGGCGCGTCGACGGTGATGACCGGCGACAGCGCTTCGCGCGGCGGCGCGGCGCCCATGCCCTCGGCCTTGGCGACGAGGATCGCCTCCTCAAGCATCGACTGGTAGAGTTCGAAGCCGACCTCGCGAATATGCCCCGACTGCTCGTCGCCGACGAGATTGCCCGCACCGCGAATGTCGAGGTCGTGGCTCGCGAGCTGGAACCCCGCGCCCAGCGTATCGAGGTCGCCGAGCAGCTTGAGTCGCTTCTCGGCCGTGTCGGTGATCGCGCCGCCCTCCATCGTCGTGAGATAGGCGTAGGCGCGCGTCTTCGACCGGCCGACGCGCCCGCGGAGCTGGTAAAGCTGCGCGAGGCCGAAACGGTCGGCACGGTGGACGATCAGCGTATTGGCGCTCGGGATATCGAGCCCGCTTTCGACGATCGTGGTCGAGACGAGGACATCATATTTGCGGTCATAGAAAGCGCTCATCCGCTCCTCGACCTCGCCCGGTGCCATCTGGCCGTGCGCGACGACATATTTGATTTCGGGCACCCGCGTGCGCAGGAATTCCTCGATGTCGGGCAGGTCCTTGATCCGCGGGGTAACGAAGAAGCTCTGCCCGCCGCGATCATGCTCGCGCAGCAATGCCTCGCGGATCACCACCGGATCCCAGGGCGCGACGTAGGTGCGGACCGCCAGGCGATCGACCGGAGGCGTCTGGATGACGCTGAGTTCGCGGAGGCCCGACATCGCCATTTGCAGCGTGCGCGGGATCGGCGTCGCGGTCAGCGTCAGCACATGGACGTCGGCCTTGAGCTGCTTCAGCCGCTCCTTGTGCACGACGCCAAACCGCTGTTCCTCGTCGACGATGACGAGGCCGAGATTCTTGAATTCGACCGATTTCGCGATCACCGCGTGCGTGCCGACGACGATGTCGATCTGTCCGCTCGCCAGCCCATCGCGCGTCTTTTGCGCTTCGGCTGCGGGGACGAGGCGCGACAGGCGCCCGATTTCGATCGGGAAGCCTTTGAAGCGTTCGACGAAGTTCGTGTAATGCTGGCGCGCGAGCAAGGTGGTGGGGACGACCACGGCAACCTGCACCCCCGCCATCGCCGCGACGAACGCGGCGCGCAAAGCAACTTCGGTCTTGCCGAACCCGACGTCGCCGCAGACGAGCCGGTCCATCGGCCGCCCCGACGCCATGTCGGCAAGCACGTCGCTGATCGCGCGGTCCTGATCGTCGGTTTCCTGATAGGGGAAGCGGTCGGCGAAAGCGGGGTAGGCGGCGTCCTGCGCGAGCAACTCGCCCGAACGCAGCGCGCGCTGTGCCGCGGTCGCGAGCAGTTCGCCCGCGATCTCGCGGATGCGCTCCTTCATCCGCGCCTTGCGGCGCTGCCATGCCTCGCCGCCCAATTTGTCGAGCGCGACACCCTCGCTCTCGCCGCCGTAGCGCGAGAGCACATCGAGATTCTCGACGGGGACGTAAAGCTTGTCGCCGCCGGCGTAAGTCAGCGCGACGCAATCGTGCGGGCTGCTCCCGACCGGGATCTGCGTCAGCCCCTCGTATCGCCCGATGCCATGGTCGAGGTGGACGACGAGGTCGCCGACGCTCAGCGTCGCAAGCTCGGCGAGGAACGCGTCGGCGCTTTTGCGGCGTTTCTGGCGCCGGACAAGCCGCTCGCCGAGGATATCCTGTTCGGTGAGCAGGCTGATCGCGTCGCTCGCAAAGCCGTGGTCGAGCGGCAAGACGACCATCGCGGTCGCGCCGCCGCTTTCCGCCGAAGCGGTGCCGAGCGCATCCTGCCAGCTGTCGACGGGGGCGAGCGAGGTGACGCCATGATCGCGGAGCAGCCCCGACAATCGATCGCGCGCACCGCCCGAATAGCTGGCGATGATCGTGCGGCGGCCCTTGCGACGCTCGTCGCCGAGGTGGTCGGCGACTTTCGTATAGACATTTTCGTCAGCGGTGCGCTCGGGGGTAAAATCGCGCGCGGCGAAGGTTTCGAGGTCGACGACGGTCGCCGACGGGGGCACGTCGAAGGGGGTGACGATATGGATCGGGCGCTCTCTTGCTGCCCCGGCCCATTCCGTCTCGGTCAGGTAAAGCGTTTCGGGCGCGAGCGGGCGATAGCTGCCGGGCGACTCGCGCTCGGCGGCGACGCGGTTCGCATGATAGTCGGTGATCGCCGCAAAGCGCGTCTCGGCAGTCGCGTCGGTCCGATGTCCACGCAGCACGGGGGTCACAGGATCGATGTGATCGAACAAGGTCGCGAGCCGTTCTTCGAACAAGGGCAGCCAATGGTCCATGCCCGCCTGCCGCCGGCCGTCGCTGACCGCCTGATAGAGCGGATCGCCCGTCGCCTGCGCGCCGAACAGGTCGCGATAGCCGGAGCGGAAGCGCTTGATCGTCGCCTCGTCGAGCAAAGTTTCGGACGCGGGGAGCAGTTGCAGCGCCTTGGCAGGGCCAAGGCTACGCTGGTCGGCGGGATCGAAGCGGCGAATGCTCTCGATCTCGTCGCCGAAGAAATCGACGCGCAGGCCATTTTCCTCGCCCGCCGGGAACAGGTCGAGGATGCCGCCGCGCACCGCGAACTCGCCCTGGTCGGCGACGGTGTCGACGCGGCTGAAGCCGTTCGACACGAGCAATTCGGCGAGCGCGTCGCGGTCGATCCGCTGCCCCGGCGCCAGCGTCGTCGCGAGCTGGCGGATGCGGAATGGCGTCAGCGTGCGCTGCGTGATCGCGGCGACCGTAGTGAGGACCAACTCGCCGCGTTTCGGCGGCAATTGCAGCGCCGATAGAGTCGCGAGCCGGTCGGCGCTGACGCGCATCGAAGGCCCCGCGCGGTCATAGGGCAGGCAATCCCAAGCAGGAAAGCGGTGGACGATCAGGTCGGGCGCAAAGAAGGGCGCGGCGTCGGCGATCGCCTGCATCGCCGCATCGTCGGTCGCGACATAGACGAGCCTTTTGTCGCTCGCGCGCGCAAGGTCGGCGAGCAGCAGCGGCAGGAAGCCGTCGGCGGCGCGCGCCAGCGTCAGCGGCGCCGATGCCGATCCAATTGTTGCAAAAATGTCGGCGGCGGGCATCGTCATGGCAGTGGGATATAGTCCAGACGGCGCATCGCCGCGATGAGCGTTGGGTGGTCGAGATGAGCAGGCGGCTGGCCGGTGCCGAGTGCCCACGCCATGATGTCGACGTCGTCTTCCTCGACGACGATTTCGAACCAGGCGAGTTCCTCGTTGCCCCATTCGCTCGCGTAGCGATCGAAAAAGCCGCCGATCATATAATCGGCCTCGCGCGTGCCACGGTGCCAGGCACGAAATTTCAGGCGTTTCAGGCGGTCTTGCATCGGTTTCTCTCTAGTCCTTCTCCCTCAACGGGAGAAGGATACGAAGCCTTGCCGCGGCAGCGGTTAGGCGAAGTTGGAAGAGGGTGCGCGCTCGCATGGCGAGCGCATACCCCTCTCCAGCTGCGACTAAGCTCCGGGCAGACCCGGAGCAAGTCTCGCTTCCTCTCCCGCAAGGGGAGAGGAATGGTGCAAGTTGGAAAGGCTCGCGCTAGATAGCCGCAGTAGCCATGCGACCCGAGATACTCAATCCGCTCTTTGCCGCGCTCACCGACCTGAAAGGCGTCGGACCGCAGCTTGCCAAGCCGCTGACCCGGCTGGGGCTGGAGCGTGTCGTCGATGTGCTGTTCCACCTGCCGACGGGGCTGATCTCGCGTTTTCCGGTTGAGCGGCTCGATCAAGCGCAGGCCGGACAAACGATCATTGTTGAACTCACCGCGCAGGATTACCGCGCCGGCCGTAGCCCGCGTGCGCCGTTCGGTGTCGAAGCGTTTGACAGCGCCGGCGACCACGTCCGGCTCGTCTATTTCGGGCGGACCTCGGGGCTGGCGCGCAAGCTGTTTCCGCTCGGCGAAAAACGCCGCGTGTCGGGCCGGCTCGACCTTTATGGCGAGATGCGCCAGATCGTGCATCCCGACCAGGTCGTCGAACCGGGCGACGAGGCGGGGATCGCCGAACATGAGCCGGTCTATCCGCTGACCGAAGGGCTCACCAACGCGCGGCTGTCGCAACTCGCGCAAATCGCACTCGAACGGCGCCCCGAACTCGCCGAATGGGTCGACGCACCGTTGCTGGCGAACCGGAACTGGCCCGCATGGCGCGAAGCAATGGAGCGCGCGCATGCGAGTCCGCGCGACGAGGCCGCCCGCGATCGCCTCGCCTATGACGAAATCTTCGCGAGTCAGGTCGCGCTGATGCTGATCCGGCAGGGGCTTCGCACGCGAAAGGGCAGGGCGATCATTGGCGATGGGCGGCTGACCGACGCGCTCAAGCTGCCCTTCGGGCTGACCGGGGCGCAGGAACGCGTCGGGCGCGAGATCGCAGGCGACATGGCGCGGGACACGCCGATGCTGCGGATGCTGCAGGGCGATGTGGGGTCGGGCAAGACGCTCGTCGCGCTGCGGGCGATGCTGGCGGCGGTCGAGGCGGGGACGCAGGCGGCGCTGCTCGCGCCGACCGAAATTCTCGCGCGCCAGCATTTTGCGACCTTGCAGCGCATGCTTGCTAGCCTTCCCGTCAATATCGCGATCCTGACCGGGCGCGACAAGGGCAAGGCCCGCGAATCGACGCTGATGGGGCTCGCCGACGGCAGCATCGACATCCTCGTCGGCACCCACGCGATCTTCCAGCAGGCGGTGACGTACAAGAATCTCGCGCTCGTCGTCGTCGACGAACAGCATCGCTTCGGCGTCGCACAGCGGCTGATGCTCACGCAAAAGGCGGCGCGCCCGCCGCACCTGCTCGTTATGACCGCGACCCCGATCCCGCGCACGTTGCAACTCGCCAATCATGGCGAAATGGATGTGTCGCAGATCGACGAAATGCCGCCCGGGCGGACCCCGGTCGATACGCGCGTCATCTCGCTCGACCGGCTCGACGATGTGGTGGACTCGCTCGATCGCCACCTCGCCACCGGCGCGCAGGCCTATTGGGTCTGTCCACTTGTCGCCGAGAGCGAAGGGAGCGAACTGGCGGCGGCCGAGGATCGCGCGGCGTTGCTTCGCGAGCGGCTGGGTGAGGCGCGCGTCGGGCTTGTCCACGGCCGGATGAAGGGGCCCGAGAAGGACGAGGTCATGGCGCGCTTCCAGGCGGGCGAAATCGGCGTCCTGGTCGCAACGACGGTGATCGAGGTCGGGGTCGACGTGCCGGCGGCGAGCCTGATGATCGTCGAGCATGCCGAGAATTTCGGGCTCGCTCAGCTCCACCAGCTGCGTGGCCGTGTTGGGCGCGGCGCGGCCAAGTCGGTATGCCTGCTGCTCCGGTCGCAGAATCTGTCCGAAACCGCGCGCGAGCGGCTCGCGCTGATGCGCGACACCAACGATGGTTTCGTGATTGCCGAGAAGGATCTGGAGCTGCGCGGCGGTGGCGAACTGCTCGGGCTCAAACAATCGGGCGACGCCGACTACCGCCTCGCGACGCCCGAACAGCTGGTGCGGCTATTGCCCGTCGCGCACGACGACGCGCGGCTGTTCGTCGAGCGCGATGGCGGGATGGAAGGCGCGCGGGCCGAAGCGGTGCGCCTCTGCCTCTATCTGTTCGAACGCGACGCGGCGGTGCCGTTGCTCAGGAGCGGTTAGTTGACGTCGCCTCTGGCACCCATGGCGCGAATCATCGGCAGATAATCCTCGACCGAGATCGACTTGTCGAACTGGACACCCGTCTTGCCGCCGATCGACCAGACGACCTTTGCCGCGATGCGGCCGACGATCGGCATGCGAAACACGACGAGGTCGCCGATCTCCAGCCCGCGTTCAAAGCGCATCAACATACCGTCGGCGCTGATGTTGACGCAGGTGCACATTTCCTGCCGTCCGTCGGGCATGACGAAGGGCAGGCGGCAATAGACGTCGCTACGCGGAGCGATCCGCTGGTCGAGGCCGACATAATGGGCCTTGCTGGTGTCGATCTTGCGCATATTCGTGGACCTTGTTGATTTGGGCATGACGATCCATCCGATTGCTGAAGAAGTGGTAAACGCTTTTTTGCGGCCTACCGAACAACAAGGCCATGTTTTTTTGATCCAAGGCTCAGCGGAACGGCATTCTCGCCGGGCTGGATCCGGTGTTGCGGGTCACGGACGACGGTTCCGTCGACCTTCACCGCGCCCTCTTCGAGCTTGCGGCGCGCCTCCTTGTTCGAACCGGCAAAGCCGAGCTCGCGCAGGGCATCGACGACGCTGATCCCTTCGGCGGGCGCGACGGCTTGCGGAAGGTCGCCGCCAATCTGCCCCTTTTCAAAGGTTTGCGCCGCGGTCTCCGCCGCGATCTTCGCAGCCTCGGCACCGCGGCACATCGCGGTCGCCTCGTTCGCAAGGATTTTCTTCGCCTCGTTGATCTCGGCGCCCCCGAGCGCTTCCAATCGCGCGATCTCGGCGAGCGGCAGGTCGGTGAAGAGCTTCAGGAACTTGCCGACATCGCGGTCGTCGCAGTTGCGCCAATATTGCCAATAGTCAAAATGGGACAGTTGTTCGGGGTTGAGCCACACCGCGCCAGCGGCGGTTTTGCCCATTTTTGCTCCCGCGGCGGTGGTGAGCAGCGGAGTCGTGAGGCCATAAAGATCGGCGCCGTCCATGCGGCGACCGAGTTCCATGCCGTTGACGATATTGCCCCACTGGTCCGACCCGCCCATTTGCAGCCGGACGCCCATCGCCTTCGACAGGTGACGGAAATCATAGCCCTGCAGGATCATGTAATTGAATTCCAGGAAGGTCATCGGCTGTTCGCGCTCGAGCCGCAGCTTGACCGAATCGAAGGTCATCATGCGATTGATCGTGAAGTGCGTGCCGACTTCCTGCAGCAGCTCGATATAGCCGAGCTTGCCGAGCCAGTCCTGATTGTCGACCATCACCGCGTCGGTCGGACCATCGCCGAAGATGAGAAACTGCTGGAAGATGCTGAAGATCGACGCGATGTTCGCGGCGATCGTCTCGTCCGACAGCATCTTGCGGCTCTCGTCGCGGCCCGTGGGGTCACCGATCCGCGTCGTCCCGCCGCCCATCAGCACGACGGGCTTGTGCCCCGTCTGTTGCAGGCGGCGCAACATCATGATCTGGACAAGGCTCCCGACGTGCAGCGACGGCGCGGTTGCGTCGAAACCGATATATCCGGGGACGACCTGTCCGACCGCGAGCGCATCGAGCCCTTCCGCGTCGGTCGTCTGATGGATATAGCCTCGCTCGTCGAGAAGGCGCAGCAGGTCGGATTTGTAACTGGTCATAGCGGGCGGGCGCATAACATGGGGTTTGATATTTGGATAGCATGCGCAAGGAACTGATCTGCCACCCCGATACGCCGGGCAAGGCGGTGCGGTCGGTCGCGGTCGAGGTCAGCCTGTCGTTCGAGGAGGGGTTCGCGCTTCGCTATATTGTCGATGGCGCGATCGCCGATCTCGTGCTCCCCCTTGGCGAAGGCGAACTCGTCATCGCCGACGGCGCCACCGACGGATTGTGGGAAAACACCTGTTTCGAGGCGTTCCTGACCGAGGAAGGCCAGCCCGACTATACCGAGTTCAACTACGGCCCCGACGGGCGCTGGGCTTGTTACCAGTTCGACGATTATCGCTCGCTGTTGCGCACCGACGAGCTCGCGCCGTGGGAAATGACCGCCGAGCGCGATGAGCAGGCCTATGCGCTGCGGGTCGAACCCGGCATCTTCCCCGATGTCGGTGCAAAGCTCGCGCTCTCGGCGGTGATAGAGGAACTCGACGGCACCAAAAGCTATTGGGCGCTCGCCCACCCGCCGGGCAAGCCCGACTTCCACCATCCCGATTGCTTTGCGGTCACGCTTGAGGCACGCGGGCGGGCATGACGACGCTTTTCGGTATCGATCGCCTGCTCGCCGACCCGGCGCTCCGCAAACCGCTCGAAGGCAAGCGCGTCGCGCTGCTCGCGCATCCCGCCTCGGTAACAGCGGACCTGATGCACAGCCTCGACGCGCTCGTCGCAGCGGGGATCGACATCACTGCGGTGTTCGGGCCGCAGCATGGCGTGCGCGGCGACCTTCAGGACAATATGATGGAGTCGCCCGACTTCACCGATCCGACCTATGGCATGCCGGTGTTCAGCCTCTATGGCGAGGTGCGGCGACCGAGCGGCCAGTCGATGCACACTTTTGACGTGATGCTCGTCGATCTGCAGGACCTTGGCTGCCGCATCTATACGTACGTTACGACCCTGCTCTACATCCTCGAAGCCGCGGCGCAGCATGGGAAGGCGGTGTGGGTGCTTGATCGCCCGAACCCTGCGGGCCGCCCCGTCGAAGGCACACGACTTTTACTTGGCTGGGAAAGCTTCGTCGGCGCGGGCCCGATGGTAATGCGACATGGCCTCACGATGGGTGAGATGGGGCATTGGTTTATCCGCCACTTCGGGCTCGACGTCGACTATCGAGTCATCCCGATGGACGGGTGGCAGCCCGAGGGGCCCGGCTTCGGCTGGCCTATGGAGCGCGTCTGGATCAACCCGAGCCCCAATGCCGCGAACCTGAACATGGCGCGCGCTTATGCAGGCACCGTGATGGTCGAGGGCGCGACGCTCAGCGAGGGCCGCGGCACGACGCGCCCGCTCGAACTCTTCGGCGCCCCCGACATCGACGCCAAGGCCGTGATCGCCGAAATGCGCCGGCTCGCGCCCGAATGGCTGGCGGGATGCAAGCTGCGCGACATCTGGTTCGAACCCACCTTCCACAAGCATATGAAGCGGCTCAACAGTGGAATCCATATCCATGCCGAGGGGGCGTGGTACGACCATGCGGCTTTCCGCCCGTGGCGCGTACAGGCGCTGGGGTTCAAGGCGATCCGTTCGCTCTACCCCGACTATCCGATCTGGCGCGGCAAGGATTTCAAATATGAATATACCGACGATGTGCTCGCGATCGACGTGATCAACGGCGGGCCGGGCCTGCGTGAGTGGGTCGATGACGCGGGCGCGGCGCCGGGCGACCTCGACGCGCTGGCGCTGCCCGACGAAGCGGGGTGGCGTGCTGAGGTCGCCGACCTGCTTATTTATTGACGAAGGGGACGATGATGCACCGACGGCAATTTCTCGGCGCCGCGGCAATCGGCGGGTTGGCAGCGACTTTGCCCGTGATGGTGCTGGCCGCCGATACCGCCGGTCTGCCCAATCTCGCGGCGAAGGCCGTGCCGATCGGGGGCGAAGAACGTCTGGCGCGAATCGCGAAGGCGAAGGAGTTGATGGCGGCGAACGATATCGGCGCTCTCCTGATCGAACCCGGGTCGAGCCTGATCTATTTCACCGGAGTGCGCTGGTCGCGCAGCGAGCGGCTGACCGCTGCGGTGCTGACGCGCGAGGGTGAGCTGGCGGTCGTCACGCCTTTCTTTGAGGAACCTTCGGTACGCGAAAGCCTGGGGGTCGAAGCCGAGGTGCTGACATGGAACGAGGACGACAATCCGCTCGCCGCAGTCGCCGCCTGGCTGGGCAAGCGCGGGCTGACCAAGGGCCGCATCGGCGTCGAGGAAACGGTGCGCTATTTCGCGGTCGACGGGCTCGAGAAAGCGATGCCGAACGCAACGGTCGTCAACGGCGCGCCGGTGGTACGCGGCTGCCGGATGCACAAATCGCCCGCCGAAATCGCGCTGATGCAGATCGCGAGCGACATCACGCTCGCCGCCTATCGTCACACCGCCCCGCGCGTCGAGGCGGGGATGACCCCTGCCGACATCGGCGCAATTATGGCCGCGGCGACGACCGCGCTCGGCGGGCGCAGCGAGTTCGAGCTGATCCTGCTCGGCGAAGCGAGCGCCTATCCGCACGGCAGCGGCAAGCCGCAGGCGGTGAAGAACGGCGAGGTCGTGCTGATGGACTGCGGCGCCACCGTTCACGGCTATCAATCCGATATCTCGCGGACCTTCGTTTATGGCAAAGCCACCCCGCGCCAGCGACAGGTGTGGGACCAGATGCGCAAGGGGCAGGACGTCGCCTTCGCGGCGGCGAAGCTTGGGACGCCCGCGGGCAAGGTCGACGATGCGGTGCGCGCTTATTACGAAAGCCTAGGCTGGGGGCCGGGCTACAAGCTGCCCGGCACCTCGCACCGTACCGGTCATGGCATCGGGCTCGACGGGCATGAGCCGGTCAATCTGGTGCGCGGCGAAACGACAAAACTGGCACCCGGCATGTGTTTCTCGAATGAACCCGGCATCTATATACCCGGCGAGTTCGGGATCCGGCTGGAGGATTGTTTCTATATGACCGAAAGCGGGCCGAAATATTTCAGCGAGCCGCCGCCGTCCATCGACAAGCCGTTCGGGTAAGTTCCCCTCCCTTCTTCAGGGAGGGGAGAGTAAGGCGACCGCGCTATGTGTGACCCGGCCCCCTCGGTCGCTGCACCAAACTCACCAGCACGAACGAGATGATCATCAGCAGATACCAGCTGCCGAGCTTCTCCAGCCCCACCATATGCCACCCGTCGTCCTGGCTGGGATAGGTCCACGCGCGCGCAAACGTCCCGATATTCTCGGCAAACCAGATGAACAGCGCGACCAGCCCCCAGCCGACGAGCAAGGGCATGCGGCGGTGGACGTGGAGCGGGCGGAACCACACCTGACAGCGCCAGAACAGCAACGCGGTCGCCGCGAACAGGAACCAGCGGACGTCGTACAACCAATGGTGCGCGAAGAAATTGACATAGATCGCGGCGGCGAGCGCATAGCTGGTCCACACCGGCGGGTAGCCCGTGTAGCGGAAATCGAAGATGCGCCAGACGCGCGCGATATAGCTGCCGACCGCGGCATACATGAAGCCCGAGAAGAGCGGGACCGCGCCGATGTGGAACAGGCTCGCCTCGGG
Organism: Sphingopyxis sp. H115; assembly: GCF_001468465.1. Taxonomy (GTDB): domain Bacteria; phylum Pseudomonadota; class Alphaproteobacteria; order Sphingomonadales; family Sphingomonadaceae; genus Sphingopyxis. The sequence continues at coordinate 45,020 of NZ_LNSA01000024.1, forward strand.
ATATTGCCACGACCCCGCGGCGGTCTTGAACAGCTCCATCACCGTGCCGACGATGTGGAAGATCAGGATGACCAGCGCTTCTCTGGGCGACTCGAGCCGGAAGGCGAGCATGCCAAGCTGGATCAGCACTGCGCCGATGGTGATCGCGTCATAGCGGTGCAGCGGCGCGTCGTCGGGCCAGAACAGATGTGTGCCGAGCAGCAGCGCGAGCATCAGCCCGCCGAACAGGCACGCCCACCCCTGCTTGAACCCGAACACCAGAAATTCGAGGAACCAGCCGCGCGGCCCCGGTTCGACCGCCATCGCCTCCAGCCGCATCCGAACGGTGTGGAAACGCGACTGACCGCGCGGTGCGTCAGACATAGACGGCGACCCACGCGATCAGCAGCGCGGCGGGTAGCAGCAGCGCCTGCGCGAGCACCGTACCCGCGAGGCGGCTCAACGAGATGAAGGTGATTGCCCGGCGGAAGTCGGCCTCGTCGACCTTGCCCTCGACCGCATCGTCGGTCATCACCGACAATTGCGGGTCGATGAAAGCGAACAGCAGGATCGTCGCAAAGCCGTTGATCAGCGCCGACAGCTGCGACGCGGTGACGCGAAATTCGGGCGCCAGATAGCCGGCATAAAGCGACGCGACGACGCCGACGGCGAGCAAGGATTGCGCAAGGCAGTTGGCGATCAGCACGCCCCAACCGATGCCCTTCGGCATCGTCCAGCTTTTGAGGTGCGACAGGCTTGGGAGCGTCAGCGACCGGCCCAAGGTCCTGAGGCCGCTGGGGCTGGCAGCCTTGATCGCGAGTTTCGTCGTCGACCGGTTGTCCTGATACCAGCCGATGGCGGCGGCGAACATGCGCTGCCCGGTGGGCACGAGCAATATGCCGATCAGCGTAGTGACGCTCGCCGCGGCGAGCACCAGTTGCATGTCGAGGAACAGATGCCCGCCGCTGCCGTCGTGGATGCGCGTCTCAATGCGCTTGGCGAGGAACGGCCCCAGAAAGCTGTTCGAGGTGCGCGAAAAGAGCACGAGGATGTTGAACAGCGCGAAGGACATCGCGATGCGCCGCGTGCGGACGCCGGCGATGCGCGCGGCATAGGCGAGCGCGCCGATCAGGTTGATGAAACCGGTCAGCAACAGGATGGTGACGAGGGGGAGATCGATCATCGTCGGGGACTAGCCCGAGGGCCGAGCGAATTCGAGAGATTTCACTCGGTGGCGGTGAATTCGGTCGGCACAAATTCGCCCGTGGCCCAATCGCGGAGAAACGCGCTGCCAGCTGGCGCATCGATCAGATGAAGCCAGCTGTCGTCGCGGTTCAGCACCTTGCCGAGGGCGATGTAGCTGAAGCTCGGATTGTCATACTCGGCGTCGGTCAGGCCGCGCGTGTCGCACCGAAAGCGCCAGCCGCTGTCGGGGTAGGAATCGTCTTCGGCTGGCGGGTCGGGCTCTTGGCGATAAAGATATTCAACCTTGAGCCGGCCATCGAGAATCTGGTCGTCGACGAAGCAGCGCTCCCAGTACCAGCGCCGTTCGGGTACGGTTGGCGAGGGAACCGCGCGATCGTCCGCCCAATCGATATCGATGATGTGCCCGCGCTTGAACTGCACGATGTCGCCAGGTTTCAATTGCGGCATGTCAGCCGGTTCATTGTCGAGCGTGCCGGTCAGCTCGTCGCCATCGACCCCGGTCACGATGACCCACATTCGCTCGGCGCCCCATTCGGCACTCGGCGGAATCGATTCGAAGATGATCTTGACGCGATCGCCCGGCGCAACCGAAAGCAACTCGTTTTCGGACGGAAGGTAGAAGGTATAGGGCGCGTCGGCGGCTATCGGGCGCGGATCTTCGATCCGGTATTTTCCGAACCAGCCGCGCAACCTGTCCCTGAAACCGGCCAAGGGAGGCTCAATGCTTGCGGGTCAGTTCGCGCATCGCGTCGTCGAGCCCGGCGAGCGTCAGCGGATACATGCGGTCGTTCATCAGCTGTTTGATCAGCTTCACCGATTGGGTGTAGCCCCAATGCGCCTCGGGCACCGGGTTCAGCCACACCGCGGCGGGATAGACGTGGGTGATGCGCTGGAGCCAGACCGCGCCCGATTCCTCGTTAAAATGTTCGACGCTGCCGCCCGGATGGGTGATTTCATAGGCCGACATTGATGCGTCGCCGACGAAGATCACCTTGTAATCATGGCCATATTTGTGAAGGATGTCCCACATCTGGTGGCGTTCCGACCAGCGGCGCTTATTGTCCTTCCACACGCCCTCGTACGGACAATTGTGGAAATAGAAGAATTCGAGATTCTTGAATTCGGTGGTCGCCGCGCTGAAGAGCTCCTCGCACAGCTTGATGAACGGGTCCATCGATCCGCCGACGTCGAGGAAGAGCAGCAGCTTGACCGCGTTGCGCCGTTCGGGGCGCATCTGGATGTCGAGCCAGCCCTGCCTTGCCGTCCCGTCGATCGTGCCCGGAATGTCGAGCTCGTCGGCCGCACCCTCGCGCGCGAATTTGCGCAGGCGGCGCAGCGCGATCTTGATGTTGCGCGTGCCGAGTTCCTTGGTGTTGTCGAGGTTCTGGAACTCGCGCTTTTCCCAGACCTTCAGCGCGCGCTTGTGCTTGCTCTCGCCGCCGATGCGCACGCCTTCGGGATTATAGCCCGAGTTGCCGAAGGGCGAGGTGCCGCCGGTGCCGATCCACTTGCTGCCGCCCTCGTGGCGCTTCTGCTGTTCCTCGAGCCGCTCTTTCAGCGTCTCCATGATCTTGTCCCAGTCGCCGAGCGATTCGATCGCCGCCATCTCCTCGGGCGTCAGGAATTTCTCCGCGACGGCTTTCAGCCAGTCGGCGGGGACGTCGACCGGGTTCTGGCCGTAATCCGAAATAATACCCTTGAAGACCTTGTTGAACACCTGGTCGAAGCGGTCGAGCAGGCCTTCGTCCTTCACATAGATCGCGCGCGACAGATAATAGAATTGCTCGGGACTGCGATCGATCACCTCGCGGTCGAGCGCCTCGAGCAGCATCAGATGCTCTTTCAGGCTGGCGGGAATACCCGCGGCGCGAAGCTCGTCGAGAAAGCCGAAAAACATGGGCGAGGCGTATCGCGTCGCGGTGTCGGGCGCAACTGCTTTACGTAAACGGAAAGCTGTCCGGCATTTGCCAAGCGGTCGAAGCAAGAGGTTTCCGGCACGATTTCGATCATGTTCGATACAGACTCCGTCCTATGGCGCCGGACGAAAACGACCAAGCTGACAACCAAAGGGGCCGATGGGCGATCGGAGGAAGACGCGTCCACCGAAATAGTCGAACGTCGACCTATCGATTGACGCCCCGTTAACCATTGCCCGTCATATCTCCTCGATTATGCAGGGACGTGGGCAAGCCAATGAAATATGATCCGATCAATCCGGGCGCGCAGATCCTCGACCAGTCGGTTGCCAGCGACTGCGGGGAGCTGGCCGTCGGGTGCAGCGACGCCGCGGGGCGGATCAAGCGTGCGACCGAGCAGATGGAGCGGCAGATCGGCGAGCTTGGCCGGCTCGAGGAATATGTCGTCAGCCTCGAGGCCGACCAGCGCCAGATCGCCGATTCGACCGACGAGGCGAAATTGCTTTCGGCGCGCGCGTGCGAACAGCTCGATGCGGGCGCCGAGCGCGTCAACCTGGCGGTCACCGAATTCCGCTCGGTCATCGATCTCATCGCGCGGCTCGGCACGCACGTCACCAATTTCGCTGCCGTGATGGAGCAGGTGCAGCAGGTCAGCCAATCGATCGAGTCGATTGCGAAGACCACCAACATGCTCGCCCTCAATGCCGCGATCGAGGCCGAGCGCGCGGGTGATGCGGGGCGCACCTTCGCCGTTGTCGCGGCCGAGGTGAAGAAGCTCGCCCAGAATACGCGCGGCGCCACCGACGAAATCCGCCGCAGCATCGGCAGCCTTGCGGCCGAAGCGAGCGGGCTCGTCGCAGAGATCCAGACCGGCGTCGAACAGTCGAGCCGCGCCGAGGCGCAGTTCGAAACGATCACCGACGCACTGCACGACGCGACGCACCTTGTCGCCCTGCTCGACGACCAGAGCGACCGCATCGCGCAGTCGAGCGCGATGGTCCATGCGAATGGCGCGAAGGTGCGCGAGGCGCTCGACAGCGTTGTCGCCTCCGTACGCGACAACAGCGCGACCCTTGACGGCACGCGCGATTCGATCCTGTCGATGGAGCATGTGTCGAACCGCATGTTCAACGCGGTCATCTCGGCGGGAGTCAGCCCGCAGGATTCGGCGATCGTCGAACTCGCTGCGAAGGTGCGCGACGAATTCGTCGGGTTGGCCGAAGCAGCCCTCGCGCGCGGTGAACTGACGATGGAGCAGCTTTTCGACACCGATTATGTTCGCGTGCCGAATTCGAATCCCGAACGCTTCCGCACCAGCCTTTGCGACTGGGCCGATGCCAATTGGCGTCCGCTGTTCGACCGCATCGTCGCGAGCCATCCCGAAATCAAGATGTCGTCGGCGGGCGACATGAACGGATTCCTGCCGACACATATCACCGAATGCTCGCGCGCGCCGACCGGCGACATCGAGCATGATACCGCGCACTGCCGCAACGGCCGCATCCTCTATGACGAGACCGACGCCGCGGCGAAGCGCAGCAGCGCGCCGTTCTTCATGACGGTCTATCGCCAGGAGGGCGACGGCATCAATTACCTGACCGTGCGGAACGTCTATATGCCCGCAGTGATCGGCGGCCGCCGCTGGGGCGACGTCGAGGTGGCGTACCAGCTTTAATCAGCACTCACACGTTCGTATCGAGCGAAGTCGAGATACGTCTGGCGCCGCGGTTGCGTGTCTCGACTTCGCTCAACACGCGCGGACTCTGGGTTTGGTCGAGCTGTCTCAGCTACCCTGACGGCGCGCCATAAACGCAAGCTTTTCGAAGAGCATTACATCCTGCTCATTCTTGAGCAGCGCGCCGTGGAGCGGCGGGATCGCCTTTCCGACGTCGCGGTTCTGGAGGACTTCGAGCGGCATGTCCTCGTTGAGCAGCAACTTCAGCCAGTCGATCAGCTCGCTCGTCGAGGGCTTCTTCTTGAGCCCCGGCACTTCGCGAACCTCGTAGAAGATATCCATCGCGCGGCTGACCAGCGTTTTCTGGATGCCGGGAAAGTGAACCTCGACGATTTCGGCCATCGTGTCGCGGTCGGGGAATTTGATATAGTGGAAGAAACAGCGGCGCAGGAAGGCGTCGGGCAGTTCCTTTTCATTGTTCGACGTGATGACGACGATCGGGCGTTCCTTGGCGACGATCGTCTCGTCGGTCTCATAGACGTGGAACGCCATGCGATCGAGTTCCTGCAGCAGGTCGTTCGGGAATTCGATGTCGGCCTTGTCGATCTCGTCGATCAGCAGCACGGGGAGTTTGGGCGAGGTGAACGCCTCCCACAATTTGCCCTTGCGGATATAGTTGCGAATATCGTGGACGCGTTCCTCGCCGAGTTGGCCGTCGCGCAGGCGCGCCACGGCATCATATTCATAGAGGCCCTGCTGCGCCTTGGTCGTCGATTTGATGTTCCAGGTGATCAGTGGCGCGTCGAACGCCTTCGCAATCTCCTCGGCCAGCACGGTCTTGCCGGTACCGGGTTCGCCCTTCACGAGCAGCGGGCGGCGCAACAAGGTCGCCGCGTTGACCGCGACCTTCAGGTCGTCGGTGGCGATGTAGGCGCTGGTACCTTCGAAACGCATGCGTCGCAGCCTTTCCCTTAACGTGAACGTCAAGCGGGCATAGCGGCGGCGGGGAAGCGGTGCAAGCGGACTCGGGCGCGCGGGAACCGCACGCCGAGCGGATCAGGGGTGGACGCGGCTCGCGGCGCGGACCGACATCAGGTCCCACAGGCCGCTGTGCTGGGTAATCAGTTGCTGCGCGCCGAACACCATCGCGCGCTCAACGGCGGGGTTGCCGTCGGCCACCGTGCCCGCAAGCCGGGCAGTGTCGCGCAGGTCGGGCAAGGTGCACGTCGGCGGCGCGATGTCGAGCCGCTGCGCGCTGATATCGAGTAGGACGCGAATCGTGCGCCAGTCGAGGGTTAGTGCGATTGCGGCGCCGACCGCGCAGCCATGGCGATCCGATTCGGCGAGCATGTCGATCGCCTTGCGCTGCGCGGCGACCGCGGCCTCGCATTGGGCCTGGCCCTGCGTGCTCGGGACCGGACCGACCGCCGAGGCGATTTTCGACAGAAAGGCGCGTTCGACGACGAAGGCGTCAGCCGCTTCGTTCATCCATTGCCGCGAGGCGGGGTCCACCGCCTTGCGCGCGGCATTGTCGATCACGCCCGGATGGCGGCCGTGGAGGAGGCAGAGGAAATGCACCGCGTCGGCGAGGTTTCGCATCGCTTCGGCGCCGGTCGACAGCGCGCCGGAGCGGACGTGCGGATGCGCGCCGGTGCCGTCGCCGGCGACCAGCGAATCGAGCATTTCGGCGACGCCGCGCGTCGGCAGCTGGGGCTGTGTCGATGGGCTCAACGCTCGATCCTCGCTGGGGCAGGGGCACCCGCGCCCAAGCCGATGGAATGTCAGCGATCGATCATAGGGCAACGTCGTAAACGTCGCGTTTATAAGCGACGGATCGATTTGATTTTTGCCTGTTCCAGTCAGGGACAATTGCACTGGAAGCAAGGAGGCCGGCAAGCACCGGGGAGAGCTTGCCGGCCCCATCTATGGCGCCGGGGCGCCATCGGAGCGGAGGGGCCAGACGGGGAGAGGGTGCCCGGCCGGTACCGCTCAAGCTGCGAGCGCGAGTTCCTCGGCCTTTTCGGCCTTCGGCGCTTCGGCTTCGACCGCGTTTAGCGCGGGCTGGGCTGGTGCCGCGCTCTTCGCGGGGAAGATCAGCCGCGACGCGAGCACGACGAGGCCAAGTGCGAAATAGGCCATGAAGGTCTGCACCGGGAAGAAGAAGAGCGGCGCGATGAAGGCGAGGCGGAGCCACAGGGGGTTGAAGCCAAAATCCTGGCCAACGGCCTCGCAGATTCCGAAAAAGGTGTCACGGCGGCGGAAGAGGTTGGTGGTTTCGTTTTCCATCTTTTCGTCTTTCCCTTTGGCTGCGGGCCTGGCCCCGTGCCGATGCCGGATGCATCGCAAAGGTCGTGCCAATTCGCGCAGTCCCTCGAATTTCCGGCCTTTTCCTGCCTTGCCCCGACAGGCTTCCCGTTAGTTTTCGTGAAATTTTTCCCAACGAGTGGGCATGGTTGTCATTTAATGGGTTGTGCCTGAGCCGATCATGAAGCCCTCTGTCTCGCGAAGGCACGGCTATCTGGGGCGCCTTGATGACGATTCAAAGAAGGTGCCGCAAAAAATTGTGCAGCGCACCATCGGGTTAAGGCTATGATCCCAGATGCAAAAGGAAACGCCCCGCCGGTGAAGGCGGGGCGTTTGACGTTTCAAAAGGCCCGAAGGGTTATTGGTCGAGGAAGCTGCGCATCTTGCGGCTGCGGCTCGGGTGCTTCAGCTTGCGGAGCGCCTTCGCCTCGATCTGGCGGATACGCTCGCGCGTCACGCTGAACTGTTGGCCGACTTCCTCCAGCGTGTGGTCGGTGTTCATGCCGATGCCGAAACGCATGCGTAGCACGCGTTCCTCGCGCGGGGTGAGCGACGCCAGCACGCGGGTGACCGTTTCCTTGAGGTTCGACTGCACCGCGGCGTCGACCGGGATGACGGCATTCTTGTCCTCGATGAAATCGCCGAGGTGGCTGTCTTCCTCGTCGCCGATCGGCGTTTCGAGGCTGATCGGTTCCTTGGCGATCTTCATCACCTTGCGGACCTTTTCGAGCGGCATCGACAGACGCTCGGCCATTTCCTCGGGCGTCGGCTCGCGGCCGCTCTCGTGGAGGAACTGGCGGCTGCAGCGCACCAGCTTGTTGATCGTCTCGATCATATGGACCGGGATGCGGATCGTGCGTGCCTGATCGGCGATCGAGCGGGTGATCGCCTGGCGGATCCACCAGGTCGCATAGGTGCTGAACTTGTAGCCGCGGCGATATTCGAACTTATCGACCGCCTTCATCAGGCCGATATTGCCTTCCTGGATGAGGTCGAGGAACTGCAGCCCGCGGTTCGTATATTTCTTGGCGATCGAGATCACGAGGCGCAGGTTCGCCTCGACCATTTCCTTCTTGGCGATGCGCGCCTCGCGCTCGCCCTTCTGGACCATGTTCACGACGCGGCGGAATTCGACGAGGCTCATGCCCGCCGCCTGCGCGATTTCGCTGATCTCGATGCGGATGCGATCGACCGCGCTCGCCTCATTCTCTGCGAAAGCCGCCCATTTCTTGTCGAGCCCCGACACCTGATCGAGCCAGTTTTCCTCAAGCTCGCGTCCGACATAATTGTCGAGGAACGACTTGCGCGGCACCTTGTGGCGCTCGGCAAGGCGCAGCATCTGGCCGCCGAGCGCGGTCAGGCGCCGGTTGTAGCTGTAGAGCTGGTCGACCAGATATTCGATTTTGGTGCCGTGGAACTGCACGCTTTCGACCTGCGCGGTGAGCTCCTCGCGCAGCTTGTGATATTTCTTCTCCGACGCCGCGGGAAATTCCTCGCCGCCCGAGAGCGATTCGAGGCGCGCTTCCTGCAGCTTCGAAAAGGCCTTGAAGCTCTTGGTGATGTTCGCGAATTTTTCGAGCGCGTCGGGCTTCAGCAGCTCTTCCATCGCGGCGAGGCTGAGCGTGTTGTCTTCCTCGTCTTCCTCGAAATTCTCGCGCTTGCCCGACGAGCCCTCGCCGTCCTCGTCGTCGCCGTCGGCCGAGGGTTCTTCCTCGACCTCGTCCTCGTCCTTGAACGAGACGCCGGCGGTCTTCTCGCTGATCTCGCCATCATCCTCGGCACCTTCCTCGTCGAGGTTTTCCGGCGCCGGGTCCTTCGACAACATTGCTTCGAGATCGACGATCTCGCGCAGCTGCATGTCGCCATTGTTGAGCGCGTTCGACCAGTCGATGATCGCGTTGAAAGTCAGCGGGCTTTCGCAAAGCCCGAGAATCATCGTGTCGCGGCCCGCCTCGATGCGCTTCGCGATCGCGATTTCGCCTTCGCGGCTGAGCAGCTCGACTGCGCCCATTTCGCGCAGGTACATGCGAACGGGATCGTCGGTGCGATCGACCGTTTCCTTCTTCTTCTCGATCGCGGGGTTCGACACCGAACCCGTGCCGGCCGAAACATCGACTTCGTCGTCGCTTTCCTGCTCGGCTTCTTCCTGCACATCCTCGTCGCTTTCGACGATGTTGATGCCCATGTCGGAGATTGCCGACATGATATCCTCGATCTGCTCGGACGACATCTCGTCCTGCGGCAACGCCGCATTCAGCTCGTCATAGGTCAGGTAACCGCGCTTCTTGCCGCGCGCGATCAGCTTTTTGACGTCGGCCTCATTGAGGTCGATCAGCGGGGCGTCGGTATCGGTTTCGGCGGCGGTGTTCTTGGTGGCCATTCTTGTTCCTTGCCTTGGGGCAATAAGGGGTTTCGGTTCTAGGCGCCGCTTTCGCGCAGCGCCTGGAGCCGGTGCATCAGGTCTTCATCCATCGCCCGCAGCCGGTTCTGCTCCGCGATAGATTGGTCGTCGAGTCTGGCCCTGGCGATCTCATCGGCCTGCAAGCGGCGCATTTTCAGCTCTGCCTGCGTGTTCACCAGAGAGATGAACTCCGAAAGTTCCCTCTGCGCCCGATTATGATCGATGGCCTCATTCTTCTTCGGCGAGCGATTGAATGAGAAGTGCATTCCATCGGCTCGGAGCAATGTCGTCGCCCTATTATACACTTTCATTGGCTCCAATATGGCAAGCAACCCCTCGCAATCAAGCCCTTCCTGCCGCATCGCGATGTCAAGCATCGCGTCGAGCAATTCGGCGTCGGCGGGATCGCCGATCGACAGGCGCGCCAGTTCCTCGTCGTGGCGCCGGATAACCGCCGGATAGCGCAGCAACCCGCCGATGAGCGCCGCGATCAGCGGCGCCGCGATCCCGGCTTGCCCGATGGAACGCGTTTCGTCCGCCGGAGGTTGCAATCGCGGATCGGGGGCGAAGCGGCGCCCGCTTCCGCCGAAACCGCCGCGCGGCACGTTCTGGGTCCACGGCTGGCGCGGCCCGCGCTCGGGGCGCGCCCGCGCGAAGAGCGCGTCGAGCCGTTCGCGGAAGGCCTCGCGATAATGGTGCCGCACGTCGGCATCTTCGATCGCATCGGCGTGCGCGAGGAGGCGGGTCTTGAGCGCGGCGCGTTCCTCGGGCGTTGCGAGCGGGCCGGCGGCGACTTCGTGCGCCCAGAGGCGTTCGACGAGCGGCTGCGCTTCGCCCAGGATTTCGGCGAACCCCGCCGCGCCGCGCGCGCGAACGATATCGTCGGGGTCCTGCCCCGCGGGCAGCGTCGCGAAGGACAGGCTGAATCCGGGGCGGAGCAGGGGGAGCGCTCGCATCGCGGCGCGCATCGACGCCTTTTGCCCCGCGCTGTCGCCGTCGAAGCAGAGGACGGGCACCGGCACCATGCGCCACAGCATCGAGAGCTGATTCTCGGTGAGCGCGGTGCCGAGCGGCGCGACGGCATCGGCGATCCCCGCCTCGGCGAGCGCGATGACGTCCATGTAGCCTTCGACGACGATGATCCTGTTCGTCTGCCGCGACGCGGGCGAGGCCTTGTCGAGATTGTAGAGCGTGCGCCCTTTGTCGAAGAGCGGCGTGTCGGGCGAGTTCAGATATTTGGGCTCGCCGTCGCCCAATATGCGCCCGCCAAACGCTATCACCCGCCCGCGCGCGTCGCGGATCGGGATCATCAGCCGGCCGCGGAAGCGGTCATAGGGCTCCTTATCGTCGACCGCGATCAGCATGCCCGCCTCGACGAGCATCGCGGTCGGGAATTTCTTGAGCGCTTCCTTCAGCGCGCTGCGGCTCTCGGGCGCCAGGCCGAAGCCGAACGCCTTGCGCGTCGCCTCCGAAATCCCGCGTTTGGTCAGATATTCGCGCGCGGGCGCGCCGTTGCTGCTGCCGAGCTGCTGCACGAACCAGTCGGCCGCCGCCTGCGTCACATCGCGCAAGCTCGCCTGCTCCTCGGCCTTTTTCGCGGCGCGCGGGTCGGGGGCGGGGACCTCCATGCCCGCCTCGGCGGCGAGTTCCTTCACCGCGTCCATGAATGACAGCCCGCGCTGGTCGGTCATCCAGCGGATCGCATCGCCGTGGGCGCTGCACCCGAAGCAATGGTAGAAGCCCTTTTCGTCGTTGATCGTGAAGCTCGGCGTCTTCTCGTTATGGAACGGACAGCACGCCTTATATTCGCGGCCGGCGCGGGTGACCTTCACCGTGCGGCCGATGAGCGTCGACAGCGTGATGCGCGAGCGGAGTTCATCGAGCCATTGCGGGGTGAGGGTCACCAGTCCCCCTCCCGCTTGCGGGAGGGGCTAGGGGAGGGCATGTCCGCAAGTACAAGCTTGATCTCGCTCACGACGCCTTCGACCCGTTTCAACACATCATTGTTCCAGAAACGGATCACCCGATAACCCTGTGATTGCAGAAACGCCGTACGCGCTTGGTCTTTTTCTACATCAACCGCGTGTTGCCCGCCATCGACTTCAATGACGAGCCTGGCTGATCGCGAGACGAAATCGCAGATGAACGGGCCGATTGGAAATTGGCGATTGAACCGAACGCCACTGACTTTGCGGGCGCTCAATTGTGCCCACAGAGCCCGTTCGGCGGGCGTGGCATTCAGACGTAGTTCGCGGGAAAGCGCAGTCGGTCGTTTGTAGCCCTTGTCCAACAGGCCCTCCCCCGACCCCTCTCGCAAGCGGGAGGGGAGAATATGCGGTCGCGGCCGGTCCAGTCTAGTCCCCCTCCCGCTTGCGGGAGGGGTTAGGGGAGGGCCTGTCTTACGACAAAGCCGCCTTCACCCAACCACTCGCCTTGCTCATATCGAGCTGCGAGCCCAGCCGGTCCTTCACCGCGGCCATCACCTTGCCCATATCCTTCAGGCTCGACGCGCCCAGTTCATCGACGATCGCCTTGATCGCCGCCATCGCTTCGTCGTCGCTCAGCTGCGCGGGCAGGAAACCCTCGATCACGGCGACTTCGGCCGCTTCGATGTCGGCGAGTTCCTGCCGCCCACCCTGTTCGTACATGGCGATCGATTCGCGGCGCTGCTTGACCATTTTCTGGAGCACGTCGGTGACCAGCACATCGTCGTCGGCCGGCGCGGTGCCGGTGCGCAATTCGATGTCCTTGTCCTTGATCTTCGCCAGCATCAGCCGGATGGTGCCCAAACGCGCCTTGTCGCCCGCTTTCATCGCGGCGACCTGCGCAGCCTTGATGTCGTCACGAATCATGCGTGTCCTCTTGCGCTGCAAATTTCGGAAAGACCCTCCCTAGCGGGAAGATTCCAAATCCGATAGCTTGTGAATCACTTTTTTGCCGCCTACTTGGTCGGCCGTTTAGCCCCCCGTCCGGAGCATGTTGAATGGCACCAGCCAACCCCTCTGCCGCGCCCAAAACCCAGCCTTCCGGGGCTACGGGTGTTCTTGTCCTTGCCGATGGCACGATCCTGTGGGGCGTGGGTTACGGCGCGAGCGGCGCCGCAGTGGGCGAGATTTGTTTCAATACGTCGATGACGGGCTATCAGGAAATCCTGACCGACCCGAGCTATGCTGGGCAGGTCGTCACTTTCACCTTCCCGCACATCGGCAATGTCGGCGCGAACCCCGAGGATATGGAGCGCGGCGTGCACGGCGCGGTGGGCGCCATCACGCGCGAGCTGCCGACGGCGCCCAGCAACTTCCGCAGCGTGCAGACCTTGCCCGAATGGATGGCCGAGCAGGGCGTGATTGGGCTCGCGGGCATCGACACGCGCGCGCTCACCCGCCGTATCCGCGACGCGGGCGCGCCGAACGGGGTGATCGCGCACAGCCCCGACGGCAAGTTCGACATCGACGAGCTGCTTGCAATGGCGCGCGGCTGGCCGGGGCTCGAGGGGCTCGACCTTGCGAAGGCGGTCAGCCGCACCGACACCGGCGACTGGACCGGCGGCGCGTGGACGCTGGGGCATGGCTATGCGACCGAGGACGGCGGCGAGCGGCCGCATGTCGTCGCGATCGACTATGGCGCGAAGGACAATATCTTCCGCAACCTCGTCAAGGCCGGCGCGCGCGTCACCGTGGTCCCCGCGACCGCGAGCCTCGACGAAGTGCTGAGCCACAAACCCGCGGGCGTGTTCCTCTCGAACGGCCCCGGCGATCCCGCCGCGACGGGCAATTATGCGGTGCCCGTCATTCAGGGGCTGCTTGAGCGCGACGTGCCGATCTTCGGCATCTGCCTCGGCCACCAGATGCTGGGCATCGCGGCGGGCGCCAAGACCGTGAAGATGCACCAAGGGCATCGCGGCGCGAACCATCCGGTGCAGCGCGCCGAAGATGGCATCGTCGAAATCACGAGCATGAACCACGGCTTCGCGGTCGACGCCTCGACGCTGCCCGCAGGCGTGGTCGAGACGCACAAGAGCCTGTTCGACGGATCGAACTGCGGCATCGCGATCACGGGCAAGAACGCCTTCAGCGTGCAATATCACCCCGAGGCGAGCCCGGGGCCGCAGGACAGCTTCTATCTGTTCGAGAAGTTCGTGGGTGGGCTGAAGTGACGGCGACAGTCAGCTATATTTTTCTTGCTCTGGCGGCGGCTGGACAGTCGATTTTAGGCGGCACGGCGCTTTCGTCTCCGACCCTTGTCTTCGAATTTCCCGATGGCGTACGCGGGGGGTATGGCAAGATACAGGGTACAGCGCCGATGCCTGACGTATTGAGCCCCGACTTCAAACTGGAGCAAAGCGGTCCGGACTTCTCCTTGGAGCAAATCCGAAAATGCGGAGCGCCCGACGCGAGATATTCGGACGTCGAAAGATCGCACGGCCAGATCATTGTGGCTGCGAGTACGGATCATGATCGCGAAATCGTGAAATGCGTGAAGCGATCCGTCCCGTTCCACTTTTCCGTTTCCGTTTTCGCGAAAGAATCTCCTGGGACTGATATTCCGTTCCAAGAATTCTGGTCCTCGCCTCCGACGCCTGCCGACAAGGTCCAATAATGCCCAAAAGAACCGACATCCAATCCATCCTCGTCATCGGCGCCGGTCCGATCGTTATCGGTCAGGCGTGCGAGTTCGACTATTCGGGGACGCAGGCGATCAAGGCGCTGAAGGAGGAGGGCTATCGCATCGTCCTCGTCAACTCCAACCCGGCGACGATCATGACCGATCCCGACCTCGCCGACGCCACATACGTGGAGCCGATCACGCCCGAGATCGTCGCGAAGATCATCGCGAAGGAGCGCCCCGACGCGGTGCTGCCGACGATGGGCGGGCAGACCGCGCTCAACACCGCGCTCGCTTTGTTCAACGACGGCACGCTGACCAAGTATGGCGTCGAGATGATCGGCGCCGACGCCGAGGCGATCGACAAGGCCGAGGACCGGCAGAAATTCCGCGACGCGATGGACAAGATCGGGCTCGAAAGCGCGCGCAGCGGCGTCGCGCACACGCTCGACGAGGCGTTTGCGGTGCTCGAACGCACCGGGCTGCCCTCGATCATCCGCCCGTCGTTCACGCTCGGCGGCACCGGCGGCGGCATCGCGTATAACCGCGAGGAATTCGAGCATATCGTCCGCGGCGGCCTGATCGCCTCGCCCACCACCGAAGTCCTGATCGAGGAATCGCTCCTCGGCTGGAAAGAATATGAGATGGAGGTGGTGCGCGACCGCAAGGACAATTGCATCATCATCTGTTCGATCGAGAATGTCGATCCGATGGGCGTGCATACCGGCGACAGCATCACCGTCGCCCCCGCGCTGACGCTGACCGACAAGGAATATCAGATCATGCGCAACGCGAGCATCGCAGTGCTGCGCGAGATCGGCGTCGAGACGGGCGGGTCGAACGTGCAGTTCGCGGTGAACCCCAAGGACGGCCGCCTGATCGTGATCGAGATGAACCCGCGCGTGTCGCGCTCGTCGGCATTAGCGTCGAAGGCGACGGGTTTCCCGATCGCCAAGGTCGCGGCGAAGCTCGCGGTCGGCTACACGCTCGACGAGATCATGAACGACATCACCGGCGTCACCCCGGCGTCGTTCGAACCGACGATCGATTATGTCGTGACCAAGATCCCGCGCTTTGCGTTCGAGAAATTCAAGGGCGCCGAGGCGACGCTGTCGACCGCGATGAAGTCGGTCGGCGAGGTCATGGCGATCGGGCGCACGATCCATGAATCGTTGCAAAAGGCGCTGCGCGGGCTGGAGACGGGGCTTTCGGGCTTCAACTTCGTCGAGCGGCTGAAGGGCGCGACGCACGACCAGCTGCGCAACGAACTGGCGCAGCGCACCCCCGACCGCCTGCTCAACACCGCGCAGGCGATCCGCGAAGGGCTGCCGCTCGCCGAGATCAACCGCGTCGCGGGTTACGATATGTGGTTCCTCGAACGCATCGCCGAGATCGTCGAGGCCGAGCAAGAGGTTTGCAGGAACGGTCTGCCGCGCGACGCGGAGGGGCTGCGCAAATTGAAGGCGATGGGCTTTTCGGACAAGCGCCTTGCCTATCTGGCACTCCAGTCGGCAAACCTCCAGCCGGGCACGCGTCATGCGACCGCGCACGGCAGCGGCTTGATCCACGAGGCGGTGAGGGCAATGACCGGCGGCGTGACCGAGGGGGAAGTGCGCAAGCTGCGCCACAAGCTTGGCGTGCGTCCGGTGTTCAAGACCATCGACACCTGCGCGGCGGAGTTCCAGGCGCAGACCCCCTATCTCTATTCGACCTACGAAGCACCGACCTTTGGTGAGCCCGAGAATGAGGCGAACCCGTCGTCCGCCAAGAAGGTCGTGATCCTCGGCGGCGGCCCGAACCGCATCGGGCAGGGGATCGAGTTCGATTATTGCTGCTGCCACGCCTGCTTCGCATTGGAAGAAGCGGGCTATGAAACGATCATGGTCAACTGCAACCCGGAGACGGTGTCGACCGATTATGACACGTCGGACCGCCTCTATTTCGAGCCGCTCACCGCCGAGGATGTGCTGGAGATCCTGCATGTCGAAATGTCGAAGGGCGAGCTCGTCGGCGTGATCGTGCAGTTCGGCGGGCAGACTCCGCTCAAGCTCGCGCAAGCGCTGGCTGAGGCCGGCATCCCGATCCTCGGTACTTCGCCCGACGCGATCGACCTTGCCGAAGACCGCGAGCGTTTCGCGGCGCTCGTCAACAAGCTCGGCCTCAAGCAGCCCGAAAACGGCATCGCGCGCAGCCGCGAGGAAGCCGTCGCGGTCGCGGCGCGCATCGGTTATCCGGTGCTGACGCGTCCCTCCTATGTGCTCGGCGGCCGCGCGATGGAGATCGTCGACGATCAGGCGCAGCTCGAAAATTATATCGAGACCGCGGTGCAGGTGTCGGGGGACAGCCCAGTGCTGATCGACCGCTATCTGCGCGACGCGATCGAGGTCGATGTCGATGCGCTGTGCGACGGGACCGATGTCGTCGTGGCGGGCGTGCTCCAGCATATCGAGGAAGCCGGAGTCCATTCGGGCGACAGCGCCTGCTCGATCCCGCCGTACAGCCTGTCGGCGGGGATCGTCGCCGAGATCGAGCGGCAGGCCGATGCGCTGGCGCGCGCGCTGGAAGTTCGCGGCCTGATGAACATCCAGTTCGCGGTCAAGGATGACGAAGTCTATCTGATCGAGGTCAACCCGCGCGCCAGCCGGACCGTGCCCTTCGTCGCCAAGGCCGTCGGCTCGCCGATCGCCAAGATCGCGGCGCGCGTGATGGCGGGCGAGAAACTCGCCGACCTGCCGAAGATCAATCGAGAAATCACCCACGTCGCAGTCAAGGAAGCAGTCTTCCCCTTCGCGCGTTTCCCCGGCACCGACCCGGTGCTGTCCCCCGAGATGAAGTCCACCGGCGAAGTCATGGGAATCGACCGCGATTTCAACCTCGCTTTTGCCAAGGCGCAGCTCGGGGCGGGTGACCGCCTGCCGACTGACGGCCGTGTGTTCGTGTCGGTGAAGGACAGTGACAAGCCGCGCATTGTCGGCGCGGTGAGGCAGCTCGCCGAGTGGGGCTGGAAGGTTATCGCGACCGGCGGTACCGCCGACTATCTCGCGGGGCAGGGGATCGACATCGAGCGCGTCAACAAGGTCGCCGAAGGCCGCCCGCATATCGTCGACCGGATCAAGGACGGCGACATCCAGCTGATCTTCAACACGACCGAAGGCTGGCAAAGCTTGCAGGATTCGCAGTCGATCCGCGCCTCGGCGCTCGCCGCCGACATCGCCTATTATACGACGGCGGCGGCGAGCGATGCCGCGACGCAGGCGATCGGGGCGCTCCGCGCGCATAGTCTTGAAGTAAAGCCGCTTCAGGACTATTATTGAAGGCACCGCTCCACCCCCCGACATTGACGGAACAGCGGCTCAGCCGCCCGGCGAAGTTTCGCTGGCGCTGGATTATTGACGAAGGACAACAGGATAATGGCAAGCGTTGAAAAGGTGCCGATGCTGGCAGAAGGCTATGAGAAGCTGAACGCGCAACTCGCGATCCTCAAAGCCGAGCGACCGCTGATCGTCGATGCGATCGAGGAAGCGCGCGCGCATGGCGACCTTTCGGAAAATGCCGAATATCACGCCGCCAAGGAACGCCAGGGCCAGGTCGAAGCGACGATCGGCGACCTCGAGGACAAGCTGTCGCGCGCGCAGGTCATCGACCCGACGACTCTGTCGGGCGACCGCATCGTGTTCGGCGCGACCGTCACCCTTGCCGACGAGGACGACAAGCCGGTCAAATACCAGATCGTCGGGCAGGCCGAGGCTGACGCGAAGGATGGGAAGATCAGCTATAATTCGCCACTCGGCCGCGCGCTGATCGGCCGCCGCGTCGACGACGAGGTCGAAGTCACCGTGCCCGCGGGCGACAAATATTATCTGGTGACCAAGATCGAATTCATCTGACCGGCTTCAGGCCTGAGATCGGAACCGGACGATGAAGCCGCAGGATACGCCGCTGGTCACAGGCTATGCGCTCGCCTGCGTCGTTCTGTTCATCCTGCTGTCGATCACCGGATTCCAGATCGAGGCGATCGTGCGCGCGGGCTTCATCCCCGCGCGCTTCGGACAGGATCTGATCCTGCCGCCCGGCGCGATGGTCCCGTTTGCGCTGACGCCGCTGTCGTCGGCTTTCCTGCACGGCGGGGTGGTGCACATCGCCTTCAACATGGTCGTCCTGCTCTTTATCGGTCGCCAATTGGAAGCGCCGCTGGGCGCTAAGGCGATGGCGGTGCTGCTGCTGGCCGGCGCCTATGGCGGCGCGTTCGCCCAATATCTTGCCGATCCCGGTTCGGCGGTGCCGATGATCGGCGCGAGCGGCGCGATCTCGGCGCTGATCGCTGTTTTTGCGCTGATCTTCAGCCGCACCCGAGCCCCTGCGATCGGCCCGATCCCTAGCCACTGGGTGCGCGCGCTGTGGCTCGCCGCGGCGTGGATCGCCGTGCAGTTGCTCATTGGCTTTGCGGGCGGTGGCGGGTTCGGTGCGGTCGCGATCTGGGCGCATGTCGGCGGCTTCCTCGCCGGCCTGCTGCTCGCGCGGCCGTTGCTGCGCTGGCGGTTCGGCGCGCGCTGACGTTACGTCCCGTTCACATCGAGCGAAGTCGAGATGCCCTCGACCCTGCTCCGCGCCAATGGGTGTCTCGACTTCGCTCGACACGAACGGATTTAGGTTTCGGCCAGCAACCCGCCCGCAAGCAGCATCGCGACGCGCACGTCGATACCGCAGCCTTCGGCGCGTTTCGCCGCCACGAAATCTTCGATCCCGTTCAGCGGCACGCGGTGCACGATGATGTCCTCGCCATCGACCCCGCCGCCGTCGCCGACTTTGGTCAAGTCGGTGGCGACGAGCAGGGTGAAGCTTTCGCTGACCATGCCGGGCGAGCTGTAGAATTCACCTACCGTGCGCCAGGTCGCGGCGCGATAGCCCGTTTCTTCTTCCAGTTCGCGCGCCGCGGCGACCTCCGCTGCTTCGCCCGCGCTGTCGTCGCCGACCAGCCCGGCGGGAAGCTCCAAGCATTGGCGCTTCAGCGGCACGCGATATTGCTCGACCAGAATGACGTGCCGTCCGTCCGCCCTGTCGTCGATCGGCAGGATCACTGCCGCATGGATGCCGCGCGAGCGCGAGACATATTCCCAATTGCCCTGCTGTTTGACGGTGATGAAGCGGCCTTCCCAGCGTGTTTCGATGGGCGTGTCGGGGGCAGGGCGGGTCATGTCAGATCTCGATCAGCCGGTCGCACAGTTCGTTGGGATTGCCGTCGCTTTTCGGGAAATGGGTCGCAAGCACCGCCCCGACCTGCCGCACCGCTTCCGCCATGCCTTCGCCGGGCTGGCCCGCGCGGATGCGCTCGATCAGCGCGGCCATCGCCTCACCCCAAATGTCGGGCGACACCTTCGACGCGATCGCCTCGTCGGCGACAATGTCGGCGCGATGCTCGGCGAGGCTGACGTAGAGGACGACGCCGGTGCGGCCGACGGTCTTGGCTTCGGTGCCGACCTTGAACAGGTCGATGGCGCGCGCTCGCGCACGCCCGGCCTTGATCGACCGCGGGGTCAGCGAGAGGCGCAGCGGGCGCCACAGCAGGATCAGCCAGATGCCGATCCATTTGACGACGCCAAAGGCGATCACCGTGCCCAGCCACTCGTTCGCGGTCGGCTCATGCCCCCAGCCACCGCGCAAGGCATCGTAAAGCCCGCGATAAAAATCGGGAAATAGCGCGATGAGCGACATCGCCAGAAACGCTCCGACGCTGGCCCAGACGAGCGCGACATCGTCATAATCGCTCGACTGCGCGGCGATGATTGTGACGATCTCGCCATCGGTGTGGCGCTCGGCGGCCGCGACCGCTTCGGTGACGATGCGGTGATCGGCTTCGTTCACATGATTGACTTTGCGTGGCATGTCCCGTGCTCCTACCAGCCGCCCGACGCGCCGCCGCCGCCGAAGCTGCCGCCCCCGCCCGAAAAGCCACCAAAGCCGC